>NZ_JBSGDV010000003.1:192673-889522 GCF_053602555.1 Nonomuraea sp. NPDC004354 | reverse complement strand
CCGGCGATCCCGAGGACGGACAGCACCGCGCCGGTGATCCCGATGCTGGGTTCCTTCCACACCGGAGCCAGCGCGACGAAGTGGAGCCCCACGATCAGGGCCACCCACGCGACGTTGCCCTGCCATGGCCGGTCCAGCACCCGGAGGACCTGGAGGCCGCCGAACAGCAGGATCACCTCGGCCGCCACGATCAGCAGGTAGCCGCGGCCGAACATCCTGGCGCCCTCGGGCGGCTGGGGCGGCGTGGCTCTCGACCTGAGGCGCCGGCCGGCGCTGAACCACAGGAAGAGCGCGTAGGCGAGGGCGAGGCCGGCCGCCACGCGCAGGCCGGTGGCGATGCCGGAACCGAGCGGCCCAGGCGCGTTGACGATCACGAAGACCGCGCCGAAAACGGCACCGACCAGCATTCCGGTCAGACGATTATGCATGACCGCAAACCATATCGGTCATCGTGATCTCTGGCGAAAGTAGGCGTTGGCGTCGGTGCTGAACATCAGCACCATGGCTCCCAGGACCGCCGCCAGGTGCAGCACGCGGCTGAGGGTGAAGACGTAGGTCAGCGGCCCGGCGGAGGCGTAGAAGTCGGCGACGGAGTTGCCCGCGAGCAGCCACCGGACGGGCTCGATCACCAGCGACAGAGTGCCGAAGACGCCGAGGGTGAGGGCCAGCGCGATCCTGGCCCAGTTGTGGCCGCGGCGCAGGCTCGCCGCCAGGGCGACGGCCCCGGCGAACACCGCCAGCCGGAAGGCCAGCCCGCCGGCGAGGGCGGCGAACGGGGTGCCGGCCGACAGTGCCTGTCCGACGGCGAGCGCGGTCTCGAAGGCGCCCGCGCCGACGGCGGCGAACCAGAGGGTGGAGGAGGCCTTGACGGATGCGGGGAGTGTCTGCGTGGTGGGCATGCGTCCAGTGTTCTGGATCACCCGCGGGCGGATCTCCCCCGCGCGCACCCGTTTCGCCGGTAGGGAGCGCCCTACCCGCGGGTGGCCGTCAGCTCGTCGGTGGCCTCCTGGAAGGCGCCGGCCGCCTTGCCGAAGTAGTCGAACAGCGTGGCGCGCTGCTCCTCGGTGTAGCCGCCGAGCAGCTCCGCCAGCCGCTGCCGGGCGCCGCTGAGCGCCGCGTCCAGCCGGGCCGGCCTGCCGGACGCCTCGACGATCACCTTGCGCCGGTCGGCGGGGTCGGCGGCCCGCCTGACGTAGCCGCTCTGCTCCAGGCGGTCGATCAGCCTGGTGGTCGCGCCCGTCGTGAGGCCCGTACGGGCGGCCAGCTCGCCCGAGGTGAGCGGACCTGACAGCTCCAGCGTGTTGAGCGCGTAGAGGTCGGTGGCGTTCAGCCCCGCCGCCTCGGCGCTGGCCAGGCTGTGCAGGACCACCGCGCTGAGGTAGTGGCGGAAGACCACGCTGGGTTCCATCGGGGGATTCCTTGTCTCGTGCAAGAGTTGCACTAAGGAAGATATCACCGTGGGCCGCGGGGACGCCCCCGCGGCCCGGTCCGCCTCAGCGCAGCTCGCGCTTGAGGATCTTGCCGGTGGCGGTCATCGGCAGGTCGTCGCGGAACTCGACGATCCGGGGGTACTTGTAGGCGGCCATGTTCTCCTTGCTCCAGGCCACCAGCTCCGCCTCGGTGGCGGCGGCGCCCGCGGCCCGGATGACGTACGCCTTGACCTCCTCGCCGTGCGACTCGTGCGGGACCCCCACGACCGCGGCCAGCGAGACCGCGGGGTGGGTCATCAGGACCTCCTCGATCTCGCGCGGGTAGACGTTGAACCCGCCACGGATGATCATGTCCTTGGCCCTGTCGACGATGGCGTAGTAGCCGTCCGCGTCGCGGGTGGCGATGTCGCCGGTGCGGAACCAGCCGTCGTTCATGACCTCCGCGGTCGCCTCGGGCCGGTTGTAGTAGCCCTTCATGATGTTGTGGCCGCGGATGGCGATCTCGCCGGGGCCCTCGCCCTCGATCGTCTTCCAGTCGTTGTCGACGAGCCTCATCTCCACCCCCCAGATCGGGGTGCCGATGGTGCCGGGCTTGGTCGGCCGGCCGAGCTGGTTGAAGCTGGCCACCGGGGAGGTCTCCGACAGGCCGTAGCCCTCCAGGATGCCGATGCCGAAGGTCTGCTCGAAGTCGCGCAGCACCTCGACGGGGGAGGAGGCGCCGCCGGCCACGGCGAGCCTGAGGGAGGAGGGCGCCTCGACGCCGTCGGCGTGGATCTTGGTCAGCAGGCCCCAGAACATCGTCGGCACGGCGGCCAGGAAGGTGATGTTCTCCTTGCGGATCAGCTCCAGTGCCGCGCCGGGCTCGAACCGCGGCATGAGCACCAGCGTGCCGCGCCTGCGGAAGCCCGTGTTCAGCACGACGGTCTGACCGAAGGAGTGGAAGAGCGGCAGCACGGCCAGGTAGGTGTCGCCGCCGGGGGTGCGGGGGAACATCTCGTCGGCGACCATGGCGTTCATGAGCATGTTCTGGTGGCTCAGCTCGGCGCCCTTGGGCTGGCCCGTGGTGCCCGAGGTGTAGAGGATCACCGCGGTGTCCTCCGGGGCGGTCTGCACCGTCTGGAACTCGCCCGGCATGCCGTTCAGCGCCGCCCAGATCGACTCGCCGTACTCCGACTCGGTGGCCAGCGGAGTGGCCGGCAGCACGAAGAAGTGCTCGCAGCCCTCGGCGGCCTCGAAGCCCGCCTTGCCGCGCTCGCCCAGCGGCAGCTCGGGGGTGCCCTCGAAGCAGAACAGCGCCTTGGCGTCGCTGTCGTCGAGGTGGTAGGTGATCTCCCTGGCCTGCAGCAGCACGTTCAGCGGCACGACCGTCGCGCCCGCCTTGAGGATGCCGAAGTAGACGAAGGGGAAGTACGGTACGTTCGGACAGGCCAGCGCGACCTTGTCGCCCTTGCCGACGCCGCGCGCCACCAGCAGGTTCGCCACCTGGTTGGCGATCGTCTCCACCATGGAGTACGGCAGGCGCAGATCGCCGAAGACGACGGCGGTGTCGTCAGGGGCGTTGCGAGCGCTGTCCTCGAGGACGATCGACAGGTTGAGCATGGGCAGGCCTTCCTCCCTCGCGCTGACTCCTACGCGCGCCATCTTGGCAGGAACCACATACCGACCGGTAGGTAACAAAGGTTACAGATGCATATGGACGAGCCGGGCCGGGTGACGTACGCGCCACACTGGCGGGACGGTGTGGGCCCTTGACGTAAGTGAACACTTGCGCCAACGATGGACGGCATGGACATCGATCTGTCGCAGATCCCCTTCTGGGGTCTTCCGCAGGCCGAGCGGATGGCCGCCTTCAGACGGCTGCGCGAACTGGACCGGCCGGTGTTCGTCAAGGAGAACCCGGTGCCCTTCATCGGCGCGGGCGAGGGCTACTACGCGCTGGTCCGCCACGCCGACGTGGTCGAGGCCAGCCGTAACGCCGAGGTGTTCAGCAGCGAGCCGTGCTCCAACAGCATCCCCGACATGCCGCGCTGGCTCGCCGTCTACTTCGGCTCGATGATCAACATGGACGACCCCCGCCACGCCAGACTGCGCAGGATCGTCTCCAGGGCGTTCACGCCGCGCATCCTGGCGAAGATGGAGGACGACCTCGCCGTGGCGGCGACCGAGATCGTGGACCAGGCGGTCGAGGCGGGACCTGGCGACTTCGTCGAGCAGATCGCCGCCAGGCTTCCCGTCCGCGTCATCTGCGACATGATGGGGATTCCGGCGAAATTTCATGACATGGTGCTGCGCCGTACCAACGTGATCCTCGGCAACGCCGACCCCGAGTACACCGGCGTCCGGCCCGACTTCAGCCGCTGGAACGTCGCCAAGGGGCTCGGCAAGCTCCTGCACGCGGGCCACTCCCTCAACCGGCTGGCCGCCGCCCTCGGCGACGAGCGGCGCAAGCGGCCCACCGGCGACCTGGTGAGCCTGCTGGTCAACGGCGACGAACGGCTCACCCCGCAGGAACTCGGCTCGTTCTTCATCCTGCTGGTCGTGGCGGGCAGCGAGACCACCCGCAACGCCATCGCCTACGGGCTCAAGCTGTTCACCGACCATCCCGAGCAGCGCGAGCACCTCATGGCCGACTTCGACGGGCGGATCACCAAGGCGTGCGACGAGATCGTGCGCTACTCCACCCCCGTGATCCAGTTCCGCAGGACCGTCACCCGCGACCACGGGATGTACCGCAAGGGCGACAAGGTGCTGCTCTTCTACAACTCCGCCAACAGGGACGAGGCCGTCTTCACCGACCCCGACGTCTTCGACATCACCCGCGACCCCAACCCGCACGTCGGCTTCGGCGGCCCAGGGCCGCACTACTGCCTCGGCGCCCACCTGGCGCGCAGGGAGATGACCGTGATGTTCCGCGAGCTGTTCACCCGGCTGCCCGGCATCCGCGCCGTGGGCGAGCCCGACTTCCTGCTGTCGAACTTCATCAACGGCGTCAAGCACCTCACGTACGCGTACTGACCGACCGGCAGGGGAGCGACGACATGACCGTCATCGAGATCGGGACCGTCCACGCCAACGGGCTGGAGTTCGCCTACCTGACGTGCGGCGACGGCCCCCTCGCGCTGTGCCTGCACGGTTTCCCCGACACCGCGCACACCTGGCGCCACCTGATGCCCGAACTGGCCGGCCGCGGCTACCGCGCGGTGGCGCCGTTCCTGCGCGGCTACGCGCCCACCGAGATCCCCGCCGACGGCGCCTACGAGGCGGCCGCGCTGGTGACCGACGTCCTGGCCCTGCACGAGGAACTGGGCGGCGACGAGTGGGCCGTCGTCGTCGGGCACGACTGGGGCGCCTTCCCCGTGTACGGCACGACCGGCCGCTTCCGCAGGTCGGTGGCCATGGCGGTGCCGCCGGTCGGCGCCCTGCTGTCCGGGTTCTTCGACTACGCGCAGCTCAAGCGCTCCTTCTACATCTTCCTGTTCCAGACCGGCCTGGCCGAGAGCGCCGCCGCGACCCCCGGCTTCCTCGACGGGCTCTGGCGCGACTGGTCGCCCGGCTACGACGCCACCCAAGACCTGGAGTTCGTCAGGCGGAGCATCGGCGCGCCGGCCAACCTCGCCGCAGCGATCGGCTACTACCGCGCCATGCTCGGCACCACCCCGCCCTCGGGCCGCTTCCCCGAGCCGCCCGCGCCCGACCGGCCCGTGCTCTACCTGCACGGCGCCCAGGACGGCTGCCTCGGCGAGCACCTGGCCAAGGACGCGCTCACCCACCTGCCGCCGGGCTCGCGGATGGAGAAGGTCGCGGGGGCGGGGCACTTCCTGCACCTCGAACGCCCGCGCGAGGTCAACGACCTGATCCTCGCCTGGCTGGAGGACTGAGCACCGCGATCACCGGGTGCCTGCCCATGAGGCTCACCCGGATCGCCCTGTCCACCTGGAAGCCCGGCGGCCGGACGAGCTCCGGCAGCAGGGCGACGACCCTGCCCGGCCGCTTCAGCACCCGCCGCAGCTCGCTCCAGAACCTGTCGTGGCCGGCGGCGAGCAAGCCGCCCGCGGCCACCTGGCACTCCCACGGCGGGTTGACCAGCGCCACGTCCACGCTGCCGGCGGGCAGCGGGATCCGGCCCGCGTCAGCGGCCAGCCACCCGATCCCCGCGCCGGCGCCCGCCGCCGCGTTGCCCGCGGCCACCCGCACCGCGGCGGGGCTGAGGTCGGCGCCGAGATAACGGGCCGACGGGGCCGCCGCGCGCGCCTCGATGAGCGTCGTGCCCGCCCCGCAGCACGGATCCAGCACCGTGCGCGCCCGCTCCAGCCCCGCCAGCCTGACCATCGCCGCCGCCACCGGCGGATGCAGCGTGCCCGGCACCGTGCCGATCTTGTACGGCCTGCGGTGCAGCGGCCTGCCGGCGATCCGCAGCCCGATCACCGCCTCGTCGCCCTCCACGCTGACCCGCCAGGACAACGCGCAGGGCGGCGGCGGCCCCTGCCTCCTGGAGTGGTACGGCACGCCGAGGCGAGCGGCCAGCTCGGCGCCCACGGCGTCCTCGATGTCGTAGCGGGTGAACGTGCGCCTGCCCAGGAAGGACGCGGACACCTCCAGCCCTGCCACCTCGGGCAGCGCCTTCGCCTCGGGCCGCACATTCGCCTCGGACCGCGCGTTCGCGTCGCGGCGCGCCTTCCCCTCGGGCCGCGCCTTCGTCTCGGGCGGCGCCTTCACCTCGGCCGAGCCGGCGAACTGCGCCTTCAGCGACACCAGCGCGGCGGCGTCCACCTCGCGCGCGGCCGCGCGCAGGCGGTCCAGCGCGGCCTTGGTGTGCCCCACCCGCCCGGCCACCGTACCCGCCAGCAGCACGTCGTCAGCTGTTCGCAGCTCGAGCAGACCGGGATCGGGCACGCCCCGCCTGAACCACACCTCGCGGTGCCGGAAGCGCTCCGCACCGCCGATCTCCTCGGCCACCAGCGGCTCAAGGCCGCGTACCGTCCTGGCCACCAGGAGCGTATGCACCTGTCTTCTCCCACGTCGCGACCCGGGGCGGCGGCATGCCGTCCCGCATCACCGGCGGTGGGCCGGTGCTCGAGAGAGCGGCCGCGGCCCGCCGGCGGATCGTCAACGTCGGAAGAAGAACGTCACGCGCAGAACCTAGCGGGCGCCGCGCACCCGGCTCAACGCGTTTTCACCGCCCCTGCCGACCTCGGGACGAGGGTCTTCGAGGAGGAGGGCGAGCGCTGGACGGAGGGGAGAGGGAGATCCTGGCTAGCGTCCCAGCACCAGGCTGGCGTTGTGGCCGCCGAAGCCGAAGGCGTTGACGAGCACCGCCCCGCGGGGGAGCGGCGCCGCCGTCCCGCGCACCACGTCGAGCTCGATCGCCGGATCGAGGCTCTCCACGTTGATGGTGGGCGGCACCATACCCTCCACGATCGAGCGGACGGCTGCGACCGTCGCCACGCCGCCCGCGCCCCCGCACAGGTGGCCGATCATCGACTTGATCGCGGTCACCGAAGGGTGCCGGCCGACCGCGCCGGCGATCGCCTCGGCCTCCACGGGGTCGCCCTCGGGGGTGGAGGTGGCGTGCGCGCTGACGTGCCCCACGTCGGCGGGATCGAGCCGCGCCTCCCGCAGCGCCGTGGTGATCGCCCTGGACTGGCCCTCGACGGCGGAGGCGGTGATGTGGACGGCGTTCGACGTGACCGCCGCGCCCGCCAGCGTGGCCAGCACCCTCGCGCCGCGCGCGGCGGCGAACGCGGCCCGCTCCAGCACCACCAGGCCCGCGCCCTCGCCCAGGACGAAGCCGTCCCTGCTCACGTCGAACGGCCTGGAGGCCCGCGTGGGCTCGTCGTTGCGCTTCGACAGCGTCCTGGCCTGGGCGAAGGCGGCCATCGTCAGCGGGTGGACGCACGCCTCGGCGCCGCCGGCGACGACCACGTCCGCCCGGCCCAGCCTGATCAGGTCGAGGCCCATCGCGATCGCCTCCGAGCCCGACGCGCACGCGCTGACCGGAGCGTGGGCGCCGCCGCGCGCGCCCAGCTCGATGCTGACCCAGGCGGCCGGGCCGTTGGCCATGAGCATGGGAATGGTGTGGGGCGAGACCCTGCGCACGCCCTCCTTCTCCAGGATGTCGTCCTGGTCGAGCATGGTCACCGCGCCGCCGGTGCCGGTGCCGATCACCACGGCCAGCCGTACGGGGTCGACCTCGGGACGGCCGGCGTCCGCCCACGCCTCCCGCGCCGCCACCACCGCGACCTGCTCGCACCGGTCGAGGCGGCGGGCCAGCGGCCGGCCGAGCACCTCGGCGGGGTCGTCGGTCAGCCGCGCCGCGATCCGCGCGGGCAGGTCCCACTCCGTCGGGCCGACGCCCGAGCGGCCGGCCAGCAGCCCCTCCCACGTCGTCGCCACGTTCCCGCCCAGCGGGGTGGTCGCGCCCAGCCCGGTGATCACCACATCAGATCTCATACCTCCACGCTGCAGGGCGGTGATCGCCCGCGTGGATGCCGTAACAGACGAACGTGGGCTCCAGATCTTGTCGAACGCGCACATAATCTTGACGTAAGTAGTCACTTTCGCCAACCATGGTGCCCATGAGGCTCGTGGACTTCGACCTGTCTGACCAGGCTTTCTGGGCGCTGCCCATGGCCGAGCGCGAGGCGGCGTTCGCCCGGCTGCGCGCGCTCGACGGGCCGGTCTTCTTCGAGGAGATGGAGGTGTCCTTCGCGCCGAAGGGTCCGGGCTACCACGCCCTGGTACGGCACGCCGACATCCTCGAAGCCAGCCGCAACCCCGCGGTCTTCTGTTCGGGCGACGGCGGCGCGACCAACATCCCCGACATGCCGCCCGAGTTCACCGAGTACTTCGGCTCGATGATCAACATGGACGATCCGCGGCACGCCAGGCTGCGCCGTATCGTGTCCAGGGCCTTCACGCCCAAGATGATCAGGCAGTTCGAGGCGGACGTGGAGGCGGCCGCCGCCCGCATCGTCGACGACCTGCTGGCCAAGGGCCCGGGCTGCGACTTCGTCACCGAGGTGGCCGCCAGGCTGCCCCTGAAGATCATCTGCGACATGATGGGCATCCCGGAGAAGGACTACCAGTTCGTCTTCGACCGCTCGAACTTCATCCTCGGCGGCTTCGACCCCGAGTACATCGGCTCCGACGTGGGCGACGTCGCCACCCGCCTGCTCAACGCCGGTTTCGAGCTGCAGCAGCTGGTGCAGGACCTGGCCGCCCACCGCGCCGACCACCCCACGTCCGACCTGACCTCCGCGCTGGTCAACGCCAACCTCGACGGCGAGCGGCTGACGCTGCAGGAGCTCGGCTCCTTCTTCATCCTGCTCGTCGTGGCGGGCAACGAGACCACCCGCAACGCCATCTCCTACGGCCTGCGCCTGCTCACCAAGAACCCCGCCCAGCGCGCCCTGCTGCTGTCGGACATGGAGGCCCACCTGCCGGGCACGGTCGAGGAGATCGTCCGGCTCGCCTCGCCGGTCAACTTCATGCGCCGCAAGGTGACGCGCGACGTCGAGATGAACGGGCACCTCTACAGGGCGGGCGAGAAGGCCGTCCTGTTCTACTGGTCGGCCAACAGGGACGCCGCCGTCTTCACCGACCCCCACGCCTTCGACATCACCCGCAGCCCCAACCCGCACGTCGGCTACGGCGGGCCGGGCCCGCACTTCTGCCTGGGCGCCCACCTGGCCCGCAGGGAGATCACGGTGATGTTCCGCGAGCTGCTGCGCCGTGTGCCCGCGATCGAGGGCGGCAAGCCCGACCGGCTCCACTCGGCCTTCATCAACGGCATCAAGCACATGGAGTGCACGTTCTGAGGCCGTCAGGCCCGGCCGTCCCCGCCTCCTGGCTCTCCCCGGCGTGAGGTCAGGAAGCGGCGGTCGGCTTGATCTGCTTGAAGACGCTGTTGATGTCGGGAAGCAGTTCCTTGTGCTCCGACGGCACCGACATGTAGACGATCGCGGGCACGTCCGCGCCCGTGTTGATCGCGGCGGCCACCACGGTCGTCTTCGCCCCGTTGACCGTCACCTCGTAGGCGTTGAGCTGGGCGGGCAGGTCGCCGACCTTCAGCGTCTGGGTGGCGGTCTTCCTGGCGATGTTCGGGGTGGCGAAGTACAGCTTGCGCGCCGACACCACCACGGCCTTGATCACCGGCTCCAGGTCGTCGGGGGAGGAGTAGGTGCCGGCCAGCCTGGCGGGCAGCGGGCCCGTCATCACCTGGGCGACGACCGGCTTGCCCGACGCGTCGGTGCCGGCGGGGGCGAACTGGCGGGTGCTGTAGCCGTACGTGGACTTCATGGTGGTGCGCACGTCGGCCTTCCACGGGCCGCCGAGCCTGGGCACGGAGATCCCCGCGGTGGAATCGGCGGTCACGCCCATGACGGGGGAGGGGGTGCCCTGGAACCTGGGCAGACGTCCCACGGACGGCTTCTTGGTGGGCGGCTTGGCGGTCGAGGCCGTCGGGGACGGCTCGGCGGCGGGCGACGCCGACGTCTCCTTGGCCAGCGGGCCCGCCAGGAAGGCCCACAGCAGCGCGGCGACCAGCGCGATGCCGATCGAGCCGGCCAGCGCGTAGATCCAGACGGGCTTGCCGGGGCCGTCGTCGTCGCTGTCCTCGGCGCCGATGGCCTCCTCGTCGCCGTCGCCGAAGACGGTGTTCCACAGTTCCTGCTGGCGCTCGGGCGGCGGGGTGCGCGAGCCGCTGATCTGCCCCGCGGTGACGAATCGGTTGTCGGGGTCGGACGGGTCACGGCTCAGCTGGGCGCCGGGACGCTGCTCGCCGGGGACGCCCGTCATCGGGCCGGGCGCGGCAGGCCCCGCGGCGTCGGCCGCGTTCATGAGCGGACCGCCTGCCTGCTGGTGACCGCCCGGCTGCGGGTGACCGGCCGGTGCGCCCATCGTCCTGGGGTCGGCCCCGAGCGGGGCGCCCTGATGCGGACCTCCATGGAGAGGATCGCCATGGAGCGGGCCGCCCTGCGCCGGCGCGCCCTGGCGCGGATCGCCGTAAACGGGGCCGCTCTGGACGGGGCCGCCCGGGTGGCCCCCGGGTGCGGGGTTGCCGGCCGGCGGGTTGAGCCGGGGGTGCGAGGGGCTGGTGCCCGCGCCGAGCGGGTCGGCGGGGTCGATGCCGCCGAGCGGGTCGGGCGCGGGCGGCGCCGCGGCGGAGTCCCTGGGCGGCCAGGGCGCCGGGGTGGACAGGTTCGACCAGGCGGGCAGCGGCTCGCGGGCGGGCGGCGCCTGCTCGGGCCACGCGGGGGCCGAGCCGTTCGCGCGAGGCGCCTCCGGCCACGATCCCGACGCGGGCTCGATGCGGGAGGCCTCCGGCCACGCGGTCGGCACGGGCTCGTGACGTGACGTGTCGGACCACGCGCCGGGGCCGCGCTCGTCGCGGGCGTCGGGCCGCGACGCCGGCACGTCGGGCCAGGACGGCGGCAAGGGTGACGCTCCGGAATTCTCCGTTGCCATTGCTGCCGTACCTCCCGAGGTTATGTCCGGATTGGACGCACCCGGCATGATCTCATGCGAAGCCGGTGGTTCCGCAGCAAAACGTGAGAAGCCAGTGGGATCGGTCGGCGGGTCCTGCATGGGCAGGCCGTCGGGGTCCCATCCGGGCTCAGCTGAGCGCGCCACGGTGACGAGAGTAAACTAAAGGGACATAAGAGGTCACACGGGGCGTAGATACTCGAGTGTGGAGCGCGAGGACCGAACTGGGCGCGGCCGGGAAGCGCTGCATACATCACCATCCGGTCTCGCAGGAGCGGAAGCGTCCATTGTGCCCGGGGATCCCGGCCCGGACATGGCTTTCCACGGAAGACGAGCGGTTGTCGGCTGCGCTAGTCTTGACACGTGCGTTCCGCGACCCAGCTGCTTAGCGGGCCGCGACGGCCGTCGAGCTGAACTCCCGCCGTCGCGGCGACCCCTCGTTGCGGGAACGAGGGGTTTTCTTATGGGTCACATCTTTTAACCGAAGGAAAACCGCCGTGAGTGAGTACGATCCGCAGGCGCTGCAGGCCAAGTGGCAGCAGCGATGGGAGGAGCAGGACCCCTTCCGGGCGAGCGAGGACGCCGCCGACACCCGGGAGCGGCGTTACCTGCTGGACATGTTCCCGTACCCGTCTGGCGACCTCCACATGGGCCACGCCGAGGCGTTCGGCCTGGGCGACGTCGTGGCGCGCTACTGGTTCCAGCGCGGCTACAACGTCCTGCACCCCATCGGCTGGGACTCCTTCGGCCTGCCCGCCGAGAACGCGGCGATCAAGCGCAACGCCCACCCCGCGGAGTGGACCTACGCCAACATCGAGACCCAGGCGGCCTCGTTCAAGCGTTACGCGATCTCCTTCGACTGGTCGCGGCGTCTGCACACCAGCGACGCCGAGTACTACAAGTGGACCCAGTGGCTGTTCCTGCGCTTCTTCGAGCGCGGCCTGGCCTACCGCAAGGGCGGCCTGGTCAACTGGTGCCCCAACGACCAGACCGTGCTGGCCAACGAGCAGGTCGTCGCCGGCCGGTGCGAGCGCTGCGGCGCCGAGGTCGTCCGCCGCGAGCTGACCCAGTGGTACTTCAAGATCACTGACTACGCGCAGCGCCTGCTGGACGACATGGAGCAGCTGCAGGGCGGCTGGCCCGACCGCGTGCTGGCCATGCAGAACAACTGGATCGGCCGCTCCACCGGCGCGGACGTGCGCTTCGAGATCGAGGGCCGCGACGAGCCCGTCACGGTCTACACCACCCGCCCCGACACCCTGTACGGCGCGACGTTCTTCGTGGTGGCCGCCGACTCGGCGCTGGCCGACGAGATCTGCGACGACATCCACAGGGAGGCCTTCGAGGTCTACCGGCGCCGGGTCGCCAAGCTGAGCGACATCGAGCGGCTGTCCACCGAGAAGGAGAAGACCGGCGTCTTCCTGGGCCGCTACGCGATCAACCCGGTCAGCGGCGAGCGCATCCCCGTCTGGGCCGCCGACTACGTGCTGTCCGACTACGGCCACGGCGCCATCATGGCCGTGCCCGCGCACGACCAGCGCGACCTCGACTTCGCCCGCACCTTCAACCTGCCGGTCAAGGTGGTCGTCCACACCGGCATGGCCGACCCGGGCGAGACCGGCATCGCGACCCCCGGCGAGGGCCAGCTGGTCAACTCGGGCCCGCTGGACGGCCTGAGCAAGGCCGAGGCGATCGCCAAGATCATCGAGGTGCTGGAGGAGCGCGGCACCGGCACCGCCACGGTCAACTTCCGCCTGCGTGACTGGCTGCTGTCCCGCCAGCGGTTCTGGGGCACCCCGATCCCGATCATCCACTGCCCTGACTGCGGCGAGGTGCCCGTCCCCGACGACCAGCTGCCCGTCACGCTGCCCGACCTCCGGGGCGAGGCGCTGGCGCCGAAGGGCATCTCCCCGCTGGCCGGCGCGACCGAGTGGGTCAACGTCGAGTGCCCGAAGTGCGGTGGCGCCGCCCAGCGCGACACCGACACGATGGACACCTTCGTCGACAGTTCCTGGTACTACCTGCGCTACACCGACCCGACCTACACCGAGGGCCCCTTCGACGTGGAGAAGGTCCGCAAGTGGGGCCCGATCGACCAGTACGTCGGCGGCGTCGAGCACGCGGTGCTGCACCTGCTGTACTCCAGGTTCTTCACCAAGGTCCTGCACGACATGGGCATGGTCGACTTCACCGAGCCCTTCACCCGGCTGCTGAACCAGGGCCAGGTCATCAACCAGGGCAAGGCGATGTCCAAGTCGCTGGGCAACGGCGTCGACCTGGGCCAGCAGATCGACGCGTTCGGTGTCGACGCGGTCCGCCTGACGATGGTGTTCGCGGGTCCGCCGGAGGACGACATCGACTGGGCCGACGTCTCGCCCGCCGCCTCGCAGAAGTTCCTGGCCAGGGCCTTCCGCGTCTTCACCGAGGTGGCGAGCGAGCCGGGCGTCTCCTTCGAGGGCGGCGACCTGGAGCTGCGCAAGTTCACGCACCGCACCGTCGACGAGGTCACCAAGCTGGTCGAGACGCACCGCTTCAACGTGGCGGTGGCCCGCATGATGGAGCTGACCTCGGCCATCCGCAAGGCCATCGACTCCGGTCCCGGCGCGGCCGACCCGGCCGTCCGCGAGGGCGCGCAGGCGCTGTCGGTCATGCTGTCGCTGGTCGCGCCGTACACCGCCGAAGAGGGCTGGGAGCGCATGGGCGGTGGCGGCTCGGTCTTCCACGCGGGCTGGCCGGTGGCCGAGCCGGCGCTGCTGGTGCAGGACTCGGTGACCTGCGTCGTCCAGGTCGCGGGCAAGGTCCGCGACCGGCTGGAGGTCTCGCCCGGCATCTCCGAGGGCGACCTGCTGGCGCTGGCACTGGCCTCCGAGAAGGTGCGGGCGCTGGTGCCGGGCGAGCCGCGCAAGGTCATCGTCCGCGCGCCGAAGCTGGTCAACATCGTTCCGTAGGGATCCTGGCGGTCCCGTACGGCAGGCACGACGGCCACCGGGCTGACCCGGTGGCCGTCCGCCTTTCCGCCCGCTCCTCCCTGCTTTCCGTCCTACCTGCCAGGAGCTGTCAGGTATGCGGCGTACCGTGCGAGACATGCGATACGTGGCCTTCCTGCGCGGCATCAACGTCAACCCCCGCACCCAGGTCGACATGGCCGCCCTGCGCGCGATGCTGGAGGACCTCGGCTACACCGCGGTCCGCACCCATCTGCGCAGCGGCAACGCCGTCTTCACCGCCGAGCCGCAGCCGAGGGAGCGGATCGAGAAGGCGATCGGCGGCGCGTTGGAGCCGCCGGTGGCGGTGATGGTGCGCACGGCCGCCGAGTTGCGGGCCGTGGTCGAGCGCAACCCCCTCGAGGTGCGCGACCCGGCCAGGTTCGCGGTCGTGTTCCTGTCGCGGGCGCCCGACCGCGAGGAACTGGAGAGCATCGACCCCGCCGACTACGCCCCCGAGGTGATGCGGGTCGGCGAGCGGGAACTGTACATCGACTTCCCCGACGGCCTGGCCCGGCCCAAACTGCCGCCGCTGCTGGAGAAGAGGTCGGACAACACCGGCACGATGCGCAACTGGAACACCGTGACGAAGCTGCTGGAGCTGACGGGAACTGACGGATGAGGTTCGCTCGTAGCGCATCCGGCCGGCGCCCGCCGTGAAGATCCAGGTCATTACCCGCCGGTGCCCCGGCCGGTACGGCTCCAGCAGGGAAAATCCGCGGCGGCCGACCAGCCGAGCATTAGTGTGCAACTGTGACAATTGGCGCTTACCTAAGGTATCCCCATCTGCACGGAGACCTGATCACGTTCGTGGCCGACGACGACGTCTGGCTGGCCCCGCTGGACGGAGGAAGGGCCTGGCGATTCACCGCCGAGCGCGCCCCCGTCTCCTACCCCCGGTTCTCCCCTGACGGCACCAGGCTGGCATGGACCAGCACGCGTGAGGGCACGCCCGAGGCGTTCGCCGCGGAGATCGACGGGGCCGCGGGCGAGCGGCTGACCTACTGGGGCCACGCCTCCACCGGTGTGCGCGGCTGGACACTCGACGGCCGCGTCCTGGCGATCAGCGCGACCGGGCAGGCCTCACGCGACCGGACGTGGGCCTACGCCGTACCGCTGGACGGCGGGCAGGCCGAGCGCCTGCCGTACGGATGGGTGAGCGAGGCCGCCCCCAACGCGGGCGGCGGCGTGGTGACGGTCTCGCCGGTGTGGCGCGAGCCGTCCCAGTGGAAGCGCTACCGGGGCGGCACCGCCGCCAAGATCTGGATCGACGCCACCGGGTCGGGCGAGTTCACCAGGCTGTTCGCCGACAGCATCGCGCAGTACTGGTCGGCCATGTGGGTCGGCGGCAGGATCGCCTTCCTGGCCGACCACGAGGGCGTCGGCAACCTCTACTCCGCCCTGCCCGACGGCTCCGACCTGCGCCGGCACACCCAGCACGAGGAGTTCTACGCCCGGCACGCCGCCACCGACGGCACCCGGGTGATCTACAGTCACGCGGGCGACCTGTGGGCGCTCGACTCCCTGGACGGCGAGCCGTACCGGCTGGAGGTCAGGCTGGGCGGGCCCCGGCCCGCGCGGGCCACCCGCCCGGCGCCCAGCAGGGCCGCCGACTTCGCGCCCGACACGACCGGCCGGGCGAGCGCCGTCGAGATCCGCGGCACCGCCCACTGGGTCACCCACCGGGACGGACCCGCCGGCGTGCTGCGCGCCGAACCCGGCGTCAGGGTACGGCTGCCGCGCGTGCTCGGCGAGGACGGCCTGGCCGTCTGGATCAGCGACGCGACCGGAGAGGACGCGCTGGAGATCGGCCGCCCCGGCGGCGAGATCCGCACGCTGGCCTCCGGACAGCTCGGGCGCGTCCTCGACCTGGCCGTCGCACCCGACGGCAAGCACGTCGCGCTGGCCAGTCACGACGGGCGCCTGCTCGTCGTCGACACCACGACCGGCGCGACCAGGGAGCTCGACCGGACGGCCAACGGCGACATCGACGGCATCACCTTCTCGCCCGACTCCGCCTGGCTGGCCTGGTCGCACCCGCACCACGAGCCGCTGCGCCAGATCAAGATGGGCCGCGTCGACGGCACCTCCGTCATCGAGGTGACCTCGCAGCGCTTCAGCGACTACGCCCCGGTCTTCACCAAGGACGGCAAGCACCTGGCGTTCCTGTCGATCAGGACGTTCGACCCCGTCTACGACGCGCACGTGTTCGACCTGTCCTTCCCCGCCGGAGCCAAGCCGTACCTGGTGCCGCTGCAGGCGACCACGGCCTCGCCGTTCGCCCCCTCACTGGAGGGCCGCAGCTTCAACGGCGCCGAGTCCGACACGCCGTCGTCGCCCGACACCCCCGACGGCGGGAAGGACAAGAAGGCCAAACCCGCCACCGAGGTGGACGCCGAGGGGTTGCCGGCCCGCGTCGTCGCCGTCCCCGTCCCCGCCGGGCGCTACTCCAACCTGCGCACCGCCAAGGACGCCCTGCTGTGGCTGCGCCACCCGCTGGCCGGCGAGCTCGGCGACGGCAACGAACGCGAGGAGGTCGTGCTGGAGCGCTACGACCTCAAGAAGCGCGCCAAAGCGGAGATCGCCAAGGACGTCCGTGCCTTCGAGGTCAGCGGCGACGGCACCCGCCTGGTCACCAACGGCAAGAACGGCCTGCAGACCCGCGCGGCGAGCGAGGGCGACGAGGTCGTCGGCGTCGACCTCGACCGCATCACCGTCACCATCGACCCGGTCGCCGAATGGCGGCAGTCCTACCACGAGGCCGGGCGGCTCATGCGCGACCACTACTGGCGCGCGGACATGGACGGCGTCGACTGGGCGGGCACGCTGGCCCGCTACGCCCCGCTCGTCGAGCGGATCGGCGCCTACTCCGAGCTGATCGACCTGCTGTGGGAGGTGCAGGGCGAACTGGCCACCTCCCACGCCTACGCCCGGCCCAACGGCGCCGCCGTCGACCCCAAGCGGCGCCAGGGACTCCTCGGCGCCGACCTCGCCCTCCGCGACGGCGCCTGGGTGGTGGACAGGATCCTGCCCGGAGAGTCCTCCGACCACGCCGCCCGCTCGCCGCTGCTGGCCCCCGGCGTCGCCGTACGCGAGGGCGACGCGATCGTCGCCGTCGGCGGCCGGCCCGTCGACCAGGTGCGCGGCCCGCAAGCCCTCCTCGCCGGAACGGCCGAGCAGCCGGTCGAACTGACGATCAGGCCCGCCTCGGGCGGCGACACCCGGCGCGTGGTCGTGACACCGCTGGCCGACGACACCGCGCTCCGCTACCACGACTGGGTCGAGAGCCGGCGCGCCTACGTTCGGCAGGCCTCCGGCAACCGGCTCGGCTACCTGCACGTACCCGACATGGTCGCCAGCGGCTGGGCGCAGTTCCACCGCGACCTGCGCACCGAGATGCCGCAGGAAGGCCTCGTCGTGGACGTACGCGGCAACAGCGGGGGCCACACCTCCGAACTGGTGCTGGAGAAGCTGTCACGCAAGGTGAGCGGCTGGGCGATCTCGCGCGGGTACGAGCCGATGCGCTACCCCGAGGACTCGCCGCGTGGCCCCGTCGTCGCCGTCACGGACGAGTTCGCGGGATCCGACGGGGACATCGTCAGCGCCGGGATCAAGAACCGGAACATCGGTCCGCTCATCGGCACCCGCACCTGGGGCGGGGTGATCGGCATCGACGGGCGGTACCAGCTGGTCGACGGAACGGTCGTCACCCAGCCCCGGTACGCGTTCTGGCTGGACGGCGAGGGGTGGAACATCGAGAACTACGGCGTCGACCCTGACATCGAGGTGGTGATCACACCGCAGGACCGGGTGGCGGGGCGGGACCCGCAGCTGGAGAAGGCGGTGGAACTGGCGCTGGCGGCACTCGACCAGCAACCGGCGGCCACACCGCCCGACCTTCCCCCAACCCGCAACTGACGGGCCGCTGAGCGGGGTCGCGCGCGGGCCCCGGCAGTGCCGGAGACCGGACGTTCCGTGTGGTCGGCACTGCCGGGGGCCGGACGTTCCGTGCGGTCGGCGCTGCTGGGCCTGACCGTCTACGGTTGGAGCTGTCGGGGCCGCCTCTCGTGCGCGGCTCAGCGGGCACCACGGGAGGCTGATCCCGGCGCCGCTCCAACCGGCATCGCTCCTACCGGCATCGCTCCTACCGGCATCGCTCCTACCGGCATCGCTCCAATCGGCGCCGCTCCAACCGGCATCGCCTGCGTCTCGTCGCGCCGCTTCCCTCCCGAGAACGCCCACCCTCGAGAACGCCCACCCTCGAGAACGCCCACCCCCGAGAACGCCCACCCCCGAGAACGCTCAGCGCCCCGGAGGTGCCGGGTGTCGCGGTGCGACCCCGGCTGTCCGAAATCAGAGTGCTCGTGACGAGCCTCGGCCTCAGCAGGGTCCGGCAAGGGATCGCGACGAGTAGGGCGTATCGGGGTCCGGCGACCAGACCCGGGCCAGGCGGTCCAGGATCTCCGCCAGCGTCTCCGTCGACGTCGCGAAGTTGACCCGTACGTAGGTCTCCCCGCCCGGTCCGAAGGCGGCGCCGTCACTCACCAGGATCCGCGCCTCCCTCTCCAGCGCCTCCGCCATCCCCGGCCGTCGCATGTCCAGCCATGCCAGATAGGTCGCCTCCGGCATCGCGTACCCCGGCACCCGCTCGGCGATCAGACGCCGGTTGCGGTCCAGGGCCGCCATGGTGTCGCGCAGCCACCCGTCGCCGTGCCTCCACGCGGCGACCGTGGCCTCGACGCCGAAGATGTTCGCCCCGCCGTACAGGAAGGCGGGCTGCGACTGGAGCGCGTCGCGGACCCGTGCCGAGCCGACGTGGGCCAGCGCGCAGCGGATACCGCCGAGGTTGAAGGCCTTGGTCGCGGAGGTCAGCGTGACCGTGCGTTCGGGCAGGATCGTGGCGAACGGGATGTGCGTGGCGGGCGAGTAGACCAGGTCGGCGTGGACCTCGTCGGCGATGACCAGCACGTCGTGCCGTTCGGCCTGCTCGGCCACGGTGGTGAGCTCGTCCCTGGTGAAGACCTTTCCTGTGGGGTTGTGCGGGTTGACCAGGACGAGCGCGCGGCAGCCGGCCAGATCCGCCAGGTCGGTGTGCAGCGTGCGGCCCATCTCCTCGATCGTGCCGAGGAAGGGCGGGTACGCCGGAACCTGCATGGCGATCCTGTCACCGGGTTCGGTGGCGAGATGAAGGACCACCTGGAGCGCCTGGTTGAGATCGGAGAAGGTGCGGACGGCTGCCGGGTCGGCGGGCCAGTCGTACCGGGTGAGCATGCGCTCGGCGAAGGTCTCCGCCAGCGGTCCGGCCTGCGGGTCGGCGGCCCAGGTGGGGTAGCCGAGGTCCCCGCGGGCACGCCGCTGGAGTGCCTCGACGATCGGGGGAGCGGTGGCGAAGTCCATGTCGGCGATCCAGCAGGCGATGACATCGGGACCGGCGCTCGCCCATTTCAGGCCGTCCTTGGCGGGCGGGGGGAAGAAGTCGTCCACCCGATCAGTGTCACCCAGACCCGGGAAATGTCCGATGGGCCGGGATTGCCGGAAATCGAACGCATCGGTGTCGCCGAGCGTCGGAGGGTTCTGTGCGACCAGCTCGCGCCCGAGTCCGGATAGCGGGATGCCTGGAAGAGCCCTCGCACCAACGCATGAAGAGATGGCCAGTCCGTTCCCCGAACTGTGGGCTGGGGTTCGGACGCGCGCCCCTCGATGGGTACGGCTCCACCCGGCCCGTCGGCATCCGGCCGCCGACGTGCACGACTGGGCCGCCGGTCGGGTCGCTGCTCCGTGCGTAACGTCGGTCGCGGGTCGGGTGATGTTCCACCCGAAGGCGTCGCTCGCGGGTAGGAGCCGGGATCCGCGCGTGGGCATCGGCATGCGGAGGCGGCGTACAGCCAGGCGACAGGCCATTCCGGGCGTCGGCGTGCGGAAGCGACGGACACTCAAGCGACACGGCATTCCGGACTGGGCAGGGCTGTGTCGGTCCCACCGGCCAGGGCTACGCCGGCTCGATCGACCCTCGGGAAAGGTGAGGGCCGATCGAGCGGCGAGATGCGGTCAGAGGCGGCGCAGGACTGCGACGACCTTGCCGAGGACGCTGGCCTCGTCGCCGGGGATCGGGTCGTAGTTGGCGTTGTGCGGCACCAGCCAGACGTGGCCGTCCTTGCGCTTGAACGTCTTCACCGTCGCCTCGCCGTCGATCATGGCTGCCACGATGTCACCGCTCTCGGCCACCGGCTGCTGCCGTACGACCACCCAGTCGCCGTCAGCGATCGCTGCCTCGATCATCGAGTCACCCGCGACCTGGAGGAGGAAGAGGGTGCCCTCGCCGACGAGCTGCTTGGGCAGCGCGAAGACGTCTTCCACACTTTCCTCGGCGAGGATGGGGCCACCGGCGGCGATGCGACCGACCAGGGGAACGTAGGCGGCCGTCGGCCTGCTCACCTGCGACTCGACCTCGCTGGCATCGGGGTCGACCCACAGCACGGGCTCACCCGGCAGCCTCACCTCAAGGGCGCGAGGGCGGTGCGGGTCACGCCTCAGGTAGCCCTTGCGCTGCAACGCGGTCAGCTGGTGAGACACGCTGGACGTGCTGGTCAGCTGCACGGCCTCGCCGATCTCACGCATGGACGGCGGATAGCCGCGCTGCTGGACGGAGTCGCGAATCACCTCAAGGATCTTGCGTTGCCTGGGCGTCAGGCCCAGTGAGTCGCGACGGCGGACCGCAAGGTCGCTGACGCCGTTGCCGTCATTCGGCTCGCTCATGCTTTCCTCCTCGCCCGGCGGCCTGCCTCACCGGCCCACCCTTCCGGTCCGTGGTCTTCATGTCGCACACAGCGACCGTACCGCCGATGGAGATCAACTTCAAACAATTGTTCGAGTCTTCCTCGAAATCGTCGGTGACGTGGTGTACAACATCGTACGGGAGTTCGATCGACACCGTGTTCGATTCACTGATCTTTGTTTGACCTTTTCCTTGGGTCGACGGTGGCGGGAGGTCATCAGTGCGGGCGACCACGACGACAGATTCGACCGGCCAAGACGAGCAACTCACCCTGATCGCCGACATCACCAGGGAGGAGTGCGGGCGCCCTGCCGTACCAGGAGACCGGCGCCTCCGCCTGGTCCCTCCACCCCGAGGTACGGCAGGCCAGGACAAGCAGATCGGCGGACGGCCCGCGGGGCCGCGCGAGGTTGGGGGTGGACGGTTTGCCGGGTCGCGAGGGGCATCGGGCGGACAGTCCACGGGACCACGCGGGGCAGGAGGCGGGCGGTTGCGGGTCGTCCGCGACCAGGGGGTGGCGGGGCCGGGTGTGCGGGAGGGTGCGCCCGGCCCGGCAGACGACAGCACAGATACGGGGGCGGCGATGAACGGCAGGCGAGAGCGGAAGGCGCGCGCAGACGCCCGGTCGGGCGGGACGGGGCGCGGAGATGGCCGGTCGGGTGGGACGGGTCGCGGTGACGGCCGGTCCGGCGGGACGGGTCGCGGTGACGGCCGGTCGGGTGGGACGGGGCGCGGTGACGGCCGGTCGGGTGGGACGGGTCGCGGTGACGGCCGGTCGGGTGGGACGGGTCGCGGTGACGGCCGGTCGGGTGGGACGGGTCGCGGTGACGTGGCGCGTGGCGGGCGCGAGCCGCAGCGGCTCACGTCAAGGGGCAAGAGCGGCGGCCTGCGTGGCGGGTGGCGGCTTCGGGGCAGGCGGCGACCTGGCGCGATGGACGGCGGTCCTGGGAGGCCCGCGCCACAAGGGCGCGAGGCTCCCCCTGACGCCGCGCACGCGCAGGCCGGTAGGGGTCGGCCGGGCGACACGCCGACCGCGAACCTGCAGACGAAAGAACCGGGACCGGGGGCAC
This sequence comes from Nonomuraea sp. NPDC004354, assembly GCF_053602555.1. Classification (NCBI taxonomy): domain Bacteria; kingdom Bacillati; phylum Actinomycetota; class Actinomycetes; order Streptosporangiales; family Streptosporangiaceae; genus Nonomuraea; species Nonomuraea sp. NPDC004354. The sequence goes on along the minus strand of NZ_JBSGDV010000003.1, from coordinate 867,780 downwards.
GCCGTGTGCGGGAGGCGCTCGCACGCCCTGGACGAGCAGGGGCGACGCGTTCAAGCCGCGATGGTCAGGGGCAGTCGCTCCGGGGTCGGGCTCGCATAGGAGAGATGGCCGCGGCTTCGGCTTGGGAGAGGTGGTCGGTCTCCGGCCGGGTTCGGACGGGAGAGACGGCCGCGGCTTCGGCCTGGGAGGGGCAGCCTGTCTCCGGTCGGGCTCGCATAGGAAAGACGGTCGCGGCTTCGGCGTGGGAGGCGCAGGAGCTCTCTGGCCGGGCACGCACGGGACAGGTGGATGGGGGTTCGGGTCGCGTGGGGCAGGCGGTCGCGGGTCCGGCTCGCCGGGCGCAGGTCGTCGAGGCGGGGGCGGGGGAAAGGCCTGGAACGGTCCGCGCGCAAGAGCAACGGGCGGGTACGGGTCGTGGCAGGCGGCCGCGGTCGGGCGCGCGCCACACGCGGGGAGCGCTTCGGGTGGTCGCGCCGGAGGAGCGACAGTCGAGGAGGCAGACGGGGGAGCGACAACCAAGAAGGTCGGAGGGGGAGCGACAGGCGAGGAGGTCGGCGGCGGAGCGACAACCAAGAAAGTTGGCGGGGGAGCGACAGGCGAGGAAGTCGGTGCGGCTCACGGCGCCCATGAGGCTGACCAGGCGAGGCAGGGTCGCGGTCGTGGGGCTGTTCGCCGTGCTGTCCCTGGGCGGGTTCGTGCTCGGAGCCAAGGCGACCAACTGGGCGATGGCTCAGGAGACGACGAGTGCGGGACACGCGGGCCTGCCGTGGGTGATCGTGGAGAAGGGCGACACGCTGTGGACCATCGCCGCGGCGATCTCTCCGGGCGACGACCCCACCGCCGTCGCCGAGGAGATCAAGCGGCTCAACGGGCTGGAGAGCTCACTCATCCGTCCGGGCGGCCGGCTGTACCTCCCCGACAAAGCTCCCTGACCGACCGGCGATTCCGGACCGGAGGGACGGCAGGCGCCCGCGCGTGCGACCGACACGAACCGCCCCCGTGCCTCCCCGATCGTCGACCACCGACCACCGCCCGCCGACCACCGCCCGCCGACCACCGCCCGCCGACCGCCGACTGCCGACTCAGCGTGCACACACGAGTGCGTGACGGCATCGGACGGACGGAGCGCCAAGCCGCCGACGGCATCCCGTCGCGGTCGGGGTGGCCCGACGCCGTCTCATGGGAATGTCGGCGGCAGCCCATCAGGGCGGCGGCGATGGCATCGAAAGAGCCGCTCGCAGCCGTGGTCCGAACGGCGGTTGCCGGCCCGGAGACGGCCCGATCCACGAGCCGGCGGAGCCGACACAAGCGTTGCTGAAGGCGGTGTGCACGGAGGATCTAGCGACTGATCGCCCCATGCGTCCTGCCCTCAAGCGGCTCCCGGCTGATCGATTGTGGACACGCACACGGTAGCGTCCGCATGACGATCATGAAACGAGGACCGCTGTGACTGAATCGTCCAGGAATGCGCCGGACATGTCCCGTGCCGCCCGCTTGGCTCGCCATAGTGCAGTCTCCACCGCCCTGGGGCTGCTCGCCGACCGACGGCTGGCCGAGCTGGTGGAGGCCGCCCCACCCCTCGGAGCCGGTGTCGGCGGTCCCACCGCGCTCCTGGAGGTCGAGGGCAGGCCGGTCTTCGTCAAGCGGGTCCCCCTCACCGACCTGGAGAGGCGGCCGGAGAACACCAGGTCCACCGCGAACCTGTTCGGGCTTCCCACGTTCTGCCACTACGGGCTCGGGCTGGGGTCGGGGTCCGGCGTCTGGCGCGAGCTGGCCGCGCACGTCATGACGACCGGGTGGGTGCTCGGCGGCCACTTCGACGGTTTTCCGCTGCTGCACCACTGGCGGGTGCTGCGGGAGCCGGCCCGGATGGCGACGGCCGGAGAACAAGCGGCGTTGGAGGAGGCCGCGGCGTATTGGGAGTCCTCCCCGGCGGTGCGCGCGCGGCTGGAGGCGCTCGCGCAGGCGTCGGCCGCGGTCGTGCTGTTCCTGGAGTACGTTCCGCAGGACGTCAACCGGTGGCTGGAGGTGCAGGCCGCCCTCGGCGGCGACGCCGTCGAATCGGCGTGCTCCCTCCTGGAACGGGAACTGGCCGCCGGGGTCTCCTTCATGAACGCGAACGGGTTGCTCCACTTCGACGCGCATTTCGGCAACATCCTCACCGACGGCAGCCGCCTGTACTTCACCGACTTCGGCCTGGCGTCTTCCCCACGCTTCGAGCTCTCCGGCGCCGAGCGCGACTTCCTCCGCCTGAACGCCGGCCACGACGAGTCCTACACGGCCCGGGAACTGGTCAACCGGCTGGTGATCGCTCTGAGCCGCCCGGCTGACCGGGCGGAGCTCCTTGATCTCGTACGGCGGTGCGCCGAGGGTGACAGCCTCCCTGGCGTCCCGGAGCCGATCGGGAAGATCCTCAGACGCCACGCGCCCGTCGCCGCCGTCATGAACGAGTTCTACGGCACGTTGTTCGACGAGACCAGGACGGCACCCTACCCGGCGGCCGACATCCACCGGGCGCGCTCCGCCCTGTCCCGCTGACAGCCCGCCCGCGCGCGCCGCGGCGTCCCCGGGATGTGCCGGGTGAGGCGCGCCGGGATCGCGGACCGACCTGCCGCCGCGCTCATGCGTCATCGTGGCCGGCCACCCGGGACGACACCTGGCTGTTGTGGTCTTCGTGGGGGCGGTTGAGCAGCAGGTCGGCGGCGCGGGCGAGGACCTGGGCCCGGGTGCGGTCGCCGTGGTCGGCGGCGAGGAAGTGCTCCCCGATCGCCACGCAGAAGGCAAGCATGCTGCGGGCCTCCACCTCGTCGGGATCGGAACAGAAGGTGCCGATCATCTCCCGCAGTAGCGCCATGCGCTTGTTGTCCACCCGTCGCAAGCGCTCGGCGACCCCCTCGTCGCGCCGGGCCCAGTCCCGGACCGCGAGGTCGATGGGCAGCAGGCGGTCGTCGGAGAAGGTGAGCACGCCCGCGCGCTCGATCTTGGTTTTCGGGTCGCCGCCTTCGCGCTCGACACGGTCGATCACCTCGTCCGTGCTCTCCCGCTCCCAGGCGTCCAGCATCGCCTCCAACAGCGCGTCGCGGTCGGCGAAGGACCCGTAGAACCCGCCCTTCGTGACGCCGAGTCTCTTCGCCAGGGCCTCGACGCGGACGGCGTCCGGGCCGCCGGCGGCCAGCGCCCGCAGCCCCTCCTCGATCCACCTGTCACGCGGCGTGCGAGTTGCGCCCACGATGTGTCTCACCTCACTTCTCCACCATGTATACGCCCCCGTATAACAGGGGCTATTCTCATTTTATACGGTGGCGTATGAATGAATGGAGACACCGAGATGACCGGCGGTCATGTCGCCTTTCACCACCCGCGGCCCGGGCGCGTCGAGAAGTCCGTCGGACGCACGCACCAGACGCGCGAGACGCTTCTTCGGCCGGCTCCGGCCGCCGCTCGCGACCTGGGCGAACGCATTCCCACCCTGCAAGAGAGGCGGTCACGGCCATGAGGCTCCCCGATACCGCGCACACCCGTCGCTCCTGGCGGATCCACGAGATCTCCGGCGATTTCCGACTTGAGGACGTCTGGGCGATCCGCGCTCCCGGCGCCGGGCTGGATCACTTCCCCACGAAGCTTCGCCGTGATCCAGGCGTCGGGCGCCGGGCGAGACTCCGGCTCCTTCGGTCGCCGTTCGCGGTGCGCTGGAAACTCGGTGCCCTCTTCGAGGGGGACAAGCCCAATGCGGACATCGGGGGACAGGTCCCGTCACTACGCGACCGCCTGCCGAGCAACCTCCGCGCGGCCACACCTGGCTCAGGCGCGGGGTTCGCGCCGTTCACCCCGGTGTACGAGCTCGACGACGAATGCGCTCTCGGACTGGCGAACAAAGACCGTCCGCACGGTCACGTACCTGGGCTGGGTGGCGGGCACGAGCTGCGAACGGCGGTCCTCGTGAACCCCGGCGGCCTGGCCGGACGGCTGTACATGGTCGCTATCGCGCCGTTCCGGCACCTCATCGTCCTGCCACACTCGCTCGGCAGGCGGAACGCGCGTGGCGGGACCGTGGCCGGCCGCGTACGGCAGGCGGCGGCGCGGCCACTGTGGAAGGCGCCGTGAAAGGCGTCGCGGAAGGCGCCGTGAAAGGCGTCGCGAAAGTCTTCGTGAAAGGCGCCCTGGGAGGCACTGTGAAAGGCACTGTGGTAGGCACCGTGGGAACGCGCGACGTCCCCGAGTCCGTTCTCGCTCTCAGCTCGTTGTCCCGCATCGACTACGTCGACCACTTCACTCTCTTCACGGACGTGGACGCCACACCGGAGCAGTGGGCTCGGGCGATGTTCGGTGACGTTCCCGATGCCGCGGAGCGGCTGATCTGGTGTGGTTTCCTCGGTCTCCGCATCAGCCGAGGGCGATCGCCGGACACTGTGGCCGGATGGCGGATCGCCGAACGCGGCGACGACTGGATCCGGCTCGAGGCCGATTCCTGGTTCGTGACCGGCAACCTAGTCGTCCAGGCAGCCGATAGGCGGGTGTCGCTGGGGACGTTCCTGCGCTATGACCGCCGCCTCGGCCGTGCCGTGTGGCCTCCGCTGTCCGCCGTCCATCGCCGGCTGGCACCCGGGCTGCTCCGGGGCGCCGCGGCGAAGACAGACAGGTACCGGCTGCAGCCATGATCCACTGGGGAGATCCTGGGAGGCCGGCGAGACGCTCCGGACAAGACCGCCGGCACGGGCGGGCGCGTGACGTTGCGGGCCGATGCCGAAGGCGCCTCGCCTGCCAAGCCGTCAGGTTTCGTGTACGAGCCCTCCGTTGACCGCTCGAATCCACAGCCTCTGGTGCCATTCGTTGGCGTCAGCGGCGGGCCGGGCCGTCAGCACCGGATTCGGGCCCGTCTCGATGAGATGCAGAAGCGTCCAGGAGACGCCGTAGCAGTCGTCCGGGCCGAAGCAGGCGGCGAGTGCCTTCGCCTCCTCCGCCGTCACCGGTGCGAGGATCGCCCGGAGCTGCCTGTCGCGCCTATCGATCTGCTCTTCTTCGGCGTCCCAGTCAGGGAGGGGGCCATCGGCGATGAAGGCCTGCACTTCGGGTCTCATCCTCCAATGATCAACCGCCGCCGTCCCATGCGGGTGTACGGGTCACGCCGGCCCGACCGTGTCAGGGCGCGGCGGGATCGGCCAGCCTGGACAGCTCGACGCGTTGCAGCATCTGATGGACCAGCGTCACGGGACCTCCCTGCTTGATGGTCACGGTGGCTCGCCGTACGGTCAGGTCCCCCGAGCGCACCTCGTCGTGCTCGACCTTGTCTGCCAGCTGCGCCAGCGGCTTGCCCCCGACCTGGGCCTGCAGGGTGAACCTGGAGGTGAACGTCTGCGTCACCTCGGCGATGCGTGGCAGCACGCACACGACGTTGACCGCCTGGTCGCCCGGCCCGGCGGGACGCCGCAGGCCGACGCCGTACAGGCTGACGCCCGCCGGCTGCTGCGGCGCGAAGACGGTGGCCGTCACGACATCGCCGAGGCATTCGGCGACGGCGACGTGCTCGGGCCTGTCGTCGAGGGAGGAGCCGCCGCCACCCAGGGCGGCGGCCACGGGGGCCGCGGCCGCTCCTGCCACCAGCGCGGACCGCGTCACCACGACCTGGTTGAGCTGGGTCACCAGGCCCAACTCGGCGGTCAGCCTGGTTTGCCTGATCTCGTGGTCGGGAGCGAACGTCAGTCCTTCCTGCCCGCCGATCGTGCGCGGCTTGGCGCCGAGCGCGGTCAGCTTCTCGCTGATCGCCGCGGCGTCGAGGCCGCCCTCCATCCTGACCGCGGTGTCGGGTGGACGGCCGACGGACACCGCCCTGTCGGTCGCGAACGCCTTGATCCCCGTTCGTTCGGGCAGGAGATCGATGCGCGAGGCGAGGTCGCCGAAGCCGTACCCCACGGCAGCCAGCCAGCGCCGGTCGTCTCCCAGCCCGTCGGCCGTGACCACGCCCAGCGCGCGCCAGTGGGCCATGTCACCGTAGTCGAGGTAGGTGGCGGCGGGCCCGTCGGCGGCCAGCCGGCCCATGACCTCGCGCAGCCCGCCGCCGGGCAGCGAAGTCTCGCCTGTGGTGCCGCAGCCCGCGACGGCTAGGCAGGTGATCAATAAAAACGTGTTAATCGCGCGCATGGGGTGATCATAATCTCGCTGTCAGGGGCAGCGGGCCGGTGGCTCGGGCCCCCATGGTGCAGCAGATCGCGCCCACCAGCGCGGTCCACGCCCGACGCGTGGGCCACCCACGCCGGAAGAAGGAACCTTCGCACCCCGCCCCCGCCCGCATCTGTTCTCACCCGTCCGCATCCCGAATCCGCTTCCCACTCAGTCCGCACTCGCCCCGCATCCCCCGCATCTGCCCTCATCGCTTTGCGCCCGCCTCGTATCCGGCTCGCCTGCACTCACTCAGTTCGCACCGCCTCGCATGGGCCTCGCATCGTCAGCGCCCGCATCGCTTCGCGCCCGCCTCGTATCCGGCTCGCCCGCACTCACTCAGTTCGCACCGGCCTCGGATGGCCCTCTCATCCCAAGTGCCGCCCTCATCGCTTTGCGCCCGCCTCGCATCCGCGCCACACGTGTTCTGTGCCCGGCCCGCGTCCGCTCCGCGTCATGCGTTCCCTGGGGCTGTGGTCTGGCTCCTGCGTCTGGTTGACGGCCGTGGTCGGGCGGTAGGGCGCGGTGGAGATCCGACCGATGGGTCCGCTGGAGGCGCGTGACCGGCGGATGCGTGGGTCGCGGTGAGCTCGGCCAAGCGGCGTGGGAGCCCCGTGGAGACAGCCGCAGGAGGTGCGGGCAACTGGGCCCCGAAAATGTCGGTGCCGTCTGATGGGATGGATGCAACATCGCCGAGGCGAGCGGAGGGGCGGCATGAACATCGACGCGTGGCTGCCCTTCCTGCGGCCCTGGACCCTCCCCACGGTGCTTTTCCTGGGGGTCGTGACGCCAGGCATGTACGGCGGGCCGAGCCTGCCGCCTGTCCCGAAGGAGGAGCCGGACGCCGCCCGACCCGTGCGCGGGTGCGCGCCCCCGCCGTCGTTACGCGCGTTCCCTCTGGCGACCGGCCGCTGACGAGTCCGCACGACCTCGGCCAAGCTGGACGGCTGGACGCGGCGGCACATGGCGATCTCCGCGGACGACGGCGATACGGCGATCTCCACGGGCGACGGCGATCTCCATGGAGGGCTGGGACCTCCACGAATCACGGCGATCTCCAGGACGGTGACGGCTATCCGGCCCGCCGCGACTCCGGGGAAGTTCGGGTCGCGGACGTCGCGGCCTGATGCGACGGTAGGTCGCCGCAACCCCGCGCAGTGGTGAGGGCTCTTCCGCGCTCCCGGTGGCGGCGACGAGGCCGACAAACGGGGTCCGCGGAGGCACGGCGGGCTCGCGGAGAGAGGCACGGGCGACCCCTGATCAGCCGTCCGGGACCGTGTGCACAGGGAGGTCGCAGGAGCATCTTCGCGTCACTCGGGTGGGACACGCTCGACCTCTGATCGGCCGTCCGGGACCGCGTGCACAGGGAGGTCACACGAGCATCTCCGCGTCACTCGGGTGCGACACGCCCGACCCCGCGGGGCTGATCAGCGACTTCGATGCCGGGGGCGCCGTCAACTTGCGTTCATGCTCGCTCGCTTCTACGGTTGGACCACAACATCTAGTAGTTACACCGATGTAGTTCACCACAAATTGTGTTTCCGTGACCGCTCCATGGCAGGCCGTGGAGTGGGCGCGAGCATCTGCCGACGAGCATTTTACGAGTGGTGAGCAGGTGGCGTGTCGAGGAGGCGAAGCGTGCACTGTCCGTTCTGTCGTCACCCGGACACCAGGGTCATCGACAGCCGCTCCACGGACGACGGTGCCGCCATCAGGCGACGCCGTACCTGCCCTGAATGCGGGCGCAGGTTCACCACGCAGGAGACGGTCCTGCTGATGGTGAGCAAGCGCAGCGGAGTGACCGAGCCGTTCTCGAGAGACAAGGTGGTGGCGGGCGTGCGCAGGGCGTGCCAGGGCCGGCCTGTCACCGAGGATTCGCTCGCGCAGCTAGGGCAGCGGGTCGAGGAGGCCATCAGGGCCAAGGGTGCGGCCGAGATCCCCTCCAACGAGGTGGGCCTGGCGATCCTGGGGCCGCTGCGTGACCTGGACGAGGTGGCGTACCTGCGGTTCGCATCGGTATATCGCGGTTTCGAGAGCCTGGCGGACTTCGAGGCCGAGATCAAGCAACTGAAAGCCGAGAAGGGGGAGTCATGACGGAGACGGTCAGCGGGTCAGCGACGCGTGGGGGCAGGCGCAAGGGGCTGAAGATGAAGAGGATCTTCACCACGCCCGGTGTGCACCCTTATGACGAGATCACGTGGGAGCGCCGTGACGTCGTCATGACCAATTGGCGCGATGGCTCGATCAACTTCGAGCAGCGGGGCGTGGAGTTCCCCGACTTCTGGTCGGTCAACGCGGCCAATATCGTGACGACCAAGTACTTCCGCGGCGCTGTGGGCACCCCGCAGCGCGAGTGGAGCCTGAAGCAGCTGGTCGACCGCGTGGTCGGGATGTACACCAGGACCGCGGTCGAGAACGGCTACTTCGCCAGCGACGAGGACGTCGAGATCTTCGACCACGAGCTGAAGCACGCGCTGGTCAACCAGGTGTTCGCGTTCAACTCCCCGGTGTGGTTCAACGTGGGCACGCAGAGCCCGCAGCAGGTCAGTGCCTGTTTCATCTTGGCCGTTGACGACACCATGGAGTCGATCCTCGACTGGTACAAGGAAGAGGGTGTCATCTTCAAGGGCGGTTCGGGCTCGGGGGTCAACCTGTCCCGCATCCGCTCCTCCAAGGAGCTGCTGTCCAGCGGCGGTACGGCCAGCGGCCCGGTGAGCTTCATGCGCGGCGCCGACGCCTCCGCAGGCACGATCAAGTCGGGCGGCGCCACCCGCAGGGCCGCCAAGATGGTCGTCCTCGACGTCGACCACCCCGACATCGAGGAGTTCATCGAGACCAAGGCGCGCGAGGAGGACAAGATCCGCGCGCTCCGCGACGCCGGGTTCGACATGGACCTGGGCGGCAAGGACATCGTCTCCGTCCAGTACCAGAACGCCAACAACTCCGTCCGCGTCTCCGACGAGTTCATGCGCGCGGTCGAGAAGGGCGAGAAGTTCGGCCTGCGGGCCCGCCTGACCGGCGAGATCATCGAGCAGATCGACGCCAAGGACCTCTTCCACAAGATGGCCAAGGCCGCGTGGGAGTGCGCCGACCCGGGCGTGCAGTACGACGACACGATCAACGACTGGCACACCAGCCCGGAGACCGGCCGCATCACCGCGTCCAACCCGTGCTCGGAGTACCTGCACCTCGACAACTCCTCGTGCAACCTGGCCAGCATCAACCTGCTGAAGTTCCTGAAGGACGACAACTCCTTCGACGTGGCCGGCTTCGTCAAGCTCACCGAGCTGATCATTACGGCGATGGACGTGTCGATCACGTTCGCCGACTTCCCGACCGAGAAGATCGGCGAGACCACCCGCGCCTACCGCCAGCTCGGCATCGGCTACGCCAACCTGGGCGCGCTGCTCATGGCCACCGGCCACGCCTACGACTCCGACGGCGGCCGGGCGGTCGCCGGGGCGATCACCTCGCTGATGACCGGCGTGTCCTACCGGCGCAGCGCCGAACTGGCCGCGGTGGTCGGGCCGTACGAGGGCTATGCCAGGAACGCCGACGCCCACAAGCGCGTCATGCGCAAGCACGCCGGCGCCAACGACAGCCTGCGCACCATCGGCACCATGGACGCCAAGATCCACACCGAGGCGTCCAAGCAGTGGGCCGACTGCCTCAAGCTGGGCGAGAAGCACGGCTACCGCAACGCGCAGGCCTCGCTGCTGGCGCCGACCGGCACCATCGGCCTGATGATGGACTGCGACACCACCGGCATCGAGCCCGACCTGGCGCTGGTGAAGTTCAAGAAGCTGGTCGGCGGCGGCTCCATGCAGATCGTCAACCAGACGATCCCGCGGGCGCTCAAGCAGCTCGGCTACCAGCAGGAGCAGATCGAGGCCATCGTCGAGTACATCGCCGAGCACGGCCACGTCGTCGACGCCCCCGGGCTGAAGCGCGAGCACTACGAGGTGTTCGACTGCGCGATGGGTGAGCGGGCGATCGCGCCCATGGGCCACGTCCGGATGATGGCCGCGGCGCAGCCGTTCCTGTCCGGCGCGATCTCCAAGACCGTCAACCTGCCCGAGTCGGCGACGGTCGAGGACATCGAGCAGGTCTACATGGAGGGCTGGCGGATGGGCTTGAAGGCCCTGGCCGTCTACCGCGACAACTGCAAGGTGGGCCAGCCGCTGTCGGCCGCCGGCAAGAAGGAGGCGCCTGCCGCCGCCGAGACGCAGGAGCCCCAGGTCAAGGTCATCGAGGTCAACCGGCCCACCAGGCGCCGGATGCCCAACCAGCGCCCGAGCACCACCACCCGCTTCACCGTGGGCGGCGCGAAGGGCTACATGACCGCCTCCTCCTACCCTGACGACGGGCTCGGCGAGGTCTTCCTCAAGATGTCCAAGCAGGGTTCGACGCTGGCCGGCGTCATGGACGCCTTCTCCGTGGCGATCTCCGTCGGCCTGCAGTACGGCGTGCCGCTGGAGACCTACGTCAGCAAGTTCGTCAACATGCGCTTCGAGCCCGCCGGCATGACCGACGACCCCGACGTGCGCATGGCGACCTCGGTGGTGGACTACATCTTCCGCCGCCTGGCGCTCGACCACCTGCCCTTCGACGAGCGGGCCGCGGTCGGCATCTTCTCCGCCGCCGAGCGTACGGCGCAGCAGCGCGGTGACGACCCGGCCGTCGACAAGGAGGCGCTGGCCCAGTCGGCGCCGATCGAGGCCAAGGCCGTGGAGCCGGTCGCGCCCGCTCCGGTGCGGGAGACGACGAAGGAGCTGACGCTGGAGAGCCACCAGCGGTTCACCGCCGACGCGCCGCTCTGCATGACGTGCGGCACGAAGATGCGCCCCGCCGGCAGCTGCTACGTCTGCGAGGGCTGCGGCTCCACCAGCGGCTGCAGCTGAGGCATCCCGGCCTGACCCCATGAGGGTCTGGCCGGATGAAGGGGGAGTCCGGTCGCGACCGGACTCCCCCTTCGCCATGTTCGCCGGTGGGGCGCGTGGCTCGCCGTGACATGTTGAGCAGTCGGTGGGCGCGCCGCAAGCCGGAGCTGAGGGCGCCGCACTCGGCAGGCGCATGGACCGGGCACCAGAACGGCCGGCCGCGCCGGTCAGCGGGCGGGGGACACCAGGCCGGCGTCGTAGGCCGTGATGACGAGCTGCACGCGGTCACGGGCGTCCAGCTTGGCGAGCAGGCTGGCCACGTGCGCCTTGGCGGTGCCGGGGCTGATGTGCAGCCGGGCCGCGATCTCGGCGTTCGACAGGCCGCCTCCGACCAGGGTCAGTACTTCGCGTTCCCGCCCGGTGACGCCCGCGAGCTCGCGTGGCCGGGGAGCCGGGGCGGGGCGGCGGGTGAAGTCCTCGATGAGGCGGCGGGTGACGCTGGGCGCGATCAGGGCGTCCCCGGCGGCGACCACGTGGACGGCGGACAGGATGTCCTCCAGCGCCATGTCCTTGACCAGGAATCCGCTCGCTCCGGCGCGCAGGGAGGCGTAGACGTTGTCGTCGTCGTCGAACGTGGTCAGCATGATCACACGGCAGGCGGGAGACTCGGCGGTGAGGGTCTGGGTGGCCTCGATGCCGTCCATGCCGGGCATGCGGATGTCCATCACCACGACGTCGGGACGCAACTGCCTGGCGAGCTGGACGGCCTGGGCGCCGGTCCCGGCCTCTCCTGCGACCTCGACGTCGGGGGCGGTGTCGATGACCATGCGCAGGCCGGCCCGGATCAGCGGCTGGTCGTCGGCGAGCACGACACGGATCGTCACCGGGCCTCCGTCTGCCCGGCCTCGGCCCGTGCCCGGACGATCGCAGGTTCGGCCGCGGTCGTGAGCGGCAGCCGGGCGGTGACGCGGAAGCCGCCCTCGGGCCGGGGGCCGGCGCTGAAGTCGCCGTTCAGCAGGGCGACCCGTTCCCGCATGCCCGCGATCCCGTGCCCGCTCCCCTCGCCGGCGGCGGGGGAGGCGGCGCCGCGCCCGTCGTCGACGATGTCGATGCGCACGTCCTCGCTCCCGTAGTCGATCAGAACCCGGCAGTGGCCGGTATCCGCGTGGCGGAGGACGTTGGTCACCGACTCCTGGACGATGCGGAAGGCGGACCGGTCGACGGCGGCGGGCAGCAGGCGTGGTCGCCCGTGTCTGCGCACGTCCACGCGCACGCCCGCGGCCGTGGTCGTCCGGGCCAGCCGGTCGACGTCGGCCAACCCGGCGGCAGGACCATGCTCGGGCGAGCCGGGGTGCTCGCGGTCGGTCTCGCGCAGCACGCCGACCATCTGCCGTAGTCCCTTCAACGTCTGCCTGCTGGTGTCCTCGATCGCGCCGAGCGCCTGGCGCGCCTGCTCCGGCCGGGTGTCGATCACGCGAGCGCCCGCACCGGCCTGGATGGCGATGATGCCGATGCTGTGCGCGACCAGGTCGTGCAGCTCGCGGGCGATGCGCAGCCGCTCCTCGGTGACCGCCCGCGCCCCGGCGTGCGCGCGCAGCGCCAGGTCGTACGCGCGCCGCTGCCGGACGACCACCCCGGCCAGCCATGCGATCAGGACGCCCAGGCCGAGCAGGAACGACAGCGCGAGGAAGCCGGGCGCCCAGGCGCGCAGGCCGTGGCGCAGCAGGTCCGCCTGCCAGGTCGTCTCCTGGACGATCAGCGTGGCAGCGGCCGCGACCAGGCCCGCGCGACGCGACCGGGTGGCGGTCAGGAGGCAGACCAGGACGTCGGCCGCCGGGAACAGCGGCCACCACCGCTGCACCGGTTGTCCCAGCACCGCCGCCCCGATGGCGCCGGCCAGCAGTACCGCGAGCACCGCTTCGGGTGATCGCCGGGCCCAGGCCAGCGGAACGGCCATGGCGACGGCGAACGCCGCGTGGGAGGCGGCCACCGGGAGCAGGTCCTCGCCGTCCGTCAGCGTCATGACGTACAGCAGCGGCACCAGGCCCGCCAGCCCGCACCAGATGACGAGCGCCCGTACGCCACGGGGCAGGCGTGCCCAAAGAGGTGGTCTGGGCGTTCTGTCACGCACGCGTCGATCGTATTCGCCTGCTCAGGTGCGGGCATCGGCCCGAAGGCCTATGCCCGCGGGCCACCCGCGCAGCGCGGAAACCGGCCCGCGGACCGATGCGGCGGGGCTGTGACCTGCGTCAACGTTGGCGACGTGATCGAAGTCAATGGACTGACCAAGCGCTACGGCGCGGTGACGGCGGTGAAGGATCTCACGTTCGTCGTACGGCCGGGGCACGTCACCGGGTTCCTCGGCCCCAACGGCGCCGGCAAGAGCACCACCCTGCGCCTGATCCTCGGCCTGAACCGCCCGACCGCGGGGAGCGCCACCATCGGCGGCGGCTCCTTCGCCCGCCATCGGGCCGGGCTGCGTCACGTCGGCGCGTTGCTGGACGCCGGCGACGTCCACGGCGGCAGGAGCGCCGCCGCCCACCTGCACGCGCTGGCGGCCGGCAACGGACTGCCCCGCCGCCGGGTGGCCGAGGTGCTGGACGAGGTGGGGCTGGCCGGGGCGGCGCGCCGCCGTATCGGCGGGTTCTCCCTGGGTATGCGCCAGCGGCTCGGCATCGCCGCCGCCCTGCTGGGCGACCCGCCCGTGCTGCTGTTCGACGAGCCGATCAACGGCCTGGACCCGGAAGGGGTGCGCTGGGTACGCGGCCTGTTCCGGCGCCTGGCCGCCGAGGGCCGCACCGTGCTGGTCTCCAGCCATCTGATGAGCGAGATGGAGAACACCGCCGACCAACTGGTCGTCGTCGGCCGCGGCGAGCTGATCGCCGAGGAGAGCCTGGCCGCGTTCGCCGCCCGCGGCGCCGGCGCGTCCGTCGCCGTGCGCACGCCGGACCCCACGGAGCTGGCGGCCGTCCTCAGCTTGGAAGGCGCGTCCGTACGGCCGGACGGCGCCGACGGCCTGACCGTGATCGGTCTCAGCGCCACCCGCATCGGCGAACTGGCCCATCAGCGCCGGATCATGCTGTACGAGCTCGCCCCGCGCACCGCCTCGCTGGAGCAGGCGTTCATGGAGCTGACCGCCGACCGCGCCGACCACCGCGCCGACCAGGACGCCGCTGACCGCGCCCGCCACCGCGCCGACGCCTTGGAAGGTCGCCCGTGATGACACCGGCCCGCTTCCGCGACCTGCTCGCCGCCGAGTGGATCAAACTCTGGTCCCTGCGCTCGACCTCCTGGCTTCTCGGCCTGGGCACGCTGGCCATCGTCGCGCTCGCCGCCCAGAGCAGCCTGGACGCCTACCAGGGCTGGCCTGGCTTCACCGCCATGGAGAAGGCCAGGTTCAACCCCCTGACCGAGGCGTTCAGCGGCCTGGCCGCCTGCATGCTCATGATCGGCGCGGGGAGTCTGGGGGCCCTGACGATCGTCGGTGAGTACGCCACCGGCCTGATCCGCACCACGCTCATCGCCGTTCCCGTCCGCCACCGCGTGGTGGCCGCCAAAGTCACCGTCACCGCCACCGTCACGCTCGTCGCCGGTGCGCTCGTCTCGGCGGGCACGTTCGGCGTCAGTCACGTCATCCTGTCCGGCCGCGGCGTCGCCGTGTCGGTCGGCGACCCCGGTGTGCTGCGCGTCCTCGCCGCCAACGCGCTGCTCGCCCCGGTGTCGGCGCTGGTCGGCATGGGCATCGGCGCGCTGGTGCGGCACACCGCCGCCGCCGTCGTCAGCGTGTGCGCCGCGCTGGTGATCGTGCCCATGTTCTTCCGTCCCACCGTCCACCAGTGGGTCAACGACCTGTACGCCCTGGTCCCCTTCTACGTCTGGCGCACCTGCCTGGGCCTGCCCCAGCTCCGTGACGACCCCGCCCTGCCCACGGTGGCCGGCTCGTGGGCCGCCTTCGCGCTGTGGCCGCTCGCCGCCGCCGCCGTGACCCTGATCGTCGTCCGTCACCGCGACGTATGACCGTCCCGACAAGGAGAGATCCCATGACAGCACCGACCACCCGGGCCCGTCTGCTGGCCGTTCCGCTGACGGCCTGCCTCGTCCTGAGCGCGGCGACCTGCGCCCCGGCGGCCGCGGCGGCGTCCGGACAACCCAGCCCCACCGCCACGGCGGCCGCCGTACGGCTGGAGCTCCCACGGCCGACCGGGCCCGACCCGGTCGGCCGCGACGTCCTGCACCTGGTCGACAACAGCCGTAAGGACCCCTGGGTGCCCGAATCGGGCCCACGCCAGCTCATGGTCTCGATGTACTACCCCGCCCGCTCGGCCACCGGCGACCCCGCCCCCTACATGACCGCCGCCGAGGCCGCCTCGCTCCTGCAGCGCAAGGCCCCCGGCACCGAACTCTCTCCTGCGATCGTCAGCACCATCCGCACCCACGCCCGCACCGGTGCGTCACCCAAGCACGGCCGATATCCGCTCGTCGTCCTTTCTCCCGGCTTCGGTCTCCCGCGGGCCAGCCTCACCTTCCTTGCCGAGGAGCTGGCCAGCCGTGGCTACGTCGTCGCGCTGGTCGACCACGCCTACGAGTCCTCCGGCACCACGCTTCCCAACGGCCGGACCATCACCTGCGCCCCCCTCTGCGACCAGCCCAAGCCCCCGGAAGGAGGGCAGGCGACCATCACCAGAAACCGGACCAAGGACGTCCGTTTCGTCATCGACGAGCTGACCCGCCGGCACACTGCCTGGAAGCACGCCCGCATGATCGCTCCCCAGCGGATCGGCATGGCGGGTCACTCCCTCGGCGGTGACGCCAGCGCCGCCACCATGGCCGTCGACAAGCGCGTGCGGGCCGGGGCGAACCTGGACGGCACCTTCCACCCCGCGATCACTTTCGACCGGCCCTTCCTGCTGCTGGGCAGCCAGGCCGATCACGTTCCCGGCAAGGACCACACCTGGGACGGCAGCTGGGCCACTTCGCGCGGTTGGAAGCGCTGGCTCACCGTGGCCCGAACCAACCACCTGAGCTTCACCGATCTGTCGATCCTGCAGAAGGCGGCCGGCATGTCGGGCCCCGATGACCTGTCACCGCAACGCTCACTGGAGATCACCCGCAGCTACGTCGGCGCCTTCTTCGACCAGCACCTGAAAGGCAGGAAGCAGCCACTGCTGGGCGGTCCGTCCCCGGTCAACCCCGAGGTCGCCTTCCACAATCCCTGACCTCGCCCCGCGTTCCGACAGTTAAACCAAGGTTGACGTCACGTTAGTCTGGGGGCGTGCAGGAGCCCGCCGCGATCACCAAGGAACTCACCATCGGCGAACTGTCGGAGCGTAGCGGCGTGCCCGCCTCCGCGCTGCGCTTCTACGAGCGGGAAGGTCTCATCGCCAGCCGTCGCACCGCGGGGAACCAGCGGCGCTACCACCGCAGCACCCTTCGCAGGGTGGCCTTCATCCGGGCCTCCCAGAGCGTCGGCATGCCGTTGTCGGTGATCGGTGGCGTGCTCGCCTTCCTGCCGGCGGATGTTCCGCCCACGCGGGAGTTCTGGGTGCGGGCCTCGCAGTGCTGGAGCGAGGAGATCAACGCCAGGATCGAGAAGATGGAGCGGATGCGCGACAGGTTCACCGAGTGCATCGGGTGCGGGTGCCTGTCGTTCGAGCAGTGCGCGCTGGTCAACCCCGGTGACGCGCTGGGCGCGCAGGGGCCTGGCCCCCGCCGCCTGCTGGAGCCCTGATCCCGGCGCACTCGTCGCCGCCCGGGCCGCGGATTCCTGGCGACCGTCGGTCACGGTGACCGGCCCGCCGGATGGCGGGGCGAGGACGATATCGGCCGACCGGCGCCTCCTGCCCGACCACCGACCGGTTGCCCCCGTCGGCTGATCGCCCACGGCGTGCGTTCGGTCGGTCGTCGGGCGGGCACCGGTGATCACGGCCATGCGCCCGGTCCTGGCGTACCCCGCGATGTCCGGGTCCGGCCCGTCAAGGGCCGGACGGCGGCCGGTCAGCCGCAGTTGGTGAACGCGTTGTTACCGCCGTAGACCATGCTCGTCCTCCGGTAGCCGGTGGCCATCGAGCCGGAGAACTTCACGCACATGCCCTTGCCGTCCAGCTTCACCGGTCCGGCGTAGTACTTGAACAGCCCGGAGTCGGAGTCCTTGTGGATGTAGGGGGCGGTGTTGTTGCCGGCCGGGCGCGCCACCTGCAGCTCCACCGTGGTCCGGGTGCTCTGGCCGGCGAGCTGCGACTTGATGGTGACCGCGCAGTTCTGGCCGTTGCGGCGGTTGTACAGCAGGTAGACCGTACCCAGCTTGCCGACCGGCGCCTTGTTGACGACCGCGAAGCCGTTGCCGCAGATCCCTTCGGGGGTGTATCCGGCGGCGTTGGCGGTCGCGGGCACGGCGAGAACCCCACCCATGATCACCGTAGCCGCGAGAACAGACTTGAGCACGCTCTGTTTCCCTTCGTTGAGACTGCCGATCATCATGCCGGACAATCCCTGACAGTGGGGCCGAAACCCCGAAAATGGGGTGGTCAATTCGGCTAGGTTGCATGCATGAATATCGCGATTACCAGCGGATATGTGGTGCCTGTCGACGGTGATCCCATCGACGGAGGCACCGTGCTGATCCAGGATGGCAAGATCGTGGCGGTCGGGCGCGACGTCGAGATCCCCGAAGGCGTGCCGGTCGTCGACGCGGCGGGCGGCTGGGTACTGCCCGGCTTTGTCGAGGCGCACGGCCACCTGGGCGTTCACGAGGAGGCCGACGGATGGGCAGGCCACGACACCAACGAGATGACCGACCCCAACGGTGCCAGGCTGCGGGCGCTCGACGCCATCAACCCCGGCGACCTCGGCTTCGGCGACGCGCTGTCCGGCGGCGTCACCACGGCGGTCATCAAGCCCGGCTCCGGCAACCCGATCGGCGGCCAGACGGTGGCGGTGAAGTGCTGGGGCCGTACGGTCGAGGAGATGCTGGTCCGCGAGCCGGTGAGCGTCAAGAGCGCGCTCGGCGAGAACCCCAAGCGTGTGTACGGTGACCAGAAGAAGATGCCCTCCACCAGGCAGGGTGTGGCCGCGGTGATCCGTGACGCGTTCCGCAAGGCGCAGGACTACCGGGACAGGCGCGAGCAGGCCGAGGCGGACGGCAAGGCCTTCGACCGGGACGGCACGCTCGAGGTGCTGGTGAAGGTGTTGGACGGAGAACTGCCCTGGTGCCAGCACACGCACCGGGCCGACGACATCGCCACGGCACTTCGCCTGGCCGACGAGTTCGGCTACCGCGTGATCATCAACCATGGCACCGAGGGTCACCTGATCGCCGACCTGCTGGCCGAGCGGGAGATTCCGGTGATCATCGGGCCGCTGTTCACCAGCAGGTCGAAGGTGGAGCTGCGCAACCGATCCCTGCGCAACCCCGGCATCCTGGCGCGCGCGGGAGTGGAGCTGGCGATCACCACGGACCATCCGGTGGTGCCGATCCACTTCCTGGTGCACCAGGCGACCCTGGCGGTGAAGGAGGGCCTCGACCGGGACACCGCACTCCGGTCGATCACCGTGAACCCGGCGAGGATCATGGGATTGGACGACAGGGTCGGATCGCTGAAGCCGGGACTGGACGGCGACGTCGTCATCTGGTCGGGCGACCCGCTGGACATCATGAGCAGGGCGCTGCGGGTCTTCGTGGACGGGCGCGAGGTGTACTCCTACTCGACCGAAACCGGCGACGGCACCGTCGCCGACCCGTACTACCGCGAATCCTGAGCTGGACGGGTAAGTCCTGACGCCGGTCAGTGGTCGCCGGCGATCAGCGACCCGGCCGGGGCCGTACCGCCTCGGCGGCGTCACGGTTCGCCACCCTGGAGCGTCCGGAGCCGAGGGCGAGGGCCTGCGGCCCCGCCCTCGGCCTGGTCGTCACCCGAGGGCGTAGGCCCGTGTCGCCGTCTGGGCGACACGGGCCCGGAGGTCACCCGACGGCGTACGCCCGTGTCACCGTCTGGGCGACACGGGCCCGAAGGTCACCCGAGGGCGTAGGCCCGTGTCACGGTCTGGGCGACACGGGCCCGGTCGTCATCCGACGGCGTACGCCCGTGTCACTGTCTGGACGACGCCGTCGCCGGCGGCGTCCGTCACCGTGGCACGCAGCGAGACGAAGCCCGGCGTGCCGGGGTTGGCCAGCAGCGCGGCCCATCCTGACGGAGCGGGAATCACCGGCACCTCACGCCAGCCGGCGCCGTCGTCGAAGGACACCTCCAGCTTGAGGGATCTCACCGCGGCCTGGGCCGCTCCCGGGTTGCGCTCGATCGAGATCGGCAACCGGGTCACGGATCTCGGCGCGGCGCGGTTGAGGCTGTCGAGGCCCTTCGGCGCGTAGCGCACCGCCATCAGCGGCAGCGCCTGCTGCTTCTCCGTGGTCGCCGAACGGAAGGTCCAGACCGAGTCCACCGCCGTGGACAGTGCCGCGTACGGCACCTGCCTGCGCGCCGACGCGTGCAGCGTGTACGTGTGCTCGGCCGCCGGAAGGCGCGCCGACAGCAGGCACTGCGGCGTCTCATACTGCGTGCAGTCGGCCAGATCGGTCTTGGCGAGCACGCCGCCGCCGGTGGCCAGAGTGATCGTTCCGGTGGCCGCGCCGTCGCCGCCGGTCCGTCCGGGCGCGCCGTCCGCGAAGAGCTGGTTGGCGGCGAATCGGAGCTCGTCCCCGGTACGGCTCCCGCCCGAGGTGGCGAAGGCCGGCCCGGTCACCGCCACGTTCCAGGTTTCCTGGACGGGCCCCCGATCGAGCCGCCTTCCGGTGTCACGCACCCACGACTTGCCCGCCCTGACCTCCGTGTCCCAGACGAAGCCCGGCGTCCGGTAGTGGGTGAAGGTGCTGGGCAGAGGGACCTCGTGGGTCGGGAACTCCCAGGACATGCCCGACGCCGGGTTGCGGGCACCCGCCCAGACGGATCCCGTGGTCGCCACGCCCGCGGCCCGGTAGGTCGCGGTCAGCTTCACCAGGTCACGCGTCCGCGCGGTGTAGGAGGGATCGTCCGGAATGCCGTCGGCGTGATAGTCGACCAGGTCGTAGCGGTACGGGCTCGGCTTCACGCCCTTCTTGTGCCACACCGTGCCGGCCATGTAGTGCAGGCCGGGCTGTCGTACCGGAAGCACGAGGTAGTCGAAACCGGGAGTCATAGGAGCGGCCCATCCGAAGCCCCACGAACCATGGGCGAGAAAGACCTGGAGTGAGGGCTCAGGCGCGGCGGTCGGCTCGTCCACGGCGAACTGGATCTTCTTGGCCTTCCGCGCGTCCAGCACCACGTCCTGGTCGGCCTTGCCGACCGTCACCGGAACATGGGCGGTGGTGCCCGAGGTCTCCTCGTACACCTCGGCGTAGAGGTTCCACTGGCCGACCGGCAGCCGGACTGTACTCTTCCCGTCGGCGAGGTAGAACTTGTGCACCGCGCCGGTCTCGAGGCTGTACAGCTCTCCGGCGCCGAAGGCGGGCCTGCCGTTACTGCCGAGGCCGGTGATCGTGACGTCGTAGGACTCCGGCTCGACGAATGCACCGGCCGGCGTACGGACCACCGTGTCACCTGACCTGGCGGTGATCACCCCGGGATGGTCGCCGGGAGGCTTCCGCTCGGCGTTGATCGTCACGGTGACGGACGCCTCTCCCTTCGCCGGCACCTCCAGCCGGGCGGCCGACAGGGACAGCACGTCGCCGTCGGCGGCCAGGTCGAGGGTGACGGGAGTGTCACCGGAGTTGGCGTAGGTGATCGTCCTGGTCGCCTCCCGCTTGCCGGAATCCTTCCAGGGGAAGGCCGCCCAGGCGCTGCCCGGCAGGGCCACGACCTGCTGTGCCAGCGCACGGACGACATCCACTCGGCCCGCGCCCTGGTCGTACGGCCCGGCGTCCGCGATGGGGGTGGCCGAGCCGATCAGCGCCGCCTTGAGCCGCGCACCGTTCCAGTCGGGGTGGCGCTGGGCGAGGATCGCCGCCGCCCCGGCCACGTGGGGGGCGGCCATCGACGTGCCGTTGTAGGAGATATAAGGCCCGTCTGCCTTGCCGGCCGCCGCGGCGGCCGTGATGTCCACGCCGGGAGCGGTGACGTCCGGCTTGATCGCGTGGTCGCCCTGGCGGGGACCACGGCTGGAGAACTCGGCCATCCGGTCGGACTTGTCCACCGCGCCGACGGTCAGCGCGGCCTCCGCGCTGCCGGGGCTGCTGATCGTTCCAGGAGTCGAGCCGCTGTTGCCGGCGGAGATGACGAACAGCGCGCCGGTTCTCTCCGACAGCGTGTTCACCGCCTGCTCGATCGGATCGACCTCCGGCGTGTCGGGGCTGCCGATGCTCATGTTGATGACCTTGGCCTTGACCTGGACCGCGGCCCACTCCATGCCCGCCAGCAGCTGCGACTCGGTGATGTCCTGCTCGCCGACCTTGCCGACCGCGAGTCTGGCGCCCGGCGCCACACCCCGGTACTTCTCCCCGGCGCCGGCGACGATGGAGGAGACGTGTGTGCCATGGCCGACGTTGTCGCGGATGTCCGGGGTGTCGGTGAAGTTGCGCGACTGGGTGACCACCTGCTTCAGGTCCGGGTGGTCGGGGTCGTAGCCGCTGTCCAGCACCGCGACGGTGACGCCCGCCCCGGTCAAGCCCTGCTTCCACGCCTCGGGCGCGCCGATCTGCGCGGCGCTGCGGTCCAGGGTGAACGGGCGGCGCCCGTCCAGCCACAGCTTCGTCCGGCCCGCCGCGAGCGCCCGCGGCCCGGCGACCAGGTCCTTCCACGCCTTGGCCGCATCAGCCTTGGTGACGCGCAGTGCCGTCATGCCGACGGTGCCCAGCCATGCGGTCTGCCGTGCCGCCCGCGGCGTGGATGCGGCTCTCTGGGGCGACTGGCTGATCAGCGGGATGTCGGCCCGGAAGGCGTCGCCGTAACGCCACTGCAGCAGCTGCGTGACGTCGAACAGCCGCTCGTCCAGGACCCCCTGGGCGACCAGCGGCATCGCGTCGGAGGGAAACACGTACAGGTGCCCGTCACGCCGGCGGGTGTGGTACGTGACCTGCCGGTCCGGCCCCGGTTCCACCCGGTGGCTCTGTCCGGTCACCACGACCCGGTCGCCGGTGATCAGTGTGACGGCGCCCTCGGGCGCGCTGTCGTCGAGCCGGGCGCCTCCCCGGTCGGGCGACGGTGACGCCTGGAGCGCCGGCGCCTGGAACGTGGTCATGCCGATCGATCCGGCCAGGACGGCGGCCATCAGTCCACTGCTTAAGTTCATGCTTTCCTCTCCGTCCGAAAGACGATCTACCTCTCTGTTGGTTTCGTACGGAGCAAAAGTTCACGGCCTGGGCCGCCAAGAGCTTCCGACGCCATGAGCTGCGGCGTCGCCGGCCGATGAGTGCGCAGGCCGGCTTGAGGAAGGCCCCGTGGACGTCGGCGCGCACCTCCCAGCGGATGCGCGGGCGCCGGAAGAGGATGCGGCAGGGCGCTCGACGTAGTTCGCTCAGGCCGAAGCCGCGTTCGATGCCGCGGCGGGCCATCAGCGACCGGATCGGCAGCCGGCGGACCAGGTGGCGCCTTCCGCCGGACGCCCTCGATCGGCAGCGGGCGGGCCGGCCTGCGACCCCCTTCCGACGCCTCGATCGGCAGCGAGGCGGGCCGGCCTGCGACCCCCTTCCGGCGCCCTGTTCTGCGAGGAGTCCGTCGCGGCGTGGGAGAAGCCGAGCGCGCCGGCCGCCCGGACCCGATCCAGCAGGACCTCGTGCGGCTGCCGCCACACCCGTCCGGGCCGAGGCGTCGGGGTGGGGAGGCCTGGCTGGGCTGAGGCGTTGAGATGGGGCAGGCCTGGCCGGGCAGCGGCGTCGGGGCGGGGGAGGCCTGGCCGGCCAGCGCCGTCGGGGCGGCGTGGGCAGGTGGTGAGAGGGCCCGTAGCCCCGGTCAACCTGCAGACGGAGACGGGAGATCCACGAAGAGGCCCGGCCGGCCGGTGATGGGCGCGGCGGGCTAGTGGTCGGTACGGCGGGCGCGGTGCAGGCGGACCTTCTCCCGGTTCCCGCACCGCTTCATCGAGCACCACTGCCTGGTGCCCGCGTTCGACCGGTCGGCGAAGCGGATCCCGCAGGTAGGCGAGGCGCACACCCGCACCTGGCGCAGGTCCGGCCCGCCGATCAGTTCGACGGCGTCGCTGGCGATCTCGGCCAGGGCCGCCACCACGGGATCGGCCGGCGGGAGCCGTGCGACGGACAGGTCGGGAGCCAGCTGGACCAGGGCAGGCTGCCGGCGCGCGGCCCACCGGTTGATCGGCTCGGGGAAGCCGCTCTCGCCCGCGATGGCCGCGTCGAGGCACCGGCAGATGGCCTCTCTCAGCTCCCGCGCCTCCATCAGCATCGTCGTCCCCGCCACCGCCGACTCCTGCGGGCTGGTGCCGAACGGCAGGTCCTCGGGCAGCCCGAGCCATTCCAGCAGGTCCTCGGGCTGGAGCAGCAGCTCCCGGCCGCCCGTCTTGCGGTCTCGATAGGTATTGACGAAATCCAGTGCCGGACGCCCGCCGTCCCACACCCAGTCTCGCGCTCGCATGCCTCTAACCATATGATGGGGTTAACCCTGTAACCACATGATGGAGTTACGCCATGGTGGAGTCACGGATGGCCGCGGTCGGCGACCTGCGCATGCACTACCTGATCGAAGGGGAGGGGCCACTGCTGATGCTGCTGCACGGGTGGCCGCAGAACAGCCACTGCTGGCGTCACCTCATCGCCCCGCTCGCCGAGCACTTCACGGTCGTGGCGCCCGATCTACGCGGTTACGGGCTGACCGACAAGCCGCGCACCGGGTTCGACAAGCGCACGATGGCCGCCGACGTGCGTGAGCTGGCAAGGCAGCTCGGCTACGAGAGGGTCTCGCTGGTCGGCCACGACAGGGGAGGGCGGGTCGCCCACCGCTACGCCCTCGACCACCCCGACGAGGTGGAGCGCCTGGTCGTCATGGACATCATCCCCACCAGGGAGATGTGGCGGCGCTTCGACATGAAGACGGGCATCGCGCTCGGCACCTGGCACTGGACCTTCCACCTTCAGCCCGACCTGCCCGAACGGCTCGCGGAAGCCGACGTCCGCGGCTATCTCGGCTACTTCTTCGAGAAGTGGACCGTCCAGCGGGCCGCGCTCGACGTGGAGGAGTACTACCGGGCCTTCTCGCAGCCCGGGGCGCTGCGGGCCGGCTTCGACGACTACCGCGCCTCCTTCCCTGACGACGCGGCGCACGACGACGCCGACTACGACGCGGGCAAGCGGCTGGAGATGCCGGTGCTCGCGCTGTGGGGTTCGGCGGGGCTGCCTGCCCGGGTCGGGGTCGAGGAGGTGTGGCGCGACTACGCCCGCGACGTGCGTGGGGCGGAGATCCCCGACTGCGGCCACTTCCTGGCCGAGGAGCGCCCCGACGTCGTGCTGTCGCACCTGCGCGACTTCCTGAAGGTGTAGCCGACGACTTCCTGAAGGTGCAGCCGACGGCGATCCGGCCCCGGCGCCACGCCAGGCATCGTGGCCGAGCCCCAAGCCAGGGCGAGTCCGGCGGTCGTGGGTTGCGGTTGTGCGTGTGGTCGGATCGGGCGTTGGGATCGGGTGTGGTTTTCGGGCCGGGGTGAGTGGGGGTCGTGGTCGTGGGTTGCGGTTGTGCGTGCGGTCTGATTGGGCGAGAGGGCGTTAATGAGAAATGTCCGCGAGGTCCCAGGTTCGGATGCTGCCGTCGCTGCCGCCGGAGACGGCGATTGGTTTGCCTTTGAGCATGGTCACCGCGACCCCGCTGACGGCACCGTGGTGGCCGGGGAGGGGAGACAGGAGCGGTTCCATCGTCCGCGGGTCCCACACGATCACCGTGCCGTCGTCCTGCCCGGTCACCAGCACCGTCCGGGATCCGACGCGCGTGACGGCCATGGCGGTGGAGCGGATGCTCAGAGCCTTGCCATACGGTTCGCCCGTTGTGGCGTCCCACAAGCGGATGCCGCCCCATCCGGGGGCGTATTTGCGCTGGAAGAAGACGATGGTCTTGCCGTCGACCTGCCCGATCGCCAGAGATTCGGCCTCGCCGCCGCTCGCGATCGGCTTGCCGATCGGTTGGCCGGTGGCCTGGTCCCACAGCTCTATCTGCTTGCCGGAGGCGGTGGCGGTGATCCGGCTGCCAACCGCGACGGCATCCACTCCCGTCGCGTCGACCTGGCGGGGATGGCTTCCCGCCGACAGATCCCAGAGTGCGGCTCCGCCGTCCTGCGTCGCGACGGCCACGACGGAGCCATCCGCCGAGAGCTGGGCAGGTCCGTCGGCGGATGCGACGAAGATCCTTGTCCTGTCCACCCGTTTGCCCGTCGCCGCGTCGCGGGCCACCAGCCCATGCTCGATGTCCGCGTAGACGATGACCGGCTTCCCGTCCCGCGTGGCCGTGGTCATGGGCGCGTGCTCGACGCACGAGCAGGAGATGGGCGCGCGGAATGGCTTGTGCGTGGCCAGATCCCACATGCGGATCGTGTCGTCGTCGCCTGTGGTCACGGCTACGGCCTTGCCTCGCACCTTGGTCACCGCGAGTGTTTCGACGTCCCCGCCGTAGCCGAAGAACGGCTCGCCGCGTTGTCTGCCCGTGCGCAGGTCCCAGATCGTCAGCGTCCCGTCGGGATCGCCGATGACCAGGATCGGCGTGGTGCCGTAGGTGCCCACCGCCGCTACGTGATCCAGGAGATCGTCGCTGCCCCAGCCGTGGCCGATGAGTTCGCCGGTGGCCAGGTCGGCGACCCGCAGGGTGCCGTCCCCTGCGAATATCGTGACCGTTCTCCCGTCGAGCTCGCGTAACTCGACGGGGGAGAACTCGCCCTTGTGTCTCACCTCGGTGACAGCACCGGTGGCGAGGTCCCAGCGTTCCATGTGGCCGTAGAAATCGCCGTCGGTACCGGTGACGACTGCGACGCCACCCTGGATGGCGATGCTGCTGATGTACTCCATCGATGTCACTTTGGCGGTGGCCAGAGCCTTGCCCGTCGTCAGGTCCCATGAACGGAGGACCCCATCCTCGTCCCCGGTGACGGCTACGGTGGTCCCACCCAGTCGCCCGATCGCCCCGGCCCTGGGTTCGGCCTCATGCCCCTTCAGCGGGGCGCCGACCGCGTAGCCGGTGGTCAGGTTCCAGAGCTGGAGCTCGAAGGGGAACTCGCCTTCGGTCAGCGCGACATGCTGACTGTCGTGGGAGCCGACGGCCAGCAGATTGGTATCGATTTGGGTCACGATCGGTGGGGTCAGCGGGCGGCGCGTGCCGAGGTCCCACGCGCGCAGGGTGCCACCGCTCACGACCGCGATGTCCTTGCCCTCCCAGTGGTGCAGCTCGACGTGGTTCACGCCGCCCTGACCCGCGGGGATGGGCTCGCCGATGAGCTTGCGCGTGGCGAGATCCCAGACGCGAAGCAGGTCGTCGTGGCCACCCGTGACGATCACCGGCTTGCCGTTCACCGAACCGACCGCCGGGGAAACAGCCCGGTTGCTGTGCCCGTACATGGCGGGCCCGAGCTGACGGCCGGGTACGGGCGCCGCGTGCGTGGTGATCTCCGGGATCGCGGGGGGCGATGGGGTGGGTGCCGTGCGAGGGTCCGCGCTGCAGGCGCCGGCAAGGGTGAGTAACCCGAGCGCGATCGTCAGTGCCTTGAACGATGCCACCCGAACCCTCCCCGCGATGGCATATCACCGCTGATGGCCGTCTGTCGGCCCATCTTCCCGCGGGGCGACCAGAGGATCAATGGAGGGGAAGAGTCACCAGTTTCGGGCGGTGCCCATGACGTGCAGCAGGGCATCGCGGCGTCCGGCGAACGTGGCCTGCGCCATGCCTTCCCGCTCGGCCCGGATGTGAAGCATGGCCAGCTCGGTCGCCGCGTGCTGGTAGTCCGACATGGCGCGGGACCGTCCAGCCTTCTTGGCCCAGGTGCGCGCGTGCCTGCGCGCCTTCAGCGAGCTGAGCATGCCGATGTCCTGCTGCGTGAGGACACCGGTCGGCAGGTAGCCGGGCAGGACACTGCCGATCTTGGCGAGTACCCGCCTGCGTTCGGTAAGGATCACCACCACGAGTACGACGATCACCGTGAACTCCAGCAGGTAGACTCCGCCCAGCGCGCGAACGCCGCCCAGCGTCGCGGCGCCGTTCCAGAGGCCGTGCAGCAGCACGGCGGCCAGGTAGCCGAGCGGGATGGCCAGCCACCTGGCCGGGTTTCGCCTGGTGGCCGCGTAGGCGACGCCGAGCCCGATCATCGAGGTGTAGACGGGGTGGCCGAGCGGCGAGACGAGGCCGCGCAGCACGAACACGCCCATCGCGTCGTCGGCCCCGCCCTCCATCAAGGCGATCGCGTAGTAGCCGACGTTCTCCACGAGCGCGAAACCGAGCCCCGCCATGGCGGCGTAGATGATGCCGTCGGTCAGCCCGTCGATCTCCTTCCGCCTGCGCAGGAGGAGCAGGAGTGCCGCCCCCTTCAGGCCTTCCTCGGTGACGGGGGCCAGGACGACGGTGCCGATGTCGTTGACCACCGTCTCGCCGTACCCGGCGCGGCGGAAGAGCTCCTGGCCGGCCATGCTCAGGATGACGGCCAGCACGACGGCCACTCCCGCGCCCCAGACGAACGCGAAGGCGAGATGGAGCCTGGGTTCGGGCTCCAGCCGGTCGAGCGCGAGCACGGCGCCGAGCAGGATGGGCAGGGGCGCCACAGCCATGAGCGCCGCCAGGCCGAAGCCCGAGGGTTCGTTGGACATCAGCATCAGGGCCAGCATCAGCAGCGCGCAGATGCCCGAGACCACGAGGCCGATGATGAGAGCTTTGCTGGGGCGCGGTGAGAGCACCGCGGGGCGTGTCACACCAGTCACGCTCTCACATTGAGCTGTCGCGATAGACGGATAGTTGACGCGTGCTTGCGGGCCCTCACAAGGGGTCCCTCCCAAGCACCCCTGGAGGGGTCGGGTACGGCGCGGCTACGGCTGGTCGGCGGCGGCCGGAGGGCGGAGCATCGCGTGGATCCCCACCGCCATCGCCAGGGTGATCCCCGCGACGGCCCATACGACGACCTGGAACGCCGCGGCGAGCTGGGGGCCGCCGCCGGGGCCGCCCGCCGCGATCGTGTTGGCCAGTTCCGCGTCGCCGACCCTGGCGTGGACGAGGCTGACCAGCGCCGAGCCGTACACCGCGATGACGATCGCCTCGCTGCCGATCCGCAGCGTGTTGACGAAGCCGGCGGCCATCCCGGCCCGCTCGGGTTCCACCATGCTCATCGCCAGCCCGTCGCCGACGCCGAAGCCGAGGCCCGCGCCCACCCCGACCAGCAGCAGCGGCGCGACGGGCGGCGCCGCGTCCGTCGTCGCGAGCCAGGCGTTGCCCGCCGCGAACAGCACCACCGCCACGGTCACCAGCGTCCTGGCCGGCACGCCCCTGTTCAGCAGCCAGCCGCCGACCGGCGGGGCGATCAGCACGGGGGCGGTCATCACCAGCATCCACAGGCCCGCCTGCTGGGGAGATGCGCCGTGGACGCCGGCGAAGTAGGTGGGCAGGTAGGTCAGCAGCGTCACCATGCCGAAGCTGGTGGCGACGGGCACGAGGCTGAGCGCGAGGAAGCGCCGGTTGCGCACCAGTGTGAGGTCGAGGACGGGGTGGGGGCTGCGCCGTTCGACGGCCGCGAAGGCGACGAGAAGCGCCGCGGCCGCGGCCAGCAGACCCAGTACGACAGGATCTCCCCAGCCCGCCTGCGGTCCCTGGACCACCGCCACGGTCAGCAGCCCGAGACCGGCGACGAACGTCACCGCGCCCTTGACGTCCACCTGCGGACGGCGCGGGGCGCGCGATTCCCCGATGAACGGGATGCCGGCCAGTGAAAGGGCCAGGATCAGCGCGTTCGACAGGAAGATCGCCCGCCAGCCGAGCCCGCCGACCAGCCAGCCCGAGATCGTCGGGCCGAGCGCGAGCCCGATGCCCGCGACAGTGCCGAGCAGTGCGAAGGCCCGGGTTCTGGCCGGTCCGTCGAACGCGGTGGCCAGGATCGCCGCGCCGCCGGCCATCACGCCCGCGGCGCCGACGCCGGACAGCGCCCTGGCCGCGTCGAGCAGCCAGATGCCGTCGGAGAGGGCGGCCACCACCGACCCGGCGGCGAAGATCGCGGCTCCGGTCGCGAACACCCTGCGGCGGCCGAACAGGTCGGCCAGCGAGCCCGCGACCAGGGTGAAGGAGGCGAAGGTGAGGTTGTAGGCGTTCATCACCCACTGCAGCGGGGCGCCCGCCGCGCGCAGGTCGGCGCCGATTCCGGGCAGCGCGACGGCCGCGCCGGAGATGGACATGGGGACGACGAGGAAGCCCAGCAGGACCACGGCCATGGTCAGGGCGGGGCTCGAGGAGCGCGTTTGAATTGCCACTCGGCAGAAAATGCCACTGAGTGGCGTTAGCTGTCAATCGGCACTTTTGCGTTAGGGTGATCGCATGGATCTACGCGAGCTGCCGCTTCGGGAGCGCAAGAAGGCCCGCACGAGGCAGGCGCTGACAGAGGCGGCGCTGCGGCTGTTCACCGAGAAGGGGTTCGACCACACCACGCTCGACGAGCTCGTCGACGCCGTGGAGGTCTCCAAGCGGACCTTCTTCCGCAACTTCCCGAGCAAGGAGGACGTCGCCCTGGCGGCCGACACCGAGCTGTGGTCGACCTTCCTGGACGAGGTCGACGCGATGGAGGTGGCGGGGCTGGTGCTCGACGCCTTCAGGACGGCGCTGCGGGTGAGCCTCGAGCGGATGGACGAGGGATGGGGCGCCAGGTTCCTGGCCACCAGGGCGCTGTGCGCGGTGACCCCGGCGGTGCAGGCGCACAGCCTGCGCTACTGCGACCAGACGACGCAGGCGGCCTTCGCGAGGATGGGCGCGCGGGCGGGGTTCGACGCCGAAGACGTACGGCTGAAGCTGGTGATCGAGGTCGCGATCGCGGCGTGGCGGCACGCGGCGCTCAGCTGGACGGCCGACGGCGGGCCGGGCGGGCTCGCGGGACTGCAGGAGCGCCTCGACACGGCCTTCGCCGCCATCCCCGACAGCATCGCGCTGACCGGGGCGAACGCCGACCGGTGAGGTGGCCGGCCGTAGGGGGTGTCGCGCGGCGCGATGCGGCGGCCCGGAGCGCCCGCGCCGCAGGAGGGTCCGGCCGTGCTGACGGACGGTGGGTGTCGCGCGGCGCGGCGATCCAGGGGCCCGTGTGTTGGGTGGGGTGCGGTCCTGGGTGCCGGATGGTCAGAGGTGGCCGAACGGTGGGGTCGGGTGGGCGACCCGGTGGTGGCGATGGTGGCGGCATGGTCGAGGATGGGCACGCCAGAGCCGTCCGGCAGAGGGGATCACATGGACTGGGCCGAGATCACGTCCGAGGAAGAGCTGCGCGACCTGCTGGGCGAGGTGATGCCCAGGGCCGCAGCCAAGGATCGGTTCGCGCTGCACGAGCGCGACAAGGAGTGGCTGGCCAACTCCCCGTTCTGCCTGATCTCCACCGCGGCCGCCGACGGCACGTGCGACGTCTCGCCCAAGGGTGACCCGCCCGGCTTCACCCACGTCATCGACGACACCACCATCGCGATCCCCGACCGTCCCGGCAACCGCCGGGCAGACGGGTTCCTCAACATCCTGACCAACCCGCACGTCGGCCTGCTCTACCTGGTGCCGGGGCGGGGCGAGACGCTGCGCATCAACGGCAGGGCCAGGCTGGTGAGGGAGGCGCCGTTCTTCGACGAGATGATCGTCAAGGGCCATCGGCCGCGGCTGGCACTGGTCGTGGAGATCGAGCAGATCTTCTTCCACTGCGCCAAGGCGTTCCTGCGCTCGACGCTGTGGAAGCCGGAGACGTGGCGGCCCGACGCCATGCCGTCCCACGCGGCGATCCTGAAGAGTGTCCAGAAAGTGGAGGAGTCCCTCGAAGAGCTGGAGCGCTACTACGGGGACTCCTACCAGGAGAAGCTGTACAAGTCCTAGGCGGCGGACGGGGGTCCCGAGGGTAGCCGGATCACGTTGCGGCCGCTGTATGCGCTCAGGTCGACGACCGTGGTGTCGGTCTGGGTGTGGTTGCGGCGGCCGGTCTTCCTGATGTCGCGGACCTTGTGTCGCGCCACCCGCGGCGGCACCGCCTCAAGCCTCGTGTTCACTGAGCCCCCCGGCGTGATGTTTTTGTTACATCACATTACTTACAGATTGCCCCATAAGTCCCATGTAAAGATCGCGTCAGTACGGAAGCCGTCGTCCGGACGGCGACCGCAGGTCCAGGTCCTGAGGCCGGCTCGGCTGGCGCTTGGACGGTGTCTTGACGATCCTGGTGCGTCGCATGGTCTGCCCCCTTCGGTTGTCCCCACAGTGCACCCGGCCGCTTGACAGCGGCTTGGCGAGCACTTGCGGCCCGCCGACCAGGTCGTCTCCACGCCGCGCAAGCCCCGAGCAAGCCCGGACGGGCACCACCCTCAGGTCCGGGCGGGCCCGGCGTGGACACAACCGGCGCGAGCACCCCGCACGCGCACCGCAACTTCGCGACAGGGAAGGGCATCTAACCCCCCGTGAATGATCCAGCGCGCATCGGTGGTTACTGGCTGGCCGGACGGCTCGGCGAGGGTGGCCAGGGCGTCGTCCACGAGGCATACGACGGCGAGGGCCACAGGGTCGCCATCAAGGTGCTGCACACCGTCGACGCGCGAGGCCTGGCCAGGGAGGCGACCGCGGCCCAGCGGGTGGCCTCGTTCTGCACGGCCCGGGTCCTGCACGTCGAGACCGAGGGGCCGCGGCCGCACATCGTCTCGGAGTACGTCCAGGGCCCGAGCCTGCGTGCGGCGGGCCGCCTGTTCGCGGGCGACGACCTGTACCGGCTCGCGACCGCCGTGGCCACCGCGCTGACCGCCATCCATGACGCGGGCGTGATCCACCGCGACCTCAAGCCGGACAACGTGCTGCTCAGCCCCGACGGGCCGCGAGTGATCGACTTCGGCATCGCACGGACCGCGGAGATGTCGCTGACCAGGAGCGGTGAGGTCGCCGGCACTCCCAGCTACATGGCCCCGGAGATCTTCACGGGCCAGCGCGCCACGCCGGCGGTGGACGTGTTCGCATGGGGCGCGGTGGTGCTGTTCGCCGCGACCGGCGAGGACCCCTTCCGCGCCGACCACCTCGGCGGCGTCATGCACAGGGTGCTGTCCTCGCAGCCGGACCTGAGCGTCCTGCCGGAACGGCTGGCCCCGCTGGTGGCCGCGGCGATGGCCAAGGATCCGGCCGCCCGGCCGACCGCCCGCGACCTGCTGCTCGCGCTGGTCAGCGCTCCGGTGGCCGGTACCGGGGAGCTGCTGGCGGCCGGCAGCCGCTCGGCCATGGGCCTGCACGTGACGGGCGAAGCCGATCCCGCGCTCGGCACGATCGCCGAGGACGCCTACGGAGGGCTCGGGCCGCGGGAGCGCGAGCTGGTCCCCGAGGTGTTCCTGCGGCTGGTCGCCGTGGACGAGGACGGCCGCGAGACCGTCCGCTGGACGCCCAGGTCGGAACTGCTCGACGGCGGGCGGGACGAGCCGGTCGAGAGGATCCTGCGCGCCTTCTCCTATCTCGTCACCGAGAGGGACGGCATGGTCGCGCTCTCGCGTCCGGCGCTGCTGCGGGCGTGGCCGAGGCTACGCGGGTGGGTGGACTCCGACAGGGCCGGCCTCGCCGTCCTGACCGAGCTCAGCGCGGCCGCAAGGCAGTGGGCCGACCACGGCCGCCGCGACGGCGACCTGCTGCAGGGCAGCCGCCTGGAAAGCGTGCTGAGCTGGGCCGCGACGGGGCGCAAGCACGTCACGCTCACCCCGACGGAGCGCGACTACCTGCGCGCGGGCACCGAGCTGACCAGGAAGCGGGCCCGCAGGCGCAGGCTGACCACCGCGGCGCTGGCCGGCCTGCTCGCCGTCGCGCTGGTGGCGGGCGGGCTCGCGGTGTGGCAGGCCCGGCGCGCCGACGCCCAGCGTGACGCGGCCACGGCCAGGAACGTCGCGATCGAGGCGGCGGCGCTGCGGGCGGGCGATCCGGTCAAGGCGATGCTGCTGACGCTGGCCGCCTGGCGGGTCTCGCCCGGTGTCGACACGCGCTCGGCGCTGGTGTCGTCCTACCAGCAGAGCGAGGTGGCCGCCTTCCACGACCCGCCGGTCGACGGGGTGGCGCTGCGCACGCTCACCCATGACGGGCGCTTCCTGGTCAGCGTGAGCGAGAGCGGCGTGGCGGTCCACGATCTGCGTTCCGGCCGCAGGACGCGCGGCTGGGCCGTACCGGGGATCGGCGGCGAGTACCTGTTCGACGTGTCGGTCAACGGCAGCGGGCGGCGCGTCGCCGTGACGACCGACAAGAGGATCACCGTCTGGGACGTCGCCACGGGACGGCTGGTGGCGCAGAAGGCGATGCCCGAGGGGTCGGGCGGACGCGGCGCCGACTACGGCGACAGCGAGTCCACGCTGGCCGTCAGCCTCACCGACTCGCTGATCTACCTGTGGGACCACGACAGGGGCCGCACGTTCGGCGGCATCCGCGCGCGGGATTCCTTCACGGGCGGCGACCCGCTGGTCGACAGGACCGGACGGCTGCTGCTCGTGCCGGGCGATCCGCCCTTCTCGGCGCTGCGGCTGCCCGCGTGGACCAGGGACGACAGGCTGACGGCCGCCTGCAAGGACCAGCCGCACGCGGCGGCGTTCACCGCCGACGGCACGATGCTGGCCTGCGCGGGACGGGAGATCCAGCTCGTCGACCCCGCGACGGGCAGGCGGCTGCCGCTGCCCGGCGGCGAACACGAGTTCTGGCCCGCGGCGCCGGCGTGCGAGCTGTGCGACGCGGCCGTCAAGGGCCTGCGTTTCAGCCCGGACGGCCGCTACCTGGCCGCGTTCGCCGACCGGTCGCTGCGCGTCTGGGAGGTGGCCGACCAGCGGCAGGTCCTCGCCTACCAGGCCGAGGGCGAGCTGACCGACGCCCGCTTCGACGGCGACGTCCTGCGCTACCTGCTCGACGACACCGTCGTCACGCTCGACCTGCGGCCGCGGGTGAGCGGTTTCCGCACCACCGCCGCCCAGTGGGGCACCGAGCTGAGTCCCGACGGCAGGTGGGCCCTGACCAGGCCGGACGAGAACACGATGGAGCTGTGGGAGCTGGCCGCCCGCCGCAGGGTGTGGCGGATGCGCGCCTCCGGCCGGCCGGTCTTCGACCAGCAGGGCGAGCGGCTGCTCACCATCCCCGAGAGCGGCCGGATGACGCTGTGGGACCTCAGGACGCGGCAGCGGCGGTGGTCGGCGCCCGTGCCCTTCGACAGGCCCGCCGTCCAGGCGGCGTTCACGCGCGACGGCCGGACGCTGGTCCTCACCACCGCCCTCACGGAGACGGACATCAGGATGAGCCGCGTGGACGCGCGCACCGGCCGCGGGCTGGGCACGTCCGCCACACGCGCCGCCGGCGGCGTCCTCACCCCCGACGGGAAGCGGCTGGCGGGCACCGACGGCAGGTTCCACGACGTGGCCACCGGCAGGCCGATCGGCGCCGGGTTCGGCACGGGGGTCGTCGCCGTCAGCGACCAGTCGACGATGGCCGTCAGCGGCGACCGCACCGGCCGGATCGCGCTGCGCCGTCTCGACGGCCAGGCCGCCGCCTCGCCGATGCTGAGAGGCGCGGTCGAGCGGGTCGCGCACATGACCTTCTCTCCTCAGGGTGACCTGCTGGCCACCGTGGGCGACGACCCCGGCACGCTCCAGCTGTGGGACGTGCGGGCCCGGCGGCGGCTCGGCGGCCCGGTCAGCGCGTACGCCGAAGGGCTGCCCGGCGAGGGCGGCCTCGCCTTCAGCCCCGACGGGAAGGCGCTGTACGTCGCCGAGCACGCCGGCCTGATCCACGAGTTCGTGGTGGACCCCGAGCGCATGGCCGGCGCCCTCTGCGAGCGGGCGGGACGCGAGCTGACCGAGCGGGAATGGCGAGAGTCCTTCGAGCAGGTTCCCTATCGCCAACTTTGCAGCTCCTGAGAGCATCCAACACGCCATGGGGGATGCGCTGATCGACGGGGACCCGCAGCGGCTGGGCGGCTACTGGCTCGCCGGACGGGTCGGGGAGGGCGGCCAGGGAGTCGTCTACGAGGGCTACGACGCCCAGGGCGAGCGGGTGGCGATCAAGGTGTTGCGCGGCGACCCCTCGACCCAGCCCCGTCTGGCCAAGGAGGCCGCGGCGGCCCGCCGCGTCCCGGCCTTCTGCACCGCCAGGGTGCTGGAGGCCGACCTGGACGGCCCGCGGCCGTACATCGTCTCGGAGTACGTCGAGGGCCCGAGCCTGCGGCAGGCGGGCCGCGTGTTCGCGGGCGACGAGCTGCACCGGCTGGCCACCGCCATGGCCACCGCGCTGACCGCCATCCATGACGCGGGCGTCGTGCACCGCGACCTCAAGCCGGACAACGTGCTGCTCGGCCCGGACGGGCCGCGCGTCATCGACTTCGGGGTGGCCCGCACGCTGGAGATGTCGCTCACCTCGGCGCAGCTGCTGGCGGGCACGCCCAGCTACATGGCGCCGGAGGTGTTCTCGGGCGAGCGGGCCGGCACGGCCGCCGACGTGTTCGCCTGGGGTGCCACCGTGCTGTTCGCCGCGACCGGGCAGGACCCGTTCCGTGCCGACTCGCTGGGCGCGGTCATGCACCGCGTGCTCTCCCACGAGCCCGACCTGTCGATGCTGCCGGGCCCGCTGCGGGCGCTGGTGGGCGCCGCGCTCGCCAAGGACCCCCGGCAGCGGCCCACCGCCAGGGAGCTGCTGCTGGGGCTGGTCAGCGGGGACGGCCTCGACACCGCCAGGCTGCTGGCCCAGGGCGTGGGCTCGGCCGCGGCCATGGCGGCCCACGGCGGCCGGCCGGCCGCCGACCCCGCGCTCGGCACGCTCGCCGAGGACGCCTACGCCGCGCTCGGCCCCGCCGAGCGGGAGCTGGTGCCCGAGCTGTTCCTGCGCCTGGTGACCGTCACCGAGGACGGCGATCTGGCCGTACGGCAGGCCGCCCGCGCCGAGCTGCCCGACGGCATCGAGCCGGTCCTGCGGGCGTTCGCCTACGTGGTGTCCGGTGGCGACCCCGTCAGGCTGCTGCGTCCGGCTCTTCCGCTGGCCTGGCCGCGGCTGCGCGCGTGGATCCAGGCCGACAGGGACGGCCTGGCCGTGCACCGGCGCATCGCCGCCGCCGCCACGAGCTGGGCCTCCGGCGGGCGCAGGGACGCCGACCTGTTCCACGGCAGCACCCTGGACGCCGCTCAGCGCTGGGCCGCGACGGGCCGCAGGAACATCACGCTCACCCCTGCCGAGCGCGACTTCCTGGAGGCCGGCTCGGCGCTGGTCAGGCGGAGGGGGCGCAGGGTCAGGGCCGTCTCGGTCGCGCTGGCCGTCCTTCTGGTGCTCGCGGTGGCCGCGGGCGGCTTCGCCGTCCAGCAGAGCAGCCAGGTGGCCGAGCAGCGCGACGTGGCCGAGTCGGGACGGCTGGCGGCGCTGGCCGACTCGGTCCGGGCGAAGGACCCGGTGCTGGGCATGCTGCTCGGCGTCGCCGCGCACGACGTCGCGGCCACGCCGCAGGCGATGGCGGCGATGTACCGCGGTCTCACCTCGGCGGCCACCCGGTCGTTCACCGACCCGGCCGCTGTGGCGGTCAGGGTGCTCGGCGCCGACGGCCACCGCCTGTTCAGCGCCTCCGACGGCGAGGTGAGGGTGTGGGACACGCGCACCGGCCGCAGGACGGCCGCCTTCCGGCACCAGGAAGGCGACGTCATCGGGATGGCGGCCAGCCCGTCCGGCCGCACGCTCGCGATCGCCACCGACAAGGAGGGGGTCATGCTGTGGGACGCGGCGACGGGCGCCGCGCGCCGGCCCCGCTACCGGCTCTTCGAGGGCGCGGAACAGATCGACTTCGCCGTGTCGTACAGCGCGTCCGAGGACGTCGTGGTGGTGCGGGTGGGGCAGGGCGCCACGTTCTGGAACACCCGCACGGGAGCGAAGACAGGTGTGCCCACGCTCGGCGGGAACCTGGAGGTGACGCCCGACGGCAGGACGGCGGTGTACACGCTGATGGGTTCCGAGCTGCGCCGCCAGACGTTGCCCGGCGGGCGGGCGGCCACGTTGTCGCGCTGCCCGCGGCTGTGCCAGGACTTCGCCCTGAGCCCGGACGGCGCGAAGGCGGCCGTTCCGGGGCCTGAGGAGGACATCCAGCGTCTGGCCGTCAGCACGGGCAAGGAAACGGACATCAACCTGAGCGGCTGGAAGGGCGGCGCCATCTCCTGGAGCGGGGACGGCAGGCTGATCGCCGCACTGGGCGACAACGGGCTGCAGGTGTGGCGGGCCGGCGACGCCACGATGGTGCTCGACGAGCCCGTCCCGCCCGGCGCCGACCACCTGGCCTTCGATCCCGACGGCCGCACGCTGCGCTACCTCGCCGGTGACACCGTGGTCGGCGTGCCGCTCGATGCGCGCCCGCGCCGCGGCCCGAGCGGGGAGCTGATCAGCCCCGACGGCGGCCGCCTGCTGGCCGGCCGCACGGTGCGCCACCTGGCCACGGGCCGGACGGTCACCCTGAAGGACGAACCCCAGTACCCGCGGGTCTTCAGCGGCACGGGCGCGGCCGTCGCCACGGGCGGCGACGAGAGCGTCTCCGTCCACGACACCGAGACCGGCCGGAGGCTGGCCGAGTTGCCCATGCGCGACGAGGCGCCCCAGGGCCTGGCCTTCAGCCCCGACGGCGCCCGCCTGGCCGTCTCGGCGCAGACCTTCGTCAGCCTGGTCGACCTGAAGAGCGGCAGGCAGATCTGGCGGGCGCCGTCGAACATGGCCGACGAGCTCGCCTTCACCCCTGACGGGCGCCACCTGTCGGTCGGCGACGGCTTCCTGGACGCCGCGACCGGGCGCCCGGCCACCCCGCGGCCGCTCGGCGCGGTGGTGCGAGGGCTGGGCTTCTCCGCCGACGGCACCGTCTTCGGCTGGCCCGACGGCTCGGCCCGCATGGCCTTCTGGCGGCGGGGGACGGCGGGGCCGTCCTCGGCGCCGCTGCGCGACCTGCCCGTCAACCCGGAGCTGACGTTCTCGCCGGACGGCTCGCTCGTCGCCGTCACCGCCATGGACGGGGTGCGGGTGTACGACGTGGCCTCCGGGGTGGTGATCGTCACGGTCAAGGATCCCTCGATCAGCCAGGCGCGGTTCGCCGCGGGCAGGCTGCTGGCGCTGGTCGACGGGAAGCTGGCCGAGTACCCGCTGGACCCGGCCGTGGTGGCGGCGCGGGTGTGCGCGCGGGCCGGGCGGTCGCTGAGCGAGGCGGAATGGGCGGTGTACGTGCCGGGCCTGCCGTACCGGCGGGTGTGCGGGAGGTGAGAGGCGGATGTGCGGCAGGTGAGAAAGGAGCGGCGCCGGGCGACCCGCCCGCATACGCTACGGCCATGACGCTGATCGACGCTCACGCCTTCCCGCTCGCATGACCCTGGCCAGGCTCGTCGCCGTCTGCGCGGCCTGGGGGGTGTTCTGGGGGTCGTGGTCGGCGTTGCTGCCTGCCGTACAGGCCCAGGTCGGGGCGAGCGACGCCGATCTCGGCGTGGCGCTGGCCGGTGTGCCCGCCGGCGCCATCCCGGCGATGGCGCTCACCAGCAGGCTGGTCAGGGGCAGGGAACGCGCGGCGCTGGCCGTCACCACCGTGCTGTTCGCCGTCGCGGTGTCGCTGGTCGGCCTCGTCGGCAGCCCCCTGGCGCTGGGGCTGGCGCTGGTCGGGCTCGGCGCGACCAGCGGGGCGTTCGACATCGCGCTCAACACCGCGACCGGCAGGGCCGAGCGCGAGTCGGGGCGCAGGCTCTTCCAGCCCGTGCACGCCGCCTTCCCCGTCGCCGTGATCGTCGCCGCCCCGGCCACGGGGCTGGCCCGCTCCCTCGGGTACGGCCCCGCGCAGGTGCTGGCCGTCGTCGCGGTCCTGGTGCTGGCCTGCGCGGTCTTCGCCGCCGGCCTCGCGCTCGGCCGGGGCGTCCAGCCGGTCGCCGAGTCCGGGCGGCACGGCGCCTGGCGGCACGCGGTCGTGCTCGGCGCGCTGGCCGCGGGGGCGCTGGTCATCGAGAACTCCGTCGAGCAGTGGTCCGTCCTGCTGCTGGAGGACCATCTGGCCGCGCCCACCCTGCTGGCCAGCGCGGCGCCCGCCGTCTACATGGGCGCGCTCACCGCGGGCCGGCTGGCCGCCCAGGCCCTTCCCAGGCTGGGTCTGCGCACGCTCTACCTCGTGGCGGGACTCGGCGGCGGGGGCGGGATCGCGCTGGCGGGGCTGGCCCCTGTGGCGTGGCTGTCGCTGGCCGGGTTCGGGCTGACCGGGCTGGCGCTCGGGCCGCTGGTGCCGGCCATGCTGAGCAGGGCCGCGGTGGGCGACGAGGACGGCGCGTTGGTCTCGGCCGTGTCCACCTTCTCCTATGCGGGGTTCGTCGCCAGCCCGCTGCTGGTCGCGGCGCTGTCGGCGGCCTTCTCCCTGCCCGTGGCGCTGGCGCTGCTCGGGGTGCTGGCCGTCCCGCTCCTCGGTAGATATTTGACCGATCGTTCTCGATAAGGCATATTCAAGACCACTCGTTCTAGAAAAGGGAGTGGTCATGCGTTTCAAGGGCAAGGTCGTGCTCGTCACCGGAGGCGGCTCCGGCATCGGGCGGGCGAGCGCCCAGGCGTTCGCCGGCGAAGGGGCCACGGTGGTAGTGGCGGGCCGGAGCGTCGAGCCGTTGCTGGAGACGGTGCGACTCGTGGAGGAGGCCGGCGGTACGGCCGGCCACGTGCGGGCCGACGTCACGCGCGCCGCCGACGCCGAGGCGATGGTCGCCGAGGTCGTGGCGAGGTACGGCCGGCTCGACGTCGCCTTCAACAACGCCGGCGTCTTCGCCGGGGGCGCGGTCACCGACCTGGACGAGCGGACATGGGCGCACGTCATGGACGTCAACGTGACGGGCGTGTGGCTGTCGATGAAGTACGAGATCGAGCACATGCGCCGCAACGGGGGCGGCGTCATCGTCAACACCGCCTCCAACCTGGGCGCCCACAAGAGCTACGCCGGACTGGCCGCCTACATCACCTCCAAGGCGGCGGTGAGCGCGCTGACCAGGGCCGCGGCGCTGGAGTACATCGGGGAAGGCGTCCGCATCAACGCCGTCAGCCCCGGCCCCGCCGAGACGGCGATGTCGCTGCGGCCGGGCGAGAGCGAGGCCGAGCGGGCCGAGCGGATGAAGTCGGCGCTGCCGCTCGGCAGGGTGGGCACGCTGGAGGAGATCGCGGGAGCCGTGCTGTACCTGGCCTCGCCCGAAGCCGGTTTCGCCGTGGGCACCGACCTGGTGGTCGACGGCGGCGCCTCCGTCTGACCGCCACCACGTAGATCATCGGCCAAGAGTCGGCGCGGAGGACGAATGCATTCCTCCCTCGGGGTATCTCCGCTGAAGTAACCCCGGGATCGGAGGACCGACATGGCCGTCTGCGAAGTGTGCGGGAACGACTACGACATGAGTTTCGAGGTGCACGCCCAGGGCGCGGTGCACACCTTCGACTCCTTCCAGTGCGCCATCCAGGCGATGGCCCCCATCTGCGAGCACTGCGGACAGAAGATCATCGGGCACGGCGTGGAGGCCAACCGCCGCTGGTACTGCTGCGCCCACTGCGCCCGGCAGGAGGGGGCGACGGCGATCGTCGACAGGGTCATGGCGGGGACGTCCGCTTAGGTGGACACTGGCCTTGTGTCCGACTTTGACGTACTGGTCGTGGGCTCGGGCCCTGGCGGGCAGAAGGCCGCCATCGCCGCCGCCAAGCTCGAACGACGCGTGGCCGTGGTCGAACGCCGCAACATGATCGGCGGCGTGTGCATCAACACCGGCACCATCCCGTCCAAGACGCTGCGCGAGGCCGTGCTCTACCTGACCGGTCTCAACCAGCGGGAGATGTACGGCCAGAGCTACCGCGTCAAGGACGAGGTCACCGTGGGCGACCTCGGCATCCGCACGCAACACGTGATCGGGCGCGAGGTCGACGTGATCCGCAGCCAGCTGTCACGCAACCACGTGGCCGTCCTCAACGGGACGGGCCGCTTCGTCGACCCGCACACCGTCAGCGTCGTCGACGAGCACGGCAACGACGTCAAGGTCACCGCCGACAAGATCGTCGTCGCGGTCGGCACCAGGCCCGCGCGTCCCGCCTCCGTCGAGTTCGACGAGCAGACCGTCATCGACTCTGACGGCATCCTCAACCTGCCGTCGGTGCCCGACTCGCTGGTCGTGGTCGGCGCGGGCGTCATCGGCATCGAGTACGCCAGCATGTTCGCCGCGCTCGGCACCAAGGTCACGGTCGTCGAGCGGCGCGAACGCATGCTCGACTTCTGCGACCTGGAGATCGTCGAGGCGCTGAAGTACCACCTGCGCGACCTGGCCGTCACCTTCCGCTTCGGCGAGACCGTCGCCGCCGTCGAACGCCGTCCCCGCGGCGCGATCACCCTGCTGGAGAGTGGCAAGAAGATCCCCGCCGCGACCGTCATGTACTCGGCGGGACGCCACGGCATGACCGACGACCTGGGGCTGGCGGCCGCCGGCCTGACCGCCGACGACCGCGGGCGCATCACCGTCGACGCGGTCTACCGTACGGCGGTGCCGCACATCTACGCCGTCGGCGACGTCATCGGCTTCCCCTCGCTGGCGGCGACCTCCATGGAACAGGGCCGCATCGCCGCCCACCACGCCTGCGGCGAGCCCCTCGGCGGCCTGTCGACCCTGCAGCCCATCGGCATCTACACCATTCCCGAGATCTCCTTCATCGGGCAGACCGAGGACGAGCTGACGCATTCGCACGTGCCGTTCGAGGTCGGCATCTCCCGCTACCGCGAGCTTGCCCGCGGCCAGATCATCGGCGACACGTACGGCATGCTGAAGCTGCTGGTCTCGCCCGAGGACCGGTCGCTGCTGGGCGTGCACGTGTTCGGCACGGGGGCGACGGAGCTGCTGCACATCGGGCAGGCGGTGATGGGCTGCGGCGGGACGATCGACTACCTGGTGGACGCGGTGTTCAACTACCCGACGCTGGCCGAGTCGTACAAGGTGGCGGCGCTGGACGCGATGAACAAGCTGCGCAGGGTGGCGAAGTTCGAGCTCTGAGCGAGAACGGCACGCGACAGGAGAATGTCGGCGGCGGCGTGACGGAGTCTGTCAGGGTATGGCTTATGGATCTCCATGACGCCAAGCGGCTGGCCCGGGCGCTCGACGAGCTCATCACGACCGCGCGCCAGACGATCAGCGAGGAGAGGGAGCCGCCCGAACTGGTGACCCGGGTCACCGCGCACCTGGGGTGCGATCTGCGGCACATCGTCAACGTCGCCGAGAACCTTCCGGGCTGGGAGCACGTCAACCTCCAGCGCGGTGTGGACTCCTACCTGGCCGCGCACAGCCCGCAGGCCGAGTGGTTCGGCATCGCCGGGCACGGCCGCGAGCACGAGGACATCGTCAACATGCTGGCCGGCGCCGCGCGTGGCTGGGAGCGGTACGAGCCCGGCGCGGTGGACTACGCCACGGCGGCGGTGGGGCCCGACGAGACCACCGAGGTCGTCTCGCTCGGCCTCGTGCTCGCCCGCTCTCCCGACGGCGCCCCGGTGGTGGTCGGCCTGCGCGGGGCACGGGAGCACACCCCGCAGTGCCGGCTCGTCGTGCTGGCGAAGGACCGGCCGAGCGCCACCCGCGCCCGCGACGAGATCTCGCGGCGCATGCGCGAGAACGACGTCTACCAGGGGCAGGTCCTGTCGTTCGAGTGGAGCGAGCATCGCGGCAACGACCTGGTGACGTTCCTGCCCCGGCCCCGCATGACCGCCGATCAGGTGATCCTGCCGGGTGACGTGCTGGCCACGATCGAACGGCACATCGTGGAGATCGGGGAGCACGCCGTACGGCTGCGCGCCAACGGCCAGCACCTCAAGCGCGGCCTGCTGCTGCACGGGCCGCCCGGCACCGGCAAGACCCACACCGTCCGCTACCTGATGGGCCGGATGCGCGACTGCACCGTGATCGTCATGACCGGCTCGGCGATCAGGTACGTCACCCAGGCCGCGGGGCTGGCCAGGCGGCTGCAGCCGGCGATCGTCGTCCTGGAGGACGTCGACCTGGTCGCCCGCGACCGCTCCTACACCGCCGACGGCAACCCGCTGCTGTTCGCGCTGCTCGACGCGATGGACGGGGTGGGCGCCGACGCCGACGTGACGTTCGTGCTCACCACCAACCGCGCCGATGTCCTGGAGCGGGCCCTGGCCGACCGGCCCGGACGGGTCGACCTGGCCGTCGAGATCCCCAAGCCGGACGCCGGAGGCCGTGCCGCCCTGCTCCGGCTGTACGCCGGGGACCTGCGCCTTGAGGCCGACCTGGAACCGATCGTGGCCAGGACGGAGGGCGCCACCGCGTCGTTCTTCAAGGAACTGCTGCGCCGTGCCGTTCTCGCCGCCCTTCCCGGGAGCGGCACGGCGACCGTGCCCACGCTCACCGGCGCGCACCTCGGCCGCGCCCTCGACGACATGCTCGACGAGCGCGCGGCACTGACCAGGGCCCTGCTCGGCTCGGGTGAGCGCGTCCACCACCCCGGCGCGGACGACGACGAGCCGTTCCCCGAGCCCGCGCCTTACCTGCCGGGCCTGCCGGGCGGCCCGCATCCCGGCTCGACCGTGGGTTTCCACGACTTCTGATCCGCCGCCCCGCCGGGGGCGCGGCGGCAGGGCGGGCGGCGGGGACGAGCAGGCCGCGTGCCAGGATGGCGGCATCGCCCGAGACACGGGAAGGAGCGTCCATGACCGACCGCTTCGAGACCTTGATCGACCGGCAGATCCGCGAAGCGCAGGAGCCCGGCGAGTTCGACGACCTGCCGGGCGCCGGCAAGCCGCTGCCGAACAGGGACGAGCTGAACGACGAGCTCTGGTGGGTGAAGCGCAAGCTCGCCGGCGCCCGCCGGGGCGGCGGGTCCTGACGTCGGGGTCGGCGGATTGGTCGGCGGGCGCCGGCTGCGGCATGATGGGGCCAGCCTGGCCGATCGTCGGAGGCTGATCTTGATCTCTTCCTCAGCGGGCCCGCGGCCCGCCGACTTCACCGACGTCAGGGCGACCAACCTCGCCGTCGTCCTCCGCTTCGTGCGTGACAAGGCGCCGTGCTCGCGGGCCGACATCGCCGCCTCGACCGGGCTCAACAAGGCGACCGTGTCCAGCCTGGTCGCCGACCTGATCGAGCGGCGGCTCGTGCGCGAGGTGGGCCTGACGGAGAACCGCGTCGGACGGCCGGCCACCATGCTGGTCCTGGACGGCTCGCCGTACGCGTCGGTCGGCCTCGAGGTCAACGTCGACTACCTCACCGCGGTCGCGGTCGACCTGTCGGGGGAGCGGCTGCTGTCGTGGCGGCGCTCCTTCCCCGGAGCGACGGCGACCGCCGCGCAGGCCGTGTCCGCGGTCGCCGCTCTCACCAGGCGGGTCATCAGCCGCATGAGCCGCGACCGGCGGCAGGTACTCGGCGTGGCGGTCGCCGTTCCCGGCCTGATCGGCACCAGCGGCACGGTCGTGGTGGCGCCCAACCTCGGCTGGCGCGAGGTGGACCTCGCGGGTGACTTGGCCACGGCGCTCCGCGACCCCGGCTTCCCCATCCAGGTCGAGAACGACGCGAACCTCGCGGTCCTGGCCGAGCACCGGTTCGGTCCGCTGAGCGGCACGCCGAACCTGGTCTACCTGACCGGCGAGGTGGGCGTCGGCGCCGGTGTCGTCCTCGAC
The DNA here is from genome assembly GCF_053602555.1 of Nonomuraea sp. NPDC004354. NCBI lineage: Bacteria > Bacillati > Actinomycetota > Actinomycetes > Streptosporangiales > Streptosporangiaceae > Nonomuraea > Nonomuraea sp. NPDC004354. The sequence goes on along the minus strand of NZ_JBSGDV010000003.1, from coordinate 822,985 downwards.
GGACGGCTGCGGCGCGGCGGCCAGGGCTTCAGCGGGGAGATCGGGCACATCCAGATCGACCCCGAGGGGCCCGCGTGCCGCTGCGGCCGTACCGGCTGCCTCGAGGCGGTCGCCGGCATCGGGGTGTTCGTCTCGGCCACCGACCCCGCGGAGGTGGAGCCGGAGATCCGGGAGGTCGTCCGCCGGGCGAAGGCGGGCGACCGGCCGACCCTCGACCTGCTCGCCAGGGTCGGGCGTGACCTCGGCAGGGGCATCGCGATCGTCACGAACCTGCTCAACCCCGAGGCGGTCATCCTGGGCGGCTACTACGTGCCGCTCGCCCCGTGGCTGCTGCCCGCGGCCACGGCCGAAGCCTGCGACCGCACCCTCGCCGGCGACCTGGGCGGGTGCCGGATCGTCGCCTCCACCCTGGGGTACGGCGCGGCGGCCCTCGGCGGGGCGGCGCGCGTCCTCGACTCGGTCGACTCGGGCCGCCTCCCCGCCCTCCAGGCCTCGTGACCCCCGGACGGCGATACGCCCGGGGGTATCCAGAGGTCATGGGCCGGCCTGCCGTACGGCGTTTCGGAGGTCAGGCGCCCGGGGCGGGTCGGCGCAGGCGGGTCATGGCGGCCTCGACGTCGGCGCCGCCCGCCCGGTTGTAGGGCAGCCTGGACAGCAGCATGCCCATGGCGCAGGTGTCGGTGACGGCGGCCACCGCCAGGCCCGTCCCGACGAGCCCGGCCACGACCACCGCGGCGGGGATCCAGAGGCTCGCCACGACGGAGGCGACCACGATGGTCCCCGCGACGAGGCGGACCTGCCGCTCCAGCGCCCAGCGTGGCCGGCCGCGGTTGACCGGCGCGCCGGAGGCGATCCAGGCGTTCATGCCGCCGTCCAGGACCACGACGTCGGCGGGCCCGGCGCCGGCGAGCGCCGTTCCGGCACGTTCGGCGCGGCTGCCGGACTGGCACACGAGGAGCAGGCGGCCGCCCGCGTCGGCGACGATGCGCCGCCGGTGGGCCTCCACCTGGTCGAGGGGCAGGTTGACGGCGCCGTCGATGTGCGCGGAGGCGAACTCGGCCGGGGTACGGACGTCCACGACGAGGACGCCGGGGTCGGCCGCGACCAGCGCTCGGGCGGAGGCGGCGTCGATACGTGACACGGGGTTTCTCCTGTTCTGTCGAAGGTGGGGCGCGGGCGTCAGGCGCTCGCGCGCGTCTCCAGCGCGGCTGCGACCTCACGGACGCCGGCGCCGGTGAGCGCGATCGCCCGGTAGCCCTCGCCGGCGAGGCGGCCTGCCGCGATGCTCGCGCGGCGTCCGGAGACGCAGGCGACCAGCACCGGTCGTGCCGGGTCGAGCTCGCCGGGAACGCCCAGGGTGAACAGCTCGGGCAGGAAGCGCTCGGCCGCGCCCTCCAGCCGCTTCTCCTCCCGCTCGCCGGGCATCCGCACGTCCAGCAGCTGGGCGTCCGGCTGGGCGGCCCGCTCGACGAAGGCGTCGAGCTCCAGCAGCTCGTAGGTCTGCGTGGCGGCCTCGCCGAGGTCGCGGACGACGCCCTGGACGGTGTCGACGCCGATCCTGGCGAGCTGGGTGACGGCCTCGGCGACGTCCTGCCCCGGCTCGGCGACCAGCGTGATCGGCTCCTGGTGGGGCAGCAGCCACCCCGCCCAGCTGCCGAAGTCCTCGTCCAGCTCGATGCCGACCGAGCCGGGCAGCATGCCGAGCGCCTGTGCCCGGCGGGGCCGCAGGTCGACCACGTGAGAGCCGGCGGGGATGTCGGCCACGCCGAGATCGGGAACCGCCACGGACGGCATGGGCGGCACGCCGAACGTGTTGGCCGGCCCCATGTGCGCGTAGAAGGCGGGGATGGGCATGGGGTGGGCCAGCAGTTCGTCGGCGAACCTCTCGGGCTCGTCGATGGTCAGGAGCGGGTTGCCGGCGCGTTCGGCCCCGATGGTGGAGGTCAGCCGGCCGGCGCCGGTGGCCGTGCAGAAGGAGCCCTCGCCGTGCGTGGGGTACAGGCCGACGCCGGGCGGCAGGGCGGCCAGGCGGTGCAGCGAGCGGTGCTGCATGCGGGCCAGCGTGCGGGCGCGCTCGGGGCCGAGCAGGTCGGGACGTCCGGCCGAGGCGACCAGCAGGCTGCCGCCGGAGAACACCGCGACCGGCTCGCCGTCGACCAGCACCAGGTAGCTGGTGTGCTCGGGAGTGTGGCCAGGGGTGTGGACCGGGCGGATGGTCAGGCCCGTCCCGCCGTCGATGTCCTCCAGGTGGAAGGCGGGGGTGTGCCGGTAGGCGGCCGCCGCGGCGGCGGGCAGGACCAGCTCGGCGCCGGTGCGCAGGGCGGCCTGCTCGGCGCCGGAGACGTAGTCGTTGTGCAGGTGCGTCTCCAGCACGAACCGCAGCTCCACGTCGCGCACGGCGGCGGCGCGCAGGAAGCGGTCGATGTCGCGCTGGGGATCGACCAGGACGCCGCGGCCCTCGTGCGACAGCAGGTAGGTCTGGTCGCCCAGGCCGGGCGTACGGAACGACGTGATCTCCATCCCGTCTCCTCTCTGATACCCCTGGGGGTATCCTTCGGGCAAAAAAGTGCGGCCGCGGGCGCGCGGCCGCCGGGCTAGGCGAGGGCCAGGAAGAGCTTCTCCAGCTCGCTGACGCTCATGGGGGGCTGGTCGCCGCGGTTCTGGGCGTCCTGGCAGTGGCGCAGGCCGGTCGCGACGATCTTGAAGCCGGCCCGGTCCAGGGCCTTGGAGACGGCGGCGAGCTGGGTGAGCACCTTCGTACAGTCCTCGCCCGCCTCGATCATCGCGATCACCCCGGCCAGCTGGCCGTGTGCCCGCTTCAGCCGGGTCAGCGCGTCGCCGACCATGCCCTCGTTCAGCTCCATGCTTCGACTATACCCCCGGGGGCATCCGGCAAGGCAAATCGGAGCCGATGGGAGGCTTCGGTGATCCGGATGATTAGGTTAGGCTCACCTTAGTGCGAACCCCCGCGCGCGACGACCGGAGGAACCCCGGGTGCCCTGCGAAGGCCGTGACGTCCTGCGACGTGCCATCACCGGACAGTGGAGACAGACCGCGAGCGGAGCGCTGCTCGCCGCGAGCCATCAGACCGGCGAGGCCCTGGTCCCCGTCGTGGTCGGCGTGGTGATCGACCAGGCGATCTCCGGCGGTGACGGCGGTGCGCTCGCCGGCTGGATCGCCGTCCTCGCGCTCACCTTCGCCGGGCTGTCGTTCAGCTACCGCTTCAGCGCCCGCGCCGCGGAGAAGGCCGCCGAGCTGGCCGCCCACGAGCTGCGCCTGGCGCTGACCAGCCGGGTACTGGCGCCAGGGGCGGGCGCCGAGACCGGCCGGCTGCCGGGCGAGCTGGTCTCCGTCGCCACCTCCGACGCCAAGCGGGTGGGCGCCGTCAACGTCGCCCTGACCGCGGGCGTCGCGGCCCTGGCCGGGCTGGTGGCCGGCGGCGTGGCGCTGCTGATGGTGTCGGTACCGCTCGGCCTGCTGGTCCTGCTGGGCGTCCCGCCGCTGCTGGCGCTGGCGCACCTGCTCGGCAAGCCGCTGGAACGGCGCAGCGGCGCCGAGCAGGAACGCGCCGCGCGCGCCTCGGGCGTGGCGGCCGACCTGGTCGCAGGACTGCGGGTGCTCAAGGGCATCGGCGCCGAGCGGGCGGCGGTCGACAGGTACCGGCGGACCAGCCGCGACGCCCTGGCCGCGACCGTGCGGGCGGCCAGGGCGCAGGCCTGGCACGACGGCGGCATGCTGATCCTCACCGGCGTCTTCCTCGCGATCGTGGCGCTGGTGGGCGGGCGGCTGGCCGCGCAGGGCGACATCAGCGTCGGCCAGCTGGTGGCGGCGGTCGGGCTGGCCCAGTTCCTGCTCACCCCGCTGTCGATCCTGGCCTGGGCCAACGGCGAGCTGGCCCAGGGCCGGGCGTCGGCCGCCAGGATCGCCTCCGTGCTGGCCGCGCCGCCGGCGGTGGCGGGGGGCTCGCGCGAGCTGCCCGAGGTCGTGCGCGGCGGGCTGGTGATCAAGGACGTCTCCCACGGCGCCCTGCGCGGGCTGAGCGCCGAGGTGGCGCCGGGGGAGCTGCTGGGTGTCGTCACGACCGACCCGGCGGTGGCCACAGCGCTGCTGCAGGTGCTCGGCCGGACGGCCGACCCGGGGTCGGGCACCGTCGAGCTGGACGGGGTGCCGCTGTCGAGCGTCGAGCCCGCACGGGTGCGCCGGGCGATCGTGGTGGCCGCGCACGACGCGGACCTGTTCGAGGGCACCCTGCTGGACAACGTCGCCGCGGCCGCGCAGGATGACGCCCTCCTGCCGGAGGACGTCGCCGCCGCCCAGGGTGACGGCCTCCTGCCGGAGAAGGGCGCCACCGCTCAGGGTGACGGCCTCCTGCCGGAGAAGGGCGACGCCGCCGCGCGGTCCGGCCACGGCCCGGTGTCCCGTGCCGTGGTCTCGGCGATGGCGGCGGCGGCCGCGGACCAGGTCGCGGCGGCGCTGCCGGACGGCGCGCACACCCTGCTCACCGAGCGCGGGCTGTCGCTGTCGGGCGGCCAGCGCCAGCGGGTGGCGCTGGCCAGAGCGCTGGCCGCCGCCCCTCCGGTGCTGGTCCTGCACGACCCGACCACCGCGGTCGACGCGGCCACCGAGGCCGCGATCGCCCAGGGGATCAGGACGGCCAGGGCGGGGCGCACCACGGTCATGGTGGCCACCAGCCCGGCGCTGCTGGCGGCGGCCGACAGGGTGATCTTCCTGGACGGTGACCTGGTGACGGACGGCACCCACGCCGACCTCGTCCAGGAGCACGAGACCTACCGGGCGGCGGTGCTGACGTGACGGCCGCGAAGAGCGAGCAGGCGACGACGGAGGAGGCGCGGCACGTGACCGCTGAGGAGAGCAGGCCCGCGCCCGGCGGCGCCCCGGCGAAGGGCGGGGAGCGCGAGCTGCTGCCCACCGCCACCGCGGCACGCACCAGGGCGGCGGTGTGGCGGCTGGCCCGCCCGCACCGGGTCACCGCGTTGGCCGGCTTCGCCGTCCTGATCGTGGCGACCGGCGTCGGCCTGCTCACCGCGCCGGTGCTCGGCCACATCATCGACCTGGTCGTCCAGGGCAGGCCCGCGGACGCGGTCACCGAGCCGGTCGTCTGGCTGGTGGCGATCGCGGCCGGCCAGGGCGTGGCGAGCGCCGTCGGCGTCTCGCTCGTGGCCAGGCTGGGCGAGGGGATGCTCGCCACCCTGCGCGAACGCTTCGTCGACAGGGCGCTGCGGCTGCCCCTGGAGCAGGTCGAGCGGGCCGGCTCCGGCGACCTGACCGCCCGCGTCACCGGCGACGTGGCGGTAATCACCAACGCGGTCCGCGACGCGCTGCCCGCGCTGGCCCGTTCGCTGCTGACGATCGTCCTGACCCTGGCCGGCATGGCGGTCCTCGACTGGCGCTTCCTGCTCGTCGCGCTGCTCGCGGTGCCGATCCAGGCGCACACGCTGCGCTGGTACGTGCGCCGCGCCGTCCCGCTGTACGCGGCGCAGCGGGTGGCCGTCGGCGCGCAGCAGCAGCAACTGCTCGGCACGGTCGGCGGCGCGCCGACCGTCAGGGCGTTCGGGCTGGCCGAGCGGCACGTCGGCCTGGTGGGGGTCGGCTCGCGGGCCGCGGTCGACCTGGCGGTGGCCGGGGTCAGGCTGGTCACCCGGTTCTACGCCAGGCTCAACCTGGCCGAGTGGGTCGGGCTGTCGGCGGTGCTGGTGACCGGCTTCCTGCTGGTGCGCGGCGGCGGCGTCACGGTCGGTACGGCAGGCGCCGCCGCGCTGTACTTCCACAGCCTGTTCACCCCGATCAACATCGCGCTGGGCCTGGTCGACGACGCGCAGGCGGCGGGGGCGGGCCTGGCCAGACTGGTGGGCGTGGTGGAGGCCGCCCCCGCGCCCGCCCCGCCGCTCGCCTCGGGCACGGCCGCGCCTGAGGTGCGCGTCCGTGACGTCGGGTACGCCTACCGCGGCGGCCGTCCGGTGCTGCGCGGGGTCTGCCTGGACATCGCCGCGGGGGAGACGGTGGCGCTGGTGGGCGCCAGCGGGGCGGGCAAGACCACGCTGGCCAAGCTGATCGCGGGCATCCACCCGCCCGGCAGCGGCTCGATCGGCGTCGGGGGCGGGGGCCGCGACGTCGCGCTGCTCACCCAGGAGGTGCACGTCTTCGCCGGCCCGCTCGCCGACGACCTGCGGCTGGCCAAGCCGGACGCCGAGGAGGCCGAGCTGGTCGCCGCGCTCGACCGTGTCGGCGCGCTGGCGTGGGCGCGGGCGCTGCCGGAGGGGCTCGGCACGGTGGTGGGCGACAGCGGCCACCGGCTCACCGCGGCCCAGGCCCAGCAGCTGGCGCTGGCCCGGCTGGTGCTCGCCGACCCTCCGGTGGTGGTGCTGGACGAGGCGACGGCCGAGGCGGGCAGCGCGGGCGCGAGGGCGCTGGAGGCGTCGGCGGCGGCCGCGATCGAGGGCAGGACCGCGCTGGTCGTCGCCCACCGGCTCACCCAGGCCGCGGCCGCGGACCGCGTCGTGCTGCTGGAGGAGGGCCGGGTGGCCGAGACAGGCACGCACGACGAGCTCGTGCGGGCCGGCGGCCGCTACGCGACCCTGTGGGCCGCCTGGTCCGGCCACCGCCAGGGGTGACCGGACCAGGCCGGCGGGTCAGTCCTGCCTCGTCGCCTCGACGAGGCTGCGGGGGCGCAGGTCGGTCCAGTGGGTCTCCACGTACTCCAGGCACGCCTCCCGCGTCTCCTCACCGAACACCACCCGCCACCCGGCGGGCACCTCGGCGAACGAGGGCCACAGCGAGTGCTGCTCCTCGTCGTTGACCAGCACCAGGAATCGGCCGTCCCGGTCCTCGAACGGGTTCGTGCTCATGCGTTGCTCCTCACTTCGGTGTGCAGAATGCGGACCAGCTCGTCCGCCATGGACTGGATCGTGGCCCGGTCGAACAGGTCGGTCGCGTACTCCAGCAGGCACTCCACCGGACCGTCGCCGCGCGGCTCGAAGAAGCTCAGCGTCAGGTCGGCGTTGAGCGCTCCCGTCGGCACGTGCTCGAAGGCGAGCTCGCCGGTGTCGGCCTGCTCGTGATGGACGATCATCACCTGCGGCGGCCGCAGGCCCAGCGCCCTGGCCACCCGGTCGAACGGCACGTCCTGCCGGTCGAGCGCGGCCAGGTCGGTCTCCCTCACCCGGGCGAGCAGCTCGCGGAAGGCCGGCTCGCCGGAGGTGTCGGTGCGCAGCACCACGGTGTTGAACAAGCAGCCGACCAGGCCGGTCAGCTCCTCCTCGGTACGGCCCGCGACCAGCGAGGCGATCGGCAGGTCGGTGCCCGCCCCCCGCCGGGTGAGCAGCGTCGCGAACGCCGCGTGGAGCACCATGAACATGCTGGTGCCGCTCTCGGCGGCGACCGCGTCGATGGCCGCGTGCAGGCCGGCGTCGAGCGTGACGCCGACGTGGTCGCCCCGCACCCCCTCACCGGCCCGGTCGTACGGCAGCGCGACGGCGCGCGGCATGCCGTCCAGCGCCTGCCGCCAGTGCTCGAGCTGGGCGCCGTCGGTCACCTCGTGCGCCCACCGCGTGTAGTCGGCGTAGCCGACCGGCAGCGGCTCCCACGCCGGGGCGGCGCCCCGCCGCCGGGCCGCGTAGGCGGCGGCGAAGTCGCGCAGGAGCGGCACCACCGACCACTCGTCGACGGCGAGGTAGTGCATGGTCAGCAGCAGCGCCCGCGCGCCCCAGCGGTCGGTGAGCAGCCTGGCCCGCAGCGGCGCGCGCCCCTCCAGGTCGGCGGGTTCGCCCGCCAGCGCGTGCAGTCCCTCGTCCAGGTCGGGCACCTCGACGTGTTCCAGCCACTGCGCGGCCGGCACCTGGACGAGCCCGCCGTCCCCGCGGACGACGGCCGTGCGGAGCGGCTCGTGACGCGCTGCTACGTCGGCGAGCGCGGCGGCCGCGGCGCCTGGATCGGGGGAGCGGAGCGCGAAGGCCATGTCGTGCGGCCGCCCGGCCCCCGTCCTGGCGTGCTGCCACTCCTGGGGCGGCGCGGCGGGCAGCTCCCGCCGGCGCAGCCTGGCCCGCTCGCCGAGATCCCTCTCGTCGAGGCGGGCGGCCAGCTCGGCGACGGTGGGCGCGTCGAAGACGGCCCGCAGCGTGAGCCGGGCGTCCAGCGTCGTGCGGATCCTGCCGAGCAGCCGCATGGCCGACATCGAGTGGCCGCCGAGCTCGAAGAAGTTGTCGTGGACGCCGACCTGGGGCAGGCCCAGCACCTCCGCGAACAGCTCGGCGAGCGCGTGCTCCCGCCCGGTGCGCGGGCGGGTGGCACCGGTCAGCGCCGACCAGTCGGGCGCCGGCAGCGCGGCCCGGTCCAGCTTGCCGTTGGGCGTCAGCGGCAGCGGCCGGTCGAGCACCACCACCGCGGACGGCACCATGGCCGGGGGCAGCAGCGCCGCGACGTGCGACCGCACCTGGGCGGGGTCGAGCGGGCCGCCCGCCGCGACCGCGTAGCCGACCAGGCGCGGCTCGGGACCGCTCGTGTCGGTGACGACGGCCGCCTGGGAGATCATCGGGTGCCTGGTCATCGCGCCGGCGATCTCGCCCGGCTCGATCCTGAACCCGCGGATCTTGACCTGGTCGTCCGCCCTGCCGAGGAAGTCGAGGTTGCCGTCGGCGCGCCAGCGGGCCCGGTCGCCGGTCCGGTACATCCTGGCGCCGGGCGGGCCGTACGGGCAGGCCACGAACCGCTCGGCGGTCAGGCCGTGCCGTCCGAGATAGCCGCGCGCCAGCCCGCGCCCGGCGATGTAGAGCTCGCCGGCCACCCCAGGCGGCACCGGGCGCAGGCGCTCGTCGAGCACGTAGGCGCGGGTGTTGGGGTCGGGCACGCCGATCGGCACCGCTCCCGCCCAGCCCGGTTCGGCCGCCCACAGCGTGGAGTTCACCGTCGCCTCGGTCAGCCCGTAGGCGGCCAGCAGGCGCAGCCGGCCCGCCCAGCGCTCGATCACGTCCGGCGGGACCGTCTCGGTGCCGACCAGCACCGTGCAGCCCTCGGGCGGCTCGCAGCCGGCCGGCAGCGCCGCCACCAGCGACGGCGGCAGGATCGCGTGGGTGATCTCGTGCTCGGTCATGAAGCCGGTCAGCTCGTGGCCTGGCACCCTGGCCGCGTCGGGGACGAGCACGAGGCTGCCGCCGTGGCACAGGGCCATGCTCAGCTCGAAGGCGGTGACGTCGAACCCGATCGAGGCGAAGTGCAGCACCCTGCTGTCGGGGGTGAGCCCCATGCGGTCGACGGCCGTGGCGACCAGGCTGCCGATCCCCTCGTGCGTGACGACCACGCCCTTGGGGCGTCCGGTCGAGCCGGAGGTGTAGATGACGTAGGCCGCCTGGTCGAGCGCCACCTCCGGGTAGGCGGGTGCCCGCCACCGCCCGTCGGGCGCGTCGCCGAGCAGCAGCACGTCCAGGCCCTCGACGGGCTGCGCGGCCACGACCACCTTCGCCCCCGAGTCGCCGACCATGTACGCCAGGCGGTCGGCGGGGTGGGCCAGGTCGAGGGGCAGGAACGCGGCACCGAGCTTGAGCGCGCCGAGCATCACCGCCACCATGTCCACCGAGCGCGGCACGGCCACGCCGACCACGCTCTCCTCCCGCACGCCGTGATGGGCGAGCATCGCCGCCATCCGGTCGGACAGGGCGTCGAGCTCCGCGTAGCCGACCGAGCGGTCCCCCTCGACCACCGCCACGGCGCCGGGGCGTTCGGCGACCCTGCGCAGGAACATGCCGTGCAGGGTCTGCTCGGCCACCTCGCGGTCGGTCGCGTTGAAGCCGGTGACGACCAGCTCCCGCTCCCGCGGGGTGAGCACGTCGATGTCGGCGACCCTGACCGACGGGTCGGCGGCGACCGTCCCGACCAGGCCGGCGAGCCGCGCCCCCATGGCCGCCACCGTGGACCGGTCGAACAGGTCGGCGCGGTACTCGACGACGCAGGAGATCGCCTCGTCCTCGACGAAGCTGAACACCAGGTCGAACTTGGCGGTGCTCGCGGACACCGGCGCGGGCAGCACCTCCAGGCCCGCCAGCGCGAAGTCGTCGGCGCCGCGGTTGCGGTAGCCGACCATCACCTGGAACAGCGGGTTGCGGCCGGGCGAGCGGACCGGGTTGAGCTCCTCCACGACCGCCTCGAACGGCACGTCCTGATGGGAGAAGGCGGCCAGGGCCCGCTCCCTGACCCGCGCGACCAGCTCGGCGAAGGTCGGGTCGCCCGACACGTCGGCGCGCAGCACGAGCGTGTTGACGAAGAAGCCCACCAGGTCGTCCAGCGCCTCGTCGGCGCGGCCGGAGACCGGCACGCCGAGCGGCAGGTCGGCACCGGCGCCGAGGCGGTGCAGCAGGGCCGCGACCGCCGCGTGGCAGACCATGAACATGCTCGCGCCCGAGCGCTGGGCCAGCCGCCGCAGCCGCCGGCTGTCCTCGGCGCCGAACTCGACCCGCAGCTCGCCGCCCGCGGCCGCCGGCGCGGGGTGCGGCCGGTCGGTGGGCAGCTCCAGCCGCTCGGGGGCGCCGCGCAGCGTCTCGGCCCAGAAGGCCAGCTGGCGGGCGGCCACGCTGTCCGGGTCGGTCCGCTCGCCGAGCAGCCGCCGCTGCCAGAGCGTGTAGTCGACGTACTGCACGGGCAGCGGCTCCCACGCGGGCGCCCTGCCCCCGCGGCGGGCGGTGTAGGCGGCCGACAGGTCACGCAGGAACGGGCCGTCCGACCACTCGTCGGTCGTGATGTGGTACAGCAGCAGCGCCACCACGTGATCGCGCGCGCCCAGCCGGACCACGGTGGCCCGTAGCGGCAGCTCGGCGGCCAGGTCGAACGGCCGGGCGACGACCGATTCCAGCGTCGGCTCCAGCGTCGCCGCCGTGGCCTCGACCACCTCGACGACGGGGACCGCCTCGGCCGCCGGCACCACCCGCTGGAAGGGGCGGCCCTCCCGCTCGACGATCAGCGTGCGCAGCGCCTCGTGCCGGGCCGCCAGATCGGCCAGCGCGGCCCGCAACGCCTCGACGTCGAGCTCGCCGCGCAGCCGCATCACCAGCGGGAAGTTGTAGAGCGCCGACGGCCCTTCCAGCTGCTCGATCAACCAGAGCCGGCGCTGCGCGAACGACAGCGGCGGCTCGGCGGGCCGGTCGGCCGCGGCCGTCAGGGCGGGCCTGGCGTCCTGCCCGCCGACCCTGGCGGCCAGCTCGGCCACGGTCGGCGCCTCGAACAGGTCGCGGATCGCCAGCTCGGCGCCGAGGGCCGCGCGCGCCCTGCTGACCAGGCGGGTGGCCAGCAGCGAGTGGCCGCCCAGGTCGAAGAAGTCGTCGTCGATCCCGACGCCCGTCACGCCCAGCAGGTCGCCGAACAGCTCGCACAGCACCCGTTCGCGCGCCGTGCGGGGCGGGCGGCTCTCCTGACCGCCGCTGAGGGCGGGTGCGGGCAGCGCGCGCACGTCGAGCTTGCCGTTCACGGTGAGCGGGAGCCGGTCCACCGCGACGAGCGCGGCGGGCACCATGTAGCCGGGCAGCCGCTCCTTCAGCGCCGCCCGCACCACCGCGAGGTCCGCGCCCTCCTCGCGCGGCACGACGTAGCCGAGCAGCCGGCCGCCGTCGGCGACGACCGCCGCGTGGGAGACCAGCGGGTGTTCCTCCATCGCCGCCGCGACCTCGCTCGGCTCCACCCGGTAGCCGCGGATCTTCACCTGGTCGTCGGTGCGGCCGAGGAAGTCGATGACGCCGTCGGGGCGCTGCCGTACCAGGTCGCCCGTGCGGTACATCCGCTCACCCGGCGCGCCGAACGGGTCGGCGACGAAGGCCGCGGCGGTCAGTCCCGGCCTGCGGTGGTAGCCGCGGGCCAGGCCCACGCCCGCGATGTACAGCTCGCCCGGCGTGCCGGGCGGCACCGGGCGCAGCGCCGCGTCGAGCACGTACGCCGTCGTGTTCCAGATCGGCCTGCCCACGGCGGGTGTCGCGCTGTCGTCCGTGGACGCCCCGAGCGTGTTGATCGTGTACTCGGTGGGCCCGTACAGGTTGTAGCCGACGGTGCCCTCGCTGTCGCGCAACGCCGTCCACACCGTCTCGGAGACGGCCTCGCCGCCCAGCAGCACCAGCGGCGGCCGGTGGCCGTCGAGCAGGCCCTGGTCGATCAGGTGGTGGGCGTAGGTGGGCGTGACGTTCACGACGTCGACGCGCTCCCTGTCGCAGTAGGCCACCAGGGCCTCGGCGTCGCGGCGCAGGTTCTCGTCGCAGACGTGGACCTCGTGCCCCTCCACCAACCACAGCAGCTCCTCCCACGACATGTCGAAGGCGAAGGAGACGGTGTGGGCGATGCGCAGCCGCCTGCCGCCCGCGGCGGCGACGGCCGGCCCGAAGATGGCCTCACGATGGTTGAACTGCATGTTCGTCAGGCCGCGGTACGGCGTGACGACGCCCTTCGGCCTGCCGGTCGACCCGGAGGTGTAGATGACGTAGGCGGGATGCTCGAGCCGGTACGGCAGGCCGCGGGCGAAGCCGGGCCGCTCGGCGTCGGACGGCACGCCCGCCGGCAGCGCGGCCAGCCGGGCGGCGGTCGCCGGGTCGTCGAGCAGCATGCGCGGCACCCCGGTCTCGGGCAGCGCCACCGATCCCGTGGTCACCACGCAGACGGGCGAGGTGTCCTCCAGCATGAAGGCCAGCCGCTCCGCCGGGTACTCCAGATCCAGCGGGAGGTAGGCCGCGCCGGTCTGCAGCACGGCGAACAGCGCCGCCACCATGTCGGCCGAGCGCGGCAGCGCCAGCGCGACCACCCGCTCCGGCGCCGCGCCGTGCTCCAGCAGCAGCCTGGCCAGCCTGTCGACGCGGGCGTCGAGCTCGGCGTAGGTCCAGCGTTCGGCGCCGAAGACGAGCGCCACCTCGCCGGGGGTGCGCGCGGCCTGCTCCGACAGCAGCTCGGCCACCGTCACCGGGGGCAGCGGCCGGGCCGGTGCCGCCTGCCGCCGCTCGCCCTCCAGCAGCAGGTCCACGGTGCCGACCAGCGCCCGCGGCGCCGCCACCAGGCGCCCGAGCACGGTGGTGAACCGGTCGAGCACCCGGCCGGCCTCGGCGCCGCCGACCACGTCGGGGCGGTACGACAGCGTCACGCGCAGGCGGGCGCCCTGGGTCACGATGAGCGTCAGCGGGTAGTGCGTGGCGTCGACCGCCGACACGTTCACGATCCCGTGCCGGCCGGTGAACTCCGCCATCCGCTCCTGCCCGCCCGCCTCGCGCAGCACGAAGAGGGTGTCGAAGAGCCGCCGGTGGCCGCTCTCCCGATGCAGCTCGCCCAGCCCGACGTGCTCGTACGGCATCAGCGCCACGCGCTCGTCCTGCACCCGCCGCGCCAGCTCGAGCACCTGCTCGCGCGGGTCGAACCCGATCCGCACCGGCACCGTGTTGAGGAACATCCCGATGACGTTCTCCACGTCGGGCACCGCCACCGGCCGGCCGGCCACCGCCGCGCCGAACACCACGTCGTCGCGGCCGACCGTGGCCGCGAGCACCAGTCCCCAGGCGAGGTTGAGCAGCGTGTTGAGCGTCAGTCCCGTCTCGCGGGCCAGCGCGCGCAGGCCCTCGCCCAGCTCCGCGGGCAGTACGACGTCGAGGTTCACCGGGATCTCCGGGCGCAGGCCGTCGTCGGCCGGCCGTACCAGCGTCGGCTCCTCCAGCCCCGACAGCGCCGCGCGCCAGGCGGTCAGCGCCTCGCCCGCGGGCTGCGTGGCCAGCCAGGCCAGGTAGTCGCGGTAGGTGCCGGCGGCGGGCGCCGCCGCGGCGTCGCCGAGGAGCTGTTCGAGCACCAGCCAACCCGACCAGCCGTCCCACAGGATCAGGTGGTGGCTCAGCACCAGCAGGTCGCGCTCGCCGAGGCGGATCAGCAGCAGCCGCATGAGCGGCGGGGCGGCCAGGTCGAACCGGGTGGTCCTGTCCTCGGCCAGCAGCTCGGCGACCATCCGGTCGCGCTCCTCGCACGGCAGCGCCGACAGGTCGATCTCGCGCAGCGGCGGCTCCACCCCGGCGCCGATGAACTGCACGGGACGCGACAGCCCTTCGGCGGTGAAGCCCGCCCGCAGGCTCGGGTTGCGGGCCAGCATCGCCGCGCACGCCGCGCGCAGCCGGTCGGCGTCGACGGGCCGCGCGAACTCGAAGACGTCCTGCGAGGTGTAGACGTCGACGGCGGCGGTGTCGTAGCTGGAGTGGAAGTGGATGCCCTCCTGCAAGGGCGACAGCGGCCAGACGTCCTCGACCGGGACGGGGCAGACGCGCCGCACGCTCTCGTGCTCCTCGGCGGTCAGCGTTATCAGCTCGGCCGCCCCGTGCTCCTCCGCGGTGGCTTCCATGGTGGCCTCCGCGGTGGCCTCCATGGTGGCCTCCGCGCTGGCCGCCAGCGCGGCGGGCGTCCGGCAGGTGAAGACGTCCCTGGGGCTGACCGCCAGGCCCGCCTTCCTGGCCCGGCCGGAGACGGCGATCGAGGCGATGCTGTCACCGCCGAGGGCGAAGAAGTCCTCGTCGAGGCCCGCCTCGGTGCCGAGCACGGCGGTGAAGATGTCGCAGAACAGCCGTTCCCGCTCGGTCCGCGGTGCCCGCACGGCCCGCGGCGCCACCTCGGGAACAGGCAGGGCGCCGCGGTCCACCTTGCCGTTCAGCGTCAGCGGCAGCCGCTCCAGCGTCACCACCGCGCTCGGTACCATCGGCGGGGGCAGCGCGGCGGCCAGCGCGGCGCGCAACCCCGCCCCGTCGAGGCGGGCGCCCCGCTCGGGGACGGCGTAGCCGACCAGGCGGGTGGCGCCGCCGTGGTCGCGGGCGACGACCACGGCCTGCGCGACGCCGTCCAGGGCCGCCAGGCGCGCCTCGACCTCGCCGAGCTCGACGCGGTTGCCGTGGATCTTGACCTGGTGGTCGGTCCTGCCGGTGTACTCCAGGGCCCCGTCGGGGCGCAGCCGCACCAGGTCGCCCGTGCGGTACATGCGCGTGCCCGGCGGGCCGAACGGGTCGGCGACGAACCGCTCGGCGGTAAGCGCCGTCCTGCCGTGGTAGCCGAGGGCGAGCTGCGCGCCGCTGATGTAGAGCTCGCCTTCGGTCGCCGGGCGCAGGCAGACGTCCAGGACGTACAGCCCGGTGTTCCAGACCGGCCCGCCGATTGGCACGGCCGTGTCGCGGTCCGTGCCGCTGTCCGTGCCGCTGTCCGTGCCGCGGTCCGT
This sequence comes from Nonomuraea sp. NPDC004354, assembly GCF_053602555.1. Taxonomy (NCBI): domain Bacteria; kingdom Bacillati; phylum Actinomycetota; class Actinomycetes; order Streptosporangiales; family Streptosporangiaceae; genus Nonomuraea; species Nonomuraea sp. NPDC004354. Next base: position 807,774 of record NZ_JBSGDV010000003.1, on the reverse strand, counting down.
GCCGCCGTCTGTGCCGCCGTCTGTGCCGCCACCTTCGTCGCCGTCCCACCAGGTGACCTGGACGGTCGCCTCGGTGGGCCCGTAGCAGTTGTCGACGGGGACGCCGGTCAGCTCCCGCCAGCGGCGGGCCAACCCCGCGGTCAGCGCCTCGGCGCCGCCGAAGACCCTGCGCAGGCTCGCAGCCCAGCCCGGATCCCGCGTGACCTCGTCGGTGGACAGGAAGGCCCTCATCATCGAGGGCACGATGTCGAGGACGGTCACCCCGTGGTCCCTGACGAGCCCGGCCAGGTAGGCCGGATCGACGTGCCCGCCGGGCTCGGCCAGCACCACGGCGGCGCCGGAGCACAGCGGCCAGAAGATCTGCCACACCGAGGCGTCGAAGCTCGCCGACGCCTGCTGCAGCATCCGGTCGGTGCCGTCCATGGCGAACAGGTCCTGGGCCCACGCCAGGTGGCCGACGATGGCGCGGTGCGTGACCACCACGCCCTTGGGCCGGCCCGTCGAGCCCGAGGTGTAGATGAGGTAGGCGGGGTCGTCCGGCGCGGGAGCGCGCAGCGGGCCCCCACCACCGTCGGGACCGCCCTCGCTGCCGCCGGCGCCACTACGGGTGCCGCTCTCGGCGCCGCTCAAGGGGCCGCGGAATGGGTCGCTCGAAGGGCCGCTCAAAAGATCGCTCGAGGGGTCGCTCAAAGGGTCGCTCGAAAGATCGCTCGCGGGGCCGATCGAGGGGCCGCCGACCAGGACACGCTCCACCCCCTCGTGCTCGGGGAAGGACCCGTCGGTGACCACCACGCGGGCGCCGCAGTCGGCCAGCATGTACGCCAGCCGCTCGGCCGGATGGTCGAGGTCCAGCGGCACGTAGGCCGCGCCCGCCCGCAGCACGCCGAGCACGGCGGCCGGCAGGTCGGGCGAGCGGGGCAGCGCCACGGCGACGAACCCGCCCGGAGCGACGCCGCGTCGCGCCAGCCGTACGGCGAGCGCCTGCGCCCTGCGGTCCAGCTCGGCGTAGGAGACCTCCTCCTCGCCGAAGATCACCGCGGTGGCGTCGGGCGTCGTGGCCGCCTGGGCGGCGAACGCGGCGGCCAGCGTCGTGGGCGGTACCTCACGGGGCCCGCCCAGCAGGCGCGCCTGCTCGAGCTCGACCAGGTCGAGCCGCCCCACGGGGCGCTCGCCGGCGGTGACCAGCTCCTCCAGCAGGTGCCGCAGCGCCCGCGCCACCCGCGCGGCGGCGCTGGCGCCGATGGAGTGGTCGAGCCTGAAGGTGGTCCGCCGTCCCGGCACGACGGTCAGCGACAGCGGGTAGTGGGAGCCGTCGCGGACGTCCACGCCCGCGATCGCCCCCATGTCGCCCTCGACGGGATAGTTCTCGACCGCCACCAGCGTGTCGAACAGGGTGCCCCACCCGGTGATCCGCTGGATGTCGGCCAGGCCGAGGTGCTGGTGGTCCAGCAGCCGCGCCTGCGCGTCCTGGAGCCCGGCCAGCAGGTCGGCCGGACGGTCGCCGGGGCGCCAGGCCAGCCGTACGGGGATGGTGTTGACCAGCAGGCCGACCATCGACTCGACGCCCTCGACGGCGGCCTGCCGGCCCGAGACGGTGCTGCCGAAGACGACGTCGTGGCGGCCGGTCAGCCGGCCCAGCAGCAGCCCCCACGCGCCCTGCACGAGCGTGCTCAGCGTCAGCCCGCGCGCCCGTGCCCAGCCGGCCAGGTCCGCGCCGGCCTCGAAGGTGATCTGGCCGGGCGCGCCGGCCCCGTACCGCGGGCCGAGCAGTGTCGGCTCGTCGAGCCCTTCCAGCGCCCGACGCCAGGCCCGCCCCGCCGCCTCGTCGTCGCGGTCGCGCAGCCAGGTGAAGTAGTCGCGGTACGGGGTGACCTCGCCGAGGTGTTCATCCAGCAGCTCCCGCAGCATGATCGGCACCGACCAGCCGTCGGCGACCAGGTGGTGCAGGGTCAGCACCAGCGTCCGCCCGTTGACCAGGGCGGCCCTGAGCAGCGGCGGCGCGGCCAGGTCGAAGGGCCGGGCCCGCTCCCGCGCGGCGATCTCGTCGACGTCGGCGCCGGTGACCTCCGCCCACGGGACCGTGACCCGGCCGGCCACGTACTGCACGACCCTGCCGTCGGCGCGCTGCAGGAACCCGGCGCGCAGCGGCGCGTGCCGGTCCACCAGGCGTTCCACCCGGCGGCGCAGCGTGGCGGGCTCGACGGGTCCGGCCAGCTCGACGACCTGCTGGACGGTGTAGACGTCGGGGTCGGACAGCGAGTGGAAGTACAGGCCCTGCTGGAGCGGCGTCACCGGCAGGACGTCCTCCAGGTCGCGGGGCAGCGCGTCGATCTCCTCCTGGTCGAGCGTGACCAGGGGGAAGTCGGACGGCGTGTGCCCGCCCGCCGCCGGCCCGGCCACGTGGGCGGCGATCCCGCGCAGCGCCTCCAGCCAGGCGCCGGCCAGCTCCGCCACGTCGGCCCGGTCGAGGACCCCTTCGGGCCACGACCAGGTGGCGCTCAGCTCGGGCCCGGACGCGCCGTCGCGGACGATCGCGTTGACCTCGAGGTGATGGGTCAGCGGCATGCCGGGGTCGCGCCCGGCCGACAGCGGCTCCGCCCCGGCGGCCGGCTCCCAGTCCGCGCCGCCGTCCGCCCTGAACCGGCCCAGGTAGTTGAACAGCACCTCCGGTGTCGGCAGGTCGCCCAGCGCGCCCCGCAGCAGCCCGAAACCGAGACCGGCCGACGGGACGGCGCGCAGTTGCTCCTTGACCCGCCCGAGCGCCCTGCCCACCCCCGGGCCGCCGGCGCGGAACTCCTCCCACGCCACGTCGCCGCCGTCGATCCTGACGGGGAACAGGCTGGTGAACCAGCCGACCGTGCGGGTCACGTCGGCATCGCCCGCCACCGCGTCCTGCTCCCGGCCGTGCCCCTCCAGGTCGACCAGCAGGCCGCCGGCGCCCTGACGGCGGGCGAAGGCCGCCGCCAGCGCGGTCAGCAGCACGTCGTTGACGGTGCCGTGGTAGGCGGCCGGGGCGTCGGTCAGCAGTGGCGTCGTCCCGTCGGGGGGCAGGACGACGGTCAGCCTGCGCTCGCGCGCGGCCGTGTCGGTCGCGGGGTCGAGGGGCCGCAGCCCGAGCGACGGCACCGGCCCGGCGAGCGTCCGCCGCCAGACCTGCTGCTCCGCCTGCCGCGCGGGGGTCGGCGCGTCCTCGGCCAGCAGCCGCGACCAGCGCGCGAACGAGGTGCCGACCGGCGGCAGCTCCACCGGCTCGCCCGCGGCCACCGCCCGCGCGGCCTGGGCCAGGTCGGACAGCAGGATGCGCCAGGAGACGCCGTCCACCACCAGGTGGTGCGCCACCAGCGACAGCCGCCGCTCGTCCGGCGACCACACCGCCTGCAGCATCACGCCCGCCGCCGGGTCCAGCCGGCCGACGGCGGCCTCGACCCCGTCGCCGGCCACCAGGCCGCCCGCCTGGACCGTGCCGGGCGGCGGCACCTCCATGTGCCAGCCGTCCTCGCCGCGCAGCAGCCGGGCGCGCAGCATGCCGTGATGGTCGAGGACGGCCTGCAACGCCCCGGTGAGCTGGCCCTCGTCCAGATCGTCCGGCACGCGCACGGTCACCGACTGGTGGAAGCCGTCGATCGGCCCGCCCACCTCCCGCAGCCGGCCGACGATCGGCGTCTCCGGCACCAGGCCGACGCCCGCGTCATGAGCCTGCTCGGGTACGGCCTGGCCGCGCCCCCGCGCCAGCGCGGCGACGGTCCTGTGCTGGAAGACCTCCCGCGGCGTGATCGCGAGACCCGCCCGCCTGGCCTTGTTGACCAGCTGGATCGCGACGATGCTGTCGCCGCCGAGCTCGAAGAAGCTGTCGTGCGCGCCCACCGACGGCAGCCCGAGGACCTCGGCGAACAGCCCGGCCAGCACGCGCTCGGCGGGGGTTTCGGGGGCGGTGTCGCCCGCCTGCGCCGTCCACTCGGGCGCGGGCAGCGCCTTGCGGTCCAGCTTGCCGTTCGGCGTGAGCGGCAGCGGCCCGTCGAGCACCACGATCGTGCCGGGCACCATGTACTCCGGCAGCGCGCCGGCCGCCAGCCGCCGCAGGTCGGCGGGGTCGAGGCCGCCGTCGCCCGTCACGTAGCCGACCAGCCGCCTGACGCCCCGGTGGTCCTCGACGGCGGCGACCGCCGCCTGGGCGACCGCGGGGTGGCTCATCAGGACGCTCTCGACCTCGCCGGGCTCGATGCGGTACCCGCGGATCTTGAGCTGACCGTCCTCGCGGCCGAGGAAGTCGATGGTGCCGTCGGCGCGCCTGCGGGCCCGGTCGCCGGTGCGGTACATCCGCTCGCCCGGCGCGCCGAACGGGTCGGCGACGAACCGCTCGGCGGTCAGCCCCGGCCTGCCGAGATATCCCCTGGCCAGGCCGAGGCCGCCGACGTACAGCTCGCCGGTGACGCCGGGCGGCAGCGGGCGCAGCGCCGCGTCGAGGATGTGGCAGCGGGTCCCCGGGTCCGGCACGCCGATCGGCACGGGGCCCGCCCAGTCGCGCTCGGCGAGCCAGAGCGTGGAGTTGACCGTGGCCTCGGTCAGGCCGTAGGCGGCCACGACCCGCATGCGCTCGCTCCAGCGGGCGACCAGCTCGGCGGGGACCGTCTCGGTGCCGACGACCAGCACGCCGTCCTCGGGCAGCGCGCACCCGGCGGGCAGCGCCGCCACCAGCGACGGCGGCAGGATCATGTGGGTGACCCGGTGCTCGGCCAGGTAGCCGGTCAGCTCCTCGCCGGCCACGCGCCGCTCGGACGGCACGACGACGACGGTGCCGCCCACGCACAGCGACATCACCAGGTCCCAGACGGCCACGTCGAAGCCCACGGAGGCGAACTGGGCGACCCTGCTGGAGGAGTCGACGCCGAGCCGTTCGACGGCGGTGGCGATGAGGGCGCCGACGCCCTCGTGGGAGAGCACGACGCCCTTCGGCCGGCCGGTCGAGCCGGAGGTGTAGATGACGTAGGCGGCCCGGTGCAGCGCGCCCTCGGGCGGGTCGGTGTCGGCCGCCTGCGGGAGGGCGTCCAGAAGCAGGCGGGGCAGCTCCAGGTCGGCGGCGTGGCCCGAGACCGTGACGAGCAGGCGGGCACCGGCGTCGGCCACCATGAAGGCCAGCCGGTCGGCCGGCTGGTCGGCGTCCAGCGGGAGGTAGGCGGCGCCCGCCTTCATGACGCCGAGCAGCGCCACGACCAGGTCGGCCGAGCGGGGCAGCGCCACCGCGACGACGTCCTCGGCGCCGACGCCCTGCGCGCGCAGCGTGTGGGCGAGCCGGTTGGCCCTGGCGTTCAGCTCGCCGTAGGTCAGCCGCTCCGACTCGCAGATCACGGCGAGCCTGCCGGGCGCGTGCGCGGCCTGCCGTTCGAACGCCGCCGTCCACGAGATCTCCGGCAGGTCGCCGGGCAGGGGGACGAACGGGGGCACGGGCGCCAGGTCGATGCCGCCGAGCGGCGTGTCGGGCCGCTCGGCCAGCGCCTCCAGCGTCAGCAGGAGGCGCCGCTCGTGCTCGGCGAGCGCCTCGGGGTCGCACACCGCGGCGTCGGCGTCGAGGTCGATCCGCAGCCCCTGGCCCGCGGGCCGGTCGTAGACGGCCACGGACAGGTCGCCGACCGGCCCGAGGGACAGGTGGTGGATGACGCAGTCGCCGTCGCCGAACCTGATCCCCTCGTGGTACGGCATGACGTTCACGGTGGGCCCGATCAGCGAGCGCAGCCCTTCGACGCGGCCCAGCTCCCTGGCCAGGTCCTCGCCCCGGTAGCGGGCGTGCGCGCCCAGCGACCCGACCTCCTCGGCCACGGCCGCGACCAGTTCGGCACCCGTGGTCCAGGGGCTGACGGCGAGCCTGAGCGGCAGCACGTTGGACATCAGGGCGGGGGAGTCCTCGCCGTGGAGCCTGCCCGCGACGGGCAGGCCCAGCACCAGGTCACGCTCGCCGCTCGCCCGGTGCAGGTAGGCGGCCACGGCCGCGATGGCCAGCCGCGACAGCCGGGTGCCCAGCGCGGCCGCCGCCGCGCGCAGCCCGTCGGAACGCTCCGGCGACAGCTCCACCGTGCGGCGCAGGACGCCGCCGGCCTGGGCGGGCGGGCACTCCACCAGCCTGGCAGGCTCGTCGGGCAGGCCCGCCAACCTGCCGTGCCAGTACGCGGCGTCGGCCGCGTGCCCGGCGGAGGCTCGGTAGCCGGCGTCGGCCGCCACCAGCGCGGGCAGCGACCAGTCGACGCCTGCGTCGGGGCCGCCGCCGTACAGGGCGGCCACGCGCTGGATGAGGCGCAGCATCCCGGCGCCGTCGGTGACCAGGTGGTGGTACCGCTGGTACCACCACAGCCGGCCGTCGCCCAGCCTGAGCAGCGCGTGGGCGAACATCGGCCCGCGGGCCGGATCGACGGTCCGCGCGAGGTCGGCCGCCACCCACGCCCGCGCGTCCGCCTCCGCCAGGTCGAGGACCGGCAGCGGCCAGTCGCCCGCGGGCCTGGTGATCTGGACAGGGCCGGCCTCGTCCTGGGCGAACACCACGTGCAGGCTCTCCGCCTCGGTCACGGCCTGCCTGATCGCCCCGGCCAGCCGCGCCACGTCGGCCGCGAGCTCCACGTAGCCGCCGATGGTGTAGGCCGGGCTGTCCGGCGCTAACTGCTGGGCCAGCCAGATTCCGGTCTGGGCTCCGGTCAGCGGAAGTACGGACATCTGGCTGCCTTTCACGTCACTCTGCGGGAATCAGGGTGGGCCGGGCCGGCCGGGGATCACTTCTTGAGAAGCGGCACGATCTGGTCGATGGCGTAGGGGATGCTCAGCACCGTGTTGAAGGAGAGCGCCGCGCCGATCGGCGGGTCCTGGTAGGTCAGGAAGAGGTCGCGGCCCTGCCTGGCGACCTTCAGCTGCTTGTAGACGCTGTCGTTCCTGATCCGCTCCCACGGCTGCTTGCCGGTGGTCAGCCAGACGAGGCGGTCGACCTCCAGCAGGCTCAGCCCCTCGGAGCCGAACTCGGCCACGTTGGACGTGCCGGCCTGCCTGGTGATCTCCTCCGGGACGGTGAAGCCCAGCTCGGCCAGGAACGCCGACTTGGGGTCGCCCTTCTGGAAGGCCGAGTACTGCCCGGCCTTGAAGCTGTCGGCGGCGACGGCCGTCAGCCCCTTCCACTGCGGGTTGTCGGCCCGGACCTTCGCGAACCGGTCGGCGATGCCGGCGATGAGCCTCCTGGCCGTGTCCTCCTCGCCGAGGGCGCGGCCGGCCAGCAGCGTCATCTCCTGCCACGGGGCGCCATAGGGGTCGAAGCCCTTCGGCTGGGCGACGACGGGAGCGATCTGCGACAGCTTGTCGTAGTGCTCCTTCTGGATGCCGGAGTACATGGCGAAGATGAGGTCGGGCTTGAGCGCGACCAGCTTCTCGAACTTGACGCCGTCCTCGCGCAGGCCGAGCACGGTGGGTTCGGTGCCGCCCCACCTGTCCTTGGTCCAGGGCCAGTCGGAGAACGGGCTGCGCTGGAACCAGTCCACGACGCCGACCGGCTTGAAGCCGAGCGCGAGGACGGGCTCGTGGTCGCTCAGGCCGATGGTGACGATCCGCTCGGGACGCTTGGCGATCTCGGTCGTGCCGTACATGTGCTCGACCTTCACCGGGAAGGCCGATCCGGCCGCCGGGGCGGACGAGGCGGGGGCGGGCTCCGCCGTACCGGCCGGGGTGGGGCTGCCGCAGCCGGCGGCGACGGTCAGCGCCAGTGCGGCGAGCACTGTCGAGAGACGCTTGGACATAGTTTCCTCTTCCGGATCTGAAGTGTCACCGGCACGCAGACTAAGGTAAGCCTTACCTATCTTCAATCGCCGGAAAAGTCTTGCGCGAGGCGAATGAGTGAGGTATGCCTAACCTAAAAAGCGAACGATCGGATCTTCGTGACACAGCAGAGAACCGCCGCGGCACGGCGGCCGCTCCTGATCGCGGCGAGCGCGGGGGTCCTGGTCGTGCTCTGCGCGCTGTCCCTGGCCGTCGGCAGCAGGGCGATCCCGCTCGGCCAGGTCTGGACGGCCCTGGCCGATCCGGCCGCCGTCGACCCCGAGGTCGCGGCCATCGTCGGCGGGACGCGGCTGATCCGCACCCTGGTCGCCGTGCTCGCCGGAGCGGCCCTCGGCCTGGCCGGAGCCGTCATGCAGGGGCTGACCCGCAACCCGCTGGCCGATCCCGGCCTGCTCGGCGTGAGCGCGGGCGCCGCCTTCGGCGTCGTGGTCGCCGCGGCCGCGCTCGGTGTCAGCGGCCTGCTGTCGTCGGTCTGGTTCGCCTTCGGCGGCGCGGCGGTCGCCAGTGCCGTGGTCTACCTGCTGGGCAGCAGGGGCAGAGGCGGCGCCGCGCCGGTCAAGCTCGCCTTGGCGGGCGTGGCCGTGACCTACCTGCTCGACTCGCTGACCGGCGGCATCGCGCTGACCGACCCCGAGGCGCTCGACCGCTACAGGTACTGGTCGGCCGGCTCGCTGACCGGGCACGACGGCGGGACGCTGCTGGTGCTCCTGCCGTTCCTCGCCTGCGGCGCCGTGCTGGCGCTGAGCACCGCGCCCGCGCTCAACAGCCTGTCCCTCGGCGACGACGTCGCCGCCGCCCTCGGCCGCGGCCTCGTGTCCGTACGGCTGCGCGGTGCGCTCGCGGTGACCGTGCTGACCGGGGCGACCGTGGCGGTCACCGGACCGATCGTCTTCGTCGGGCTCGTCGTCCCGCACCTGGTGAGAATCGTCACCGGCCCGGACCACCGCTGGCTGCTGCCCGCCTCGATGCTGCTGGCGCCCTGCCTGCTGCTGGTGGCCGACATCCTCGGCCGCGTCGTCGTGCGCCCCACCGAGCTCGACGTCAGCCTGGTGGCCGCCTTCCTCGGCGCGCCGTTCTTCATCGCCATGGTCCGCCGCCGCAGGCTCGCGGAGCTGTAGCCGATGCCCGGACCGCATCTCACGCGCTCGCGCGACCGCCTGGCCTTCCGGGTGGACCGGCCCGCCGTCTCCGGCGTGCTGCGCCCCAGGCTCGTGCTGACCTGGCTGCTGCTCGCCCTCGTGACGCTCGCCGTCCTCTGCCTGGCCGTCGGCGCGGGCGCGGGCGACTACGCGCTTGCGCCCGCCGCCGTCGTCCGCGCGCTGGCGGGGGAGGGGGAGCGGGCCGACCTGTTCGTGGTGTGGGAGCTGCGGCTGCCCAGGGCCGTGGTGGGTCTGCTGGCCGGGGCCGCCCTCGGGCTGTCGGGCGCGATCTTCCAGGCCGTCACTCGCAACCCGCTGGCCAGCCCCGACATGCTGGGCATCACCCAGGGCGCGGGCGCCGCCGTCGCCGCGGGCATCGTGCTCGGCGCCGGCGCCGGTCTGGGGCTCCAGTGGCTCGGCCTGGCGGGCGCCGTCGCCGTGGGCGTGCTGATCTACCTGCTGGCCTGGAAGCGCGGCACCACCGGCTACCGGATCGTGCTGGTGGGCATCGGGGTCAGCTGGATGTGCGTCAGCCTCACCTCCTACCTGCTGAGCAGGGCGGAGCTCCACCAGGCGCAGAAGGTGCTGGGCTGGCTGGTCGGCAATCTCAACGACCGGGGGTGGGCACAGGCGGGGCCGCTTGCCGTGACGCTCGCCGTCCTGCTGCCCGCGGTGCTCCTGCTGGTACGGCTGCTGAGGACGCTGCGCCTGGGCGACGACGTGGCCGGCGGGCTCGGCACCCCCGTGCAGCGCACCCGCCTGGCCCTGCTGCTGTGCGCCGCCGCGGCGGCCGCCTTCGCCACCGCCGCGGCCGGGCCGATCCTGTTCGTCGCGCTGGCCGCGCCGCAGATCGCCCAGCGCATGGCCCGCACCGCAGGCCCGCCCGCGACCGCCTCGGCTCTCACGGGCTCGGTGGTCGTCCTGGTCGCCGATCTGGTCAGCCAGCGCCTCATGGCCGACTCCGTGCTGCCCGTCGGGGTGGTGACGGGCGTGCTCGGCGCGCCGTTCCTGTTGTGGCAGCTCAGCCGGGCCAACCGGCGGGGCACGGGAGGATGAGACACGTGACGTACCCGTCGCTGCGGGCCAGCGGGCTGACGCTCGCCTATGACGACCGCGTCGTCGTCGACGGCCTTGACCTGGAGATCCCGCAGGGCAGGATCAGCGCCGTCATCGGCGCGAACGCCTGCGGCAAGTCCACGCTGCTGCGCGCCCTGGCCCGGCTGCTGGCCCCCCGCGACGGCGCGGTGCACCTGGACGGCCGCGCCATCCACACCATGCCCACCCGGCAGGTCGCCCGGCGCCTCGGCATCCTGCCGCAGTCGCCCGTCGCGCCCGAGGGGCTGACCGTCACCGACCTGGTCGGGCAGGGCCGCTCACCGCACCAGACCTGGTGGCGGCAGTGGTCGTCGGCCGACCAGGACGCGGTCACGCACGCGCTGGTGGCCACCGGCATGCTCGAACACGCCGACCGGCCGCTGGACGAGCTGTCCGGCGGCCAGCGGCAGCGGGCCTGGATCGCCATGGCGGTCGCCCAGGGCACGCCCGTGCTGCTGCTCGACGAGCCGACGACCTACCTCGACCTGGCCCACCAGATCGACGTCCTCGACCTGGTCGTCGACCTCAACCGCCACCAGGGCCGCACGGTCGTCATGGTCCTGCACGACCTCAACCAGGCCTGCAGGTACGCCGACCAGCTGATCGTGATGAGGGCCGGGCGCGTCGTGGCGGAGGGGCCGCCCGCCGACGTGATCGACGCCGAGCTGGTCGAGCACGTCTTCGGCATGCGCTGCCAGGTGGCGGCCGACCCGGTCAGCGGAACCCCGCTGATCATCCCGATCGGCCGCCACCACGACGGCGGCGTCAGCGCCGGCCCGCGTAGGAACGCGCGCGGCTGATCGAGTGGACGATCTCGCCCACCCGCACGGCGGTGTTCGACAGCAGCGTCGAGGTGATGCCATGGGTGTGCTCGGTGGCGCCCTGCACGTAGATGCCGCAGCGCATCGCCTCCGTCGTGGCGACGCGGTAGTCGCGCTCGATCCGCAGGCCGCCGTCCGGCAGCCGCAGGCAGTGCTCGCCGGCCTCGCCCAGCAGCGTCAGCGGGTCGCCGGGACGGTAACCGGTCGCGTAGACCAGCAGGTCGGCCTCCAGGACCGTGCGCTCTCCCGTCGGCAGGAACTCCACCGTCACCCGGGGCCCTTCGGCGACCTCCACCACCCGGGAGGCGTTGAGGATCCGCAGCCGCTCCACGCCGCGCACCTTCTCCTGGTAGTGGCGCCGGTAGAGCTCGTCGATGAGCTCCAGGTCGACCACCGAGTAGTTGGTGGAGGCGTGGTAGTCCAGCAGCCGCCGCTTCACCTCGTCCGGCGCGGTGTAGAAGTGGTCGACGGCGGCGGGGTCGAAGATGCGGTTGGCGAACGAGCTGTCGTCGGCGGGCGTGTAGCCGTACTTGGCGAAGACGGCGCACACCTCAGCGCCGGGGAAGGTGCTGTGCAGGTGGTCGGTCACCTCGGCCGCGCTCTGGCCCGCGCCCACCACGACCACGCGCCGCGGCTCGCGCAGCGTGGGCAGCCGGTCGAGGAGCTCCTCGCTGTGCCAGACGCGCTCGTCGCTCACCACGCCCGGCGGCAGCACCGGGTCCAGGCCCGCGGCGATCACCACGTTCCTGGTCCTCCTGGTGGTCAGCTCGTCGGAGCAGCCGCCCTGGCGTACCACCACGTCGAGGTACTCGATCACGCCGTCGACGGTCACGGGGGTGACGGCGACGACCTCGGACCGGTACTCCACCTGGTCGGCGAAGGAGGCCGCGGCCCATTCGAGGTAGTCGTGGAACTCCAGGCGCGAGGGGAACATCGTCTTGTGGTTGATGAAGTCGACCAGCCGGCCCTTGTCGCTCAGGTAGCTCAGGAAGCTGAACGGGCTGGCCGGGTTGCGCATGGTGACCAGGTCCTTCAGGAAGGACACCTGCATCGTCGTGCCCTCCATCAGCATGCCGCGATGCCATCCGAAGGCCGGCTGCTTCTCGAAGAAGACCGCGTCGAGCGGGGCGTGTTCCCGTAACGCGATGGCCAGGGCGAGATTGGAGGGACCGAAACCGATGCCCACGAGATCGTGGACGTGGTGCTCCGACGAGGGCATTGATGACCTTCCATGGTTAGGTTAGCCTCTCCTAATTAAGGCGAGCCTAACCTTTTCCGATCCCCCCTACAAGGAGACGCCATGCGGGTCGTGATGTTCGGCTACCAGACGTGGGGCCACCGCACGCTGCGAGCGCTGCTGGACTCGGGCCACGAGGTGGCCCTCGTCGTGACGCATCCCAAGAGCGAGCACGCCTACGAGCGGATCTGGGGCGATTCGGTCGCCGACCTGGCCACGGAGCACGGTGTCCCGGTCCTGGTGCGCGACCGGCCAGGCGACGAGGAGCTGATGACCAGGCTCAAGGAGGCCGACCCCGACCTCGTCGTCGCCAACAACTGGCGCACGTGGATCCCGCCGGAGATCTTCGCCCTGCCCCGTCACGGCACGCTCAACGTGCACGACTCGCTGCTGCCGGCCTACGCCGGGTTCTCCCCGATCATCTGGGCGCTCGTCAACGGCGAGAAGGAGGTCGGCGTCACCGCGCACATGATGGACGCCGACCTGGACGCGGGTGACATCGTGCTCCAGCGCGCCGTACCGGTGGGCCCCGACGACACCGCCACCGACCTGTTCCACCGCACGGTCGACCTGATCGGCCCCATCGTCGCCGAGTCGCTCGAGCTCATCGCCTCCGGCCGGACGGACTGGACGTCGCAGGACCGCTCGAAGGCCAGCTTCTTCCACAAGCGCTCGATCGAGGACAGCAGGATCGACTGGACGTGGAGCGCCGAGGAGATCGCCCGGCTGGTCCGCGCCCAGTCCGACCCGTACCCCAACGCCTTCACCCACTACAACGGCACGCGCATCAGGGTGCTGCGCGCCTCGGTCTCCCGGGGCAGGTACGGCGGCACGCCCGGCAGGGTGTTCATCCGCGAGGGCGACGGCGTGGTCATCGTCGCCGGTGCCGACGCCCGGCGCGGCCGCAGCCAGGGCCTGGTGATCGAGCGGGTCCGCACGGACGACGACGTCGAGCTGCCCGCGACGGAGTTCTTCACGACGATGGGCGGCTACCTCCGCTAGGACCGTCCGCCGGGGCTCAGGGTCTGTCCGCCGTCGCGCGGCCGGCCTGCTCCGGCTGCGCCGGCGTCATGGGATGGGCGGCCTCGGTGCGCAGGCCGTCCAGGAAGAAGGACAGGCACCGCCGCCAGGCCTGGGGTGCCACCCCCGTCGACTCCCTGATCACCTGCGACATCGCCCAGACCAGCGTCGCCACGTCCTGTGCCGTGAAGTCGGCGCGCAACTGCCCGCTTCGCCTGGCCCGCTCGATGACCTGGTCCACGTCCCGCAGGCCGCGGTGGCAGGCGTCGCTCACCTCGGAGGTGCTGGGGAAGCGCCGGGCGAGCGCGTCGTTGAGCCCGCGGTCCTCGGCCTGTAGCGCGAAGAGCCCTTCCAGGAAGCCGGCGAAGCCGTTCCACGGATCGGGGTCCTCCAGGGCCGCGGCGGCGATCCGGTCCAGGGCCGCCAGCCGTTCGGGGAAGATCGCGTCGAAGAAGGCCTCCCTGGTGGGGAAGTGGTTGTAGAGCGTCCCGATGCTGACCCCGGCCGTGCGGGCGATCTCTTCCAGCGGCACGTCGAGGCCGCGTTCACCGAACAGCTGGGTCGCGGTGACCAGCAGCTTGTCGCGGTTGCGTGCGGCGTCGGCGCGCAGGGGTCGTGATCCCGTGGCCATGTTTCCCATCCCATTAACTCGAGGGCGCCCTCAGATTATGTTACCGTCGACATAACCTGAGGGCGCCCTCGAGTTATTTGTCACTGCGACTCGGAAGGCAGCACTGTGTCCTTTTCCACGTCTCAAACCGCCCGCGGGACGGCTGTGGTCATCGGGGTGGGGCCCGGCCTCGGGCTGTCCGTCGCCCACCGCTTCGGCCGCGAAGGCCACACCGTCGCCCTGGTCTCCCGTACCGGCGCCAGGCACGCGGGGTACATCGCCGGCCTGGCCGAGGAGGGGATCGAGGCCGCCTCCTTCCCCGCCGACGTCCGCGACGGCGACCAGCTCCGCTCGGCGCTGGAGGCCGTCACCGCGCGGTACGGCGGCATCGACCTGATCTACTACGGTCCCGGCGCGATCGACGGGCCCCGGCCCAGGCCGATCACCGAGGCCGACACGGCCGGGGTGCGGGAGGCGATGAGCTGGGTGTACCCGGCCATCGACGTGACCGGCACGGTGCTGCCCGGCATGATCGAGCGCGGCGCGGGCGGGCTGCTGTTCGCGGGCGGGCTCAGCGCCGCCGTGCCGATGCCCGCGCTCGGCGACCTGGCCGTCTCCTCGGCGGCGCTGCGCAACTACGTCCTGACCCTCAACGCGGGACTGGCGGGAACGGGGGTCTACGCCGGGATGCTCACCATCGGCGGGCTGATCGAGCGCGGCGACATCCACCAGCTGGTCACGTCGCAGCCGGAGCAGTTCGGCGACGTGGGGGACAAGACGCTGAACCCCGACGCCATCGCCGACGCCGCGTGGCAGATGTACACCACGCGCGACCGCGCCGAGACGACGTTCAGCGCCTTCGCCTGACCCGATACCCGCGGTCGGCCCGCACGTCCCCGCGTGCCGCCCGCATGTCCCCGATGCCGCCCGCACGTCTCCGCGTGCCGCCCGCACGTCCCGGCGCTCGGCCCGCACGCACGTCCTTGTGCGGGCCGACCGGGCTCAGCCGGCCCGCCTGCGGGCCAGCAGGTGGGCCTGCGGGAAGCCCCTTTGGGCGTCCTCCTCCGGGGCCGACACCAGCCGGGCCACCTCGGCGATCCCGGCCTCGCGCAGCAGGCCCGCGATCCGGTCGGGCGGCCACCGGTAGGCCGGGGTCACCTTGTGGTCGAACATCTCCGCCGGCCCCGCCGGATCCTCGTGGGCCTGGAAGGAGACGAGCAGGTGGCCGCCCGGAGCCAGCACCCGGCCGAACTCGGCGAAGATCTCCGGCAGCCGCTCCGGCGGGGTGTGGATGATCGAGTACCGGGCCAGGATCCCGGCGAGGGAACCGTCCGTCAGATTGAGGGCGTCCATCGAGCCCACCTCGAACCGCAGCTCCGGGTGCGCCCGGCGGGCCAGCGCGATCAGCTCCGGCGACAGGTCGACGCCGAAGGCGGGCAGCCCGCGATCGTGCAGCTGCGCCGTCACGTGGCCGGGCCCGCAGCCGAGGTCGGCGACCGGCCCGCCCCCCGCCGCCCGCACGACGTCGGCGAACACGGCGATCATGGCATGGTCGAAGGTCAGGGTCGGGAACACCGTGCTGTTGAACTCGGTGTACGGAACGGCGGCCAGGTCGTAGGCCGCGCGGGTGGCGCGAAGGAAGTCCGGTTCGATCACGGGTGACCACCGTAGTCCTCCGGGGCCGCGGCCGAGGCCTTCCCGGACGGCCGCCGCGGCCCCGAGGCGGCGGGCCGTCAGACGAGTGCCGCTCCGCTGAGCCTGCGCGCGTGCTCCCTGGCCGCGGCGTGCGCGGCGGCCTGAGAGGCGGCCGCCGCCTCCCGCAGCGGCGCCATCGCGGGCGTGGTCTCGGCCAGCGTCAGCTCGGCGGTGATGACGTGGAGGTCCAGGCCGAACACCTCGGTCAGGATCTTGCGCAGGTAGGGGTCGGCGAAGTCCCAGCCCTCCCTCGGCGTGCCGGGGCCGTACGCGCCGCCGCGCGACAGGACGAGCGTCGCCGGACGGCCGGCGACGGGACTGTCGGCCGGGCTCATCCCGAACGTCCGGCCGGGGATCAGGACCTGGTCCAGCCACGCCTTGAAGGTCGACGGGGCGCCGAAGTTGTACATCGGCACCGCGAACAGGTACGCGTCCGCCTCCAGGAGCTCGCGCACCAGCGCGTCCTGCAGGAAGGAGGCCGTCGCCTGCTCGGCGTCGTGGTCCTGGGCGGGGGTGAGGCGGGCGCTGATGCCTGAGGCCGTCAGGTGCGGGATCGGCCGGGAGCCCAGGTCGCGGTAGGCGACGGTGCCCTCCCACGCGTCCTTGAACGTCTCGGCCACCCCGCGGGAGACCGAGCCGGCGGGTACGGCGGAGGCGTCGATGTGCAGCAGATGAGCCACGATGATCCCTTTCGTCTGTTGAAAAGATAATCTGTGAGACAGATTGTCTGTCCATCGGCTTATCTGTCAAGTGAAGTAACATCGGGCCATGAAGACTGAGCACGGGCTCCCCGCCGGATTCGACACCAACCTGGGGTGGCTCATGGGACAGGTCTTCCACGCGCACCTGACGGCCGCGCAGCACGCGCTCGCCGATTTCCCCGGTTCCCAGCGCGGCTACATGGTGGTCCACGCGGCGGTCAACGGCTGCGCCCGCAACCAGATCGACATGGCCAACCAGCTGGGCCTCGACCGCACCGTGATGGTCTATCTGGTCGACCAGCTCGTGGCCGCGGGGCTGGTCGAGCGCATGCCCGACCCCAACGACAGGCGCAGCAGGGTCATCGTCGCCACCGACGCGGGCAGGGCCAGGCTCGAGGAGGCCGCGCGGGTGCTCGGTCTGGTCGACGAGCACGTGCTGCGCGCGCTCGACCCCGACGAGCGCGGGCGCTTCCGCGACATGCTCCGGCGTCTGGCCGCCCACCATCTGGCCAACGGCGGCAACGAGCACGACGCCTGCGTGGCCGCCGAGGCCGTCGCGGACAAATAGGGATATTTCCCTACATCGTGCGCGTGGCTCATCGCTACGCTCATGACCTCGTGAAGAGCACCCCCATGGGCCGCTGGCTGCCCGCTTTCCTGCTGCTCGCCCTCATCTGGGGCAACAGCTTCTTTTTCATCAAGGTGGCCGTCGGCGCCCTGCATCCCCTCCAGATCTCCTTCGGTCGGATGGCCATCGGCGCGGCGACCCTGCTGGCCGCCCTGGCCGTCAGCCGCAAGGCGCTGCCACGCGATCCGCGCCTGTGGGGACACTTCCAGGTGGCCTCCGTGGTGCTCACCACGCTGCCGTTCACCCTCTTCGCCTACGGCGAGCAGTACGTCTCCTCGGTCGTGGCCGCCATCTGGAACGCCACCACCCCGCTGTGCACGCTCGCCTTCACGCTGCTGCTGCGCACCGAGAAGCCGAACGCCGGCAGGGTCGCCGGGCTCGGCCTCGGATTCGCGGGCGTCATGGTGGTGCTCGGCGTGTGGCAGCCCATGGACGGCGGCCAGCTCGGCGGCAGCCTGGCCTGCTTCGGCGCGGCCCTCTGCTACGGCATCGGCGGCTCCTACCTCGGCCGTTTCGTCACCGGACGCCGCACCGAGGCGCCCGTCGTGCTCGCCACGGGGCAGCTGATGAGCGGCACCCTCCAGCTCGCGGTGATCACCTCGCTGGCGGGAGTGCCGCTGGTCGACCTGTCCGCGCCGCCCGCGGTCTGGTGGAGCATGCTCGGCCTCGGCGGGCTCGGCACCGGCGTCGCCTACCTGCTGCTGTACGGCGTGCAGGCCAGGGCGGGGGTGACCACCACCTCGACGGTGACCTACCTGCTGCCGGTGTTCGCGGTCGTGTCGGGGGTGCTCGTGCTGGGGGAGGGCCTCACCTGGAACCAGCCGGTGGGCGCGGTGGTGATCCTGCTGGCCATCGCGATGACCCAGGGGATGGTCCGCCTCGGCCGTACCCCGGCCGCCGCGGCGCCCCGGACCGAACCCGAACCCGAACCCGAACCCACGATCCCCTCCAGGACGTGATGGCGTGCACCGGCCGCGACGGGAAACGACCCATGGGTTCCTTGAGCGGCCGGACGCCGTCGTGGTCGCAGCACCTGGGCGCATGGACGGCGAAGAGGAGGACCTGGTCCGGGCGGTATCCGCCCCGACGGCGGTTACGGCGGGATCGCCTCGATCGCGTCCCGCAGGCGGTGCAACGCCGGCCCGAGCTCGCCCAGTGGTGGCGTGCCCAGCGCCAGCCGGAGCGCGCGGGGACGGTAAGGCCCGGTGGCGAAGGCGTCGGCGGTGGACACGAGGATCCCTTCCTCCGCGAGCACGGCCGTGACGTGGTCGGGACGCTGGTGCGGCGCCAAGCCGAGCCATACCACGTAGGACGCCGGGTGTGCCGTGACGTCCATGCCGGCGAGCGCGGCGCGGGCGATGTCCTGCCGGGCGGCGGCGTCCTGGCGACGGGCCTTCTCCAGCTGCCCGACCGTGCCGTCGGCGATCCAGCCGGTGGCGAGTGCGGTGATGAGTCCCGGCGCGCCCCAAGCCGCCACGCGCAGGCTCCTGGTGACGGCCCGGACGTGCCGGTCGGGGACCACGGCGAAGCCGAACCGCAGGCCGGTCGCCACGTTCTTCGACAGGCCGGCGACGTAGCAGGTGCGTTCGGGGGCCAGGGCCTGCAACGGAGGGGGCGGTGCGGCCTCGAGGAACGCGTACGTGCCGTCCTCGACGATCACGCAGTCGCAGGCGCGGGCTGTGGCGACGAGGCGGGCGCGCTGGTCTCGGTCGAGCACCCAGCCGAGTGGGTTGTGCACGGTGGGGATCGCATAGATCGCGCGGACGGGCCGCGTACGGCACAGCCGGTCGAGCGCGTCGAGGTCCGGACCCGTCGCCGTCACGGGGATCGGAGCGAGGTCGAGGCCGTGCGCCGAGGCGAGAGCCGTGATGCCGGGATAGGTGAGCGCGTCGACGGCCAGGACGTCGCCGGGCCGGGTGAGCGCGCGGAGCACGGTGTCGAGCGCCTGCTGGGTTCCGCTCGCCAGCAGGACGTTCGCCGGCACGGTGTCGATCCCGCGGCCGAGCAGGTAGGTGGCCACGATCGCCCGGTGATGCCCGCGCCCGCCCGGCGGGTCCTGCCGGAGCAGCGACTCCACCTCGCCCGACGTCGCAAGGGCGCGCAGGGCCAGGCGCAGCAGATCGGCCTGCCCGTCGGCCAGCGGCTGATTGAACGACAGGTCGGCCACGCGCGGCACCGGCAGAGCGCGCGATGGCTCCAACCCGTCGTAGCCGGACAGGACCCGGACGAACGTCCCGCGCCCCGGCTCGCCGACGACCAGCCCCATGGCGGCCAGCTCGGCGTAGACCCGGCTGGCCGTGGCCAGCGCGATCCGCCGCTCGCGAGCCAGATCGCGGTGCGTCGGCAGGCGGGTACCGGCGGGGAGCACGCCGGAGCGGATCGCCGCGACGTACTCGTCGACGACGGCCCTGTAGGACGGTGGCCGCATACCGGACCTTGTATCTAGGACAATAAGTGGATCGGTCCTAGATTATGGCTCCTAACCTCGGTGCGTCCACGCGCGAGCGAACGGAGCCCAGGTATGACCGTCCACATCCACCAAGACGACCATCTCGTCACGATCACCATCGATCGGGAACGGAAACTCAACGCCCTGGATTACCCGACGATCGATGCGCTGCTGGCCGCGCTCGACCGCATCGAGTCCGACGACCGCGCCCGCGCCGTCATCGTGACCGGCGCCGGCCACAGGGCGTTCAGCGCGGGCGCGGACATCCCTTCTCTCGCGCGGAGCATCGCGGGCGGGAGCGAGCGCGCCCTGCGCGAGATCGTCCGGCGTGGCCACGGGCTGACCCGGCGGATCGAGGAGTTCCCCAAGCCGGTGATCGTCGCGGTCAACGGCCTCGCCTACGGCGGCGGTTGCGAGATCGTCGAGGCCGCCCCGCTCGCGATCGCGGCCGAGCACGCGATGTTCGCCAAGCCCGAGATCACCCTCGGCTTCCCTCCGCCGTTCGGCGGCTCCCAGCGGCTGCCGCGCCACGTCGGACGCAAGCGCGGCCTGGAGATGATCCTGACCGGCGACCCGATCCCGGCCGCCCGCGCCGCCGAGATCGGCCTCGTCAACGCCGTCGTACCCGCCGACGACCTCCTCGACGCCGCACGGAACCTGGCCGCCCGGATCGTCCGGCACGCGCCGACCGCCGTGGCGGCCTGCCTGCGCGCGGTCACCCGGGGCGTCAACCTGCCGATCGACGAAGGGCTCGCGGTCGAGGCGGCCTGCTTCGCCGCGACCGTGCCCACCGACGGCGTACGGACCGGGCTGCGCCGGTTCCTCGACCGCTCCGCCGTGTCCGGCTAGCCCGCAGGAGACACACCGCGGCGACCGTGTTCCGCGACTGTCCCTGGAATGTCGCGCGAGCACGGCGAAGCGACGGCCGAACGGCCGGCGTCATGCGAGTGACGGTCGTGTCAGGACCCGGCGAGGACGCGCGCCACGTACTCCTGCGACGGCGGCCCGAAGCGGGCGAACACCTCGCCTATCGCGGCGTGCAGGGCGGGCAGCCCCCAGTCGTCAGGCAACAACTCCTGCGGTAGCGGGGGCGCCCGCAGGGTGTCCACCAACGCGCCCCCGAACAGCCGGATGTAGGCCGCCAGCGCTGCGCCGTTCGGCTCGACAGGTGTCATCGGCTCCCGGGCGGCGGCTCGCAGCCGAACGGCGTGCTCGTGGAAGCGGCTGTTCAGTTCGCCCAGTTCCCAGGCGCGATGGGCGACGTCGGCCGCGTCCGCCGTCGACAGCCCGACGCGTCCGTAGTAGACGGTCCCCGCGGGCGGCTGGCCGCCCAGTTCCTCCAGCAGGTGGGCGCGGCGGTCGGCCGGTGAGATCAACACGCCTGGCTGCATGAGCCCGTAACGGGCGAGGGTGGCGGCGCGGCGCAGCCGGTCGCGGTAGGCGCGCTGGGACTCCGGGACGGTGTAGAAGACCGCGTGGAAGTAGCCGTCCCAGACCGGCGGCGGCCCGGCTCGCCGGTCCCGGGCCCGCCGGAAGTCGGCCAGGAAGTTCCCGGCCAGGTGGTAGTCGGCCCCCCGGCCGCGCGGCGTGGCGGCGAGCAGGCCGTCACGCCGCATCCGGGCGATCAGCGAACGCGCCGCGCCCTCGGTCAGTCCCACGTCGGTGAGGAGCCGTGTCAGGACGGTTCCGGGTAGCTCCTCGCGGCCCGCCACCCCATAGAGGAACGGGACAAGTCCAATGTTGGCACCGCGTGAGACATTTGCCGGACCCTGCTGACCTGTTACGCTTTTGCTCACGTTCGTGAGCTTAGTCGACATATGACGAGTGGGGATCGAGATGACACACAACAAGGCGCAGGGCGGCAGAGGTGGGGCGGTGCTGGTGAATCTCGTCCCCTCGATCCTGTTCGGCGTGGTCCTGCCGTTCGTGACCTACGGGATGCTGACCGACCGCGGCTTCGCCCCGGTCACCGCGCTGCTGCTGGCCTCGCTGTGGCCGGTCGGGGATCTGGTCCTGTACCTGGCGGTCAAACGGCGGGTGGACGAATTCGGACTGATGATGCTGGTCCTGCTCCTGCTCGGCGCGCTGAGCGCGGTCGCCTACAACACGACCGAGCTGTTCTTCGTCAAGGACTCGGCGATCACCGGGCTGCTGGGGCTGACGTTCCTGGGCAGCCTGGCCCTGCGCCGGCCGATCATGTTCTATCTGGGCCGCAAGTTCGGCACCGACGGCACGCCCGAGGGTCTCGCCGCCTGGAACGGCCTGTGGCAGTACCCCGGCTTCCGCCGCACCCAGTACCTGATGACGACGGTGTGGGGGGTGAGCTTCCTGCTGGAGGCGATCGTGCGCATCCCCCTGACCTATGTGCTGCCGACCGCGACGATGCTCCTGGTCAACAACGTGCTGCCGATCGCGGTGGTGGCGGCGTTGGTGACATGGACGATCTTCATGGCGAAACGGGGCCGTGCTCGCTCGGCCGCCGCGACGGCGGCCATGACGATCGAGAAGCAGCAGAGCACGGCCCCGATGCCCGCCGGACCCCAGTCGGCCGAGGGCTGACCCGACGGATCGCGGTTGTCCAGCTGTGATGGCGGGCGGTAGGCGGCCGGGACCGCTTACCCGGCCGGGTCGACGCGCTTCCGTGACCGGCCGCGCCCGCCCTTGGTGCCGTCGGTGGCCTTCCGGCCCGCCACGAGGGTGTCGCCCGGCAGCGGCGGCTCGACGGCTTCGGACCCGGAGGAGCGGCCCGGTCGCGGATGCGGCGCGGTGTCCTCGCCGGCCCCGCCGTCCCCACCCGCCGCCAGAGACGCCGGCGGGGATGACGCAGGGGGAGGCACCGGGGACGGCGCCGCGGGCGCGGCGGACCTGGATGCCCGTCCCGGCGCCACGGCCGCGGGACCGCTCGCGCCCGCCGCGCTCACGCCGTGCTCGCGAAAGGTCTCGGAACCGCCCGAACCCTCGCCGTCACGGGCCCCCGCACGATCACGCTGGTCACGGGCCTCCGCCCGGTCACGCACGATCTCGTGGTCACCGATCACCTCGCGGTCACGGCCGGTCTCGCCGTCCCGGCCGGACTCGCGGTCGCGGGCGGTCTCGCCGTCCCGGCTGGACTCGCGGTCGCGGGAGGTGCCGGGCTCGCGCAGGGCGTCGATGACGGAGTCGGCCTCGTTGTCGGCCGCGAACTCGTCGGCCGCCTGGGCCTCCCGGCGTCTGATCACCACCATGTGGTCCACCGAGATCCGCCCCGCTCCCGTCACCGCCAGCAGGACGGACGCCGCGCCCAGCGCCACGACCAGGTTGGTGTCGACCGGGTTCAGCGGCCGGGCGACCAGGAAGACGGCCAGCGTCTCGGCGAACAGCAGCAGCCCCAGCACCGGCGTGAACAGCCCGGCCACCAGCAGCGCGCCGCCGATCAGCTCGGTGAGCATGGTGATCGCCGCCCATGCCCCCGGCGCGGGGGCGCCCTGGGCGGCGAACTGGGCGCCGGTGGCGGTCAGGCCCACTTCGAGCTTGTGCCAGCCGTTGGCGAAGAAGAGCCCGCCGACCCCTAATCTGGCGGCGAGCGTGGCGAGATCGTGGAGGGTCCGTCTCACGGTATTCCTGTGACCTGAGCGGGTCATTCCAAACCTCGGTCACGCCGGATGAGCACGGCCACGGCGGCCGAGGTTGCGGCGAGCAGGACCACGGAGACGATGATCGTCGTGTGCAGGGCGTGGACGAACGCCCACCGCGCCGCCTCGAGCAGCGCGGCTCCCGCCTCGCCGCCCGTCTGCCTGGCCACGTGCGCCGCGGCGGCCATCGACTGGCGCGCCTGCTCCATGGCCTGCGCGGGCACCCCCGTAACGGTGGGCACGCCCGGCGCGTAGACCACCGCGGTGATCGTGCCGAGGACGGCGACGCCGAGCCCGGCGCCGAGCTCGTAGGCGGTCTCCTCGATGGCGGCGGCGCCGCCCGCCCTCGACTCCGGCGCGGCCGACATGATCGTGTCGGAGGCGGCCAGCAGCGCCACCTGCAGTCCGAAGCCGATGCCGACGAAGCAGACCGCCAGCAGGAACGAGTGGGGCTCCACGCCCCACGCCAGGGTCGGCGTCAGCGACACCGCCACCAGCGCGAGACCGCCGCTCATCGTGGCCCGCATGCCGACCCTGCGCAGCACCGCCGCGGCGGCCAGCCCTCCGGCGATCGCCGACAGCACCAGCGGCAGCATCCTGAGCGCCGCGCCCAGCGGGCTGTCGCCGAGGACCAGCTGCAGGTACTGGGCGAGCATGAGCTGCAGCCCGACCAGGGAGAAGACGCCGAGCAGCACGCCCGCCACGCCGGTGGCGAACGCCCTGTCCCTGAAGAGGCCGACGTCGAGCAGGGGATACGGCAGGCGCCGCTGCCGCCGTACGAACCACGCGAGCAGCGCCGCGCCCGCCAGCAGCACGGCGACGGCGCCCGGGTGGCCGGAGCCCGCCTCCTTGATGCCGAAGGCGACGGCCAGGATGCCCAGCACGGACAGGACCGCGCTGGTGGCGTCCCACGGACGGCCCGTGCGCTCCCGCGACTCGGGCAGCAGGAGATGGGCGGCGGGCAGCAGGGCCAGCAGGATGGGCACGTTGATCAGGAAGACGGCGCCCCACCAGGAGTGCTCGACCAGCAGCCCGCCGATCAGCGGGCCGATGGCCGCGCCCGCGGCGGCCACCGCGCTCCAGACCCCGAGGGCGATCGCCCGCTCGCGCCGGTCGGTGAAGACCTGGCGGATGATGGACAGGGTGGCCGGCATGATCATCGCGCCGCCGACCCCGAGCAGGGCTCGCGCGAGGATGAGCGTCAGCGGGGTCGGCGCGAACGCGGCGCCCGCGGAGGCCAGGCCGAACACCACGTATCCCCACAGGACCAGGCGTTTTCGGCCGTAGCGGTCGCCGAGCGTGCCGAACATGATCAGCAGGGGGGCCACGACCAGCGAGTACGCGTCGATGATCCACAACAGCTCGACGGAGGACGGCTCCAGCGCCGCCGTCAACGCGGGGACGGCGATGTGCAGCACCGTGGCGTCCACGGTGATGAGGAGCAGGCTGAGGCAGAGCAGGACCAGAATTGACCAACGGTTGGTCCCGCGCGCCGTTTCGGCCCGCCGCACACCTGGCGCGCTCTGCAGGATCGTCATGCGACGTCCATGACAGGTTCGCCTCGGTCATGGAACATGCGTGGCAGCTTAGGCGATGTCCGGCACGTGGCACACCCGGATCGACTGATCACATGGAGTGGTTCCACCTCTCTAGTGAGATACAGCCATATGTCCTGATCTATCGCAACGACCTGCGCGAACGGATCATGGAGCGGTGGGGAGCGACGGCGAGGAACCGGATTCCGCTGCCGGATGGTGCGCCGTCGCTCTCGCCCACCTGTCCGCCGAGCGCCCCGAGGCCGCGCTGGAGGCCGCGCGGCGAGCCGTCGCCCTCGAGCCCGCCGACGAGTGGCCGCACCGCCTGGCCAGCCTCGCCCTCGAACGGCTCGGCGGCGACACCGAGGCCGTACGGGAGGCGGAGCGCGCCGTGCGGCTGGCGCCAGGCTCGTGGCAGGCGCGGCTGCGGCTCGGCGCCGCCCTGCGCCGCGTCCCCGGGCGCTGGCGCGAGGCCGCCGACAGCGCCGCGGCGGCGGCCCGGTTCGCCCCGGAGGCGCCCGAACCCCATGCCATGGCCGGCGACCTGGCGCTGCTGCGCGGCGAGCATCGACGCGCGGCGGCCGCCTACCTGGCCGCGCTGCGCAGGAACGGCGCGCACGCCCCCGCCCGCGTGAACCACGGGCTGGCCCTCCTGCGCTGGGACCCGCCGCGCGCCCACCACGACCCCGCCTGGACCATCGACCCGCGCGAGACCGGCCGGGCCAGGCGCGCCCTCGAGGTCTGGTCGCGCCAGGCCCGCCTGCTGTCCGCCGTCGCCACCGCCGCCTCGGGCCTGCTGGTGGTCACCGGTCCGGTCCCTGCCGCGCCGCTGGGACTGGTCGGCATCATCGCCCTCGTCCTGGTGGGCGCGGCGAGCGTCCGCCAGGCCCGCAGGGTGCGGATCTGGTCCGTCGTCCCCGTCATGCTCGGCCGCGACCGGTGGTTCGGCCTGTCGGTGGCGACGGCGGGCATCACCGTCCTCGCCTACGCCGCCTCCCTGCTCGTGCCCCTCGCCGACCCGCTCTGGGCGGGGCTGGCGGGAATCGTGCTGCTCAACGCGCCCGTGCTGGCCGTCCTGCGCGTGCTGTCGGAGGCCTGGCGCGGCAGGCCGGTGCTCGCCCTGGCCCAGATGTCGGCCGCCTACGGCGAGCGCGCCGCGCGCCGGGACGTCGCCGTCGCGCTCTGGATCGTGCTGGTCAGATCCTGGTCCGCGCTGGCGGCGCTGGCGGCGGCCGCCATGGTGGCCCAACCCGCGGCGGGGCTGGCCGCGCTCGCCCTGCCGTACCTGCTGGCACGGGTCAGGCGGCGCGGAGGGCTGGCCGGTCTGGCCGCCTCGGGCGCCGACAGGTGGCTGGTGGCGGCGGTCGCGCTCACGCTGACCGCCGCGCTGGCCTGTGCGGCCGGGGGAGCGGCGAGCCTGGTGACCGTGCTCGTGCCTGGCGGCGAGCAGGTGGGCGCGTGGGCATGGCGCCTGGTGCTCGGCGCGCTGGCCGCGGCGGCCGCGGTGTTCGGGCTGCGCGCGGCACGCGCCTGGTGGCGCGGCGCGCCGGGCCCGTGGCGGGCCGCCCTGATCATGGCGGAGCCGGTCATGGAGGGGGCGGGCCCGCCGGTGCGGCTCACCCCGGAGACGATGAAGGCCGTCACGTCCTCCCGTGAGATCGTGCTGGCCTGCGCCGACCCCCTCGGCCCCCGCGCGCTGGCCGTCGGCGCCGTCACCTCCGTCACCGCCTCGGGCGAGCTGCGGCTGATCGCCGGAGCCGAGGCGTGGGAGGCGGTCGAGCGCGACCCGCGCGTCGCCCTGTTCGCCGCCGACGCGGCGCACCGCCGCCTCTGGGCGGAGATCCGCGGCGTCGCCCTGCCCGACCCCGAATCGGACGTGCTGCGCGTGACGCCCCAGCAGGTCCTCGTGGGCGAGTTCCCCGGACGGCACCAGCGCCGGTAGCGGCACTCCGAATCGCCGCGTCCACGCGCGCCGTATAGCGCGGCGGCGACGTCTGTGCGGTATAACCGGGGTCGAACCGGGGAGGCGTGATGCGGGACTCCGACAGGACTCGCTCTGCGGGGCGGGCCGCGGCGCGAGATCTGTTTGAACAGGTACGGCTGCGCTATTTCCGCCTCCCGCCCGCCATACGCAGGGTGATGCACGTCGGCGTCCTGGTCGGCGCGGTCGGTCTGGCGGCCGCCATGGGCTGGGACCTGTTCAAGACCTTCCTCGTCACGCTCGTCCTGCTCGGTTTCGTCGCGCTCACCCTGCGCTTCCCCCGCGCCGCCGCCACCGCGCTCGTGCTGCTGGGATGGGCCTGCCTGCTGCCGGTGTTCGTGATGCTGTTCCCCGCGCCGTCCATGGCGCCCACCCTTCTCATGGTGCTCGCGCTGCCCGTCGCGGCCGGCGCGCACCTGATCCGCTGGGTGCCGCCCTGGGTGACGGCGCTGATGGCGCTGCTTCCCGCGGGCGCGCTGGCCGCCGCGCTGTCTCCCGTCTCCGACGGCATCGCGGTCTGGGCGTCGTACGGCGCGGCCGCCGCCGTCCTCGTGCACCGCTTCGTCCTGGCCCGCAAGGCCCGCGCCGACCTGGTGGCGGAGGAGCCCGTCCGGGTCAGGGCGCGCGAGGCTCAGCCGGGCCATCCGCAGCACGCCGACAGGGCCGCGCCGCCGCCGCCGATCTCGGTGGAGGACGCGCTGGCCGAACTGGAGGGCATGGTCGGCCTGGCCCCGGTGAAGGAGCAGGTCCGCTCCATCGCCGCCTCCATCGAGGCCTCCAGGCTGCGCGCCGAGGCCGGATATCCCGCCGACCGGCCGACCAGGCACTTCGTCTTCGTCGGGCCGCCGGGCACGGGCAAGACCAGCGTCGCCCGCTCGGTCGCCAAGATCTTCTACGCGTTCGGCCTCCTCGAGACGCCCTACGTGGTCGAGGCGCAGCGGGCCGACCTGGTGGGGGAGTTCCTCGGCGCGACGGCGATCAAGACCAACGAGCTGGTCGACCGGGCGCTGGGCGGGGTGCTGTTCATCGACGAGGCCTACAGCCTCATCAACTCCTCGGAGGGGCAGCCCGACAGGTTCGGCGCGGAAGCCGTACAGACCCTGCTGAAGCGGGCCGAGGACGACCGCGGGCACCTGATCATCATCCTGGCGGGCTACGAGCAGGAGATGACCTCCTTCCTGGCCTCCAACCCGGGGCTGTCGTCGCGGTTCGCCACCAGGGTCCGCTTTCCCAGCTACTCGCCCGCCGAGCTGCTGGAGATCACCGACCTGCTGCAGAAGCGGCGCGGCGACCGGCTGGCCGCCGAGGCCAGGCCCGCGCTGCTCGGCCTGTTCGAGGACGTCCAGCGCCGCGGCCTGGTCGACGAGCTCGGCAACGCGCGCTTCGTGCGCAGCCTGGTCGAGGCCGCCGCGCAGGCCCGCGACGTGCGCGTGGTCGGGGCGGGCGGCACGCCGAGCACCGAGGACCTCACGACCACGACGGTCGCCGACGTCACCAAGGCCTTCAACGAGCTGACCGCCCGCTTCCGCGGCTACACCGCCACGCCCACGCTGGAGGAGGCGCTGGCCGACCTCGACCGCATGGCCGGCCTCGAACCCGTCAAGCGGCAGGTCCACGCCATCGCCGCCCAGCTCCAGGTGTCCCGCATGCGGCAGGAGCGGGGGCTGCCCACGCCGCCGCAGATGCGGCACTTCGTCTTCGTCGGCCCGCCCGGCACAGGCAAGACCACCGTCGCGCGCGTCATCGGCCGCATCTTCGCCGCGCTCGGCCTGCTGGCCCGGCCCGACGTGGTCGAGGCGCAGCGCGCCGACCTGGTCGGCCAGCACCTCGGCGCGACGGCGATCAAGACCAACGAGCTGGTCGACCGGGCCCTGGGCGGGGTGCTGTTCGTCGACGAGGCCTACGGCCTGGTCAACCCCGGCTACGCGGGCGGCGACGCCTTCGGCGCGGAGGCCGTCCAGACGCTGCTCAAGCGGGCCGAGGACGACCGCGACAGGCTGGTCGTCGTCCTGGCCGGTTACGAGCGGGAGATGGACCGCTTCCTGGCCACCAACCCCGGCCTGGCCAGCCGCTTCAACCAGAAGGTCGCCTTCCCCAGCTACTCGCCGCGCGAGCTGTCCGAGATCGCCGTGCTGCTGGCCGAGCGCTCGGGCGACCACTTCGACGAAGCGGCCCGCACCGACCTGGACGAGGTCTTCACCTGGGTCTGCGGCGAGCGCCTCATCGACGGCCTGGGCAACGGCCGCTTCGCCCGTTCCCTGTTCGAGCGGGCCGCCATGCGCCGCGACGTACGGCTGGCCGCGCTGGGCCAGGCCGCCAGCGAGTCGGAGCTGACCACCATCACCAGCGACGACGTGCGCGCCGCCGTCGACGAGCTCGCGGGACGCTGACCTCCTCCATATCGATCGCAGGGTGTATCTGTTTGGCTACGATCGGTGATGATGGCGGGGCTCATGTCTCGGGCCCCCGCGTCCATCTGGTCAGCCGGTCTGGGGCGGGAACGTTCCAGGCGGCGTATCGCGCCGCCGGGACGGCCCTCCCGCCTCCGGTGCCGCCCGCCACCACGCCGCCGCGCCCGAGGCGATCCAGGAGGAACAGTGAGAACATCCCGGCTCGTCGCGCTCATGGCCGTGGCAGGTGCGGTGGCCCTGGCGGCCTGCTCGGGTGGCGAACCGGCCGCCGGAGGGCCACCAGGGCACAGGGCGGCCGCGGTCAAGGCCTTCGACATCAACCCCGTCGACCGCGCCCGCGTCAAGGACGGCGGCACGCTGCACTGGGGGATCGGCCAGTACCCGGCCCAGTGGAACGTCCACCACGTCGACGGCGGCCTCATCGACGCCAAGAACGTCGTCGACGCCCTCATGCCCATCCCTTTCCGCAGCGACGAGAAGGCGGTCGTCAGCGCCAACCCCGACTACCTCCTCGGCGGCGAGGTCACCGCCACCGCCCCCCGGCAGGTCGTCACGCTGACCCTCAACCCCAAGGCCCACTGGTCCGACGGCAGGGCCATCACCTGGCAGGACTACCAGGCCCAGTGGAAGGCGATGAACGGCGCCGCCGACGGCTTCCGCGCCGGCTCGACCACCGGCTACCGCGACATCGCGTCCGTCGCCAGGGGCAAGGACGACTTCGAGGTCGTCATCACCTTCGCCAACCGCTTCGGCGACTGGCAGTCGCTGTTCACCCCGCTCTATCCGAGGTCCACCAACGGCTCGGCGGAGACCTTCAACCGCGGGTGGGTGAACCGCATCCCGGTCACCGCGGGGCCGTTCAGGTTCCAGGCTCTCGACAGGACCGCCAAGACCGTCACCCTCGTGCGCGACCCGGCGTGGTGGGGCGAGCGCGCCAAGCTCGACCGGATCGTCTTCCGCGCCATGGACGCCGACGCGCTGGTCGGCGCCTTCGCCAACGGCGAGATCGACACCTTCGACATCGGCCCGTCCGCCCCCGGCTACGCCCGGTCGAAGGCCACCCGGGGCGCCGTCGTACGGCGGGCCGCCGGTCCCGACTTCCGCCACATCACGATGAACGGCCAGAGCGCCGTGCTCGCCGACGCCGGCGTGCGCCAGGCCATCGCCATGGCGATCAACCGCCGCGCGATCGCCGAGTCGGACCTGCGGGGCCTCGACTGGCCGGTCACGCTGCTGGACAACCACTTCCTCATGAACACCCACGAGGGCTACGAGGGCGGCGCGGGACGGGTGGGCGACCACGACCCGGAGCGGGCCAGGGCGGCCCTCGACGCGGCGGGGTGGAAGCTCAAGGGGCAGACACGCGTCAAGGACGGCAAGGAGCTGAACCTGCGCTTCGTCATGCCGGCGGGCTCGCAGCTGACCAAGTCGGAGGGCGAGCTGGTGCAGCACATGCTGATCCGGCTGGGGGTGAAGGTGACGCTGCAGGCGGTGCCGGCCGACGACTATTTCCCGAAATACATCATTCCCGGCAATTACGACATAACGGCTTTTTCATATCTCGGGACGCCGTATCCGGTTTCCAGCGGGTACGGCACGTACGCCGACGCGACGACCGACGCCAAGGGCGCCCGGCAGTGGAACGCGAACGTGGCCCGCATCGGATCACCCGAGATCGACCTGGCCATGCAGCGGGCCACGGAGGAACTGGACGCCGGCAAGGCCCGCCAGGCCACCATCCTGGCCGACCGGCTGATCTGGGACGAGGTCAACGTCCTGCCCCTCTACCAGCGGCCGCAGATCGTGGCGACGAAGGCGGCGCTCGCCAACATGGGGGCGCGGGGGTTCTACGACCTGAGATACCAGGACATCGGCTTCACCTCCTGACTTGCCGCGCCTGGCGCCCCGCCCTTCCCGGGGCGGGCGTCCGGCGGCATGCCGTACCGGCCGGCGGTTGTGTCGGTGGCGCCGTGTAGAAGTGGATCCGTGAAACTGACCTGGCCCCAAGTCCTCTCCTGGCGACTGCGCCGCCAGTTCGTCGCCGCCGCCGACGGCCCCGGCGCGGTGGAGATCGCCCGCAGGCTCTGCGGCCTGCAGAACCAGGTCGCCTCCTCCACCCGGCAGGCCGTCGCCGTCCGCAGCGCCACCCCCGACCCCGGGCAGCTCGATCGTGCCCTCTGGCAGGACCGCACCCTGGTCAAGACCTGGATCATGCGCGGCACCCTCCACCTCGTCCCCGCCGAGGACCTGCCCGACTACTGCGCGGCCCTCAGCACCCTGCGCTTCTGGGAGAAGGGGTCGTGGCAGCGCGGCCACGGCGTCACCCCGGCGGAGACCGAGGCGATCATCGACGCCGTCCCCCGGGTCCTCGGCGGCGCCCCCCTGACCCGCGACGAACTGGTCGAGGCCGTCGTCGACCGCACCGGCGACGACCACCTCCGCGAGGCCCTGACCTCGGGCTGGGGCGTGCTCCTCAAACCGCTGGCCCGCCTCGGCGAGCTCTGCTACGGCCCGCCGCGCGAGGGCAGGGTGACGTTCACCGCCCCGCGCGCGTGGCTGCCGTCATGGCCCGCCGCGCTGCCCTCCTTCGAGGAGGCGGGCGTACGGCTGGCGCGCGCGTTCCTCGCCGCCCACGGCCCCGCCTCGCCGGAGGCCTTCGACACCTGGCTGTTCGGCGGCGTGGCCAGGAAGGGCGTGCTCAAGGGCTGGTTCCGCGACCTGGCCCCCGAGCTCACCGAGGTCGACGTGGAGGGCACTCCGCTGCTGGCCCTCACCGAGCACCTCGACGACCTGGCGGCCACCGAGCCTTCGCAGGCCGTGCACCTGTTGCCCGGTTTCGATCAGTACATCCTGGGCGCGCCCCGATCCCTGGAGCCGCTCATCCCCGCCGGCGTCAAGTCCAAGGTGAGCCGGGCGGCGGGGTGGATCTCGCCGGTCGTCATCTACCAGGGCCGCGTGGCGGGCGTCTGGGAGAGCAAGGACGGCGAGCCGGTTCTCGAGCTCTTCGAACCGGTCCCCGAGCAGCCGCTCGCCGCGGCCGTCGCCAGGCTGCGGGCCGCCACCGCGCAGGATCCCGGCGCCTGACGAACCGGGAGGCGACCAGCCGTCGGGGAAGAGGGCGGCGCGCCGAAGGGGCCCTGGTCCGCGGCCCCGGCCGGGTCAGCGCCGCACGAGCCTGAAGGTGAGCGCGTCGCCGGGACGGGCCTGGGCGGCGACCGGCAGATCGGCGTCCAGCACGACGCCGATCACCGGGTACCCGCCGGTCGGCGGATGGTCGGCCAGGAAGACGATCGGCTGCCCGCTCGGCGGCACCTGTATCGCCCCCGTCACCACGCCCTCGCTCGGCAGCTCGCCCCGGCGGGCCCACTCCAGGACGGTGCCGCGCAGCCGTACGCCGACCCGGTTGCTGTCCTGGGTGACCTCGTAGGGCCGGGCGCACAGCCCGGCCAGCGCGCCGGGCGCGAACCAGTCGTCGCGCGGCCCGGCCAGCACGCGCAGCACCGGCGGCGGCAGCGCCCCCGCGGACGCGTGGTCGGCGCGGATCGGCGCGAGCGCGCCGGTGGCGCCCACGGGCAGCCGCGTGCCCGCCCGGAGCGGCTCGGGCCCGAGCCCCGACAGCGAGTCGGTCGAGCGGCTGCCGAGCACGGGCTCCACGTCGATGCCGCCGCGCACGGCCACGTACGTCCGCAGCCCCGCGGCGGGCGCGCCGACCCGCAGCTCGGCGCCCGGCGGCAGCCAGAAGGGCACCGCCATCCCGTGCGCCCCCGTCCCTGAGACCACCGTCAGCGGGCAGGCCGCCCCTGTCACCGCGATCCACGCGCCGCTCAGGAAGCGGAGCCTGGCGCCGCCGAAGGTCAGCTCCAGGCCCGCGCTGCCCTCGGGGTTGCCGACCAGGCGGTTGGCCAGGCGCAGGCCGGCGGCGTCGGCGGCCCCGGAGCGGGGCACGCCCAGGTGCGCGTAGCCGGGCCGGCCCAGGTCCTGCACCGTGGCGTAAGGCCCGGGGGCGAGCACCTCGATCATGTCGCCTCGAAGCGTACCCGGGTGCCGGGCGGCAGCAGCGACGGCGGGTCGGCGCGGACGTCCCACACCCGCAGCGACGTGCGGCCGAGCAGCCGCCACCCGCCGGGCGAGGCCGTGGGGTAGACCGCCGCGTAGGGACCGGCGATCGCCACCGAGCCCGCGGGCACCGACGTGCGCGGCGTGGTCAGGCGGGGCACGTGCAGCACGGGGTCCAGCCCCGTCAGATAGGCGAAGCCCGGCGCGAAGCCCAGCCAGCCGGCCACCAGCTCGGTGCCCGTGTGCCTGGCGATCACCTCGGGCACGGTCAGGCCCGTCTCGGCGGCGACCGACGGCAGGTCCGCCCCGTCATAGACGACGGGAATCGTCACCACCTTCTCGGACAGCGCCGGGGAATCGCCGCCGGCAGAGGCGAGCTCGGCCAGTTCGGACAGCCGGGCGCGCAGCCGCGACTGGTCGCCGCCCCTGGCCACCACCAACACCGTCTCGGGCCCCGGCACGATCTCCTCGACCTCGGCCGGCCGTTCGGCGCGCAGCAGCGCGTTCAGCCGGTGGGAGGCCGCCAGCGACCCCGTCTCCACCAGCAGTCCGTGCTCTCCGGCGGGCCTGACCAGGCTCATGCGAAGGACTGGATGGCCACCCCGGCCTCCAGGAGGCCGTCCCGTACGGCACGCGCCAGCCGTACCGCGTCGGGGGTGTCGCCGTGGACGCACACCGACCGCGCCTTGACCGACACCTCCGAGCCGTCGATCGCGGTCACCGTGCCGTCCACGGCCATGCGCACCGCCCGCGCCGCCACCTCGCCGGGGTCGTGGATCACCGCGCCCTCCTCGCGGCGCGAGACCAGCGTGCCCGCCGGCGTGTAGGCGCGGTCGGCGAACGCCTCGGTGACCGTGGGGACCCCCGCCTCGGCCGCCGCCGTGTGGACCACCGAACCGGGCAGGGTCAGCACGGGCAGGCCGGCGTCGTAGTCGAGCACCGCGTCGACCAGCGCGGCGGCCTGCACGGGGTCACGCACGACCCGGTTGTAGAGGGCGCCGTGCGGCTTGACGTAGGCGACCCGGCCGCCCATCGCCCGAGCGATCCCGTCGACGGCGGCCAGTTGATACAGCACCTCGGCGCACAGCTCCTCCGGCTCGACGTCCATCTCCCTGCGCCCGAAACCGGCCAGGTCACGGTAGGACACCTGCGCCCCGATGGTCACCCCCCTGTCGACGGCCGCGGCGCAGGTGCGCCTGATCGTCACGGGGTCGCCCGCGTGGAAGCCGCAGGCGACGTTGGCCGAGGTGACGATGTCGAGCAGGGCGAGATCGTCACCGAGCCGCCAGATGCCGAAGCCCTCTCCGAGGTCAGCGTTGAGGTCGATCACCATAGGTCATGACGCTACAGGCCGTCGGGGATGTCCGCGATGTCATCCAGCGCGGACGCGAGCTCCTCGGGGTCGGCGCCGATGCGCTCGACGATCTCGATGAGGACGTGGAGCACCTCGTGCCGGTCGTGGCCCAGGTCGAGCAGCCGCTGCGCCGCCTCCCACAGCTGCGGCGGATCGCCCTCCCACAGCCGCGTGGCGATCTCCTCGTGCCAGGCCAGGTGCTGCTCGTCGATCTCGCCGACGTGGTCGATCTCCAGCAGGATGCGCCGGTCGGCCTCGTCGGCGGGGTTGAGCGTGTCGAGGTCGATGTCGCCGTGCCTGCCCTGCAGGATCGGGAACGCGAACACCCGCCTGGCCAGCGCCGACAGGTCGCCGTCCGGCAGCAGCCGCTCCATCAGCGCCATGTCGAGCCCGAAGGAGGCCGGATCGCGGTAGGCGTCGGGGAAGCGGGCGGTGGCCTCCCACACCCCGTCGAGCGTGGCCGCGATCCCCTGCTCGGGCAGCCCGGTACGGCGGGCGGCGAACCGCACCCACGCCGCCAGCACGTGCGGCATCGCCTCCTGCTCGGCGTGGCTGAGCATGACCTTGCGCGGCAGCCAGTCGAGCAGGAACGTCTCGCACTTGGTGGGGCTGACCCGCAGCGGGCGGTCGAAGTCCTGCTCGCAGCCGTAGTCGATGATGTGGTCGGCACAGCGTGAGGCGGCCGACGGGTCGGACAGGTGCTCGGCCGCGTCGGAGGCCAGGAACTCGGCGGCCAGCATCGCCCTGCGTTCCCTGCTGTAGGGCGCCTCGCTGTGCAGCGGGGCGGGCCGCCTGCGTCCCGGCGGCAGCGCCTTCAGCCTGGACCTGGCGAAGGCGTGGTAGGCGCTGTAGCTGTCGCTGACCGGCGGCGGGTTCTTCGGCTCGCGGGTGGCCCGCATCGCCGACTCCAGCAGTGCCCTGGCCTGCTGCGGCTCGACCTCCTCGAACAGCAGCATCGGGTTGGCCTCCGCCTCCGCCCGGGCCTCGTCGAGCAGCTTGTCGACGTGGGTGGAGACCCACGCGTCGCGGGCCATGCCCGACATGTTGTAGTCGACGACCATCACGAGCGCGTGGCGGTCCTGCGGGTGGGCGGCCGCGGCGTGGGCGCCCTCGGTCCGCTCCTCGCTCCACCGGTAGCCGAAGGTGCAGATCACGGTGTCCTGGTCGCCGTAGGCGTCGCGCGAGACGTAGCACCCGGTCGGCTTCACCGCGCCGACCCTGTCGGCCCATCCCGGCCTGGCCACCCCCGACTCCATCATCGCCAGCGCCGCGCCCTCGGCCTTGGCGCCCTGGCGGGCCGTGCCCAGGTAGGCCAGGCAGATCAGCAGCGTCAGCGACGCGGGCGTGCCCGCCTTGGCCGCGTAGTCGACCAGCCCCTCGCCCAGGACCTGCTCGACGTCGCCCCCGCGCACCCTGCGGCCCCACCAGGCGCCGACCATGTCGGAGACCATGAGTTCGGCGTCGAGGGGACTGCGGACGGCCAGCAGCTCGCGGGCCGCCTGCACCATCTCGGCGAACACGTCGTCAGGCGGAGTGCTCTCCCTTGGGTCTCGTCGGTGTCGGCGCACGCCCTCCACTCTCTCGCATTCCAGGCGGAAACGGTGCGTTTACCAATGAGAAACCGTGCTTGACCGGCCGTCGCCGTCCGCCAGACGAAAGCAGGCCGGGTCTTGATGTTATCGGGGCGGGCGCGGCGGCGGCGCGGAGTTGACGATGGCGAGCAGGTGCTCGCGGGCTATCCGCTCGACGATGTCGGGCGTGGCCTCGATGCCGAGGTGCTCGACGCAGGCGAGAGCGTCGGCGACGCAGCGGTCGACGGTCTCGATGGGCACGGTCAGGAATTCGGCGGCCAGGCGCAGGCTCACCGGTTCCCGTATGAGTCGAGTGGCCAGTGCGAGCATAGGAGTGAGATTCCTCTGGAGCCACGGGGCAAAACCCCAAGAACGGTCAAGCTGGGGAGTGCGTTCCCATTCCACCGGTTCTCGGGCAGCTGTCAACCCTCTGTGGCGCCTGTGTTCGCTTCTTGGAAGTTCCTTTCATGCGAAGCTGGTTCCATGCGCATCCAGCTCGCCCAGCGGACGGAGGCCGACGAGCTGCTCGGCCGCAGTCCGCTCGCCCTGCTCGTCGGCATGCTGCTCGATCAGCAGATCCCGATGGAGTGGGCCTTCTCCGGCCCCTACACGATCTCGCAGAGATTGGGCCACGAGCTGACGGCCGAGGAGGTGGCGGCCTATGATCCAGAGGCGTTCGCGGCGGTGCTCGCCGAGAAGCCGGCCGTCCACCGCTACCCCAAGTCCATGGCCGAACGGGTGCAGCGGCTGGCCGCCTACCTCGTCGAGCACTACGACGGCAGGCCCGAGCTGCTGTGGGCGGACGTCAGCGACGGCAAGGAGCTTCTCAGGCGGCTGCAGGACCTGCCCGGGTACGGCAAGCAGAAGGCCCAGATCTTCCTGGCCCTGCTGGGCAAGCAGCTCGGCGTCCAGCCCGACGGCTGGCGCGAGGCCGCGGGACTCTACGGTGAGGAGGGGTCGTTCCGCTCCGTGGCCGACGTCGTCGACGGCGAGAGCCTGGAGAAGGTGCGGGCCACCAAACAGGAGGCCAAGAAGGCGGCCAAGGGCAAGTAGCCTGATCTTGCTGCGCACAGTGGAGCGACTTTGACAGGATGCGTTGACCGTATGGCGGCCGGGGCTTCCGTCCGTGCATGCCCATCGCCGATGATGTACAGCAGAATCCGGTCGCCCGGAGCTGCGCTACACCGATACACAGTTATGGAGATGTGCCGCGTGGGAGACCCTGGCACGCGACGGAGGTGCCGACCATGAGCGCCGAGACCTCCGTGCCCCGTCCCCGGGAGTCGGGTGTGGACATCTCAGACTCCGGCCTGTTCAAGGGCCTGATGTCCGAGGCGGAGTTCGCCTTCGCCTTCTTCGACCCCGAGGGGCGCTTCGACCGGGTCAACGAGGTGTTCAGCGATGTCGTCGGCGTGCCCGCGGACCGGTTGCCGGGCCGTACACCCGCCGAGACCCTCACCGCCGACCTCAGCCGGCTGATCACCCACGCCGTGCAGGGCGTGGTGGAGAGCGACGCTCCGGTCGCCGAGGGCCGCGTGCGGGTGCGCTCGGGTGAGGGCGACACCAGGCACTGGTCGCTGTCGTTCTCGCCGGTCCACGACGAGCAGGGTGAGCTGCGCGCCGTCGCGCTCATCGGCGCCGACGTCACCGAGAGCCGCCAGACCGAGGAGGACCTGCGGCGCAGCGAGGAGCGCTACCGCTCCCTCGTCGAGGCGCAGTCGCAGCTGGTGTGGATCACCTCGCCCACGGGCGCGGTGGTCGAGGACGCGCCGCAGTGGCGCGCCATCACCGGCCAGGGGCTGGAGGAGTACCTGGCGCACGGCTGGCTGGAGGCCGTCCATCCCGACGAGCGCCAGCACACCGAGGAGGTGTGGAAGGAGGCGCTGCGCGGCCGCACCATGTTCGAGTGGAACTACCGCGTCCGCACGAGAGCCAGCGGCTACCGCCACTTCGAGGTGCGGGCCGTGCCGATCATCCGGCACGGCCGCGTCGTGGAGTGGGTGGGCGCCAACACCGACGTCACGCCGCAGCGCGAGGCCGAGGAGATGCGCGGCAGGCTGACCGACCAGCTCGGCGCCGCCGCGCTGCGCACGGCCAGGCTGCAGGGCGCCACGGCGATGCTGGCCGAGGCGCTGACGGTCGAGCAGGTGGTGCAGGTCATCATCGACGTCGGCCGTACGGCACTGGCCGCCGACCGCTCGGCGGTGGCGCTGCTCGACCTCGACAGGGCCGTGCTCAAGCTGGTCAACGGCGGCGGCGTGCCCGAGGTGCCGGGCGCCACCGGCGAGGACGTGCCGCTGTCGCACTCCAGCGTCCTGACCATGGCCGTCAACAGCAGGCGCCCGGTCTTCGCCGAATCGCCCGAGAGCCTCAAGGCCCAGCTGCTGGACGCCGGAGGCGACGAGGACGTCCTGACGGCCTTCCTGGCCCACAGCGACGAGCGGGCCTGGGTCGGACTGCCCCTGCTGGCCGCCGGGCGCGCCCTGGGCGCGCTGCGCTTCTCCTTCACCAGGCCGCAGAAGATCTCCCAGGAGGACGGCGTCTTCCTCGAGGCGCTGGCCGGCCAGTGCGCGCTGGCGGTCGAGCGGGCCACGCTGTTCGAGCGCGAGCACCGCACCGCCGAGACGCTGCAGCGCAGCCTCCTGCCCGACCGGCTGCCGGTGGTCAAGGGCCTGGTGCTGGCCCAGCGGTTCCGTTCCGGCAGCCGCCACGTGCAGGTCGGCGGCGACTGGTACGACGCGTTCGTGCTGCAGGACGGCAGGGTCGCCGCGGTCGTCGGCGACGTCATGGGCAAGGGCGTCAAGGCCGCGGCGGGCATGGGCCGCATCCGCAACGCGATGCGTGCCCTGGCGCTGACCAACCCGCCGCCCGCGGCCGTGCTGACGGGGCTCGACAGGGTCTTCGACGCCACCGAGGAGGAGGAGCAGGTCACCACGCTGGCCTACATGGTCGTGGAGCCCGGCACCGGCGAGGGCACGCTGGCGCTGGCCGGCCACCCGCCACCCGTGCTCATCTCGCCGCAGGGCAGCGCCATCCTGTGCGACGCCGAGCCCGGCACGCCGCTCGGCTGGCCCACCTCGCGCCGGCAGTTCCGGTTCGTGGTGCCGCCGGGGCACACCGCCGTGCTCTACTCCGACGGCATGGTGGAGAACCGCAAGCGCGGGCTGGACGCGGGACTCGCGGAGCTTTGCTCGGTTGTGACCGAAGCGCCACACGAAGTCGTAAACAATCCGCACATGCTGCTTGATTTCCTTGTAGATCGCATGTTGTCCGGCTACGAACAGGACGATGACGTCACGGCGCTCGCGATTCACGTTCCCGCAGCCACGAAGAGTGACTGAATGAAACAGTCATAAGGGTTGCTTTCGGGTATCAGTGCACCGCTTCCGTACGCACTACTGTTCCGGTCGGCCTAGGGTGGAGGTCAACCGCCGGGAGGTGGCCGTATGGAGTGCCGGGTCGTGCCAGAATGCTGGATGGTCCGTTTGCGCTCCGCACGGCCGCACCGATCTCCTAGAGAGGCATAGCCCCCCAGCGGGCATCTGGGTCCATTGTCGCCACGCGTTCGTTCGAGAGGTGTTCGTGTCGCCTGCAAGTTCGACTCGCTCGAAGCCATCAGAGCTGAACGAGCCCGTCATTCAGCGACTGCTCGAGCGTGGGCGCTCGCAGGGGTTCCTCGAGTCCGAGGATGTCCGTCAGGCCTTCGAGGAGGCGGACATCCCCATGTCGCAAGCCGCGGGGGTCCTGCGGACGCTCAGCAAAGAGGGCGTCGTCGTCCGGCTGACCGCCGCTGACTCGGCGGCTCCGAAGAAGTCTCGTGGTCCAGCAAAGCGCCGTACCGCTGCCCCCGTCAAGACGAGAACCGCAGCGGCCGCAAAGGAGCAGCAGCCGGAGACCGTGACCGCGGTCGTCGCCGCTGAGGCAGCCTCCGCAGAGCGGCCCGCCGCGAAGAAGGCCGAGCCCGCCAAGAAGGCCGCCCCTGCGGCCCGCAAGGCGGCAGCGCCTGCCAAGAAGGAAGGCAAGGCCGAGGCGCCCGCCAACGGGCCCGCACCGACCAAGCCGAAGGCGCCCGAGGGCGTCGACGAGGACGACATCGACCTCGAGGGCGACGTCGAGCTCGAGGACCTCGAAGACCTGGAGGTCGACGAGGTCGAGGTCGAGGTCGAAGTCGAGGCCGACGAGGAGCCCGACGAGGAGCCCAAGCCCGAGACCGTCGCCACCAGCGACGACGAGGTGCTGATCCTCTCCGACGACGACGATGACGCCCCCGTGGCGCAGGTCGCCGCCGCCGGCGCCACCGCCGACCCCGTCAAGGACTACCTCAAGCAGATCGGCAAGGTCCCCCTGCTCAACGCCGAGCAGGAGGTCGAGCTGGCCAAGCGCATCGAGGCGGGCCTGTTCGCCGAGGAGCAGCTCGGCGGCGGCGAGGTCGACCAGCTGCCCGTCGACGTCAGGGCCGAGCTCGAGTGGATCGCCGAGGACGGCCGCAGGGCCAAGAACCATCTCCTGGAGGCCAACCTCCGGCTGGTGGTCTCGCTGGCCAAGCGCTACACCGGGCGCGGCATGCTGTTCCTGGACCTGATCCAGGAGGGCAACCTGGGCCTGATCCGCGCGGTGGAGAAGTTCGACTACACCAAGGGTTACAAGTTCTCCACCTACGCCACGTGGTGGATCCGCCAGGCGATCACCCGCGCCATGGCCGACCAGGCGCGGACCATCCGCATCCCGGTCCACATGGTCGAAGTGATCAACAAGCTGGCCAGGGTCCAGCGGCAGATGCTGCAGGACCTCGGCCGCGAGCCCACGCCCGAGGAACTGGCCCGCGAGCTGGACATGACGCCCGAGAAGGTCGTCGAGGTCCAGAAGTACGGCCGCGAGCCCATCTCGCTGCACACCCCCCTCGGTGAGGAGGGCGACAGCGAGTTCGGTGACCTCATCGAGGACTCCGAGGCCATCGTCCCGGCCGACGCCGTCAGCTTCACGCTGCTGCAGGAGCAACTCCACTCCGTTCTCGACACGCTGTCGGAGCGGGAGGCGGGCGTCGTGTCGATGCGGTTCGGCCTCACCGACGGGCAGCCGAAGACGCTGGACGAGATCGGCAAGGTCTACGGGGTGACGCGCGAGCGCATCCGGCAGATCGAGTCGAAGACGATGTCCAAGCTTCGTCACCCGTCGCGTTCACAGGTTCTGCGCGACTACCTGGATTAGGTGTCGCGCGAGAAGGGGGTACGGTCCTTGCGGGCCGTACCCCCTTCCGCTTGTCCGGCGAAGTCTGTCAGGTGACGTCCACGTCGATCCGGCCGGGGGAGAGCCGCACGGCGTAACCCAGGTCGGTCAGCACCTTGGCCAGCTCGTCGGGCGTCGCCGGGTCGGCGGCGCTCTCCAGCAGCCGCCGGGCGATCTCGCCGCGGGTCGCCTTGGCCATGTGGCTGACGACCTTGCCGTCCCGCAGCACCCGCACCGCGACCCCGCGCGCCCCCGCCTTCCACGCGCCCGCGTACGTGGCCGAGCGCATGTCGACGGCCAGCCCGTCCAGCCGGTCCAGCTCCTTGCTCACCAGCGGCCGCCAGAACGTCGCGAGGGCGCCCATCGGCGGCAGGCTGACCCCCATGGACAGCCGGTACGGCGGCACGCGGTCGGTGATCCGCAGCACGCCCCACAGGCCCGAGAAGATCACCACAGCCCGCTCCGCCCTGGCCCTGGCCTCGGCGTCCAGCGTGGCCAGACCGAGATTGTCGTAGAGGACGCCGGTGTAGAGCTCGGCGGCCGGCAGCGTGGCCGCCGTCTTCAGCGCCAGGTTCTTGTCCAGCTCGGCGGCCTGGCCCTGGCTGAGGCCCAGCACGTCGAGGGCGTCGCGGCGCTTGGCGGCCTTGATGAGGGCGTTCGTCACACGGGTGCGCGGCCTGGCGAGGCTGGGGAAGGACAGGTCGCCGACGGCGGGACCGGTGCCGTGGGCGGCCTTGCCCTCGGACGGCGGGAGCAGAATGAGCACGGGTACGGGTTTACCACCTGGGCGGCTGACGTGCGACGTCACGCCCAGAGGGGAGTCTGCCGGAGACTGCCGGGACGTTGGACGCCGGCTGAGTCTGCCGGAACCGATTTCGCGCGGGCTGGAGCCGAATTGGAGCCGGTTGAACCTGCCGGAGTCGGCTGGGGCTGCTTGGAGCCGGCCGGAGCCGGTTGGGTCTGCCGGAGTCGGTTGGGGCCGCTTCGAGCCGGCCGGAGCCGGTTGGGTCTGCCGGAGTCGGTTGGGGCCGCTTCGAGCCGGCCGGAGCCGGTTTGGCGCGG
This sequence comes from Nonomuraea sp. NPDC004354, assembly GCF_053602555.1. NCBI lineage: Bacteria > Bacillati > Actinomycetota > Actinomycetes > Streptosporangiales > Streptosporangiaceae > Nonomuraea > Nonomuraea sp. NPDC004354. The sequence continues at coordinate 765,769 of NZ_JBSGDV010000003.1, read as the reverse complement.
GCTCGAGCCGGGTCGGAGGGCTGAGCCTGCCGGAGTCGGCTGAGGCCGCTTGGAGCCGGCCGGTGCCGACTTGGTGGAGCGGGCTGGAGTCGGTTGGAGTCGGCCCGAGTCGGCTGGAGTGGGTCTGCTGGAGAGGCGTGTCCGGGCGGGAGGGCGGCGGTGACCGCGGCGGGGCCGGGCGCGCGTGCCGTACCGGACGGGCGCCGCTAGGCTGCCGGGATGGATCTCGACCTGCTGATGGACCGGGCGTGGCCCGCGCTCGAGCGCGTCGAGCTGGACGGCTGGACCCTCCGCCACGCCGAAGGGGTGACCAAGCGGGCCAACTCGGTGCTGGTGACGGGCATGCCCGCCGACCTCGGCGGTGCCCTCGAGACCGCGGAGGCCTTCTACGCCGGCCGCGGCCTGCCCGCCGTCTTCTCGATCGGTTCGCGGGCGACGGATCTCGACGCCGTGCTGGAGGAACGCGGCTACCGCGTGGTCGACCCCGTGCACAGCATGGTCGCCCGCACGCCGCTCGGCGCTCCCGCCCACGAGGTGCGCGTCGAGAGCGCCCCGTGGCAGGGCTGGCTGGAGTCGTGGTGGGCGGTCGACGGCCGCTACGGCGACGGGCTGGAGGCGGCCGCGAAGATCTGCGCGGGCGTGCCCGCCTGGTACGCGGCGGTGGAGGAGGACGGCGTGGCGCTGGCCGTCGGCCGCGGCGTGCCGCAGGGCGACACGCTGGGCGTCTACTGCATGGCGACGCTTCCGCGGGCCCGCCGCCGTGGGCTGGCGCGCAGCGTGCTCAGGGCGCTGGTACGGCACGCGGGGTCGGCTTCGGCCTACCTGGTGGTCACGGCCGCCAACGAGGCGGCGTCGGCGTTCTACCGCGGCGAGGGGTTCGAGATCCACGGCGGCTACCACTACCGGGTCCGGTGAGGCACACGTTCCGGGTCCGGTGAGGCACACGGCAAGACGCCGGCAGGACACCGGCCGCTCGGCAGGTCGCGCCGTAGGAGCCGGCCGTTCGGTGGGGTGCCGGAGGGGGTGGCGTGTGGGCGTCGGCGCCTTCGGTCACGGCGGTGGCCTGACGGGCGAGCCGTGAGGAGCGGGGCGCTTGCCAGGGGGCGGATGCCGGTCTCTTGTCGCGGGCGCAGTCACCCGTGAGAAGGCGCAGGCGACGGACCCGGAACACCGGGCCGCCGCCTGCGCTTCATGCCGTATGTGGTTATGTCAGCAGACGAAATGCCGGTCAGCGTTCGTCGGGAGATGCGGATGTGGGGGTTGCGCTGAGCCGAGCCGACTCGTCCAGGATTTCGGCGCCCTTCTCACGCAACACGGCCACGTGCTGACGCCCGTGGTGGGCGCAGAACAGCAGCTCCCCGCCGACAGGCAGGGTCGCGCGAATGTAGGCCTGGGCGCCGCAACGGTCGCAACGGTCGAGGGCCGTCAGCGGCTTAACGGGGGCGAGAGCTCCAGTCACGTATCGCCTTTCGGGTCACCCCCGCCGAAGCGAGGATCTGGCGTCAGTCACTTGAGACAACATCTAACCGGACCTGGACGTTCCCAATCACGGCCTCGCTACGCCCAGAGCGGAATATGGCCCAAGGTAACGTCTGACGCGCCGTTGGTAACGCCAAACGTCGCCTGATGGCAAGCTTGTACGCGCACAGGCGGGAAGAACGGTAAGCTACGCACACGTGTTCGATGCATGACCAGAGGAGCTGGAGTGACGGTAGCGGAGGCGGGTTACACAGCTCGTCACCTGTCGGTGCTTGAGGGCCTCGAGGCGGTCCGCAAGCGCCCTGGGATGTACATCGGGTCCACCGACAGCCGCGGTCTCATGCACTGCCTCTGGGAGATCGTGGACAACGGCGTCGACGAGGCGCTGGCCGGCCACTGCACCCGCATCGAGGTCGAGCTCCACGACGACGGCTCCATCGAGGTCCGCGACAACGGCCGCGGCATCCCGGTCGACATCGAGCCCAAGTCGGGGCTCCCCGGCGTCGAGCTCGTCTACACCAAGCTCCACGCGGGCGGCAAGTTCGGCGGCGGCTCCTACGCCGCCTCGGGCGGCCTGCACGGCGTGGGCGCCTCCGTGGTCAACGCGCTGTCGTCCCGGCTCGACGTCGAGGTCGACCGCGGCGGCCAGATCCACCTGATCAGCTTCAGGCGCGGTGTGCCCGGCGTGTTCGACGGTCCGGGGCCCACCGCCAAGTTCAAGAAGAAGTCCGGCCTGCGCGACGGCGGCAAGCTGCGCGCCGACGCCACCGGCACCCGCGTCCGTTTCTGGGCCGACAAGCAGATCTTCCTGCCCGACGCCGAGGTCTCGATCGACGAGATCCACGTACGGCTGCGCCAGACCGCCTTCCTCGTGCCGGGCCTCACGCTCGTCCTCATCCACGAGGGCAAGACCGAGGAGTTCCGCTTCGACGGCGGCATCTCCGAGTTCACCGAGTTCCTCGCCCGCGACGAGGCGGTCTGCGAGGTCCTGCGGATGCAGGGCGTCGGCCACTTCCACGAGACCGTGCCCGTCCTCGACGACCAGGGCCACATGACGCCCACGGAGGTGCAGCGAGAGCTGTCCGTCGACGTGGCGATCCGCTGGGGCAAGGGCTACGACTCCACCGTCCGCTCCTTCGTCAACGTCATCGCCACCCCCAAGGGCGGCACCCACATCACCGGGTTCGAGCGCGGTCTGGTCCGCACACTCAACGAGCTGCTGCGCGAGACCAGGCTGCTGAAGAACGGCGACGACCCGGTCACCAAGGAGGACATCCTCGAGGGCCTGACCGGCGTGGTCACCGTTCGCGTGCCCGAGCCGCAGTTCGAGGGGCAGACCAAGGAGGTCCTCGGCACCTCGGCCGCCACCCGCATCGTCTCCCATGTCGTCTCGCGTGAGCTCAGGGAGCTGTTCGCCAACCCGCCCCGGCGGGCCAAGCAGCAGTTGCGGGCCGTACTGGAGAAGATCGTCGCCGCTGCCAAGGCGCGCATCGCCGCCCGCGAGCACCGCGACAACCAGCGCCGCAAGAGCGTGCTGGAGAACTCCGCGCTGCCCGCCAAGCTGGTCGACTGCCGCAGCGACGACGTCGACCGCAGCGAGCTGTTCATCGTCGAGGGAGACTCCGCGCTCGGCACGGCCAAGCTGGCCCGCGACTCGGAGTTCCAGGCGCTGCTGCCCATCCGCGGCAAGATCCTCAACGTGCAGAAGGCCTCCGTGGCCGACATGCTGAAGAACGCCGAGTGCGCCGCGATCATCCAGGTGGTCGGCGCGGGCTCGGGGCGCAGCTTCGACCTCGACGCGGCCCGCTACGGCAAGATCATCCTGATGGCCGACGCGGATGTCGACGGCGCGCACATCCGCTGCCTGCTGCTGACCCTCTTCCACCGCTACATGCGGCCGATGGTCGAGGCGGGGCGCGTCTTCGCCGCCGTGCCGCCGCTGCACCGCATCGAGCTGACCAACCCGGGGCGCGGGCAGGACAAGTACATCTACTGCTACTCCGACGCCGAGCTGCACAAGGTGCTGCGCGATCTCGAACGGCGCGGCAAGCGCTGGAAGGATCCGGTGCAGCGCTACAAGGGTCTGGGCGAGATGGACGCCGACCAGCTGGCCGAGACCACGATGGACCCGCGCCACCGCATCCTTCGCCGGGTGCGCATCGAGGACGCCGAGGCGGGCGAGCGCATCTTCGACCTGCTGATGGGCAGCGATGTGGCGCCGCGCAGGGAGTTCATCGTGAGCAGCGCCGCCGAGGTCGACCGCGACCACATCGACGCCTGAGCCGCATCGGACCGGCCGGCTGCGGCTAAGAGGTCGCGCAGACAGGCGTGCTGGTGCTACCCCGGCAGTAAGACGGGCACAGGTCCTGGCGATCATGGAGTTGCGACGCTCTGTGACCACCGGGGAGACCTGTGCCTGTACTTCCATCATGGCTGGCCGAACCACTCCGGGACCGATTCGCCGCTCTGTTGCCCGAGCGGCCGACCTGCGCGGCGACTCATCCGCTGGGCTGCCACCGCCCACGCATCACCGACCGGATCGTCTTCAACAAGATGCCGCAGCTCCTGCGATTCGGCTGCTCCTGCCAGGCGATCGCCGACACGACCTGCTCGGCCACCACGGTCCGGCGACGAGTGGATCCGGCGCGCCACCGTCGTCGGCGCATTCTTCGGCCTCGCCGACACGATCATCACCGTGCGCGGTCTGATCCGGCAGGCATGGACGACTCACCGCTGGGGCGGACGCCCGAATCGCCGACCATGATCGCACCCCTGCCCGTACGGCCTCCTACAGCCCTGGGTAGAAGCCCGGAGAGCCCAGTTGCTCGAACCAGCTCGGTGGCTCAGGCGCGGTGAACGCGTTGGCCATCGCGTCCAGCCAGGCGGCGAACGTGGGGAAGTCCGGGGTGGAGTTGGCCAGGTCCTCCCAGTCCCCGCCCTCAACGTAGCGTGCGCGCCCTTCCTGATCGTCGTAGTGGTGGTAGTAGACCGGGTATTCGCCGTCTGCGTCCGGCTGGGTGACATCGAAGCACCAGACCGCCTCGTTGTCTGCGTCGGCGAGGGCGAAGCCGACCAGATGGTTGGTGGACAGCCACCGGCCGTCGCCGCGGTCCACCTGCTCGGGCATATGCACGAGATCGGAGTTCAGCTCAACGATGGCATCGTCACCGACGACGACGAACTCGATGTACCTGTTGGATGAGACGTCCCAGCGCTTACCGGCAAAGGTGTTGTGCTCGGCGAGGAAAGCCCGGTAGCTGGGCGGAGCCGTCCAGTCGACGGTTCCGAAATGGGGCTTCAGCCCTGTCTCGCGGTCGCGGACGGCTTCGGCGGAGGCGGGCTCCGACGCCGTGATGATGACCGTTCCGGATTCGGCGGCGCGGCGAAGGATTGCCAGATTCTCGTGTATCGACATCGTGGTCCTTGATCGGGTGATCGTACGGCTACGTGGGCGTGGCTCGACAACTGTAGGTGCCTGATCGTGGTCGATGACAGCGGTCGGCGGGATCCGTGGAACTACACAAGGCGATGATGTGTCCGATTACGCAACGTCACGTTCGAGACCTCGGCAGCCCGGGTGGGCAAGTCCTGACCCAGCCCGCAGACAGCCTCCATTCGCACCAATCCGCGTGGCCTCTAAGCTGGTTCGATGGCCGAGATGCGGTACCTGCTCACCTCGGCCGCGCGGATCTGTGCCGTCTGGGCGCCGCTGGGGCCTTCCCCTCGGAAGCGTTCGAGGTCCTCGTCGGTCTCCCAGCGCTCGTAGACGTTGATCCGGTCGGGTTCGAGCAGGTCGGGCGACAGGGCGAAGTCGAAGCAGCCGGGGGCCGACCTGGCCTGCTCCATCACCTCGCGGCAGTCGGCCAGGTAGGCGTCGCGGGCGTCGGCGGCCACGTAGAGCTTGCCGGAGATGATGACCACGATGTTCTCCTCGCCTTCTGTGGGGAGCTGTTCAGATTTCTCGTGAGCCGGTGCGCTTTCTAAGGGGCGGCCCCTGACCCTTCAGCCGATGCGATCCTCGGGAAAACGGTCTCCGTGCCCCGGAGGTCCTGTCGCCCGCCCCGCCGATCGCCCGGACCGGGCCGCCGGTTTTGCGCCGGGGGATTGGTCGGTCGTCGCCCACAGGGCTGAACGCCGGACCGCCGGGCTGCGCCCGCGCAACGGCCCGGCCGTCACCGGATGGCCAGGCTGGTCGTCCGCCGTCGCGCAGTCCGCCTCGGCCACTCCACGGACACCTGCTCGTCATCCGGCGTGGGGCAGCATCCCTGCTGGTCAACCGGTGTGGGAGAGGCCGCTCTGCTCGTCGTCCTCGCAGGCCTCTCGGCGAAGTTGCTCGGCGCGGTGGTGATGCCATTCGGCGTCGCCGATGTGTGCGGCGGCCAGCATGTCGTGCAGGTCGGCGGTGCGGCGGTGGGCGCGGGCGGCCTGGCGATAGCCCTCGTGAGCCGCCGCCTCGGCGCATGCGGCGTGGTGGGCGGCCTGCACGGTGCGCGCTGCCGCCTCGCGGGCCTGCCGGACCGTGGATCCGCGCGCCCATCCGCCGACCGGATTCCGCTCCAGCTCCTGCAGGCGTTGGGCGATCTGCTCGGCGCGCTCACCGGCCTGCCGAGCCCGCTCGCGAAGTTGCCGAGCCCGCTCACGTGAAGCTTCGACGCGTTCTTCAACCTGGTCGGCCATAGCTGCGCCATACCCTGCCGACCAGCTGATCCACCGCGCCTCGAGTACCTGCGCATGCGTGCGGGAGGGCACCGCGTGGCGGGGGTCGGGTCCGGAGCGTCGAGCCACTGCGGCCCGCCCGCTGCGGCCGGTCCTGCCGCGTGTGCGGGGTCTTTCCGGTTGTCGTGTCTGGTGTAGCCGGTTCTCGGATGCCGGTCATGTCATCCCGGGACGCGCGCCTGGTACGGCGGGTCCTGGTGTCAGCCGTCAGTTCGGCGGCGCGCCCGACGATGGACACGTGCCCAGCCAACGACGCGGCGGGCACGACATCCCGTCGGCAACCAAGACCCCTGCCCACCGGTGAGGGCACGGTCTGACCCTGGGACTCGAGGTCCGGAGGGTGGGAGTGCTCACTCACCAGTGGCTACAGGCTCCGAGTCTGCCCGATCGGCTGGCCCGGTGGTTCCCGTCAGGGAAGTTCGACCGGCATCAGTTTGCCGGTGTGGACGTCGTAGATGGCGCCGCCGATCGGCATGCCGGCGGGCAGGAACGGGCTGGTCCTGATCCTGGTCAGGTCGTGGCGGAGCGCCGCGTCCTGGTCGGGGACCGTGTGGAATTCCAGGCTCCTGGTGTCGACACCGCGTGCGGCGGTCAGGCTGTGCACGTCGGTGTCGGTGACCTTCGCCATGCCGCAGTCGGTGTGCGGCATGACCAGCACCCGCTCCACCCCCAGGAGGTACACCGCGAGGACGAGGGTGCGCAGGACGTCGTCGGTCACTCTGGCGCCCGCGTTGCGAAGGATCTTGGCATCTCCTGCGCGCAGGCCGAGCAGCCCCAGGGGGTCGATGCGGGAGTCCATACACGTCACCACGGCCAGGCCGCGCGCTGCCGTACCGGTGAGGCCGGAATAGGCGAACGTCCGCGCGTACGTCTCGTTCGCCGCGAGCAGGTCATCGAACGCAGTCATGTCTCGATGATTCCGCATGACCGTTTCGTGAAGGTTTCCGGGTCCTGGTTGGCGAGCAAGTTGGCGAACGCCCCACCATCGTTGCTCACTTTGCGTGATGATGTTGTAGCCCACCGTGTGTGATCTAAGAGGGTGACGTGAGTAGGACCGAATCACTCGCCGCGTACCTGCGCGATCAGGGGCGACGGCGGCTGGACCGGGTCGAGGTGTCCGACGACGGGCGCAACGCCAGATGCGCGCTCGCGCTGCTCGACGCGGCCGCCTACGTGGGGAGCCTGCCCGAGGACGATCCGCTCATCGAGATGCTGGAGAAGGCCGGATGTTTCGGGCCGCTGGGGTTCGACGAGTTCTCTCCTGGAGAGGAGGGGGCTCGCTTCATCCGCGAGTGGGCGGGCAGCGAGCCCTATGAGCTCCTGCTGGCCCTGCCCGCCGTCGCCTCCGCCTGACTCCGGGGCTGAGGGTCGCGCCTGATCCACGCGCCGGCACGGGCACCCCTTCTTCAGCTCGTGCCGCCCTGCCCTCAGCCCCGGTCGCACGCCTCCGCCGTCGGGGTGGAGCCCCGGGCACCCGTCCTAGGCCCGTGTCGGGTGACCACGAGGCCCGTGCCGCCTGCTCAGCGTGGGATACACCTCTCCTGCAGCCCATGCCGCCTGCCGTCGGCCCCGGGCTCGGCGTCGCCGTCGGGCCGCCGCATGAGAACCGGCCGGCCGGGCAGGGAAGTCGCATGGCAGGAATCGCACGGATGCGTTCGACCGTCATCGACTGCGCCGACCCTCGGGCTCTGGCTGCCTTCTACGCCCAGCTGATCGGCTGGGAGATCACCGGTGACGACGGCGACTGGGTCGTCGTCAGCGACGGCGGGCGCTTCCCCCGGCTCGCCTTCCAGCAGGTCGACGACCACCGCCCGCCGGCCTGGCCGGGCGCCGAGATGCCGCAGCAGTTCCACATCGACGTCACCGTCGACGACATGGACAAGGCCGAGGCGCAGGTCCTCGCGCTGGGAGCGACCAAGCACGAGTTCCAGCCGAGCGAGGAGGACGACTTCCGCGTCTTCCTCGACCCGGCCGGGCACCCGTTCTGCCTGTGCGTCGCCGACGACGGCTGAAACCAGCCCGCCCGGCCCCCACCGGTCAGGCGACCGGCGGTCCATCTGCGGTCGCCCGGAGGCAGGTCAGGAGACCGGCAGCCAGGACGCGACCGCCGTGGGCCCGGTCAGTGACCGGAGGCGGGAGCGTCCTGGGGCCGGTCGGGCGACCGGCGGTGCGGTCAGAGCCACCTGGGGCCGGTCAGCGGGCCGCCTGGATCAGGAGGTCCACCGCCTTCCGTAGGTTCCCCGCCGCCAGCTCGTGGTCGGCCTGCGCCTGCAGGTCCGTACGGCGACCGCCGGCCTGAGCCACGTCCCTGGCCACCGACACCACCGCGTCGTCCTGCGCGAACGTGTCGCTCCTCGACCGTTCGAGCAGCGTCGCCGCCACGCCGAGCGAGGCCAGCACCACGCGTGCCTCGCGCACGCTGCCGTCGGCGTTCCAGTGGCGGGAGCCCAGCGCCACCCCGAGCGCCGTGGCGGCCGCGCGGGAGCCGCCGTCACCCCTGGCCAGCTCGTCCCGCACCGCCTTGAGCCTGGGCCGGGCCGGGTCGGTCCGCAGTCCCCAGCCGTAGGGGAAGAGCGGGTCGTAGGCGGCGTCACCCACGTTGATCGGCAGCTGCTCCGCCGTACGGAACCAGGTGAAGGGCAGCCTGCCGGTGTACGGCACGGCCCCGAACAGCGGGTCGCTCACGCCCGCGCCCTCGGAGCCCGGCAGCCAGGAGGCGACGAGCGCTTCCACGCCGGACAGCTCGCCCAGCGCCAGCGGCCGTCCCGACACGACGAGCACGACGCACTTCAGCGCCCCGCAGACTTTGTCGACGGCCGCCCGGTCGGCGGGCGACAGGTCGAGCGTGCGGCCCTGGCGGCCGACGTCGCCGAAGCCCTCGGCGTACGGCCGCTCGCCCACGACGACCACGCCCACGTCGTGTCCCTCCAGCGGCGCGGAGGCGTCGGCGGAGTGGGTGACGGCGGCGGCACGGGCGCGGATGCCCTGCAGGATCGTGGTGCCCTGGGTGATCGGCCCCGGCGAACCCTGCCAGCTGATCGTCCAGCCGCCCATCTGGTTGCCGAGGTCGTCGGCGTTGGAGCCGGCGACGTAGACCTTCGCCGAGGGCCGCAGCGGGAGGAGACCGCCGTCGTTCTTGAGCAGCACCTGCGAGGCGGCGGCGGCCGTGCGTGCCACGGCGCGATGGGCGGCCGAGCCGACGTCGGGCAGGCCGTCCCTGTCGGCGTAGGGGCGTTCGAACAGGCCCAGCTCGAACTTCTGGGTGAGGATGCGCGCGACCGCGTCGTCGATCCGCGACCGCGCCACCCGGCCCGCGGTCACCTCGGCGGTCAGCGCCTCGACGAAGGCGGTGTAGGCGTACGGCACCATGATCATGTCGAGGCCGGCGTTGACGGAGGTGCGCACGTCGCTCGCCTGGTCACCGGGGATCTGGTCGATGGCCTGCCAGTCGCTGACCACGAAGCCCTTGAAGCCGAGCTGTCCCTTGAGCACCCCGGTGATCAGCTCCTGGTGGGCGTGCATCTTGGTGGCGCCGACGCTGGAGAAGGACGGCATGACGCTGCCCACGCCGCGCCTGACCGCCTCGGCGAACGGCGCCAGGTGGACGGCCTCGAGCTCGGCCCGGTCGCCGGTGTAGACCCCCTGGTCGATGGTGTAGTCGGCGGTGATCGAGGAGCCGTAGGCGGTGCCGCCGTCGCCCACGTAGTGCTTGGCGGTGGCCAGCACGCCCTTCTTGCGCAGGCCCGTCACGATCGCGGCCATGCGCGAGACCAGCGCGGGGTCCTCGCTGAAGGACTCGTAGGCCCTGCCCCAGCGGTCGTCGCGGGAGACGCACAGGCACGGCGCGAAGTCCCACGGGATGCCGGTCGCCTTCACCTCCTCGGCCGTGATCGCGCCCGTCCTCTCGACGAGCGCCGGATCGCGGGTGGCGCCCAGACCGGCGTTGTGCGGGAAGATCGTGGCGCCGACCACGTTGTTGTGGCCGTGGACGGCGTCGACGCCGTAGATCAGCGGGATCTGCAGCCTGGTCTGCCGGGCGCGCAGCTGGTAGCCGTCCACCATGTCCGCCCAGCCCTCGGGGGTGTTGGTGGCGGGCGCGGAGCCGCCGCCCGACAGCAGCGAGCCCAGCAGGTACGTGGCGATGTCGTCCTGCTTGGCGAGCGCGCCGCGTTCGGCCTGGGTCATCTGGCCGACCTTCTCGGCGAGCGTCATGCGCCCCATCAGGTCGGCGACGCGCTGCCTGACGGGTCTGCGGGCGTCGAGGTACGGCAGGCCGTGGGCGTCGATCACCACGACGGCGTCGTCGGCGGGCGGTGAGACGCCCTCGCCGGACAGCACGATCGGGATGGTCTCGGCCACCTCGGGGTCGGCGTCGGCCTTCGTGGCGACGGTGAAGGTCTTCGTGGTCCCGGCGGGCGAGCCCGCGGGGAACACCAGCGTCCCCTCCACGGGCGTGTAGTCCGATCCGGGTGTGGCCGTGCCCGATCCGGTCGCGTAGCGGACGGTCAGGTCCGTCGCGGGCACCGCGGAGATGGCGACGCCCACCTGGGCCGCGCCCTTCTCCTTGACCGGGTAGACGGGCGCGCTCGTCGTCAGGCGCACCGGGCGCGGCGGCGCGGTGCCGTACACCTGGACGTCGTCCCACAGCAGGGTGCCGGAGGAGGCGGCCGGCAGGCGCATCGAGTAGCCCCACATGCGCTCCAGGTCGAGCTGCCCGTCGGTGGGGGCGCCGCCCGGCTGGTAGTCGCCGCGCCTGACGAAGTCGGCGAACTTCACCTCGACCCGCCGCCAGCCCGCCTCGGTGTCGGTGAACGACGACTCGAACAGCTCCGAGCTGCCGGGCCCGCCGCCGCCGTCCTTGATCTCGAAGAAGATCCGCTGACCCGAGCCCGTGCCTTTCACCGAGAAGGCGAAGCCCTCGTAGGGCGTCCAGTCCTGCGTGGCGGGCAGGTCGTGCGACCAGCCGCCCCACTGGCCGACGTCGTAGACGGTCTTCAGCACGCGGCTGGTGTCGGTCTCGATGCTGAGGGTGGGCGTGGACGCGGCGTCGTTGCCCCAGGCGACGACACCGGGCGGGAGGGTGTCGCTCTCGAAGTCGGTGACGGTCAGCGGGGCGGCCGCCTGGGCGGGGGCGGGGACGAAGCAGGTGGATAAGAGCAGGGCGATCGCGCTGAGGGCGCCGATGCGTCGGGGGGTCACTGCGCCTCCTGGCATGAGAGAGCGCTCTCTTGAGCGCACAGTCCTGAATTCAAGGCGTGAAGGAAAGGCGCGTCAAGGTGACCGGGCGGTTCGTCCGGCCTGCTCCGTATCGAGTGCCTGCCCGGGTCCGGCCCGCCGGCTGGTCGCCTCGGCACGCGAACGCCCCCGGACCCCCGCTCGGCAAGCGGGTGTCCGGGGGCGTCGCGAGGGTTATGCGGTCGGAGGTGCCTCGCCCGCCGGTGCCGGCGGCTCCGCCTCGGGACCCGACCGCAGCGCTCCGCCGATGGCGGCGATCGTGTGGGTCAGCCGCAGCCCCGACCCGTCGCGCCTGCCGATCTCCTCCGGCAGCGGCACCGGCTTGCCGACCGCCGACACCGCCTTGGCCGGAGCGGGACCCGCCCAGGCCATCAACAGCACGTCCTCCCCCTTGAGGAAGCGCTGCGCCCGCACGCCGCCGGTCGCCCTGCCCTTCGGCGGGAAGTCGGCGTAGTCGGACACCTTGCCGCCGCCCACCTGCGTGCCGGGCAGCGCCGTCGCCGAGCCCGCGATCGTCACCACCTGCGCCGGCACGGCCGGGTCGACCACGCCGAACCAGACGACCTTGGCCCCGCTGTCGAGCCTGATGCCCGCCATGCCGCCCGCCGGGCGCCCCTGCGGGCGGACCGTCGAGGCCGGGAAACGCAGCAGTTGCGCGTCGGAGCTGATGAACACCAGGTCGTGGTCCTCGGAGTCGAGCTCCACCGCGCCGACGACGGTGTCGCCGTCCTTCAGCCCGATGACCTCGAACTCGTCGCGGTTGCCCGGATAGTCGGGCACCACCCGCTTCACCACGCCCTGCGCGGTGCCCAGCGCCAGACCGGGACTGTCGGGATCGAGCGAGCCCAGCCCGACCACGACCTCGTCGGGTTCGAGCGCGACGTACTCGGCGATCGGGTGGCCCCCCGACAGCGAGGGCGGGTTGGCCGAGGGCGGCAACGTCGGCAGGTCGACCACGTTGACGCGGATCATGCGCCCCTGCGAGGTCACCACGCCGACCTGGCCCCTGACCGTGCTGCGCACCGCCGAGACCAGCACGTCGTGAGCCGAGCGCTCGCCGCCGCCCGCCAGCGGTGCGGCGTCGCCGGTGCGGGCCAGCAGCCCGGTCGACGACAGCAGCACCAGGCAGGGGTCGTCGGCCACCTGCAGCGTCACCGCGGCCGTGCGGGTCAGGCCCGACGACTCCAGCAGCACCGTACGGCGCGGCGTGCCGTACTTCTTCGCCACGTCGGCCAGCTCGCCCGAGACCACCTGGCGCAGCCGGGCGTCGGAGGACAGGATGTCGGTGAGGTCGGCGATCTCCTCCGACAGAGTCTCCTTCTCCCGGTCGAGCTCCAGCTTGTCGAAGCGGGTCAGGCGGCGCAGCGGGGTGTCGAGGATGTAGCCGGCCTGGATCTCCGACAGGTCGAAGACCTCCATCAGGCGGGCGCGGGCCTGCGCGGAGTCGTCGCTGGCGCGGATGACCTGGATGACCTCGTCGATGTTGAGCAGCGCGACGATCAGGCCGTCGACCAGGTGCAGGCGCTCCTCGCGCTTGCGCCTGCGGTGCTCCGAGCGGCGCCGGACGACCTCGAGCCGGTGCTCGACATAGACCTTGAGCAGCTCGCGCAGGCCGAGCGTGCGCGGCTCGCCGTCGACGAGCGCGACGTTGTTGATGCCGAAGGTCTCCTCCATCGGCGTGAGCCGGTAGAGCTCCTCCAGCACCGCCTCGGGGATGAACCCGTTCTTGATCTCGATGACCAGGCGCAGGCCCTTGTGCCGGTCGGTGAGGTCCTTCAGGTCGGCGATGCCCTGGAGCTTCTTGGCGTTGACCAGCTCCTTGATCTTGCCGATCACCCGCTCGGGGCCGACGTTGAACGGCAGCTCGGTGACGACGATGCCCTTGCGGCGCGGGGTGATCTGCTCGACCGCGCACTTGGCGCGCATGCGGAAGGTGCCCCGCCCGCTCTCGTAGGCGTCGCGCACACCCTGCAGCCCGATGATCATGCCGCCGGTCGGCAGGTCGGGCCCCGGCACGAACTTCATCAGCTCGTCGAGCGTCGCCTCCGGCTTCTTGATCAGGTGGCGGGCGGCCGCGATGACCTCGACGAGGTTGTGCGGCGCCATGTTGGTCGCCATGCCGACCGCGATGCCGGTCGTGCCGTTGACCAGCAGGTTCGGGAAGGCCGAAGGCAGGACCGTGGGCTCGGTCTCCTGGCCGTCGTAGTTGGGCTTGAAGTCGACGGTGTCCTCGTCGATCGACTGCACCATCAGCATGGCCGCGGGGGCGAGCCTGGCCTCGGTGTAGCGCATGGCCGCCGGCAGGTCGTCGGGCGAGCCGAAGTTGCCGTGGCCGTCGACCAGCGGGATGCGCATCGAGAACGGCTGGGCGCAGCGCACCAGCGCGTCGTAGATGGCGGTGTCGCCGTGGGGGTGGAGCTTGCCCATGACGTCGCCGACGACCCGCGAGGACTTCACGTGGCCGCGGTCTGGGCGCAGGCCCATCTCGCTCATCGAGTAGAGGATGCGGCGCTGGACGGGCTTGAGCCCGTCGCGCGCGTCGGGCAGCGCACGCTGGTAGATCACCGAGTAGGCGTACTCGAGGAAGCTCGTGCGCATCTCCGCGGACACGTCGATGTCGACGATCCGCTCCTCGAAGTCCTCGTCAGGCGGGGGTGTGGTCGTCCGTCGGGCCATGTCGAACATTGTGCCGAAGAATCTTGGGTGCCCGCGACTCGCGCGATGGGTTTGTCCGGCTTGCTGGTGAAAGTCGCCTGGCCCCAGGCGCGCGGGCCCTCATGACACTCCGGTCAGCCCCCTCTCCCACGCGCCCTGAAACAGACTGCGGGAGCCCTACCCGCCCTGAAGCGGGCCGCGGGAGCCCGTGCATCCTGGGGCGGGCCGCGGTAGCCCCGCGCGCTTTGGAACGGACCGCGGGAGTCCCGCGCACCCTGGAGCGCTGACCGCGGGAGCCCCACGCGCCCTGAAGCGGACTACGGGAGTCCCACTGAAACGAACTGCGGGAGTTCTACGCGCCCTGGAGCGGGCCGCGGGAACCACGTGCAGTGCCGCCGGGCCCGTGCGGCGGTCCGCGGCCGAGCCGGCCGGTGAGGGAGGCGGTCGGACTGCTCCGCCGGCCGGCGAAGTGGTGGCCGGACTGCTCCGCCGCCCGGCCGCCGGCGCCGAGGGGCTCCCGAGGCAGGGCCGGCGGCTCAGGTGGGACGGCGGGCGCCCGGCCACGGTCCAGGCGTCTCGCCCTCGTCCTCGTCGCCCGGCTCGTTCAGCCGCTCGTCATACACCTCGAACCCCCGCGCCCGATAGTTCGCCAGCGCCGCCGGGCCGTCGAGCGTGCAGGTGTGCATCCACACGCGTTCGGTGGCGGGCAGGTCGGGCCAGCGCGAGGCGAGGTCCCACGCGCGTGCCGTACCGACCGAGAGCAGGTGCCCGCCCACACCCTCGCCCATCGCGAACGGCAGCAGCCCGAAGTAGGCGATCTCCACCTGGGCGCCCGGCTGCGGGTCGAGCTCGAGGTAGCCGGCGGGTGTGCCGCGGTGCCAGGCGACCCAGGTCTCGAGGCCGGGCCTGGTCAGATAGGCCATCCACTCGTCGTAGGTCCAGCCGAGCCGGTCGGTCCACTGCCAGTCGCCGCCGACCGCCGTGTAGAGGAACCTGCTGAACTCGGGCGACGGCACCTCGGCGCGCACCACCTCAACCGGCAGCCTGGGCGGTTTGGCGGGGATCAGCGCCTCGGGTGAGCGCTGTTCCAGATACCAGGTGATGACATCCACGCCCGATATTTCAGCACGTCGTCCCCTTGGCGGGGACAACGAGGTCGGCCAGGTAGCGGTTGAGGTGGGCTCTGGCGCACGCGTTGCCCAGATAGAGCGTGTGGCCGGGGCCTTCGTGCCGCACCAGGCCGCTGCCCGGCACCTGGGCCAGCACCCGCGCCACGGCGTCCGACTCGCCCCAGGCGCCCGCGCCGACGAGCGGCGGCAGGCCCTTCGGCAGCGGGCTCGGCGGGTTGGTCACCTTCACCGGCCAGCCCACGCACGTCAGGGTCGCCGTCGCCAGCGTGTTGGCGGTGCCCGTGCCGGGCGCGATCCTGTTCAGCCTGGCCACGGTCGCGGCCATCTCCCGGCGGTCGGCGAAGCGCGGCCAGTCGGCGCACTCGGTCACGCCGGTCGCCGCGTCCGGATAGCGCAGGCCGCGGGCGGGCAGGAACCCCGACGCGTCGCCCCGCGCGGCCTTCTCGATCGCCGCCGACAGGGCAGGCCAGCCCTGCGGCCCCTGCCGGACGAACGCCATGGCCAGACCTTGCAGGTCACGACCGTCGTAGGCCACCCCGGCCCCGGCGGGGACGGGCGAGCGGTCGGCCCTGGCGACGAGCCGCCGCCAGAACGACGGCGTGCACGCCCGCTCCTCGCACGAGGCGAAGAACCTGCCCATGGCCTGCTCGTTCTGCCGGGCGGTCGCCTCCAGCTCGGCCGTCCAGTCGGCGGTGCTGTGGTTCCACGTGCCGTCCAGGACCATCGCCCTGACCTTGCCGGGGAACAGCCGGGCGTAGGCCTGGCCGTAGAAGCCGGCGTAGGAGGCGCCGTAGTAGGTCAGCCGGGGTTCGCCGAGCGCCTTCCTGATGGCCTCCATGTCCTTGGCGTGGTCGGCCGAGCTCATGTTCGCGAACAGCTCGGGGTCGCGGTTGCGGCACGCCTCGGCGATGCCGCGGTTGGTGTCGGCCATCCTGGCGAACTCGGCGTCGTCCTCGGGGAAGGCGGGGATCGGGACGCGCGTCCACACGCACGGCAGGCCCGTGCTGGTGCCCTGGAACTGCTCGCCGTAGCCGCGGGTGTCCCAGGTGACGATGTCCATCCGCGCGCGCAGCTCGGACCATAGCTGGGGCATGGACTCCGTCAGCTTGATCCCCGGCGCGCCCGGCCCGCCGTACGCGATGAGGACCGCCCCTGCCGACCGGCCCGTGGCGCGGAACCTGCCGACCTTGAGGGTGATCGTGCGCCCGTCGGGCTTGGACCAGTCCACGGGGACGGACACATCCAACCGCTCCATCCGCTCGGCCGGCCCGGTGGGCGGAGCGCTCCCCGTCGGGTTCGCCCTGGTGGACGGGTCCTGGGTCGGGGTGCCCGCCGTCAGGCGCACGGCGGCGGACGGGCCGGCGGCAGGCGGGTACGGCGCGGCGCCCGCGGGTGGGGAGGCGGTGAGGGTGGCGGAGCCGAGCAGGGCAAGGCTCACCAGAGCACGTGTGATCATGCGCGACACGCTGCCGGAGCATCGCGGCCCGGCACATCGGACCAGGGTCTGACATCCTCACCTCTCGCTCACTTGACCAAGCAATTGCTTGGCAAGTACGGTCCCGGGGAGGAGATCCCCTGGAGGCGTCATGATCGAGTTCCATCCGGTGACCAAGCACATCGGCGCCGAGGTGACCGGCGTCGACCTGCGCAAACCCCTCTCGCCCGAGGAGGTCGCCACCATCAGGCAGGGCTGGCTCGACCACCTCGTGCTCTTCTTCCGCGACCAGCACATCGACGACGACCAGCACCTGCAGTTCGCCCTCAACTTCGGCACGCTCAACCACCCCGCCTTCAAGAAGGACGGGGCCAGCCCCATCCACGTGCTCGACCAGACCGACCCCAAGGGCGAGGGCGGCGACGAGTGGCACAGCGACAACACCTTCGAGCCGACCCCGCCGATGGGCTCCCTGCTGCGCTGCGTCCAGCTGCCGAGCGTCGGCGGCGACACGCTGTGGGCCAACACCTACCTCGCCTACGAGACGCTCTCGCCGCCGCTTCAGCGCCTGTGCGACGAGCTGACCGCGGTCCACGACATCACCGGCTCCATGACCAAGGCCATCTCCAAGGGACACCCCTTCGACCTGGCCGAAGTCCAGGCCGCGTGGCCGCCGCTGGTGCGCCCTGTCGTCCGCACCCACGCCGAGACGGGACGCAAGGCGCTGTTCGTCAACCGCTCGTCCACCACCCGGCTCGTCGAACTCGGCGACAGGGAGAACGAGGCGCTGCTCCCCCTGCTGATCGACCACATCCGCTCGCCCGAGTACCAGGTGCGGCTGCGATGGCGTCCCGGCACGCTCGCCTTCTGGGACAACCGCTCTACCCAGCACTACGCCGTCGCCGACTACACCGAACGCCGCCGCATGCACCGCGTCACCATCAACGCCTTCCCCGAACACGCCGACCCCGCCTGACCCGTCTCCCGCGCCAGGCGGTCGCCCCGCCCGTCCAGGGGCTCGACGACTCCCACAGGCGATGGGCGATGTGACGGCGGCCCGCCGGAGTCCCGCTGGAGTGGCGTGGAGGACAGACCCCGGCCCCGCACCCACGGTGGGCGTGACCGGGCCTGCCGTACCGGAGGGGCCGGGCCTGCCGTACTGGAGGGGCCGGGCCTGCCGTACTGGAGGGGCCGGGCCTGCCGTACTGGAGGGGCCGGGCCTGCCGTACTGGAGGGGCCGGGCCTGCCGTACCGGAGGGGCCGGGCAGGGGGCCCTACAGGAGGGGCGGGCAGGGCCGTACGGGAGGGGCGGGCAGGGGCCGTACGGGAAGGGTGGGCAGGGCCCGTACAGGAGGGGCGGATAGGGGGCCCTACAGGGGATCTATCGGGGGTGGGGGCCGGGTCCGGCCGCGGATCGGGGATGCGGCGTGGCGCAGGCGGACGAATTCGTCGCCCGGACCTGGTAACAAGGACCACATGACTGATGCGGTCGCGATGATGCGGGAAGAAGCCGAAGCCCACCTCCGCGCGCTGGCGGGCGATCACGCCCGGCTGCGTGACGACCAGTGGTCGGCGATCGAGGCGCTCGTGGTCGACCGCCGCAGGGTTCTGGTGGTGCAGCGCACCGGCTGGGGCAAGTCGGCCGTCTACTTCGTCGCCACCGCGCTGCTGCGGGAGCTCGGCGAGGGGCCGACCGTCATCGTGTCCCCGCTGCTGGCCCTGATGCGCAACCAGATCGCCGCCGCCGAGCGGGCCGGGATCCGCGCCGTCACCATCAACTCCGCCAACCCCGAGGAGTGGGAGGAGATCTACGGCCGCGTGGCCGAGGGCCTGGTCGACGTGCTGCTGGTCAGTCCTGAGCGGCTCAACAACCCCGACTTCCGCGACAACGTCCTGCCCGAGCTGGCCGAGAGCGCGGGGCTGGTGGTGGTCGACGAGGCCCACTGCATCTCCGACTGGGGTCACGACTTCCGGCCCGACTACCGCAGGCTCGCCACGCTGTTCGAGGAGCTGCCGCCCGGCATCCCCGTGCTGGCCACGACCGCGACCGCCAACGCGCGCGTCACCCGCGACGTGGCCGAGCAGCTCGGTGGCGACGACACGCTCGTCCTGCGCGGGCCGCTGGAGCGCGACAGCCTGCACCTGTCGGTCGTCCGGCTGGGGAGCGCCGAGCAGCGGCTGGCCTGGCTGGCCCAGACGCTCCACGAGCTGCCGGGCTCCGGCATCGTCTACACCCTCACGGTCGCCGCGGCCCACGAGATCGCCACCTACCTGCGCGAGCAGGGGCACGAGGTCGCCGCCTACTCCGGCCAGACCGATCCCGCCGAACGTCTGGCCGCCGAGGAGGCCCTGCTCAACAACAAGATCAAGGCGCTCGTGGCGACCAGCGCGCTCGGCATGGGCTTCGACAAGCCCGACCTGGGCTTCGTCATCCACGTCGGCGCGCCGCAGTCGCCCGTCGCCTACTACCAGCAGGTCGGCCGCGCGGGCCGCGGTGTCGAACGGGCCGAGGTCATCCTGCTGCCCGGCACGGAGGACCGCGACATCTGGGCGTACTTCGCCTCGCTCGCCTTCCCGCCCGAGCCGGTCGTGCGGGCCACGCTCCAGGCGTTGGAGCAGGGCGGCGTGCTGTCCACCCAGGCCCTCGAGAACGTCGTCGACCTCAGCCGAAGCCGTCTGGAGATGATGCTCAAGGTCCTCGACGTCGACGGCGCCGTCCGCAGGGTCAAGGGCGGCTGGACGGCGACCGGCGAGGAGTGGGCCTACGACGCCGAGCGTTACGCCCGCATCGCCGCAGAGCGCAAGGCCGAGCAGGAGGCCATGCTCGGCTACCTGACCACGTCCGAGTGCAGGGAGGAGTACCTGCGCAGGCGGCTCGACGACGAGGCCGCGGCCCCGTGCGGGCGGTGTGACAACTGCACGGGCACGCACCGCTCGCCGGAGATCGCGGCGGCGGCGGTGGAGCGCGCCCGGCAGACGCTCGAGAGGCCGGGGGTCGAGGTGGAGGCGCGCCGGCAGTGGCCCACCGGCCTGGCCGACCTGTCCGGACGCATCAAGCCCGACCTGGGCGCCGAGCCGGGCAGGGCGCTGGGCAGGCTGACCGACATCGGATGGGGCAACCGGCTGCGGGAGCTGTTCAACGGACCCGACGCGCCGGTCCCCGACGACATGTTCAAGGCGGTCGTCCAGGTGCTGGCGGCGTGGGAGTGGCGGCAGCGGCCCGTCGCGGTGGTGAGCGTGCCGTCGGCGTCGCGCCCGGTGCTGGTCAGAGGGTTCGCCGAACGGCTGGCGCAGGTCGGCAGGCTCACCTACCTGGGCGAGCTGGGCTACCGGGCGGGCGCGCCGGGGCAGCAGTTCAACAGCGCCAAGCGGGTGCAGGCGATCAGGGCGACGCTGGCCATGCCGAGGGAGCTCGGCGCGGAGATCGCGCGGTGCGGCGGGCCGGTGCTGCTGGTCGACGACCGGGTGGACACCGGGTGGACGATGACACTGGCCGCGGCCCTGATCCGCCACGCGGGCGCGCCCGCCGTCATGCCCCTCGCCCTCGCCACCACCTCCTGACGCCG
Source organism: Nonomuraea sp. NPDC004354 (assembly GCF_053602555.1). Classification (NCBI taxonomy): domain Bacteria; kingdom Bacillati; phylum Actinomycetota; class Actinomycetes; order Streptosporangiales; family Streptosporangiaceae; genus Nonomuraea; species Nonomuraea sp. NPDC004354. The sequence goes on along the minus strand of NZ_JBSGDV010000003.1, from coordinate 745,553 downwards.
CGCCCCGGCCGCCCGCGGCCCGCCGCCGGTCCCGCGATGCGGGTCGTCGGGGCGGGCTCACCGGGCGGGCGGTCCTCCGGACGGAGGACGGGTGGCCACGCCTCAGCCGGTGACGCCGATCGTGGTCACGTCGTAGTGCTGGTAGACGCTGCTGACGTGGGCGTTCGTGACCCGCTTGCCCCTGATCAACCCCGCTTTGCTCCACAGCAGCGGCACCATCAGTCCTTCGTCCAGCACCCGCCGTTCCGCCTCCCGCCACAGCCGGAAGCGAGCCTGCGGGTCGAGCGTCCGCCGTGACTCGTCGATCAGCGCGTCGACCTCGGGCAGCCGCACGCCCACGTTGGCGGAGAACCCGCTGTCGACGATCTCCCTGCTGTCGATCAGCTGCGACAGCAGCGGGTCGGGGTCCGGCCAGTCCCCGGACCACCGCCGCATCACCAGCCCGATCTTCTCCTTGGTGAGCGCCGCCGGGTTGCCCAGCTTGTCGAACTCGTGCAGCACGTCCACGTTCTTCACCGTGACGTGGAAGCCCGCCGCCGTGAGGTTGTCGCGGATGGCGTTCCCGGCCGCCACGTCCGTCGGGCCGTTCCTGACCAGCAGCGTGAACAGGTCCCGGCCGCACGAGGCGGGAGAGGGCGCGGCCGTCGCGGTGGGGGAGGGGCCGTCCAGCTCGCCCCTGCCGGGAAGCGGCGGCGGCTGCAGGCGGGTGGCGATCTCGGTGCCGAAGGGGCCGTCGCCGTACAGGCGGTGGAGAACGCTCTTGCCGATGGCGGCGAGGACGGCCCTGCGGCACTCGCGCTGGTCCAGCGGCGCGACCCTCGTGTTGACGGCCAGGTAGCGCAGGTGGTCCAGGGACGGCGCGTCGGCCCGCGCGTTGAGCCGCGGGTCGGCCCGCACCGTGGCGAGGGTGGCCGGCAGCGGCGCGGCGTGCAGGTCCAGCTCGCCGGACAGGAGCTTCCGGTCGGCCTCCTCGCCGTCCATGCCCCAGGTGAGCTCGACCCGGTCCGGCAGAGCGGTGCGGTTCGGGTCGGTGGCCTGGTTCCAGGCGGGATTGCGGACGAAGGTCGCGGTCTTCCCCGCCTGGATGTCCAGCTTGTACGGGCCGGACGACAGGAGCTTGGCCGCGCCCTTGCGCACCGGCATCGTCACGGGCAGCGTCGCGATCTGGTTGAAGGTGGACATCGGCTTCTTGAGTCTGAAGACGATGGTCCTGTCGTCGGGGGTGCTGATCGCCTTGTCGGCGTCGGCGGCGGTGTAGCGGCCGGGCATGTCGAGCAGCCGCGCCAGCGGGTCGGGGCCGTTGGGCAGCAGCCTCCTGTCGCCCGAGCGCACGACGGCGTACTTCACGTCGCGCGAGGTGATCGGCGTGCCGTCCTCGAAGCGCAGCCCCTCACGGAGGGTGAAAGTCCAGGTCCTGCCGTTGTCGGTGGTCTCGCCGAGCTTCGCCGCCAGGTCGGGCACCACCTCGGTGCCGGCCGCGCCCGGCGCGGGCCGGTACATGGTCAGCGCGCGCCCGTAGAGACGGGCGTAGTTCCACATCTCGGTGTAGAAGGTGCCGGCCGGGTCGAGGTTGTCCAGGATGTTGGTCATGCCGATGCGCAGCGTGCCGCCCTTCCTGGCCGACGGGTTGACCACGCCGGTCAGGGCCGCGTTGAAGACGGCGGCGGTCCGGGTCGGGCTGGGTGTCGCCGTCACCTCGCCGCCCGTGCCGCTGTTCTGGCCCAGCCGCGGCCATGCCCACACCGCGACGCCCAGGACGACGGTCATCGCCGCCGCCCCGACCGGCAGCAGCACCTTCCACGCCCGGCCGGAAGGTCTGCCCACCGCCCCGGAGACCGGATACGTGGACAGGGTCCCCGGCGCCTGCCCGCCCCCCGGGTACGGCGCGGCGGTGACCGGCGTCGTCGCGCCCTGCGACGGCCGCGTCCACCCGGCAGCGTGCGGCCCGGGACCGCCGCCGTAGGGGGAGGAGACCGACACCGGGGGCGCCGACGTGCCGTAGGGCGGCTTGGAGGAGGGACCTGCAGGTGCCGGCCTGCCGTACGGCGGCGCGGGAACGGGAGCGGGTGGTGGTGCGGTGCCGTACGGCGGCGCGGAAGCGGGGGCCGGTGGTGGTGCGGTGCCGTACGGCGGCGCCTGCGGGCCCGAGCCCGCCCTGATCAGCTCCCGCAGCAGTTGCTCGGCCGTCGGGCGCGCCGCCGGGTCCTTGCCCAGCGACGCCCCCAGCAGCTCCCGCAGCGGCGCCTCCACCCCCGACAGGTCGGGTTCCAGGACCAGGATCCGATGCATCACCACCGGCAGCGGCCCGAACCCGAACGCCCCGCGCCCCGTGGCCGCGTAGACCATCGTGCCCGCCCACGAGAAGACGTCGCTCGCCGGGGAGGCGTCGCCGTGGAAGTGCTCGGGCGCCATGTAGGCGGGCGTGCCCACCACGCTCGTCGTCAGGCTCTGGCTCACGTCCAGCGCCCGCGCGATGCCGAAGTCGATCACCCGGGGCCCGTCCGGGGCCAGCAGCACGTTGCTCGGCTTGAGGTCGCGGTGGACGACCCCGGCGCGGTGGATCGCCGCCAGCGCGGTCGCGGTCGCGACCGCCAGCCGTACCAGGGAGGAGCCGGTCAGCGGCCCGGACTCGGCCACCTGCCGCTGCAGCGACGGGCCGGCGACGTACTCGCTGACGATGTACGGCTGGTCGTCGAGCGCGCCGACCTCCAGCACCCTGGCCGTGCAGAACTCGGCCACCCTGCGCGCCGCCTCGGCCTCGCGCCTGAAGCGCCGCACCGCCGAGGCGTCGTCGGCGAACCTGGCGTGCAGCATCTTGATCGCGACGGGTTCGCCGGACGGGGCGACGCCGCGATAGACGCTGCCCTGACCGCCTTCACCGAGAAACCCGGTGACCTCGTAGCCGCCGACGACACGGGGATCGCCTGGCCGTAACGGACGCACGCGGGCTCTTCACTCCCTTGTCAGGACATCGGGGAGTATCCACCATAGGCCGCGCTAGAGGCGGGGGCGAGCCCCGAGGTGAGAGATCGCCTTGGCGGCCAGGCGGCAGCCCGCCGTCAGCGCCTCGGCGGGCGGCTTGCCGGCCAGCCACGCGGGCAGGAACCCGGCGGCGAACGCGTCGCCGGCGCCGGTGCCGTCGACCACCCGGTCGACCGGCTCGGCGGGCACCTGGACCGGCTCGGGCCGGCCGTTGGTGTACCAGAGCGCGCCTTCGGCGTTCATCTTGATGACGACCTGCGGGAACCAGGCGGTGAGCACCTTGGCCGCCGCCTCGGGGTCGTCGCGGCCGGTCAGGATCTTGGCCTGGTCGGCGTTGGCGAACAGCAGCTTGGCGCCGTTGGTCCACTCGAGGAACGGCTCGGCGCCGGTGCGCTCCAGCGGCGCGGAGGAGGAGCAGTCGACCGAGATCGACATGCCCGACCTGCGGGCCATCTCGAGGGCGGCCTGACCGGCCTCGCGGGACCCCTCGTTGATCAGCGTGTAGCCGGACAGGTGGAGGTGGCCGCCGGAGTTGAACAGGTCGCGCGGCAGGTCCTCGGGTGACAGCGCAGCGTTGGCGCCCGGGTCGGACAGCATGGTGCGCTCGCCCTTGTGCGTGACGAGCACCACGCAGGTGCCGGTGGGCCGCTCGGGGTCCATGACGAGCCGGGCGTCGACGCCGTAGCCCATGAGCTCCATGTCGCGGTTGCGCCCGGTGATGTCGGCGCCGCGACGGCCGATGAAGGCGACCTCGGCACCCTCGACCGCCATCCAGGAGGCGATGTTGGCTCCGGAACCGCCACCGTGCATGGTCACGATCGCCGGAGTGTCGCTCGCCCTGGCCAGCGCGTAGCGGGCGCGCGCGACCGCATCGGTCATGAGATCGCCCACCACCACGACCCGCGTCATGATGTCACCGCCTTGCTGCAATCCTTCGCGCCTGACGCCGAAAAACTTAACAGCTTCAGGCCTGCTCGTGGGGCATACACCGGACACCCGTTCATAGTCGATGCACAAGCGTTGCCCAACGGACGCCGCACGTGGGGCGCGGGTCTACGCTCGGGACTGTGGAGGCAACCCAGTATCCCTCCCATTGGGAGGCGGACGTCGTCCTGGCCGACGGGGGCACCGCGCACGTGCGCCCGATCAGGCCCGCCGACGCCGACCGGCTTCGCGCGTTCTACTCCCGGCTGTCGGCCGAGTCGATCTACTTCCGCTACTTCGGTCCGCGGCCCAAGCTGTCGGACAGGGAAGTCGCCTTCTTCACCAACGTCGACTACGTCGACAGGGTCGCCCTCATCGCCACGATCGGCACCGAGATGGTGGCCGTCGTCCGCTACGACCGGGTCGGCCCCGCCGAGGCGGAGGTGGCCTTCCTCGTCGAGGACGCCCACCAGGGCAGGGGGGTGGCCTCGGTCATGCTCGAACACCTGGCCGCCACCGCCCGCGAGCGCGGCATCGAGACGTTCATCGCCGACGTGCTGCCCGCCAACATGCGGATGACGGGCCTCCTGCGCCAGGTCGGCTACACCGCGCAGAGCCGCTTCGCCGACGGCGTGGTCCGCATGACGCTCGACCTGACCCCCACCGAGACCTCGGCGGAGGTCACCGCCTCCCGCGAGCACCGGGCCGAGGCCCGATCGATCGCCAGGCTCCTCACACCCGGCTCGGTCGCCGTCATCGGAGCCTCCCGCGAGCCCGGCGGCGTCGGCCAGACCGTGCTGCGCAACCTGCTGGCCGCCGACTTCACCGGACCCGTGTACCCGGTCCACCGCGAGGTACGGGCGGTGGCGGGCGTGCGGGCCTACCCGAGCGTCAAGGACATCGACGGCGAGGTCGACCTCGCGGTGCTCGCCGTACCGGCCGACAGCGTGATCGACGTGGTCAAGGAGTGCGCGGAGAAGGGCGTGCGCGGGCTGGTCGTCGTCTCGTCCGGCTTCGGCGAGACCGGGCCGAAGGGCCGGGCGCGCCAGGACGAGCTGGCCAGGATCGCCCGCGCGTACGGCCTGCGCGTGGTCGGGCCCAACTGCCTCGGCATCGCCAACACCGACCCCTCCGTACGGTTGAACGCCACGCTCGCGGCGACGGTCCCCGGCAGAGGCAGGGTCGGCTTCTTCAGCCAGTCGGGCGCGCTCGGCACCGCCCTGCTGCAGCGGGTGGCCCAGCGCGGCATCGGCATCTCGAGCTTCGTCTCGGCCGGCAACAGGGCCGACGTGTCGGGCAACGACCTGCTGCAGTACTGGGAGGAGGACGAGGCGACCGAGGTCATCCTGCTGTACCTGGAGTCGCTGGGCAATCCGCGCAAGTTCACCCGCCTGGCCAGGCGCATCTCCCGCAGCAAGCCGATCGTGGCGGTCAAGAGCGGCGGCACCACCCAGGGCGTGCCCATCGGCCACTCCGCCTCGGCGCTGCGCCTGCAGGACAGCGCGCTCAGCTCCCTGTTCGAGCAGGCGGGCGTGATCAGGGTCGACGACCTCATCCAGCTGTTCGACGTCGGGCAGTTGCTGGCCTGCCAGCCGCTGCCCGCGGGGCCGCGCGTCGGGCTCGTCACCAACTCCGACGCGCTGGGCCTGCTGGCCGTCGACGCCTGCGTCAGCGCCGAGCTGGAGCCCCGGCCGCCGGTCAACCTGGGCGCCGCCGCCGGTGCCGCCGAGTTCGGCACGGCACTGGCGGGCGTGCTGGCCGATCCCGACGTCGACGCCGCCGTCGTGATCTACATGCCGCCCATCCCCGGCGACGCCACGTCGGTGGCGGCCGAGCTGGTGCGGGTGTCGCGCGAGGTGGGCAAGCCCGTGCTGGCCACCTTCGAAGGGCAGCTCGGCATGCCGCCCGAGCTGCGCACCGACCCCTCGGCCCTGCCCGAGCGCGGCTCGGTGCCCTCCTACGCGGCGCCGGAGGAGGCGGTCAGGGCCCTCGCCCACGTCGTCAGGTACGCCCTGTGGCGCAAACAGCCCCAGGGGGCGCCGCCCGAGCTCGACCACCTCGACACCGCGGCCGCCCGCGCCCTCGTGACGGACGCGCTCACCAGCCGCTCGCCCGAGCCCGAACCGGCGCGACAGGACACGCCGGACCCCTCCGCCGACCGCCTTGACGCCGGCCCCGTCGAGATCGACGCGACCGGGCTGCTGGCCTGCTACGGCCTCACCGTCTGGCCGGCCGAGGTCGTCGCCACCCCCGACGCGGCCGTCGCCGCCGCCGAACGCCTGGGCTGGCCGGTCGTGCTGAAGGCCGCCGACCCCGAGGCCGCCAAGCGGGCGGGCACCGTCCGCCTGGGGCTCACCTCGGCCGCCGCCGTCCGCCAGGCCTACGCCGATCTGGCCGGCCAGCTCGGCGCCGACGTGGTCCTCGCCGTGCAGCGGATGGCCCCGCAACCCGCGGTCCCTACCGTGGTGAACGTCCGGGAGGACCCCGCCTTCGGCCCGGTCGTCTCCTTCGGCCTCGGCGAGGTGACCGCCAGGCTGCTGCAGGACCGCGGCCACCGCCTCGCCCCGCTGACCGGCGAGGACGCCGCGGGGCTGGTGCGCTCACCGCGGGCCGCGCCGCTGCTGTTCGGCGAGTACGGTTACCCGCCCGTCGCGGTCGGCGCCCTGGAGGAACTGCTGGTCCGGGTGGGCCGCCTGGCCAACGACCTGCCGGAGGTGTCCAGGCTCGACCTCGATCCGGTGCTCGTGGGGGAGTCGGAGGTCGTCGTCCTGGGCGCGCGTGCCGTCCTCAGGAGTCCTGAGGGTCCGCGGCGCGACGGCGGCCCCCGCCGCCTCGCCTGACCGCGGTCGCCCCCTGTCTGCGCCGGGTTCGTGCCGCCTCGCCCGACCGCGGTCGCCCCTGCCTGCGCGGTTCGTGCCGCCTGGCCTGCCGGGCCGCGGCGCCGAGCGTCGAGGGCCTGCGCGGCCGCCCGTCCAGGTCCGGAACGACGAGTGTGAGCGGTGCTCGGGGGCTGGCAGGATGGATGCATGAGGGAAACCCGAGTCTCAGCCGCGGGCCTGCGTGAAGCGATCGAGCGCAGCGGCTACTACCCCGACCTCGTCACCGATGCGGTCGAATCCGCGCTGGGAAAGGAAGCGGTGACCGCCTACGTGGTGCACCACGAGGCCACGTTCGACCCGGCCATGGAGGTGCGCAGGCACGTCACCGTCCTGGTCCTGACGGGCACCCGGCTGCTGGTCTGCCACACCGACGAGCACCCGCCCGCCGAGGGGGTCTCGGCCTCGCACGCCTCCACCACCACCGAGGCGGTACGGCTGGCCCGCGTCCAGTCGGTCGCGGTGACCAGGGTCGTGCCCGATCCCGCCTCCTACGTTCCCGGCGTGCCGCCGACCGAGGTGACGCTCACGATCGGCTGGGGCGCCATCTCCCACGTCGACCTCGAACCCGCCACCTGCGGCGACGAGAACTGCGAGGCCGACCACGGCTACACCGGCGCGATCACCGCCGACGACCTGTCGCTGCGCGTCAGCGAGGCCGCCGACGGCCCCGAGGCGGTGGGTCACGTGCTCGCCTTCGCCAAGGCCCTGTCCGAGGCCACGGCCCGCGCCGCCGCCTGACGCGTCCGTTCCCGCGTAACGCCCCCTCCGCGCCTTCTCGCCGGCGCATGCCGGACCGGGACCACGCGACATCTCGGTGGACCGGCCCGGCATGCCCCGCCGCCGGGCGGGCAGGGGTTCCCCGTCCCGGATTCCCCACCGTGAGCCGGGACGGCCGGGCGGACGGCGGTGTCGAGGCCCTATCGCGAGATGGCCGGCGCCCGCTAGAACGGTTCCTGACATCCACGCGAGGCGAGCGAGGTGCTTGATGGACGACGTCCCGGCCACGCCGTACGACCGGGTTCCGCTGATCCCCGCCTACGGCGGCGCCTCCCTGGCCGACCTGCCGGGCTCCCTGCTGAGCGCGCTCGGCGCGGCCACTACGGCCGACGGCAACGTGCTGGGGCTGGAGCCGGCCGACCGGGTGTGCGTGTTCGTGGTCGACGGGCTCGGCGCCAGGCTCCTCGAGGCCCACGCCGACCGGGCCCCGTTCCTGGCCGCCGCCACGGCGCGCGCCGCCCTCACCGCCGGCTTCCCCGCCACCACCGTCACCAGCCTGTGCACGCTCGGCACCGGCCTGCCGCCCGGCGAGCACGGCATGATGGGCATGACGCTGGCCGTGCCCGGCCGCAACCACCTGTTCAACTGCCTGCGCTGGAGCCTGCCCAAGGGCCTGCCGCCCATGGACCCGCGCCGCTGGCAACCGGCCGAGACCGTCTACCAGCGCGCCGCCCGGGCGGGCATCGAGACCTCCTACGTGGCGCCGGCCGCGTTCGAGGGGACGGGACTGACCGACGCCGTCTACCGCGGCGTCCGCTACGTGCCCGCCGACACCGTCGACGAGCGGGTGGCCGGGGTGGCGGCCGCGCTGAGCGCGCCGCGCGCCTACGTGACCGTCTACTACGGCGACCTCGACGCCACCGGCCACCTGACCGGCTGGGGCAGCCCCGAGTGGCGCGACCAGCTCGAGATCGTCGACAGGATGGCCGAACGGCTGGCCGCGGCGCTGCCGCCCGGCTCGGCCCTGTACGTCACGGCCGACCACGGCATGGTCAACGCCGAAGAGAAGATCGACGCCCAGGCCACACCCGAACTGCGCGCGGGCGTGGCGATGTTCGGCGGGGAGGCCAGGGCCAGGCACCTCTACACCGAGCCGGGCGCCGCTCCCGCCGTCTTGGAGACCTGGCGGGACCTGCTCGACGGCAAGGCATGGGTCGTCTCACGCCAGGAAGCGGTGGAATCCGGGTGGTTCGGCCCCGACGTGCGCAGGGAATGGCTGGACAGGATCGGTGACGTCGTCGCCGTGCCGTACGCCGACTGTGCCATCCTCGCCTCTGAGACGCATCCGATCGAGGCGCTCTTCACCGGCTACCACGGCTCGCTCACCGCCGCGGAACAGCACGTCCCACTCCTGGAGGTATCCACCCGATGACCCTGATCAACCCGGCGGAGCTGGCCGCGATGGAGCAAGCCAGCGTGCTCGACGTGCGTTACCGGCGAGGCGGCCCGTCCGGGCGCGAGTCGTACGCCGAGGGGCACGTGCCGGGCGCCGTCTACTGCGACCTCGACGCCGACCTGGCCGCGCCGCCCAACGGCGGCGGCCGGCACCCGCTGCCCTCGGCCGAGGCGTTCACCGCCGCCATGCGCAGGCTCGGCGTCAGCGGCTCCCGTCCCGTCGTCGTCTACGACGACGCCGACTCCATGGCCGCGGCCAGGGCATGGTGGACGCTGCGCTACTTCGGTCACGAGGACGTCAGGGTCCTCGACGGCGGGTTCCGCGCGTGGACCGAGGCGGGGCTGCCGGTCTCCAAGGAGGAGCCGCACGTGTCCGGCGACTTCACGGCCAGGCCGGGCGGCATGCCCATGCTGACCGCCGAGCAGGCGGCCGAGCTCGCCGGCTCCGGCGTGCTCATGGACGCCCGCGCCGCCGAGCGCTACCGCGGCGAGGTCGAGCCGATCGACCCGGTCGCCGGCCACATCCCGGGCGCCGTCAGCGCGCCGACCGACCAGAACGTCGGGCCGGACGGCCGCTTCCTGGCCGCCGCCGCGCTGCGCGACCGCTTCGCCGCGCTGGGCGCGCTGGAGGGGGCGCGGGTGGGCGCCTACTGCGGGTCGGGCGTCACCGCGGCGCACGAGGTGCTGGCGCTGGAGCTGGCGGGCGTCCCCGCGGCGCTCTACGTCGGCTCGTGGTCCCACTGGATCAGCGACCCGTCCCGCCCGATCGCCACCGCCTGACCTCACCGCCACACCCGGCAGGACAGCCAGGGCCGCACCGCCCCGTCCGGCGCTGCGGCACGGCCGCACGCGCGACGGCCTGCCCGCCTTGCCGGCCACAGGCACACGCCCCGGGGGAGCCCGGCAGTCCCACCCGCCCTGGACCGACATCACGTGACGGCCGGGATGCGGCGGCCATGCCAACTCCGACGGCCGGGTCCTGCGGGGCAGCCGTCCCTCGACCGACGGTCACGTACCGCGGGACGAGGGCTCGACGGCCGGAGCGCCGGGCGGGCGTCTCTGGACTGACGGCCGGGTGCCGCCGGCCGGGTGGCTCTGGGTTGGGCAGGGTGCGGTCGGTTCTCAGGGGCCGGAGTCCGGTGCGGTGGGTCGGGTGTCGCGCAGGGCGGTGACGGGGAGCTCGCCGGCGCCGAAGCAGGTGAAGCCGAGCACGCCCGTCCTGCTCCCCGCCTCCGCCAACGCCACGGCGGGAGCCGTACCGGCGGCGAGCAGGTCGTGAAAGGCCGTCATCAGCGCTAGCGCCTCCTCGTCCGGCACCGGGATGAGCCCGCCCACCACACAAGAGGCGCCCTGCGCGAGGAACGTGCCCGCCAGGCCGAGCGGCGCCCCCTCGGCCGGGACCCTGGCCATCCCCGAGTCGCAGGCCGACAGCACGACCAGGCCCGGTGGCATCGACAGGGGCAGCAGGTCGTAGGCCATCAGCGGCCGGTCCTCCAGCTCGATGCTCGACAACAGCGGGCTTCGGGAGTGGAAGGTGCCATGGGCGGCCAGGTGCAGCACGTCGGCCCGGCCGAGGGCGGCGATCACGTCATCGGCGCGGGCGGGCACCTGCTCGGCGCGCCGGTGCGCGCCCACCACCCGCCGCACCTCCTCCTCGGCGTGCTCCAGCCCGGGCCCGGCCGCCGCCACCACGAGCGGCTCGCCGCCCCGAGCCGAAGCACCACTGATCGGCACGACACCCCCGGGCCGGACGGCACCATCAGAGGGAACCGCACCACCGCCCCCGACCGCGTCACCGAGAACCGCACCACCGCCTGCGACCGCGCCGCCCAGAACCGCACCACCGCCCGCGACCGCGCCGCCCAGAACACCATCGCCTGGGACTGCGCGACTCAGGACCGAGCCAGCGCCCGATACGGCGTCATCCCGCAGGGTGGTGCGATCGCATGAAGTCACAGGGGCGGCGGGCACGGTCGGCCCGGGCGAAGTCGCAGGGGGCGAGAGAACCGCATCCAGCGGAGCGGCCCAGCCCGGCGGGACAGATCGGTCCGGCGGGGCGGAGCCGTCCGGCGGGGCGGTGCGGCGGGTGCGGGCGGACAGCCAGGCGGCGGCACTGGGCGTGACGCTCACCGGCCGCCCGCGCAGCATCGGCAGCACCGACCACGGCAGTGTGTGCAGCGGCCCCGCCGGCACGACCACCAGCGGGCGTTGCGCCACCAGGTCGGCGATCGGCCCGAACAACGTCCCCTCCAGCGCGGCCGCCTCGACCGCGACCGGATCCCGCCGCGGATCGTCGGAGGCGTGGGCGCCGTCGCCGAGGCTCGCCCGGCGCAGGCCGTACCGGAGCCTGATGACGGCCTCGGCCACGCTGGTGACGTCGCCGAGGCGGCGCAGCGCGCACCCCGCCGCGGTGACCACCAGCACCAGCAGCGCCCCGTCATGGCACAGGAACTCCACCAGCGCCGCCTCGCCCAGCGCCGACGTCACGCTGTCGAGCGCGGGCGCGACGGGTCGGCCGCCGCAGACCGACCGCCAGCGTTCGGCCCATCCGAAGACGGCCTCCGGGCCGCCGCGCTCGATCGCCAGGCTGAGCCCGAAGGAGGCCAGGCGCGCCCCCGCCCGCACCCGGTGGGCCCGCAGCGAGGGGTCGTCGAAGCGTTCGGCGTCGGCGCCGAGGTCGCGCAGCCCGCGCAGCACCGCGCTGAACGCGGCCGTGCGGTCGTCGTTGATCCGGGCCAGCAGGGCCGCCGCATGCCAGCGCACCAGCGGTGGCACCTCGTCGAGGTCGTCGTCGGCACCGGCCAGGTGCTCGGCCTGCTGCGGCGAGGCCAGCCGCGTCATCCGCCGCATGGCCAGCGTGGGTGCGTCGATCATGAGCGGGAGCCGGCGTGGCTCCGTCGTGTGCGCGGCCGCGCGGGGATCGAGGAGGGCGAGCTGGGTCGTGGCCGTGCCGGTGTCGTCCAGCGCGAGGGCCAGCTCGGCCGCGGCGAGCCGGAGCGCGGCCGCGCCCGCGGCACAGGAGGTGGCGGCCAGTTCCCGCGCGCACTCCAGCAGCTCGGCCAGCAGGCCGGGGGAGGGCGGTTCGAGCACGATCCTGGCGCGTAACGCGACCTCGGCGGCCAGCGGCGCGGCGCTCTCGCGGCCATGGGCGCGCAGCTCGGCGGCCGCCCTGCCGGCGACGGCCAGCGCCTGGCGGGCGTCCCCGGTCAGCAGCTCCACCTGGGCCAGCAGCAGCCTGGCCTCCGCCAGCGCGGCCTGCGCGCCCGCGGCTTCGAGTTCGGGTACGGCGAGGCTGAGCATGGCCCTCGCCTCGCCGGGCAGCTGGGCGGCCAGTAGCGCTCCGGCGAAGTCGGCGCGCATCGTGGCCAGCCGTTCGGGGAAGCCGAACAGCGTGTCTTCACAGGCTCGGTAGTGGGCGAAGGCCGCGGCCACGTCGCCCTGCCGTACCGCCAGGAAAGGGAGGTTGGCGGCGGCGAGGCGGGCCAGGTGGGCCAGGCCCGCGCTCTGCGACAGCCGCAGGCACGCGGCGATGTCGGCGGTGGCCTGCCTCCAGCGGCTCTGGTAGGCGTGCACCAGGCCTCTGTTGAGCAGTCCGCCCGCCAGGAAACGCTGGTCGTCGACGGTGCCGGGCGCCTGCGCCAGCACGGCGACGGCCCGGTCGCAGGAGGCGACGGCCTCCTGGTAGCGGCCCAGGTGGGCCAGCGCCACCGCCCGCTGGGTGTCGAGCTTGGCGCGGTCGAGCGGCGACAGGTAGGCCCACGCCATCGCGGCGATGCGCAGCGCCTGAAGCGGATGACCGCGCTGGGTGCGCACGGTCACCAGCGACAGGCGCGCCTGCGCCAGGCGATCGGTGGGTGCGTCTCCCGTGGCGATCGCCTGGCGCAGGTGTAGTTCGGCGGCCTCCAGGTCCCCAAGCTCCCTGGAGGCAAGCGCCATGGCGCGAAGCGCGACGACGGCTGGTTCGACGGCCCCCATTCCGGAGGCGGCGGCATGGATGGCGCGGGCGCTGGCCAGCGCCCGCACCGGATCGATGCCTGACTGGAGGACCGCGTCCTCCGCCATCGCGACCAGCCTGTTCGTCACGGACGGATCCGCACCCAACCGGTGGCGACCGGGTGGTGCCCCGGCCGGTGGCAGACCACGCTGAACCAGCCCGGCGGCAAGCCCGTCGCCGCGAACTGGCCGGTCTCCCGCAGGTCACGCGAGACCGTGAGATGGGGGGTGCGGATGTCCACCGTGGCCCCGTCACCTGGATGCGGTGACACCCGCCCCGCCACATCGATGAGACCGTCCCCGATGGTCACCTCCAGATCGAAGGAGAGGTCCGCCGTGGCGAACCTGACCATGCGCGCCCCGTCCGCGTCACGTGTGCCACGCGTGGGCGCGCACTCCACGGGCCCGGCGGTGACCACCTCGGCCAGCCGGAGGGAGTACGCGTCACGGGCGGCGGCCGAGACGTGGGCGGGTATCGGGTCGTGCCCCGCGGCGATGCGGAGCGCGGCCAGGAGATACTCGTCGTTGATCATGGCACCTTTTCCTCTAGTGAGATTCGGGTGCGCAGTTTGTGGAGACAGCGCAGACGGGTGGGGCCTACGCTGCCGACCGGCACGCCCAGCCGTACCGCCATCTGGTGCGTTCCCGCGTCCGGAACGGTGGCCATCAGGCGGAGCAGGGTTCGGCATGGTTCGTCCAGGTCGGACACCGCCTGCCAGAGCAGGCGTCCCTCATCGGCCTCGAGGATCGCCGAGGCCGGGTCGGGATCGAAGGGACCGCCTTCAGGAAGGCAGAGGTGCGGGTGGCGGCCCGTCCCTCTTCGGATGATCTGGAGCGCCTCGCGCCTGGCCGCCGTGGCCAGCCAGGCGCCGACGCTCGCTGGATCCCTGATCGAGTGAAGGTGCTCGAGAAGCCGCAACCATGCACCCTGCACGGCATCAGCGGTGTCGGCTTCGTTGAGCCCGCACGCGCGGGCGACCGACCACATCCGCTGACCGAACCGTTCCTCCAGCCCGGTCCATGCGGAAGGGTCCCCGTCGGCAGCCGCTCGCAGCAGCTCCTCAGGGGGTCGGGATTCGCCCACGTTGCCTCCTCGTAATGAGACGAGGACTGAGCGTAAACTCTACAGACCCGAGGGGACGGCAACTCCCAGATCACGAATTTCCCGTGACCCCGGGAGGTCGGCGGCCTTGCGCGCCGCCGGCGCCGCCGCGAAGGCGCCCGACACCAGCGCGGCGGCGAACGACGTGCCGCTCCAGTGCGCGTAGCCGCCGAACTCGCCCCACTCCAGGAACGTGCTGGTCAGCCAGTCGGCTCGGGCCCAGGCGTCCACCCACGGGCCGAAAGCGGAGAACGGCGCCCGGCCCTCCTCCCGGGCGTCGAGGCCGCCGACGCCGACCACCCCCGGGAGCGCGGCGGGCCAGAAGGGCCGGTCGGAGGCGGTGTTGCCGGCGCAGGCCACCGTCACCGTGTCGCGCAGCGCGCCGAGCGCCTCGATCACCAGCCGGGAGGGCTGGTCGTCGAAGGTGTGGCAGCCGAGCGAGAGGTTCAGCACCTGCGGGGGGTTCTCGCGCAGCCGGTAGAGCGCGCGCAGCAGGCCCGCCTCGTCGCCGATGCCGTCCGCGCCCAGCACCCTGCCGACCCGCAGCTCGCTGCCGGGGGCGCGGCGCAGGATGAGGCCCGCGATGAAGGTGCCGTGCCCTGCCTGCGCCGCGAGCCCGCCCTCGTCGTCGCCTTCGCCGTTGTCCCGAGGCCGGTCGGCGGCCTCGGAGCCGACGCGGCCGTACCAGCGGCTGCCTGCCCACCAGGGGTGGGCCGCCACCCCGGTGTCGAGCACGCCGACCGTCACGGGCGATCCCTTGCCCGACGGCGCGGTCAGCGGCGCGGCCGGGAACGGCCTGGACGCCGGACCGCCGAACCACAGCGGCTGCCCCACCAGGACGTGGTTGGGCGAGGCCAGGAAGCCCTCCTCCCGCAGCCGCAGCGCAATCTCGCACGGATCCTCGCCGGGCGTCAACCTGATGCGGAAGACGCCGTCGGCCTCGGAGACCGCCTGTGTCCATTGCTCGGCGACTGACAGCGCGCCCCGCTCGGTCAGGACCTGGCCTGGGCGGATGAGCGCGGAGCCGACCGCTTGGATGTCCATGAACCGGTATCTTTCCGTGGCCGGGCAAGTGTCACGTGCCACAGCCGCAACATCTTGGTATAGCCCCCCTCTAGCACCCAGGGGCGACCGACGGTAGTCTCTCCCTAGTCACTTGTGATCATCCCAGGACGAGGCCGTTGGGGAAGGCGCACCTCGTACCGAAACGGGAGGTCCGGTGTCTGCTCGTGGCGTGCTGTACGTCCACTCGGCTCAGCCCGCGCTGTGCCCTCATATCGAATGGGCAGTCGCGGGTGTTCTTGGCGTACCCGTAGACCTGACGTGGACGCCGCAACCGGCCGCGCCGAACGTCGTGCGCGCCCAGGCCGAGTGGGAAGGGCGCCCGGGCATCGCCGCGGCCATCACCTCCTCGCTCATGGGCTGGCAGCGCATCCGCTTCGAGATCACCGAGGACGCCTCGCCCGGCGTCGACGGGTCCAGGCACGCCTACACGCCGACGCTCGGCGCCTTCTCCGCGGTGATCGGGGCGTCGGGAGACATCATGATCCCCGAGGACCGCCTGCGCGCGGTCATGCTCATGTCCGCCCAGGGCCGCTGCGTCCTGGAGGACGAGCTGGACAAGATGCTCGGCAAGCCGTGGGACGAGGAGCTTGAGCCCTTCCGCTACGCCGGCGACGGCGCCCCCGTCCGCTGGCTGCACGCCGCCGTCTGACCCGCGCCGCCTCCTCCTCCCGCCCGTGGGCCGCTCAGGCTCACGGGCTTCGTCATGCCCGCCCCCGCCCGAAGACCTCTCGCGAAGACCCTGCCCGGAGACACCGCGGCGAGATGCCCCCGGAGGTCTCGTCCGAAGACTCCGCCCGACGACCCGGGCCGGGGACCCGGTCCAGGGAGCCGGTCGGGGGACCCCGGATGGAGACGCCGCGGCGAGGTGCCGGGTTTCCGGCCGTACGGCGGGCGGGCTCCGCCGTACGGCAGGCGGGACGCGAGGGCCGGCTTCAGTGGGTCATGAGGGGCTGAACGGCGAGATGAAGCCTTCCCCACTCACCAGGCGTCCCAGATTCTTCTTCATCGCCTCGGAGTCGTTGAGATGCGGGAACGGCTCACCCGCGGGTACCGGCACCTCCAGGAAGTCGCACAGCGGCGCCCAGCCCTCCCGGACGTCGAAGACCAGCAGCCGCTCGGCGGGCAGGCTCTCCTTCACCTCGGCCACGTGCCGGTGGAAGGCGGCCACGGCGGTGTCCTCGTCGGGCAGGCCGGTCCTGAGGGAGTAGCCGGCGCCGAACGTGGAGCCCACGATGTGCTCCATGACGGGCCCGAGCCGCTCCATCGATCGGAACACCGTCGCGGCCGGCTCCGGCAGGTCGGCCGGCAGTTCCCTGCCGGGCCCGTTGGCGATCAGCTCCGTCATGCTGCGGTACCAGCGGTGCGGGTCGCGGACGGTCAGGACGACCTTCGCGTCCGGATAGGCGGCCGCCTGTTCGCGCCAGAAGTGGCTGGCCGGCCAGTCCATCGTGGACCGGTAGCCGTCGAGGACCGTCTCCCAGTCGACGGGGCCGCCCGAGGCGAGCGGCAGCCACCTGTCGACGTGGTCGGGGTTGGTCAGGACTTCGAACATGTGGTAGCAGGGGCCGAGTCCCAGCCGCTCGAGCGCGGCCTTCATCGAGCTGGTCCCGGTACGCGGGAAACCCGCGCCGATCACACGCAACACGTCATACCTCCGGTGGGGTGGATCCGGAAACCCGCGCGCGTGGCTCTCCCGCCGGGTGGTTCGCATTCGGAGCACGCCCTGCGCGCGGCGCGGTGTGACATCGCCTGTCAGGAAATGTCACACCGAGACGTTCCTGTCGCACCCAGGATGCACGCAAAGATCGCGACCGCCAACCCCGCCCCGAGGAAAGACCATGAACAGCCACCCGCGAGACGCCGCCACCCGCGAGACGCCGCCACCCCCGAAAACGCCGCCACCCCCGAAAACGCCGCCACCCTCGAACACGGCCACCCCTCGAAACGCCGCCACCCCCCGAAACGCGGCCACCTCCTGAAAAGGCCGGTGCCCCGCCACCCGGGCGGGTGGAGGGGCACCGGTCGTTGGAACGGCTACAGCGGGACGTTGCCGTGGGCGCCCCTGGCCGGGGTGGCCGCGGCGAGGACCCTGGCGATGGCGCCACGGGTGGCGGCCGGCTCGATGACCTCGTCGATCACGCCGATCTCCTGCGCCCGCCGCAACCCGCCGGCGAGCTTCTCGTGCTCCTCGGCCAGGCGCTGCTCCAGCTCGGCCCGCTCCTCCTCGGGAGCGGCCGCGAGCTCGCGGCGCTTGAGGACGCGGACGGCCGCGACGGCGCCCATGACGGCGACCTGGGTGGTCGGCCAGGCGAAGACCCTGGTCGCGCCGAGCGCGCGGGAGTTCATCGCGATGTACGCGCCGCCGTACGCCTTCCTGGTGACGAGCGTGACGCGCGGCACGGAGGCCTCGGCGAAGGCGTGCAGGAGCTTGGCGCCGCGGCGGACCACGCCGTCGTGCTCCTGGCCGACGCCCGGCAGGTAGCCGGGAACGTCCACCAGGACAACCAGCGGCACGCCGAACGCGTCACACATGCGAACGAAGCGAGCGGCCTTCTCGGCGGACGTGGCGTCGAGGCAGCCGCCCAACCGCAGCGGGTTGTTGGCGATGACGCCGACGGTCCTGCCGCCCAGGCGGCCGAGCGTGGTGACGATGTTGGGCGCCCACTTGGGGTGCAGCTCGACGCCCTGCTCGTCGAGCAGGCCGTTGACGAGCGGCTTGACGTCGTAGGCGCGCCTGGCCGACTCGGGAAGGAGGGGGGAGAAGTCGACCTCCTCGACCGAGGAGGTGCGCACCCTGCCCTGGTGGCCGAGCAGGACGGCCAGCCGGCGCGCCGTCAGCAGCGCCTCGGCCTCGGTCTTGGTGACGACGTGGACGACGCCGCTGCGCTTGCTGTGCGGCTCGGGGCCGCCGAGCGCGGCGCTGTCGACGTCTTCGCCGGTGACGCTGCGTACGACGTCGGGGCCCGTCACGAAGATGCGGCCCTGTTCGGCGAGGATCACGATGTCGGTGAGGGCGGGGCCGTAGGCGGCGCCGCCCGCGGCAGGGCCGACGACGACCGACAGCTGCGGCACGATGCCCGACGCCTTGGTCATCGCGGCGAAGACCCGGCCGACGGCGTGCAGCGACTCGACGCCTTCGGCGAGTCGCGCACCGCCGGAGTGCCAGACGCCGATGACCGGCACCCGCTCACGGACGGCCACGTCGTAGGCGTGCACGATGTGCTCGCAGCCCTCGCTGCCCATCGCGCCGCCCTGGAAGCGGGCGTCGCTGCAGAACGCGACGACGGGGACACCCTCGACACGGCCCATGGCGGCGAGGACGCCGCTCTTGTCCTGGGGAGTGATCGGACGCAGCGAGCCCTCGTCGAGCAGCGCGGTCAGGCGGACGACCGGGTCGCGAGGATCGGCGGGCGTCTCGTCGGAGGCGCCGGTCACCGCACCGTTGTCGAGCACGGTCATCCGGTGCTCCCTCAGTGGCTGGTGAAGACGACGGTCACGTTGTGGCCGCCGAACCCGAACGAGTTGTTCACCGCGGCGATGTCGCCCTCCGGCAGCTTGCGGGACTCGCCGTGGACGATGTCCACCTCGATGCCGTCGTCAGGGTTGGCCAGGTTGATGGTCGCGGGCACGATACGGCCCTCGAGGGCCTTCACCGTGAAGACCGACTCGATGCCGCCAGCGCCGCCCAGCAGATGGCCGGTCATGGACTTGGTGGAGGTGACCAGCGGGTGGGTGCCGATGGCCTTGGCCACCGACTGCACCTCGATGACGTCACCGGCCGGCGTGGAGGTGCCGTGCGCGTTGATGTGCTTGATGTCCTGGCCGGTCACGCCCGCGTCGGTGAGCGCCTGGGTCATCGCCATGATGATGCCCCTGCCCTCGGGCTCGGGCTGGGTGATGTGGTGGGAGTCGGCCGAGTAGCCGACGCCCGCGGCGTAGGCGTAGATCCGGGCGCCGCGCGCCTTGGCGTGCTCCTCCGACTCCAGCACGACGATGCCCGCGCCCTCGCCGAGCACGAAACCGTCGCGGTCGCGGTCCCACGGACGCGAGGCGCCCTGCGGGTCGTCGTTGCGGGTCGACATGGCCCGCGCGGCCGCGAAGGCGGCGATGTTGAGCGGGTGGATGGCGGCCTCGGTGCCACCGGCCACGACGATGTCGGCGCGGCCCGCCCTGATCATGTCCATCGCGTAGCCGATCGCCTCGGCGCCGGAGGCGCAGGCGGAGACGGTCGCGTGGACCCCTGCCATCGCGCCCAGATCGAGCCCGATCCAGGCCGCGGGGCCGTTGGGCATCAGCATCGGCACGGTGAAGGGCGACAGGCGGCTCCAGCCCTTCTCCTTGAAGGTGTCGTAGGCCGACAGCGTCGTGGTGATGCCGCCGATGCCGCTCGAGACGACCACGCCGAGACGCTCGGCGGCCACCTGCGGCGCGCCCGCGTCCTGCCAGGCCTCGCGCGCGGCCACCAGGGCCAGCTGCTCACTGCGGTCGAGCCGACGGGCCTCCGGCCTCGGCAGCACCTCGGACGGGTCGACGGCGGCGACGCCCGCGAACTTCACGGGGACGCTGTCGACCCAGTCCTCGGTGAGGGTCCGCACACCAGACTGACCGGCGAGGAGCGCCGACCAGGTCGAGGTGACGTCTCCACCGAGGGGCGTCGTCGCGCCGAGCCCGGTGACGACGACTCGTGCCCGGTTCGCACTCACGTGGTTACGCTCCTTGCTGATCAGAAGGGAAGGTTCAGGCCTGGATGAAGTTGAGGACGTCCTTGACCGTCTTCAGGTTCTTGAGCTGGTCGTCGGGAATCTCGACGCCGAACTCGTCCTGCGCGGCCACGGCGATCTCGACCATGGACAGGGAGTCGATGTCGAGGTCGTCCACGAAGCTCTTCTCCGGGGTGACCTCGGACGCCGGGATCCCAGTGATCTCGTTGACGATCTTGCCGAGGCCCTCGAGGATCTCCTGCTCGCTGACTGCCATGTCGGTAGTTCTCCTTTGGGATTCTTCTTGGGTGTTGTACGGCCGGCCGCGCCGGGCGCGGCGCGCCGTACAAGTCATGGGATCTCGACGACCTGGCCGGCGTAGGTCAGACCGGCACCGAAGCCGAGAAGGAGGGCCAGCTGGCCCGACTGCACCTCGCCGCGCTCGATCATGCGGGACAGCGCGAGCGGGACGGAGGCAGCCGACGTGTTGCCCGCCAGCACGATATCGCGTGCGATGACGGCGTTGTCCGCGCCGATCTTGCGGGCGATGGCCTCGATGATGCGGAGGTTGGCCTGGTGGGGCACGAAGGCCGCCAGGTCGGCGGGGTCCACCCCGGCACGCTCGCAGGCCTCCCTGGCCACGGGGTGAAGCGCGGTGGTGGCCCAGCGGAAGACCGTCTGACCTTCCTGGTGCAGGAAGGAGTCGCGGTCCTTGATGATGATGGCGTCGTACTTGTCGCCCGCGCTGCCCCACACCACCGGGCCGATGCCGGGCGTGTCGGAGGCCGTGACCACGGCGGCGCCGGCGCCGTCGGCGAAGATGACCGCCGTCGCCCTGTCGGTCCAGTCGATCCACTGCGACAGCTTCTCGGTGCCGACGACCAGGACGTTGGTGGCCTGCCCCGACCGTACGGCGGCGCTGGCCGCGCCGAGCGCGTAGCAGAAGCCCGCGCACGCGGCGTTGACGTCGAAGGCTCCGGGGGCCGCGATGCCCAGGCGGCTGGCCACTCGCGCGGCGGCGTTGGGGATCTGCGACTCCAGCGTGCAGGTGGCCACGATCACCAGGTCGATGTCGGCGGCGGCGAGACCCGAGCCGGCCAGCGCCTTGCCGCCGGCCTGGACGGCCATGTCGATCTCGGACTCGTTGGCGGGCGCGATCCTGCGCTCCTTGATCCCGACCCGCGACTGGATCCACTCGTCGTTGGTGTCCATCGTCTTGGCCAGGTCGTCGTTGGTGACGATGTTGGTCGGCTGGTAGTGGCCGAAGGCCAGGATCCTCGCCCCTGGGGCGACGTCGGGAATCCTCATTTGATCAGCTCCCTGGCCGCGTCGAGGTCGTCGGGGGTCTTGAGCGCGACGCTCTTCACGCCGCGCAGAGCGCGCTTGGCCAGGCCGGTCAGCGTGCCGCCGGGCAGCAGCTCGACCATCGTGGTGACGCCGAGCGCGGCCATGGTCTCCATGCAGGAGTCCCAGCGGACGGGGTTGCTGACCTGGTCGACCAGCAGCCTCACGAACTCCGTGCCGCTGCCGACGACCTGGCCGTGGGCGTTGGACAGCAGCTTGGTGTGCGGGTCGCCCGGCGTGATGCTCGCGGCGGCCGCGCGCAGGTGCTCCACGGCGGGGGCCATGTGGACGGTGTGGAACGCTCCCGCGACCTGCAGCGGGATGAGCCTCGCGCGGGCGGGCGGCTCCTCCTTGAAGGCGGCCAGCTGCTCCAGCGTGCCCGCCGCGACGATCTGGCCGGCGCCGTTGATGTTGGCGGGGGTCAGGCCGTGCTTGTCGATGGCGGCCAGCACGTCGGCCTCGACGCCGCCGAGCACGGCGGTCATGCCGGTCTCGGTGACCGCGGCGGCCTTGGCCATGGCCTGGCCGCGCTCGCGGATCAGCGCCAGCGACTGCTCGGGGGTGAGCACGCCGGCCAGCGCGGCGGCGGCGAACTCGCCGACGCTGTGACCGGCCAGCAGGTCGGGGGTGGCGCCGAGCGCCTCGGCGGCGGCCAGCGCGGCGGCCACCAGCAGGGGCTGGGCGACGGCGGTGTCACGGATCTCGTCGGCGTCAGCGGTGGTGCCGTAGGCGATCAGGTCGAGCCCGACGACCTCTGACCATGCCGAAAGCCTGTCGGCGAGGCCGGGCAGCTCTAGCCAGGGAGAAAGGAAGCCTGGAGTCTGGGCGCCTTGGCCCGGAGCGACGAGTACGAACACGAGACCCACGATGCCCTGTAGAGGTTTGACACGCGGATGGAGATCCGCACGAACTTTGTCCAGGGGGATTTGTAGGAACCCTACAGTGAGGGTTTCGGCCAGGTTACGTTAGTGCACGCCAGGTTACGGCGCTCTCCGACAGCCGTCCCAAAATCAGCCCGACCTGCAGGGTGAAGGCTGATCTGCCCTCGGTCGGCTGGTAGCCGGTCAGCTCGGTGATCTTCTTCAGCCGGTACCTGACCGTGTTCGGGTGCACGAACAGCAGCCTGGCCGTGGCCTCCAGCGAGGTGCCCTGCTCCAGGTAGGTGGCCAGGGTGTCGAGCAGCGGGGTGCCGGCCAGCGGCAGGTAGACGGACTCCACCAGCTGCTCCCTGGCGTCCTCGTCGCCGTCGAGGGCCCGCTCGGCCAGCAGTTCCTCGGCGTGCACCGGCCGCGGCGCGTCGGGCCAGCCGGCGGAGGCCTTCAGCCCCGCGATGGCGGCCCGCGCCGAGCTCGCGGCCGCGTGCAGGTCGGGCACCTCGGGCCCGATGACGATCGGGCCGGGACCGAAGCGCGGCACCACCTGTCTGGAGGCCTGCTCCACGCTCTGGGCGCCGCCCACGATCACGATCAGCCGGTCGGCCTGGACCCCCGCCAGCAGGTCCATGCCGATCCGCCGGCCCTTCTCCCGCAGGCTGTCGATGACCGCGCGCGGATCGTCGTCGGGCGCGTGCCCGGCGATCACCACGACCGGCGCGGACGTCCAGCCGAGCGCGGCCGCCCACGAGTGCAGGCCGTCGTCGACCTCGCCGCGCACCAGCGCGTCGACGATCAGCGCCTCGAGCCTGGCGTCCCACGCGCCGCGCGCCTCCGCCTCGCGGGCGTAGACCTGCGCGGCGGCGAAGGCGACGTCGCGGGTGTAGCGGAGCATCGCCTGCTCCAGCTGGTCGGCGCCGCCCGGAGCGGCCAGCTCGTCGGTCATCGTCTCGACGACCTCGACGACGATGCGGACGATGTCGACCGTCTGCTGCAGGGAGATGGAACGCTTCAGCTCGCGCGGCGCGGTGCCGAAGAACTCGATGCTCGGGGTGGGGCGGCCCTCGCCCGCGTGGGCGAACCACTCCACGAAGGCGGCGATGCCGGCCTGGGCGACCAGGCCGACCCAGGAGCGGTCCTCGGCGGAAAGCGCCCGGAACCACGGCAACCGCTCGTCCATGCGCGCCATGGCCGCGGTGCCCAGGGTGCCCATGTTGCGCTCGAGACGCCGGGTGGTGTCCTCGCGCGTCCGGTCCTCGTGGTCTGTCACGCCTCTAGAGTGCCAGGTCCCCAGGAGTGCGCCGGTCCGGCCCGGCCACGTGCGCGGGAGCGGGCCGGTCCGGCGCGGCCACGTGCGCGGCAGCGGGCCGGGGCGGCCGGGTGCGGGGAGTGCGCCGGTTGCCCGGTCGGACCCCGCCGGTCCGGTCCGGGCACGGGCTCGCCCGGGAGCAGGGGCGAGCCCGTGCCGGCTACTAGATGACGGCGACGGCGGTGATCAGGCCGATGACCAGGTGGGTGACGGCCAGCAGGCGGGCGCCGGGCTGCAACTCGCTCTCCTTGACCAGCTCGCGCACCGAGACGCCCGCGACCAGGTCGAACAGCAGCATCGCCACCGTCTGCACCGCGATGCCGACCAGTCCGAAGACGGCGGTGACGAGCAAGCCCTCGTGCAGCGCCCCGCCGGACGACCAGATCGAGGCGGCGACGATGAGGCCGACGGCGGCCAGACCCGAGGAGGTCAGCAGGGTGGCGTTGGGGTTGCGCTCATGCTTGATGACCGCGCTGAGCTTGCCCGGCGTGGCCAGGTCGATGACGTAGAAGCCGACGATCAGCAGGATCACGCCGAGGACGGCGTAGGCGGCGATGGCCAGCGCGCCGTTGGCCAGGTGGTCGATGAGGTTCACGGTGACTCTTTCTTCGCCGTCGAGCGCCTGGCACGGGCGCCGGGGGGCATGGGGGTCGGGTCGTGCCCGCCGGGGGAAGGCCGGGCGGGTGGGGCGGACAGGCCGGGGAGGAGGCGTGGGCGGCGGCGGTCACAGCTCGATCCTGTGGGGGACGAAGGACGAGGTGTCGTCGGTGATCAGCCCCGCGGTCTCGCGGATGCCGAGCCCGGCCGACTCGTCGGCGACCATCCACGCGCCGAGCACGGGCCGCTGCCCGTCGAACGAGGGCAGGGGGTCGAAGCCCTGGTAGACGTGGCCCTCGGCGCCGTAGGAGCCGGGGGTCTCCAGCGTCTCCGAGGGCGTGACGATCCGCATCGCGGCGCCCTCCCTGCCCAGCAGCGGCTTGACGATGTAGGAGGTCAGCTCGCGGGGGCCGTCGAGGTAGGCGGGCAGCAGGTTGGGGTGGCCGGGATAGAGCTCCCACAGCACGGCCAGCAGCGCCTTGTTCGACAGCAGCGCCTTCCACAGCGGCTCGATCCACGTGGTCGAGGCGGCGTGCCGTACGGCGTGCGCGCCGAAGTCGTCGGCCAGCATCCACTCCCACGGGTACAGCTTGAACGCCGAGCGGATCACCCGGCCCTCGACGTCGACGAAGCGCCGGTTGAGCGGGTCCCAGCCGATGTCCTCCATCGCGATGGCCACCGTGACGAGCCCGGCCTGGTCGGCGGTCTCCTGCAGGTAGGCGACGGTCATCGCCTCCTCGCCGGTCTCGTCCATGCTGGTCCAGGCGAAATGGGTCGGCCCGGTCGGCAGCACCAGCGCGCGCCACCTGTCGATCAGCCGCTCGTGGAGGGAGTTCCACTGGTCGTCGGCCGGGAAGCGGTCCCGCAGCCAGTACCACTGCACGACGCTCGACTCCACCAGCGAGGTGGGCGTGTCGGCGTTGTACTCCAGCAGCTTCGGCGGGGAGACGCCGTCGTAGCGCAGGTCGAAGCGGCCGTAGAGGTGCGGGTCGCGGCGCTCCCACGAGTGGGCGATCTCCTGCCACGTCCACTCGGGCAGCGCGAAGTCGGCGAAACGCCGTTCGGCGATGACGTGCTCGACCGCGGCCAGGCACATCCGGTGCAGCTCCTCGACCTGCGCCTCGAGGTCGAGCACCTGGTCCATGGAGAAGACGTAGTGGACGGACTCGTCCCAGTAGGGGCGGGGCAGGTGCGCGGCCTGCACCGAGCGGTGGAAGGCCAGGCCGTGGCCCTCGACGATCTTCTCCCAGCCGTCGCGGGGGGAGGCGTGCTCGCGCCGCATCAGGACCCCGTGGAGGTGCGGTTGCCGAAGCCGCTCCTGGAGATCTTGCCTGTCCGGGTGATCTCGTCGCCGCCCTTCGTGACGATGTACGCCCCGCGCGGGCGTATGGTCGTGCCCTTGGCAAGGCGGTTCTTGACCTTGGTGCCGCCGTAGTACCAGAGGAAGGCGCTGTGCCTGCCCGCGCCGTCGCAGCGGTCGTCGGACACGATCACGTAGCCGTCGTCGCTCTCGCTGTCGCGCCTGACGCAGCGGGCGACGACCTCGTCCTCTTCTTCCTCGTCTTCTCCAGCTTCTTCGGCTTCTTCGGCGAGGTCGTCCTCGGCGGAGGTGTCCTCCTCGGTGAAGGAGTCGGTCGCGACCTGTTCGGAGCCCACGTAGGTGGAGCCGCCCGAGGCGCAGCCCGACAGGACGACGGACGAGACGGTCACCACGGCCCCGAGCGTCACGGCGCCGGAGGAGAGCCTGCGGGCCATCAGCTGCCGCCTCCGCCCCTGCCGCCGAAGCCGCCGCGCTGGACGACGTGGCCGGTCCTGCTGGTGATGCGCGCCTCGGCGGGCCGTACCGTGGTGCCCTTGAGCACGCGCACGCCCGACCTGACGCCGCCGTAGTACCAGCCGTAGGCGCGGTGGGAGGAGTGCCCGCCGCCGCCGTCGTCGTCGCAGTAGTCGTCGTCGACGACCAGGTAGGAGCCGTCGGGGAGCTGGGTGTTGAGGTCGACGCAGTCGGCGCCGACCTCCTCGTAGTCGTCCTGTGCCGAGCAGAACCCGACAACCATCAAGGAGACCACGCCGAGCGCCGTCAGCGTGATCACCTTGGTCGACTTGCGGGAGCGGGTTTCTGCCATGGGGCTCCAGAGCTTATCGGGGGTTTATATCCGCAACAACGTTGTCGCCGAGAATGGGGTTCCCTTTGGGTAGGTATGCCGGCATGGAGCCGGTCCAGGCACTGCGTGACATCGCGTTCCTGCTGGAGCGCGCGGGCGAGCCCACCTACCGGGTACGGGCCTTCAGGAGGGCCGCGGCGACGGTGGAGGAGCTGCCGCGGGCCGAGCTCGTCCGGCTGGCGAGGGGAAACGCCCTGGCCGAGCTGCCGGGCATCGGCAAGGTCACCGCGCTGGCCGTCACCGAGGCTCTCGACGGGAAGGTGCCGACCTACCTGCGCAGGCTCCAGGCCACCGCGGGCGCCGACCTCGACGAGGAGAGCGCCGCGTTGCGGGCCGCGCTGAAGGGCGACCTGCACACCCACTCCGACTGGTCGGACGGCGGCTCGCCGATCGAGGAGATGGCCGCCTCGGCCAGGGCGCTCGGTCACGAGTACTGCGCGCTGACCGACCACTCGCCGCGCCTGACGGTCGCCCGCGGCCTGTCGGCCGAGCGGCTGCGCGAGCAGCTCGACGTGGTCGCCGGGCTGAACGAGCGGCTGGCGCCGTTCAGGATCCTCACCGGCATCGAGGTGGACATCAACGCCGACGGCTCCCTGGACCAGGATCCCGCCCTCCTCGCCCGCCTGGACGTGGTGGTGGCCAGCGTCCACTCCAAGCTGCGCATGGACGCCGAGGAGATGACGCGCAGGATGGTGACGGCGATCGCCGACCCCCACGTCGACGTGCTGGGCCACTGCACCGGACGGATCGTGAAGGGCGGCGGCAGGCGCGGCGGCCTGCGGCCGGAGTCGGACTTCGACGCCGAGCTCGTCTTCGAGGCGTGCCGCAGGTTCGGGGTCGCCGTGGAGATCAACTCCAGGCCCGACCGGCTGGACCCGCCGAAGCGGCTGTTGCGGCTGGCCTACGAGATGGGATGCGTGTTCGCCGTCGACTCCGACGCGCACGCCCCCGGCCAGCTGGACTGGCAGCGTTTCGGCTGCGAGCGGGCCGCGATGTGCGGGGTGGCGGCCGAGCGGGTGGTCAACACCTGGCCGGTGGAGCGGCTGCTGGAGTGGACGGCCGCGTAGCGGCGGTCCCCGTGGCTTTCGCATGTCTGCCGCCATGCCTGATTCGCTGAAAGTTTTCGTTGCAGTCTTGCAAGTCATCGAAACGCGGAGGTAGCGTCTGGGCGCGTCAGGCCACTCTCTGCACCCCCTGGAGATCCCCCATGGCCCACCTCGACCGCCGCCGTTTCCTCCAGCTCAGCGCGCTGGCCGCCGCGGGAGGCGCGTTGAGCGCCTGCGGTGGCGGCACCCCGGGCGCCTCGGCGGGAGGCACGGGCAAGATCACCGTCTGGAGCTGGCAGGGCCCGGCCGCGATGATGAAGCAGCTGGTCCCGGCCTTCGAGAAGCAGTTCCCCGCGGTCAAGGTCGACGTCCAGGACATCGGCAACCCGGCCATCTGGGACAAGATCACCGCCGGACTCTCGGCAGGCGGCCAGGGGCTCGGCGACGTGCTCCACATCGGCGTGGACTACCTGCCCGCCTACATCGAGAAGTTCCCCGGCGGGCTGGCCGACCTGACGCCGCTCGGCGCGGGCAAGCACAAGGAGGCCTTCGCCCAGGGCATGTGGGAGACCGTCAGCCGCGACGGCAAGGTCTACGCGCTGCCGTGGGAGGCCAACTCGGCCGGCTTCTACTACCGCGCCGACCTGTTCGAGAAGGCGGGCGTCGACGTCGAGTCGCTGCAGACCTGGGACGAGGTCATCGAAGCCGGCGTCAAGCTCAAGGAGAAGACCGGCGTCCAGCTCCTCGGCATCGACAAGCCCGCCTCCCAGGCCGACTCGGCCAACCTCTTCGAGATGCTGCTGCAGCTGCAGGACAGCTTCTACTTCGACATGCAGGGCAACATCACGCTCGACACCCCGCAGGCCGTCACCGCGCTCACCGTCATCAAGAAGCTCAACGACGCCGGCCTGGTCGCCGACCTGGCCGGCGGCTGGAACACGATGATCAGCGCGATGAAGAAGGGCGCGGTGGCGGTCCAGGCCATGCCGACCTGGTTCGGCGGCATCATCGAGGAGAACGTGCCGGGGGAGAAGGGCAAGTGGAAGGTACGGCTGCCGCCGGCCGTCACCCCCGGCGGCAAGGTCGCCGCGACCGTCAACTCCACCCACCTGGCCGTCGCCGGGACCAGCAAGGACCAGGCCGCCGCCTACGCCTTCGCCGAGTTCGTGCTGACCAGGCCGGAGAACCAGGTGGCGATCTACAAGGGCAAGGGCATCGCGCCCGCCCTGATGAAGGCCTACGACGACCCCGTCTTCCACGCCCCTTCGGAGTTCTTCAGCGGCCAGAAGAAGGGCGAGGTCTTCCTCGAGGCGCTCAAGCAGCCCTCCTACGTCACCAACTACTCCGCCGACTACCCCCGCGCGCTCAAGGCCGTGACCGACGCGCAGAGCAAGGTCCTGCTCAAGGGCGCCGACCCGGCCACGGTGCTGAAGGAGGCGGCCGACCTGGTCGCCCAGCAGACCGGCAGGAAGGTGCTGCGGTGACGGCCCTGGCCGAGCGCGCCCCCGCGGTGCGGCCGGCGGGCCTGCGGCGGTTGTCCGCGCTGCGGGTGGCGCCCTACCTGTGGGTGCTGCCGGCCCTCGTGCTCTTCGCGCTCTTCAAGCTCTACCCGATCGCCTGGTCGTTCTGGCTCAGCCTGTTCAAGACCGACGGCGCGCTGCAGACCTTCGCCGGCGCCGCCAACTACACGCGCCTGGCCGACGACCCGCTGTTCTGGACGGCCCTGCGCAACACCGTGGTGATCCTCGTCGTCCAGGTGCCGCTGATGCTGGCCATCGCGCTGGCGCTCGCGGTGGCCTTCAACTCGTCGCTGCTGCGGTTCAAGGCTTTCATCAGGCTCGGCTTCTTCCTGCCGATGATCACCGGACTGGTGGCCTACGGCCTGCTGTTCGCGGTCCTGCTCAACCCGCAGTCCGGGCTCGTCAACTGGGCGCTGGGCCTGGTGGGCGTCCCGCCGGTGCCGTGGCTGACCGACACGCTGTGGGCCCGTGTCTCCCTCGGGTTGGCGCTGACGTGGCACTACACCGGATACAACGCGGTGATCTTCCTTTCCCGGCTGCAGGCGCTGCCCCAGGACCTCTACGACGCGGCGTCGGTGGACGGGGCGGGCGCATGGCACCGCTTCAGGCACGTGACCCTGCCGGGGCTGCGGCCGGTCGTCCTGCTCACGCTGGTGATGTCCACGATCGGCACGCTCCAGCTGTTCGACGAGCCGTACGTGCTGACCGGCGGCGGGCCCGACAACAGCACGGTCACCGTCGGCCTGTACCTGTACAACACCGGCTTCAAGTACCTCGACTTCGGCTACGCCTCGGCCATCGCCTACGCGCTCGCCGTCATCATCGGGATCCTCGGGATCGTGCAGTTCCGCGTGCTGGGGGATCGGTCATGAGCCGGCAGATCATGCTGACCTCCGCCCTGCTGGTCGCGGTCGCCGTGGTGCTGGTGCCGTTCTACTGGCTGGTGGTCGCCGCCACGCACAGCACCGCCGAGGTCTTCGGCAGCCCGCCGCCGCTGCTGCCCGGCGGCCACCTGCTGGACAACCTCGCCGGTCTCGAGGCCGGCCTCGGCTTCAGCCGCGTCGTCGGCAACTCGCTGTTCATCGCCACGGTCTACACGCTGCTGGCCGGGCTGGTCTGCACGATGGCGGGCTACGGCTTCGCCAAGTACGACTTCCGCGGCAAGGAGGTGCTGTTCGGGCTGCTCATGCTGGGCCTGGTCATCCCCAGCCAGGTCACGCTCGTGCCGCTGTTCAAGATGATGCTGGCGCTGGAGTGGCTCAACACCTACCAGGCCGTCATCCTGCCGAACCTGGCGCTGCCCTTCGGGATCTTCCTCATGCGCCAGTCGATGTCCGCGCTGCCCTCCGAACTGCTGTCGGCGGGCAGGGTGGACGGCTGCGGCGAGCTGCGGCTGTTCTTCAGGGTCGTGCTGCCGCCGATCAGGCCCGCGCTGGCCGCGCTGGGCATCTACCTGTTCCTCTACCAGTGGAACGACTTCGTGTGGCCGTTGATCGCGCTGCGCACCAGGGACGCCTACACGATCCCCCTCGCGATCGCCGCCCTTCGGGGCGCCACCGAGACCGACTACGGCCAGATCCTCGCCGGCACGGCGGTCGCCGCGCTGCCGATGGCCGTCCTGTTCCTCCTCCTCCAACGACACTTCGTGTCCGGACTCCTCGCTGGAGCGGTGAAAGAGTGAGCGTCACGACCGCGGGCCTGGCGCCCGCGCCGACCGAGCACCTGCTGGACGACGTATGGCTGGCCGTACTGACCCGCGGCGCGCCGGCCGCCTGGCGGCTGGACGGCGACGTGCTGGAGATCGGCTCCCACGAGGAGCTGGAGATCCGGCTGTCGGTGCCGCTCGGCGACGCCGTCGGGTTCTGGCATCCGGCCTGCGACTGGCGGCGCACGCTGGTCGCCGACTGGGCCGGGTTCGAGCGGACCTCCCTGGTGAGGGGGGCGGCGGCCGGGTGCCTGTACGACAGCAGGGGCCGCACGCTGCTCGCCTTCGCCGCCGAGGACGCCGTGCCCGAGGTGACGATGCGGTTCGGGGTGTCGGAGGAGACCAAGACCTTCGTCGTGCACCTGGCCGTGCCGGCGGGGCCGTACCGGATCCGCCTCGCGGGGAGCGCACCCACGGTGGCGACGGCGATGCGCGAGCTGCGGCGCGCGCTGGGGGCGGGCGCCCGCCGGCCGGCGGAGGGGGCTCGCGAGCCGGTCTACTCCACCTGGTACGGCTTCGCGCAGGACGTCTCGGCCGAGGGCGTCGAGCAGGAGGCGGCGCTGGCGGTGTCGGCGGGATGCGGCACGCTCATCGTCGACGACGGGTGGCAGCAGCTGGGGCACGGCCGTGGATATCGGGGCGTCGGTGACTGGCAGCCGGACAGCGAGAAATTTCCGGACTTCGCGGGGCATGTCGCGCGGGTACAGGGCCTCGGCCTGCGATACCTGGTGTGGGTCGCGCCGCTGCTGCTCGGGCCCGACGCGGCCTGCTTCGACGAGCTCGAGCCCTACGCGCCCGCCATGGCGGGAGTGCCCGGCGCCAGGGTGCTCGACCCCCGGCGCCCCGAGGTCAGGCGGCATGTCGTCGCGCTGTGCGCCCGGCTGATGGAGTACGGGATCGACGGGCTCAAGATCGACTTCCTGGACGAGGCGATGGTCTACGCGGGCACGCCACCCCGCGGTGCCGACATCCATGACGTCGGCACGGCCATGCGGATGCTGGTGTCCGACGTCCGGCGTGCGGTGGGAGAGCGGGCGCTGCTGGAGTTCCGCCAGCCGTACGTGGGGCCCGGGATCGCCGGGCAGGCCGACCTGCTGCGGGCCGACGACTGCCCGGCCGACGCGATCGCGAACCGGGTCAGGACCATCGACACCGGATTCCTGGCCGTGGCCGGCGTCGTGCACGGCGACATGCTGATGTGGGACCCGCGGGGCGGCGCGCACAGCGCGGCCCGGCAGCTCATCGGCTCGCTGCACGCCGTCCCGCAGATCTCGGCGCGGCTGGCCGGCCTGCCCGAGGGGCATCTGCGGATGGTCGCGTTCTGGCTGGCGGAATGGCGGCGGCTGCGCGACGTCCTGCTCGACGGCCACGTGGAGCCGGGACGGCCCGACGAGCTGTATCCCGTGGTGACGGCCGCGCTCGGCGAGGAGTGCGTGATCTCGGTGAGCGCCGAACGGGTGGTGCCGGTCGACACCGCGGCCCACCGGGAGATCACGCTGGTCAACGGGACGGGCGGGGAGCGGCTGGTGCTGGAGGTGCGCGGGCCCGGCGCCCACGTGGCACGCCTGCACGCGCCCGACGGCTCTAGGATCGAGCCTGAGGTACGGCGGCTGGGCGCGGGGCTGGTCTCGCTGGCCGTACCTGCTTCGGGGCTGGTGGTCCTGAAGACCTCGGGTGAGGCGCTCCTGGAGGAGGAACGGTGAAGATCGGCATCACCGAGGTCGCCGCGCGCGCGGAGGTCAGCGAGGCCACGGTCAGCAGGGTGATCAACCGGCGGGCGGGCGTGTCCGCCAGGACCCGCGAGGCGGTCGAGCGGGCCATGGCCGAGCTCGGCTACGAGCGCTCGACCCGCGGCCAGATCGTCGCGGTGATCACGCCGTGGGTGTCGAACCCCTGGTTCGCCGAGGTCGCCGAGCTGATCGAGGCGGCGCTCGCCCCGCACGGGCTGAAGGGCGTGCTGTGCCCGGCGCTGCCCGGCGGGATACAGGAGCGCGAGTTCGTCTCCGCGCTGGCCGACCACGGCGTGGCCGCGGTGGTGTTCCTGTCGGCCAGCAACACCCTCGACGACCCCGACCCGGAGACCTGCAACATCCTGGCCGCGCGGCGGATCCCCTTCGTCGGCGTCAACGGCGGGTTCGCCGGCCACTCGATGCCCGTGCTGTCCACCGACGACGTCATGGCCGCCGAGCTGGCCGTCGACCACCTGTGGCGCCTGGGGCACCGCGCGATAGGGATGGCCTCGGGGCCCGCCGCCAACCGGCCCGCCGACCGGAGGGTCGACGGGTTCGTGACCGCCATGGCCCGGCGGGGGGTGGCGGACCCTGAGTCCCTGGTGACGCGGCAGTACTACACGATCGAGGGCGGGCAGACGGCGACCACGACGCTCCTCTCCCGGGGCGCCACGGCGGTCGTGGCGGCCAGCGACTTCATGGCGCTGGGCGCGATCAGAGCTGTCAGGCGCGCCGGCCTGTCGGTGCCCGAGGACGTCTCCGTGGTCGGCTACGACGGCTCCATGATCATGGAGTTCGTCGACCCGCCGCTCACGACCGTCCGCCAGCCGATCGACCGGCTGGCCAAGGAGGTGGCGCGCAGCGTCGTCGCGCTGGTGAGCGGGCGGGGCGTGCCGAGCGGCGAGCTGATGTTCGGCCCCGAGCTGGTCGTCCGTGGCTCGACGGCGGCACCGCGCTAGTCCTTTCCGAGAGTCCTTCCCCAGCAGACTCTGCCCAGCCGATTCATCCGATCATCGGGAGTATCCATGTTGGTGTTACCTGTCCTGCTCAGCTCCGTCCTGGCCGCCGGCCCTGTCGTCGTCGTCAACCCCGGCTTCGAGAAGGACACCGAAGGGTGGACCTTCACCGCCGGCACCGGCGTGGCGACCAACCGCCCCCACGGTGGCGCCAAGCTCGTCTACCTCGACGCCGGGCCCGGCAAGAGCGTCAGCCAGACGATCACCGTGCCCACGGCGGGCACCTACTCGGTGTCGGCGTGGATCGCCACAGGCGGGGCCGGCGGCACGTTCACCGTCCTGCGCGGCGGCACGCCCGTGGAGACGGTCACGCTGCCCTCGCGCGGCACCTACACCCGCTACACGATCTCCGACGTCGCCTTCGCCGAGGGCGACCGGCTCGGCGTCGTCTTCGGCTCGGGCTCCGGCTGGGTGAACGTCGACGACGTCATGATCTCGCCAGGGGCCACGGCCTCGCCCGCGGTACGCTCCTCCAACCCCAAGATCGTCGAGATGTTCGGGTGGGCCAAGGCCAAGGCAGGCTCCTGGGTGCACCAGAACGGCGTGCCCGGCCCGCTCAACGTGGACGAGCGCCAGCCGGGCGGCACGGGCGAGGGCGTCTACACCTCCTCCTACTGGGCCGGCTACGCCCACCGCAGCGGCTACTACTCGCGCGACTTCGCCCACCAGCTGGCCGGAGCCCACATCCTCGGGCTCGCCGAGCAGAACAAGAACATGCTGCGCTCCTTCGCCCGGTCGGCGACCGAGGAGCACAAGTTCTACCCGGTGTGGGCGCTGAACTTCGACGCCTCCACCTACCTGTCCATCGACTACCGCTCGCCCACCGACTTCGTCCGCGAGGTCCCCGCCACCTTCGAGCTGGTCGAGAAGGCCAACCAGGCCTTCAGATGGACCGGCGACCGTGCCTACCTCGACGACCCGGTCTTCTGGGACTACTACCGGCGCGCCACCGCCGACTTCGTCACCCTGCACGACGGCCTGCTGCCCAACGGCATCGCCGAGGGCACCGGCAGGGGCATCTTCCAGGGCACCGCCAGCTACAACGAGGTCGGCGGCGAGCCGCTGGCCGAGGCGGGCGACGCCATCGGATCGCAGTACCAGGCCCACAAGGCCCTGGCCGCGCTCGCCCGCGACAAGGGCGACCGCACGCTGTCCCGGGCCCAGGAGAAGCGGGCACGCGCGGTGAAGGAGTACTTCAACACCACGTGGAGCGTGAAGCAGGGCAGCGGCGAGTTCGTCAGGGCCTACACCGTCGACGGCACGCCGCTGACCGGCTTCGGCAAGGAGAACAGCTGGTTCATGCCGATGAAGGGCATCATCGACGCGGGGCCGCGCAACGACGCCTACCTCGACTTCGTCGACGCCGAGGCCTCGGGGGCGGGACGGCCGCGCAACATCGAGGCGATCACCTACCTGCCGGACACCTTCTTCCGGCACAACCGGGCCGGCACAGCGTGGAAGTGGATGCAGGACGTCTACGACAGGCGCGAGGAGCGGCACGTCAGCTCCCGCCAGGGGCTGAACGGCGACTACCCCGAGGTGCCGTTCACGCTGGTCAGCCAGACGGTCGAGGGCCTCATGGGGATCCAGCCCGACGCCCCGCGCAGGACCGTGGCCACCCAGTCCCGCCTGCCCGCGGACATCGGCTGGCTGGAGGTGGCCGACGTGCCCGTCGGCTCCGGCAAGGTGACCGTACGGCATGACGGGACGGACTCCAGCACCTTCACCAACAAGGGCGACGGGCCGGTGTTCTGGGAGGCCCGCTTCGCCGGCGAGCACCGGTGGCTGGAGGTCAACGGGCACCGCTTCCCCGGGATCCCGAAGGTGATCGACGGGGTGACGTACACGGTGGCCAAGGTGCCCGTCCGCGCGGGCGGGACGGCGACCGCCAAGATCCCCTCGTAGGCCGTCCCAGGCAGGGGCCCGCCCCGCGGCGTGCGGTGTCGTAGTGGCGCCGGGCGGGCTGCCGGTGGTCATGCCGGCCCGCCCCGCGGGCGCGCGGTGCCGTACCGCGTGATGGGGGCGCCGCGTCGGGCCCGCCGTGCGTGCGGCGGGCCTCTCGCGTGGCCACCGATGGTGACGGACGGGCGACACTGTTCTCACCATCGCCTGCCACGGCGGCGGAATTGTCGGCGGCGGCGCGTAGCGTTCCGGTTGTGAACCGTACCGATCGGCTCTACGCGCTCGTCGAGGACCTGCGCGCGATCTCCCCCAGATGCCGGTCAGCGCGCCAGCTCGCCAAGCGCTTCGAGGTCAGTGTCAGGACCATCGAGCGTGACATCGCCGCGCTCCAGGAGTCCGGCGTGCCCATCTACGCCGAGCCCGGCCGCAGCGGCGGTTACGCGATCGACAAGAACCACTCCCTGCCCCCGCTCAACTTCACCCCCGCCGAGGCGGTCGCCATCGCGATCGCGCTCAGCAGGGCGGGCGACCAGCCGTTCGGCCGCCAGGCGCGCAGCGCGCTGCGCAAGGTCGTCGCCGCGATGCCGGGCTCCGAGGGCGACCTGGCCAGGGAGCTGGCCCGGCGCGTCCAGCTCGTCGCCCCCCAGGAGACCGGCGAGGAGATCCAGCCGCTGGGCCGCGCGGGCGTCTCGCGCGCCATCGAGGACGCCCTGCTGCGCCGGCGCGTCCTCCACCTGGAGTACGCCGACAGGAAGGGCGCCCTCACCTCGCGCGACGTCGAGCCGGGGGTGTTCCTGGGCGGGCGCGGCGGCTTCTGGTACCTCGTGGCCTGGTGCCGCCTGCGCGACGACGTGCGGGTCTTCCGGCTCGACCGGATCGCCGCCGCGTCGGTGAGCGAGGAGCGCTGCCCCGACCGGCCACTGGAGGGGTACGTCACCGACGTGCCCGACATGATCGTCAGCGGCACGGTGCTCGACTAGGTGCTCGATTAAGCATTCGAAAACACCGACATAGGGTTGTCGCCATCGCGTCTTATCGTTGTCGTGTTCGAGAAACTTGACGACCTGGAGTGCACATGGTCAACACCGTGGCCTGGTTCGAAGTCGCCAGCGACGATCCCGAGGCGGCGCAGCGGTTCTACGGCGACCTTTTCGGCTGGACGTTCACCCCCGACCCGGATGCCCCGATGGACTACCGGATGATCCACGCCACCGGCGAGGAGCAGCCCGGGGGCGGCCTGTACGGCACCGGGGGCGAGGTGCCCAACCACGCCACCTTCTGCGTGCTGGTCGAGGACGTGGCGGCGACGTGCGCGAAGGTCGAGAGCCTCGGTGGCAAGGTGGTGCGCAAGGTCGTCGCCAACCCGGGCGGCACCAGCTTCGCCTACCTGCACGACGTGTCCGGCAACCTGTTCGGGATCTTCACCCCACCGGCCGGCTGACTCGCGTCACCCGTCCGCTGAAGGCCGGCGAGCCCTTCCCGCCGCCGCCCTGACCGGCGCCTTCCCCGCCGCGCGGACATGACGCAGCCTCCGCTTGCGCGACCCGGGTCACGGACCGCGCGGCAGGGGCACCGACCGCCTTCGGCGGTCCATCCTCCCTGGGCACGCCGCCAACCGCCGAGCGGCGGCGCGCCCAGGGCATCCACTCATCCCAGGCGGTGCCGACCACAGGGCACCCAACTCATCCCGGGCCAGCCACCACAGGGCATCCCCCGACACGGGCCGCCGACCGCAGTCCATCCACCCGACACGGGCCGCGCCCGGCCGCAGGGCATCCACTCATCCCCGGCGGCGACCGCAGGGCATCCGCCGGACACGGGCCGCGCCGGCCCGTGTTCGGCGGCGCCTCCGTCAGGAGGGGCAGGAAGCGCCCTCCTCGGGCATCTTGCCCTGGAGCAGGTAGGCGTTGACGGACCCGGCGATGCACTTGCTGCCCGACAGGTAGGCGCCGTGCCCCTCACCCTCGTAGGTGAGCAGGGTCGCGGTCTTCAGCTGCTTGGTCAGCTTGGGCCCCCACTGGTACGGCGTGGCCGGGTCACCCTTGCCCGCCACCACCAGGATCGGCCCCGACCCCGTAGCGTCCACCTTCTTGGCCTCGTCGCTGCCCGGCACGGGCCACACCCGGCAGATGGATCCGGCGCCCACGCTGCCGAACAGCGGTGAGATCTTCAGCGCCGCCTCCTCCGTGCGCACCAGCTCCTGCTCGCTGGGCCGCTCGGCGGTGTCCACGCAGGTGACGGCGGGGAAGCTGGACATCTCGGTGGAGTAGGTGCCGTCCGGCCTGCGCCCGGTGTAGGTGTCGGCCAGGTACATCAACGCCCCGCCGTCGCCCTTCAGCGCCGACGCCAGCGCGCTCTCCAGGAACGGCCAGCTCAGCCTCGAGTAGAGCGCGGCCGCCACGGCGGTGCCGGCCAGGCCCTGCGTCAGCTCCCGGTCACCGACCTTCAGCGGCGACTCGACCAGCTGGTACATCAGGTTCGTGATCTTCTTGTCGGCCGCCTCGACGCTCTTGCCGAGCTCGCAGCCCTGCTGGACGCAGTCCTTGAGGAAGCTCTCGTAGGCCTGCTGGAAGCCCTTGGTCTGGGCGATCGTGCGCTGCTCGAACGTCACGCTCGGGTCGAGCGGGGCGTCGAGGACCATGCGGCCCACGTTCTTGGGGAACAGGGTGGCGTAGACGGCGCCGAGGTGCGTGCCGTACGACATGCCGAAGTAGTTGAGCTTGGCGTCGCCGAGGGCGACGCGCATCTGGTCCATGTCGCGGGCGGCGTTGACGGTGCCCACGTACGGCAGGACCGGCCCCGAGTCCTTCTCGCACAGCTTGGTGAACTGCTCGGTGACCGCCTGGGTCTTCTCCCTGGTCTGCTCGTTGGACGGCAGCGAGTTGAGCGAGACGTACGCCTCCATGTCCTTGCCGTCGCCGCACCTGACACCGCGGCTGCGCTCGACACCACGCGGGTCGAAGCTGACCAGGTCGTAGCGGGTGTTGAGGGTGGTGAACGCCTTGACCGCCCGCGACATCGTGTCGACGCCCGAGGCGCCGGGCCCGCCGAAGTTGAACACCAGCGACCCGATCCGCTCGCCGGGCCCCGTGGCCGGAATTCTGATCATCGCCAGGTCGACGGTCTCGCCGCCGGGTTTGGTGTAGTCGAGCGGGACGCGCAGTTTGCCGCACTGGAGCGCGGCGTTGGGCGTGGCGGGTGCCGCGCCCTCGGGCACGGCCAGGTCGGTGCAGGCGCCCCAGGCGATCTTCTCGGCCGCCGCCGAGCCGGTGGGCGACGGGCCACCGGTGCTGCCGGTGGAAAGGCCGCAGGCGGCGAGCGCGATGGTGAGCCCTGCCGTCGCGGCGACGGTGGTGTGTGCGCGGCGCATGGAATATCCCCCGATATCGAATACCAGGGAAAATCCTTTCACATGCCTTGCCGGATGGTCGCGTGCGCCGCGCGCGCCGAGCGGCTTCCGGTAGATCGTCACCGCGATGAGGCGGCGCGCTCCCCTCCTGAACACGCCGCCGCACCCCTCCATGAGAGCGCGACG
The DNA here is from genome assembly GCF_053602555.1 of Nonomuraea sp. NPDC004354. Classification (NCBI taxonomy): domain Bacteria; kingdom Bacillati; phylum Actinomycetota; class Actinomycetes; order Streptosporangiales; family Streptosporangiaceae; genus Nonomuraea; species Nonomuraea sp. NPDC004354. The sequence goes on along the minus strand of NZ_JBSGDV010000003.1, from coordinate 706,995 downwards.
GGCCGTCCATGACGCGAAAAGGACGGCCGTCCATGACACGAAAGGACAGCGCGACGGGCCGTCCACGACGCGGAAGCTGGAGAAAAGAGAAAGAGCCCGCGCCGTCGGGCGCGGGCTCTTTCCTGGCGAAGCGTCAGACGCCCATGGACTGGGTGTCGTTGCTCTCGGCGCCGCCGGCCTCGGTGACGCCGTTCTTCAGGTGGTAGCGGGCGATCGCCTCGCGCAGCACCTCGCCGTCGAGCTCGCCCCGCTTGACCAGCTGGGTGAGCACCGCCAGCGTGATCGACGCGGCGTCGACGTGGAAATGGCGGCGCAGCGCCGAACGGGTGTCGGACAGGCCGAACCCGTCGGTGCCCAGCGAGCTCCAGTCGCCCGGCACCCACTGCGCGATCTGGTCCTGGACCGCCTTCATGTAGTCACTGACACCCACGAAGGGACCCCGCGCGCCCCCCAGCGCCCGCGTGACGTACGGCACGCGCTGCTCGGAGTCGGGGTTGAGCAGGTTGTGCTCCTCGCAGGCCAGCGCCTCGCGGCGCAGCTCCGACCACGACGTGGCCGACCAGACGTCGGCCGAGACGCCCCAGTCCTCGGCCAGCATGCGCTGGGCCTCCATCGCCCACGGGCCCGCGACGCCCGAGGCGAGGATGTTGGCCTTCGGCCCCTGCGCCAGCGGCGAGTCGGCGAACTTGTACAGACCCTTCAGCAGGCCGTCCACGTCGAGGTCGGCGGGCTCGGCGGGCTGCACGTAGGGCTCGTTGTAGACGGTCAGGTAGTAGAAGATGTTCTCCGGCTGGTCGCCGTACATCCTCCGGAGCCCGTCCTTGACGATGTAGGCGGTCTCGTAGGCCCACGAGGGGTCGTAGGCGACGGCCGCCGGGTTCGTCGAGGCGATCAGCGGGGTGTGGCCGTCCTCGTGCTGCAGGCCCTCGCCGTTCAGGGTCGTGCGGCCCGCGGTCGCGCCGAGCAGGAAGCCCCTGCCCATCTGGTCGCCGAGCTGCCACATCTGGTCGCCGGTGCGCTGCCACCCGAACATCGAGTAGAAGATGTAGATCGGGATCATGTGCTCGCCGTGCGTGGCGTAGGAGGTGCCGACCGCGGTCATCGAGGCCATGGAGCCCGCCTCGTTGATGCCCTCGTGCAGGATCTGGCCCTCGGTCGACTCCTTGTACGACAGCAGCAGGTCCCTGTCGACGGCCTCGTAGGTCTGGCCGTGCGGGCTGTAGATCTTCGCCGTCGGGAACATCGCGTCGAGACCGAAGGTGCGCGCCTCGTCGGGGATGATCGGCACGAACCGCTTGCCGATCTCCTTGTCGCGCATCAGGTCCTTCAGCAGGCGCACGAAGGCCATGGTGGTGGCCACCTGCTGCTTGCCCGAACCCTTGGCGAACTGCTTGTAGACCTCGTCGCCGGGCAGCTTGAGCGCCTTGGCGCGGACCGAGCGCCTGGGCAGCACGCCGCCCAGCGCCGCGCGGCGCTCCTTCATGTAGGCGATCTCTTCGTCGTTCTCGCCCGGGTGGAAGTACGGCGGCAGGTCGCCCTCGAGCGCGGAGTCGGGGATCGGCAGGTAGAGCCGGTCGCGGAACTCCTTCAGCTCGGCCTTGGTCATCTTCTTCATCTGGTGCGTCGCGTTGCGCGCCTCGAAGTCCTTGCCCAGCGTCCAGCCCTTGATGGTCTGGGCGAGGATGACCGTCGGCTGGCCGACGTGCTCGCGGGCCGCCTTGAACGCCGCGTAGACCTTGCGGTAGTCGTGGCCGCCGCGCGACAGCTTGCGGATGTCGTCGTCGGTCAGGTGCTCGACCATCTTGCGCAGGCGCGGGTCGCTGCCGAAGAAGTTGTCGCGGATGTAGCCGCCCGACTCGACCGAGTAGGTCTGGAACTGGCCGTCAGGCGTGGTGTTCATCTGGTTGACCAGGACGCCGTCGACGTCGGCGGCCAGCAGCGGGTCCCAGTCGCGGCCCCATACGACCTTGATGACGTTCCAGCCGGCGCCGCGGAAGTACGACTCCAGCTCCTGAATGATCTTGCCGTTGCCGCGGACGGGGCCGTCGAGCCGCTGCAGGTTGCAGTTGATGACGAACGTGAGGTTGTCGAGCTCCTCGCGGGCGGCCAGGCCGATCGCGCCGAGCGACTCGGGCTCGTCCATCTCGCCGTCGCCGAGGAAGGCCCAGACGTGGCTCCTGGAGGTGTCCTTGATCTGGCGGTTCAGCAGGTAGCGGTTGAACCGCGCCTGGTAGATCGCGCTGATCGGGCCGAGGCCCATCGACACCGTCGGGAACTCCCAGAAGTCCGGCATGAGCCGGGGGTGCGGGTAGGAGGGCAGGCCGTGGAAGCCGTGCGACAGCTCCTGGCGGAAGGCGTCGAGCTGGGCCTCGTTGAGCCGGCCCTCGAGGAAGGCGCGGGCGTAGATGCCCGGCGCGGCGTGGCCCTGGAAGTAGACCTGGTCGCCCGACTCGCCGTGGTCCTTGCCGCGGAAGAAGTGGTTGAAACCGACCTCGTACAGCGAGGCGGCGGAGGCGTAGGTGGCGATGTGGCCGCCGACGTTGGTGCGCGCGTTGGCGCGCGAGACCATCACCGCGGCGTTCCACCTGATGTAGGCCCTGATGCGCCGCTCGACATGCTCGTCACCCGGGAACCAGGGCTCGCGCTCCGGCGGGATCGTGTTGATGTAGTCGGTGCTGCGCAGGCCGGGCACGCCGACCTGGTGCTCGCGGGCCCGCTCCAGCAGGCGGAGCATCAGGTAGCGGGCGCGCGTGCGACCCTCGGTCTTGATGACGTTGTCGAGGGACTCGAGCCACTCGTTGGTCTCGCTGGGGTCGACATCAGGCAGCTGGCTGGGTAGGCCGTCGCTGATGATCGAGAAACGCTGGCGTCCGGAAGCCACTGGGTCTCGCCTTCCGAGGATCGACTGATGTCTGGTCTGGGTCGCCTTCCATCCTGGTCGCTAACTCCGGAAAGTGCATCTCTACTGACCGGTAACCAGACCGTCCCTGCTGGCAGGGAATGGATGGTGGCCTAGACCACCGATGGTAGGACGAATCGACACCAAAGGTTACATCGAGGGCCAGATTTATCAAGACCAGAAAAGAGACGAAATTTCGCTTATGGGGTCGGCCCTGTGGAGAGGCGCTGGGGCGGCACTCGCCCCGCAGTATAGGAACGGTCTCGGCGCCCACGGCCGCCGGGCGTCGCCCGGCCTCCGGTCCCGTCCGCGGGATCCTAGCGGCCCCTCCCGTACGGCACCGCGGCGGCCTGCTCCCAACCGGCGGACAGGTGGGCCGATCGCCTCGTCCGGCCTCGCCCGTGGGGCCGCTCCGTGCCGTCCGAGGGGCGTCTGAGGCGCGGCGGAGCCTCGCCCTGCACGACGTCGCCCCGGTGACTCTCAGGCTGGGCAGGAGCCGGTTGCGCGGATGCCGCGTCAGCCGGAACTGCCGCCGACGTGCCGTCCTAAGGGGTCGCGCCACCGGGGGAGGCGGCGGCGAGTTCGGCGCGGGCGGTGGCGGCCACGACCTCGCCCGCCACCCTGAGCGCCTCGGTGTCGCGCAGCGACCTGCACAGCACGAACGCCCCTTCGAGGCTGGTCACCAGGCAGATGGTGAGCCTGCGCGCCACCTCGGGCGCCAGCCCGAACCTGGCGAACCCCTCGGTGCCCGCCGCGATCCACGCCGTGAAGACGTCGGCGGTCGCCCCGCGCAGCGCCTCGTTGGTGCCGGCCACTTCGAGCGCCACCGTGGCGATCGGGCAGGCGTCGGCGTAACCGGTCTCCACCAGCGTCTCGGCCGCCGCGGCGAAGAACGCCTCGATGCCGCTGACCGGGTCCGGCGCGGGCGCGATGAGGGCGTCGAAGAGCTGGACGTACATCATCCCCGACGAGCGGATGACCTCCTCGCCCAGCTGCTCCTTGCCGCCGGGGAAGAAGTGGTAGATCGAGCCGAACGGCGCGCCGGCCGCGGCGACGATCTGCTTGAGGCCGGTGCCCGTGTAGCCGTTGCGGCGGAACAGCTCGGCGCTCGCGTCCAGGATGCGTTCCTTGGTGTTGCCCACGATCGGAGCCTACCCTAAGGTCTCGCTAGAGCGATCTATCAAATCGGAGGCCGCTGTGCCGGAGATCGAGTTGTCAGCCGGGACGATCGACTACGAGGACACCGGCGGCGAGGGGCCCGTCCTGGTGTTCCTGCACGGAGTCACGATCGACGGCTCCGTGTGGCGCAACGTCGTGGCCGACCTGCGCCACGACCACCGGTGCGTGTGCCCGACGCTTCCGCTGGGCGCGCACCGCCGTCCCATGCGGCCGGGCGCCGACCTGTCGCTCACCGGCGTGGCCCTGCTGGTGGCGGAGTTCCTCGACCGGCTCGACCTGCGCGAGGTGACCCTCGTGCTCAACGACTGGGGCGGCGGGCAACTGCTGGTGCCGCTCGGCCGGGCCGAGCGCGTCGGCAGGCTGGTCCTGACCTCGTGCGAGGCGTTCGACAACTACCCTCCGGGGCTGCCGGGCCGCATGATCGAGCTCGCGGCGCGGATCCCCGGCGGGTTGTGGCTCGTCATGCGGCTGCTCGGGCTACGGTCCTTCCGCAGGGCCCCGGGCGGATGGGGCTGGATGAGCAAGCGACCCGTGCCCGACGCGGTGATGGACGGGTGGTTCGCGCCGGCGCGGGCCAGCTCGGCGATCAGGCGGGATCTGGCGGCCTACACGCGGTCCGTGCCGCCACGCCGGGTGTTGCTGGAATGGGCCGAGGGGCTTCGCGCCTTCGCCGGGCCGGTGCTGGTGGCGTGGGCGGTGGAGGACAGGCTGATGCCGCGCGAGCACGGTCCCAGGCTCGCGGCGCTGTTCAAGGACGCCAGGCTGGTGGAGATCGAGGACAGCTACACCCTCATCCCGGAGGACCGGCCCGCGCTGCTCGCCCGCACGATCGCGGAGTTCGTGCGCGAGACCGACACGGGACGAACGCCGGCCTGACCCCCGGGTCGAGGGCCTCGAGCCGGGTACGGCAGGCGGGTACGCGCGGGGTCGACGCTGTGCGGGCGGACCGTAACGTTTCGCTTATCTTTTGCCCTTCTACCTCGGTCAAGGGGCTTTTCGGATCGGCCCCGCCGTACGAAGGTGGGAGGTATGAACGCGACGGTAGGAGACCGGCTCCTCGTGCACGGCAACACCGTTGGAGAGGCAGACCGGCACGGCGAGATCATCGAAGTGCGGGGTGCCGACGGCGGGCCTCCGTACATGGTCAGGTTCGACGACGGGCACACCGGCCTGGTGTTTCCCGGTCCGGACGCGATCGTCGAGCACACATAGGATTTCCATGTGAAATCCCAGATCATCTCGGTGACCACCGGGTCGCGCGAGACGGTGCACGACATCACAGGTGAGTGCGAGGACTTCGTACGATCGGTGGGCGGCGACGGGCTGCTGCACGTGTTCGTGCCGCACGCGACGGCCGGAGTGGCGCTGCTCGAGCTCGGCTCCGGCAGTGACGACGACCTGCTCGCCACCCTGGCCGACCTGCTGCCCGCCGACGACCGGTGGCGACACGCCCACGGCTCTCGTGGCCACGGCAGGTCGCACGTGATGCCGGCCCTGGTCCCGCCCTATGCCACCGTCCCCGTGCTCGGCGGGCGGCTGGAGCTGGGCACATGGCAGTCGATCGCCGTCGTCGACCTGAACGTCGACAACCGTGAACGGCAGGTTCGACTGTCGTTTTTGTCGGATTAATTCGTGTGGAGTACGGCCGTCATCGTGGCGACCGTTGACGACTGAGGGTCACAGCGTGTGGACTGTCCCGAAGCGATGACCGCATATCAGGAGGGATACAAGTGAGCGCGACCGCGGGTCAGGCGCAGGGCGAGCGCAGCCTGGCCGAACGACTCGGCCTCAAGCCGGGTCAGGTGGTGCAGGAGATCGGCTGGGACGAGGACTGCGACGAAGAACTTCGCGAGTCCATCGAGAACCTGACCGGCACCGAGCTGTTGGACGAGGAAACCGACGAAGTCGCCGACGTGGTGCTGCTGTGGTGGCGCGACGGCGACGGCGACCTCTTCGACGCTCTCAGCGATGCGATGCGATCTCTGGCCGAGGCGGGCCAGATCTGGCTGCTGACTCCCAAGGCCGGCAGAGATGGCCACGTGGAGCCGAGCGACATCGGGGAGGACGCCGCCACCGCGGGCCTCTCGCAGACCAGCAGCATCTCCGCAGCACCCGATTGGTCGGGGACCAGGCTCGTGGCGCCCAAGGGCCGTCGCTAGTCAGACGTTGAGGCCTGCCGTACGACCGACCTGGTCGTACGGCAGGATGAACGGCATGGCTCCCGACTTCGAACTGCCAGACCAGCACGGCACCCCGGTCAGGCTCTCGAGCCTGCGGGGCGGGCGGGTGCTGTTGATCTTCTACCCGCTGGCCTTCAGCGGGGTGTGCCAGAGCGAACTCGGCCAGGTGCGCGACGAACTCATCCCGCGCCTGCCCGCCGACGTCACGGTGCTCTCGGTCTCCGTCGACTCCATGTTCACCCACCGCGCGTGGGCGGATCAGCAGGGGTACGAGTTCCCCCTGCTATCCGACTTCTGGCCACACGGACAGGTCGCGCAGGCGTACGGTGTGTTCGACGAGGCGAAAGGGCTCGCCAGGCGCGGCACCTTCCTCATCGACGGCGAGGGCGTGATCAGGTGGTCGGTCGTCAACCCGATCTCCTCGGCGCGTGACGTCGCCGACTATCTCCAAGCGTTGTCCTGACTGTCCATCGGAGGCCATCATGCCCTGCTACCGGTGCGGGGCCCGGCAGACCGACCCGGTTCGCGGAGCGAGCCCGTGGCGGCGTGGAGTGCGCCGCGAGGCGCAGGTGCTCATCTGCCCCGACTGCCAGCGCTCCCACGACCTCGACCTCGACCTGTGCGAATCCTGCGGCTCCACGTCGCTCATCTGCCGGCTCGGCGAAGTCGAGTGCCGCTCCTGCGGTTCGGTACGGCTCGCGCGGACCAGCGAGCCGGCCGGTTCCGAGCCGATGGGTTCCGAGCCGCCTCCAGGCCTGGCCGACGAGGTCGAGGCGGCTCTCGCCAGAGTGCTCGGTCTTTCCCGACAATAGGGTGCGCTATCGTTCATAGCCGTTGACCTGCCTCCGCCTCTCAGGATGACCGCTATGAGTTCCTACGTTGTCGCGCTCGATGTCGGCGGCACGTCCATGAAGGGCGGCCTCGTCAGCGAGAACGGCCAGGTGCTGGTCACCGCCCGGCGCGCCACGCCGCGTGCCGAGGGGCCGGACGCCGTCGTCACCACCATCCGCGAGTTCATCGCCGACCTGGCCGCGCGTGGCGGTCCCGGGCTGGCCGGGGTCGGCCTGGCCGTACCGGGGCTCGTGACGGCCTCCAGCGCGCTCTACGCCGCCAACCTCGGCTGGCGCGACGTGCCCGCGCGGGCCTTCGTCGACATGGACGTCCCCGTCATGCTGGGCCACGACGTCCGCACCGGCGGGCTCGCCGAGAGCGTCCTCGGCGCCGGCCGCGGCGTGTCCGACTTCCTGTTCCTGCCCATCGGCACCGGCATCGCCGGCGCCATGATCCTGTCCGGCCAGCCGTACGGCGGAGCGGTCGGCTGGGGCGGCGAGATCGGCCACATCCCCGTCTTCCCCGACGGCGAGCCCTGCGCCTGCGGGCAGCTCGGCTGCCTGGAGACCTACGCCTCCGCCGCCTCCGTCGGACGGCGCTACAGCGAGCGCTCCGGCATACCCGGGGTCAAGGCCGAGGAAGTCGTCGCCTCCGACGACCCGGTGGCCATCGAGGTCTGGGACGAGGCCGTCGAAGCCCTGTCCCTCGCGCTGGCCACGTACACGCTCTTGCTCGACCCGTCCGTGATCGTCCTGGGCGGCGGGCTGGCCGAGGCCGGTCCCGCCCTGTTCGACCCGGTACGCACCCGGCTGGTCAAGCGCCTCGCCTTCCGCGACGCGCCCCCGCTGGTGCCTGCGGCCCTGGGGGTCAACGCGGGCATGCTCGGCGCGGCCCTGCTGGGCTGGACCGCGGCCGGGCGCCCTTCGGTGGGGCGGGAATGGACAATGGATGTGCGATCGGCGCCCGCGGTGTCGTAAGGTGTAGTGCCGATCAGGGGCGGTTAGCTCAGCGGTAGAGCACTCGCCTTACAAGCGAGGGGTCACTGGTTCGATACCAGTACCGCCCACCTGCGAAAAGGCCCCGTCTCCGACTGCGGAAACGGGGCCTGAGTGACTAAGTGAGTGACTAACTCCCAAAGATCTTGTCCATCGCCGCAGCTCCTTGCATGATCACCGGCCGGATCTGGTGTCGATAGACCGTCTCGGTCACCACCGTGTTGGAGTGGCCGACCAGGCGTGAGATGTCCTCGATCGGGACGCCGGAGTCCGACAGCACCGACACGAAGCTGTGCCGCAGCTCGCGCGGAGACCACTCCCGTCCGGTGAGTCCCGCCGCCTCGACCACCTTGCGGAAGTCGCGTCGTACGTTGTGCGCGGTGACCGGCGTTCCCGTCCTCGTGCAGAAGACGAGGTCTGTGTCCTGCCATCGCTCGCCAGCCTTCTTTCGTGCGGTCTGCTGTACGGCCCAGAGCAGGCTAAGCGCCTCCACACAGCGGCGGGGGAGCTTGAGCGAGCGCCGGGACTTCACGGTCTTCGTGTCGCCCTTCTGCCGGACGGAGCGCCACACGTAGATCGCGAACTCCGCGTGGTCCCATCCCGCTTCTGCCACTGGTAACCACGCCTGGCGCTCTGCGTTGTATGCGACGACGTGAGACCAGAGCAGTGCGCGCAGTTCCTCGGTACGCGCGCCGATCAGCAGCGACAGGATGATGTACGCCCTGATGCGCTCGCCGCTGGTCTCCGCCTCCGCCAGGACGGCCAGAGCTTGAGCGAGGGTGAGCGCCTTGGAAGGTCGGCCCGCGCGACCGTCCGGGATGTCGCAGAGATCGACCACGTTCCGCTTCACCATGTCGCGCCGCATGGCGCTCTTGACGGAGCGGTTGAGGATGCCGTGGATCAGCTTGAGCGACCGGGTGCCCAACTCGTCGGTCTTGCTCGCCAGCCAGCGATCGACGTCCTCCACGGACAAGTCACGGAGCTTGCGTGCACCGAGCGCTGGGAACACGTGCTTGTCGGCGTACGTGTGGTACATGGTGACCGTGGCCGGGGATCTGCCGCTCAAGCCGTGCTCCAGCCAGTAGCGGACCGCGTTGGCCACCGTGTAGTTGGCCGGTGCGATGGCCAGGCCGTCTTCGTAGTCACGGATGATGTCCTTGAGCTTGGCCTTGGCTTCGGTCTTGGTCTTGCCGCTGGCCTTCTTGACGATGCGTTTTCCGGCCGGGGTGTAGCCGACCGTCACTGAGGCGATCCAGCGCTGGCGTTGCTCGTCCCAGTGCAGGCCGCCGTCTCCTCTGCCGCGTCGCGTGGTCATGATGCTCGTGCCTCCTGTTCGAGCAGGGCGATGTAGTCGTCGATGGCCGAGGCGGGGATGAGCCGGGTACGGCCCTGGGTGACCGAGCGCAGGCGGCCCGATCGGATGAGTTCGTAGATCACGCTGCGGCTCAGGCTGAGCAGTCGCATGGCGTCGCAGACGCGGTAGAGACGCCGCGAGTGCATCAGGATGGGCGCGGTCATCGCTCCTCCCGCTCTGCGGCGATCTTGCGGGCGGTCTGGACGCGCTGGCGGATGTGTTCGGCGATGATCGCTTCGCCGGGGGTGTAGCCGATTCCGGCGAAGCGCCAGTGGCCGAGGACGAGGGTGGTGGTGTCGTCGAGGACGGGCAGGCCGTGTTGCTGGCGGGATTGTTCGGCTCGGTGACGGGTGCGTGCGCCTCGAAGGTCGCCGAGGTTGAGGGAGTAGGCGCGGCTCTTGCTGGAGAAGTGGCCGCGAAAGCCGAGCATGTGCGCCCACGGCCGCAGCCGCAGCGCCTTGTATTCGGGGCGGGCACCAAGGTCCCAGCAGGTTCGGATCATGGTGCGGGCGTGGTCGCTGACCGGGAGCGCGTCCAGGTGCAGGCCGGGTTTGAGGCCGGAGCCCTGGCATGACGCGCAGGTGGCCATCAGGCTCATCCGGCCCCGTCCACGGCAGGCCGAGCAGGACAAGCGGTGATCGATGGTGCCGGAGGCTTCGGCACCCTTGGTGGCGTACTTGGCGATGTAGCCCGCCACCGCCCGTTCGGACGGCCCCTCCAAGCTCGGGGCGAGCAGGATGGGGCGGATGTCGAGCTGGTCACCCCACGCGAGGGTCCACCGGCCCAGGTCGCTGGCGGGGGAGAGGAGTTCGACAGCACTGGCAGCGATGGGGACGGCTCGTGCAAGCAGGTGGTGATCAGCCCAGTCCGGGGGCTGCTGGTCTGGGCCGTCCGGGCCGTCGAGGCGGATGATGGCGTGGAAGTGGACCAGGCCGCGCCGCTGGTACTCGGCGACCTTGGCGAAGGAGACGCGTATCAGCTTGGCGAGGGCGCGGCGGCTCATGCCTGCCTGGTCGGCCAGGGTTTGGCGGAGGGCCAGGGTGAAACGGTGCCAGAGCGCGCCCGCGTGGGCCTGCCACAGCACCGCCCCTCGGTAGTCGTAGCAGCCGGGGCAGATCGGCTGACCGAGGCGGTCGTCGCCGGAGTGGTGGCGAGTGTGGCAGCCGATCGGCCGCCCGTGCTCGCACACGATGCCGGGCTTGCGAGGACGGCAGGCGCGGCCGTCGCGATGGGAGTGGACGGGCCCGAACGAGGGGGCGGTCAGGGTGACGAACGCCCGGGGGTGAGCGCTCACGGTCTCGGGGACGCCTTTGCCGCCGGACAGGCCCGCGCGGATGAGGTGGAAGGTGTCGGCCTGGTAGACCTCCGAGCAGGCCGGGCAGACGGAGGCGCGGCGGTTGCCGCAGGCTTTGAGCAGGTGCCCGCCGGGTTCGTCGGCGGTCTGGTAGTCGTGCAGTATCTCGCCGGTGTCGGCATCGACGATGGCCGAACCGCCGGTCAGGTGGACGGGCCGGGCGCAGCCGCCGGTCGCGGCGACCATGCGCTGCCATCGGGCGTATGCGGGGTCGTTGATCAGGCGTGCTAAGTCGGACATCCAGTCGGGTTGTGGGGCTGTCATGGCGCATCACCGTCCTCTCGTCTAGGCCGCTCCAGTGCTTCAGCATGTAGTACAAGTTGCGTCATGCTTTGATGGTACGTCACCCTGTAGTACAAGTGGAGAGACGAGTGAAAGGAAAGTGCATGGAATTCGACGACATTCCCGACGAGCCCCTCGGGCAGATCGATGACTCGATCTGGCGCGTGATCGCCTCGGCCCTGCGCGCCGACATCCTCGACGGCCACTACACCCCGGGCAGCCCGCTGCCCAGCGAGACCCAGCTCGCCAGCCGCTACAGCGTCTCCCGCCCCACCGTCCGCCAGGCCCTCAAGACCCTGGTCCTCGAAGGACTGGTCACCATCGTGCGCGGACGCGGCACCTTCGTCCGCACCATCCCCGACCGGTTCCTGATCCTGCTCGGTGCCGAGCCCCGCCCTGACCTGGTGGACCTGCGCTTCAACGAGATCAACCAGTCCTGGGGGTGGCTCCGCCTGCCCATCCCCGGCGAGGACGACGGCCAAGGCGGCGAGATCTACGGCCGCTCCCTCACCATCCCCGCCAACCGCGAGATCGCCGCGATGCTCGGCACCCGCCTCGGCCACAAGGTCGTGCACCGGCTCAACCTGTGGATGCACGTCAAGAAGCGCTTCATCGAGGTCAACTCCTACACCAACGCCGATGTCATCCCCCCACCTGTGAAGAGGAACGGCCGCGTCCAGCCCAGGCATGAACCGTTCTACGAGCTGATCCAGGCCGACCGGGGCCCGATCGAGTGGTTCACCACCGTCACCGCCCGCATGCCGTACGAGACCGAACGCCTGCGCCTGCGTCTGGAAGTCGGAGCGCCCATCCTGCTGATCCGTCGCATCATGCTCAGCCGCGACGGCCAGCCGCTGGAGGCCACCGAGATCAAAGCCGCCGCCGAAGAGTTCGAGACCACCACCATCAGCGAAGCCGCCGTCGACCACACCCACAGCCAGCCCGCGACCGACGAGCAGACCGGATGGCCGGAGATGAGCCCGGACGGCCCGATCGTGCTCGCGCTGTAGGTGGCTCAGAGTTTCTTTACTGGGTCAAGGGCTCGCTCCGCTCGCCACGCCGCCGCCCGCTCCGGGCGGCCTGCGCGCCGGGCGTGCGGCCTTGGGGGCCGGTCCCGGCGCGCACCGCCCCCGCTCCTGGCGGCGTGACGACCAACAAGCACAGACCACGCATAGTTCTCCGTCCAGGCAGTGAGTTGATGGTCGTTCCGCCGCCGGCCCCCACCGCTACGCGGCCCCTACGGGGTGCTTCGCATGCGCGCCGGCCGCTCCACTCCGAAGACGCATCTATCACGGGCTGAGGTCCGTACCCCGCCCCCGACACCGCATTGTTCGTGTCCCTCGGTCGGCGTCAACTCCGTCTCTGCGCCATGGGTGAAGGCCACGTGGAAGCCGCACCACAACGGCATCCGAAGACGGAGTGGACACCTCGGTCGGGCCACACAATCTGGCAGCTATCGGGGGCGGGGGGAAGAGTGGCCGTGGGAAGAACCGACCCGACGCTCACCAGGTCTCCGCCAGATGAACACAGACCGGGCAGGCTCGTGCGACTGTGGATGAGAACGGCATCGACCAGCCGCACACCGGCAGCGGGGACGCTGGCTCTCCGCACAGGCCGACTGTCGCGTCAGGCGGTACGGCATGCTGCACCAGGTGCAGCCCTACGCCGGACACCCCGAGTCGGTAGACGTCGGTAGGGTCGGCCGCTCCCGGTTGCGTGCCGTACACGAGCAAGTCATCCCAGTGAACCGGCCACCGTCGGATGCCACCCGGCAGGCGGTCGGCCGCGTCGTCCAGTTCGAGCAGGGCAAGAGTGCCGCTGCGCAGGACCATGACGACGGTGCCGCGCTGCCCCACCAGCCACGCGCCGGAAGCGCGGGTGCGGGCAGGGCTGTGCAGCAAGTACACGATCTTGGCCCGCGCGCCTGGCGTGTACCAAGGCGGTGTCACCTCGGCGCCTTGCTCGCTGTCCCCATGTCTTCAGATACGGCCGACAACGGCCCTGTCCGCCGAAGATCGGCGTAGCGGAAGGCGATCCGCCGAGCGGCGCGTGACGGGTCGGTCGCAGGGTGGCAGGCGTAGACGGCACGCTTGCGACGCTCGTCCCATCCCGACCGCCACCAGAACCACTCGCCGTCGCACCACACCACCAGCCCGACCCAGACGGAGACGAGCGCCATGCCGTACCCGTCGTGCGTGTCCGCCGGTATGTCGTGCTCTCGCAGCAGTGCGCCGCGCAGTATGTCTGCCGATAGCACTGCTTGTGACTCCTTGCCGTTCCTGGGCACGGCAGTAATCTGGTTCTGCATCGTTGACGCCCCAAAGCTCTCGATGCGTTCTGGACCCCCGTTGTGGGCGGTGTTCCAGCACCGTGCTCCCATGGCGGGGGTCCTACTTAGTCCCCCACTTTAGGGGGGCTAAAGTCGAGAGTAGAACCTGGCCTTAGCCCTCGCAATAGGGGGGCTAAAACCGGCTCTCGTCAGTCGCTGAGGAGGCATTGCCCGGATGGATCTGAAGACGCTGAGGGAAGTCGCCCAGATGAGCGACCCCGTGGAACGAGCCCGCATCCTCAGTCGGCTCATGACCGAGGAACAGGGTTTGGTCACCGAGGCGGCGAAGATGCGACGCCAGGCGATCGCCGAGGCACGCGAGTCCGGCATGAGTTTGGAAGAGATCGCCGGGCGCTTGGGCGTGTCTCCCGGCCGCATCTCGCAGATGAGGAGAGGGCCAGCGGCCCGCGCACCAGAAGGGCCAGCGTCTCCGGCCCCCAGGGTGCTGGTCCAGCGAGCGTTGCCGACCGAGCCAGCCGTACGAGGCTCGAAGTCGCTCTTCCTCGCAGAGGCCGAGCGGCAGGGGCTCAAGGCCGACCGGCGGATGCTGTACGTCGGGCTGGAGCCCGCCAGTGATCATGTAGCGGCTTGCCTCCGTACCGAACCGGGCGCGGAGATCGTTGCGAGACGAAAGATGATGTTGGCCAACGACGTGCCGGTGAGAATCGCGACCAGCTACTTTCGCGCCGACCTGTTCGGCGATACCAGGCTGGCTGAGCCCGAGTTTGTGCAGCCGTCGTTGCAGTCAGCCTTGACCGCACTCGGCTACACGTTCGGCCACGCGGAGGAGAACCTGACCGCCAGGCCGCCGACACCCTTCGAGCGGGAGACGTTGGAGCTTGAGCCCAGCGAGTGGATCGTCCAGGTCCTCCGGGCGAGCTACTCCACCGAGGGCACGCCCATCCACGTCCTGGAGACAATCTGCGCCGCCAACCGGCACATCTTCCCGATCGGACAGGTCTCCGGATACGACGAATTCTGAGTGACTAACTGGGTGACAATCGCCTTGGACGACCATGGACGATAGAGGATCACCCTGGACCGTAACCGCAGGTGAGCGCAGGAATCCGAGGTGATCCAGCGCTCGCCCAGGCTGCCTTACAAGCGAGGGGTCACTGGTTCGAACCCAGTACCGCCCACCTGCATCAGAAACCCCGTGGCGATCACCCTTCGGGGCTGTCGGGTCATTCGCCCGCGCAAGCGGGTTTCGCCGTCATCGGCGAGATTGGCCTGATCAGTCGTCGCCCAACTGGCCAACTCCTGGGCATCAGGCCTGTCTTGTCCGGCTGGGCGAACCGGCGTGCAAGGACATCAGCATCCCCTATTCCGAGAGTCTCCGGTAGGTTGTTGACCGTCCTTGGCCCCCCAGTTGCTCGACGAGTCCTCTCGATCTCAGTTCGCGGAGTGCCTTGCGGATGTTGGGTGCGGACAGGTTCAGTTCCTGCTTGAGGTCAGCGACACTGCGTGTCCCGGCCGCCAGGGCGTCGTAGACGCGTAGCTCCGTCTCGTTCAGGTCGGAGCCCGGGCGGATGACGGGAACTGCCTGCTGCCGTAGGACGACAGTGAATCGGATGGCGGCGTCGATGTAATGCGCAGGTGGGAGCTCGGCCTCTGCCAGGGCGTTGGCCACGATCGGAATGCCGGTTGCCAGCGCCTCGATCACTCGCGCGCCTGTTTCTGGCGTGCGAGCGTGTTGGCAGATCGCAACGAGTCGCGCATTGCGTGCGGAGGTGACGGCATCCCGGCCGAGCCGATCGACCGTGATGCCGTACAGACCGCCCGGGTTGGAGACGATCAACCGGTCACGGCGGAGCCGAACCTCTACGGCCATGCCAGCCGACCAATGATCGAGGTCGCGATGGATAAGAGCGTTCGCGATGATCTCGCGGAAGGCGATGTATGGATATGCGGGCTGATCACGAACGGTCCCGTCCGGAGCCGACACGACGCTGGTGTCAAAGGTTCGCCGCGCCCAGCGCAGGGCGTCTTCCAGCATCCGCGGAATGGCCCCAGTGATCGTCGTCTGATTCCGAGCTCGCGATCCTGCGGGATCGGTCGGCAATGGCTCCGCCGTAGCCTGGATGACGAAGCGCGGAAACCACTCCTGCGGATGGACCCCCAAAGCCAACAGACCTGCAACGGTCGGAGTGCCGTCGGGCAGAGTCACTCCAGCACGCCGGAGCAACTCGACATCGTCAGGGAAACGGCCGAGGCCGTGGGGATCCCGTTCGCGCACCGAACGTAGGAATGCTGTGACAAGGTCGCCGTCCAGGTCCTCGCGGGTGGCTCCTGTCACGGGTTGCCGGTCGAAGAGCGGTGGCTTACGGGCGGCAAGGAATGCCTGCTCTTCCAAATCCGACAGTGGGAAGTCCCCGTCATACCCCCGCATGTATGCCGTGCCCGACGCCGTGATCCGACACGGCTTGGCTGACGGATCGCATTCATGCACTCTGGCGACGATGATCGGCGCCCCATCCACTTCTGCGTCGCTGATCGTGAGCTGAACAGGCGGCGAGAACGACCTCGCCTTGTGAGCGAGGCCCTGCTTGAGAGCTTGCGGATCTGACAGCTGGACCGGACGAAAGCCGGTGGCCTCGTCGAGCCCGAGGATGATCGTCCCGCCGCCTGGATGGTTTGCGAGCGCGCTCAGAGTTGAGGCGAGCGACTGCGGCAGCCCTCCTGCCGCCGACTTGACCTCGACATCGTCGTAGTCGCCCCCGGTCGTGCGGAGACGTGCGACCAACTCGTGCACGTGCTGGCTCATAGGTAAATGTAACCATGGACTGGTTACATTTACTCGGGTTCTGGTTATATTTCATTCTGTTCCGATCCGGCGCCCCAGACCCGTAGCCGCCCAGAGAGTCCGGCATTCCGGAGCCGACCGTCCAAGCATCGCGCGGCCTGACGAGTTCCCGATCGACGTGATGCCGAGGCGCTCCATCCGGCGCCGCCGACGTCACCATCCTCCTGATCGAGCGCCCTTGTCAGTCCTCTCAAAGCCGCCGCCACCGCCCGTTCGCCGGGGGACGGCCCATCTGGAACACGGCCACGTCGTCCCGCAGAGTGCCTATCTGAGTGACAACGGCCAGAGGCGAGCGTGGACAGCCGAGGATTTGGGCGGAACGTTTGCCGAGGCGAGAACCCGCGTCACCCAAGATCCCGGCTTCTCCTGGCATGCCTTACAAGCGAGGGGTCACTGGTTCGAACCCCAGTACCGCCCACCAGCACAAAGAAGCCCGGTAGCGATCTTGCTACCGGGCTTCGTGCCATTAGCGTGCCATTACCCGACGCGGGCAAGCACTCCTGGAGATCCGTCATCGTCAGCCGAGTGGCCCGACGCTTGTCCGCCCACCCGGGCATCCGGAGTGAGGATGGTCTCGGACGGCAACAGCTCGTGCCGCCACGCTCAAGGCCAGGGAGCCAAGGTCGTTCGTCCAGTGAGGCGCTCCACCTTGACCCTTGCCTTTGATCCGCTGCATTGCATGTGGGACGAGGTAGACGGGAAGATCGGGGGCCGCTTCGGTGGTCCGCCACATCGAGGCGCACCGCGACCACATCCGCGGCCAGGCGTACGCCGACATGTCTGCGTACGCGGAGCACGGGCCGCCGCCCTGCGCGCCTCGGGCGGGCTCGACGACCCGATCGCCTGGTCGTTGACGCAGCGCTGCACATGCAGGGCGGCGTCATTCACACAGCCCCTCACGTCGTTGCCGCGGTCGCCTGGGAGGTGCTGGCGGTGGTGCTGGCGTTCGGCGACCAACCGGACGAGTCAGGACAATTCCGGACGGAGGGCGCTCGTGGCTGAGTGGAGGTGGCACTCGCGCGCCGCCTGCCGCGGCGAGGACCTATAGCTGTTCTTATCTGTTCTTCGGCGCGGCAGGGGAGCAACCGTCAGAGCGGGACGCCCGCGAGCGTGAGGGGAAGGCTGTGTGCCGCTGGTGCCCGGTCCGCCGCGACTGCCTCGAATACGCCCTGCACACCCCTGAGAAGGACGGTCTGTGGGGTGGCCTCAACGAGGACGAGCGCGCCTCAGGGCGGCACCGGCGGTAGCGGAGAGCGCACAGGGAGACGGTTGCCCGCCCTGAGATCGATACCCTCGCTGCATGTTCGCAGCCAGACTCGGAATCCTCAGCCCGTGGAATCAATCATCTAGGCGGCCTCACTACGCGCAATCCGTTCGCTGGCTCTCTTGAGCGGGAGAAATTCATCGCGGAGATGACCCGCATGCGGTGAGATCGTCGACCTGTCCCGCACCCTGCACACCACCTGGTGGTCTCGGGCATACACCAATCCGCCCTCGGCCGCGAGCTCTATGGGCGGCTGGTCGGCCGCGTGCGTGGCGCCGCCATATCGGAGAAGACCAATGACCGGATGTCGAGGAACTCGCTGGTCCCGCGCTACTGCCTACCCATCTCCTCGAGACACAACGAGGAAAGCCCATCGGGCGCTGGGTGGCCAAGCGCAACGCCCGTGCCTGGCTCGCCGAGCAAGCATCAGCAGACACCCGTCCTGCGCTAGAGGAAGACGCGGTAGCAACCTGAGGGTTGCTCTGCGGCGATCGATAGCGGCACTGGGGACACACGGGACGGTGGGACGCTTACACGCGGCGGCCTCGTCGGGACTGAATAGTGCCGTCTGACGTCCACTGGATCATGGAAGTCTCCCCCGCTATTGTCGAACCCATGTTCCCTTCAGTGGTGATCCGGGAGGCCCGTGTGTCCTTTTCGCGACGGTTAGCCAGTAGCGCACCACACAGACCAAAGCTCGCGCTCATCACCCGGCGCCTCGCAGCGCTATGCGGCGCCCTCACGCTGATGGCCGGCGTAGTCGTCGCCCAAGCATCCCCAGTCATGGCCGCCGACTCCCTCACCCCCCTAGGTGACGTCACTGGCGCAGGCGACATCGCCGCCGGCGGCGGCAAAGTCTTCGTAGCCGCAAGCGATCGAATCGTTGTCGCCAACACCAGCGGCACACCCACCGGAGCGATCACGGGTCTCGACGAAGCGGCAGCCCTCGCCATCACGCCCGACGGCAATCGCCTCTATGCGGCGCTGAGCGGCTCACGTGAGGTCGTTGAGATCAACACTGAAACCCTCGGCATCACCCGCCGGATTGACTTGTCGGCCTACCCATGCCCAGCCAGCCTGGCTCTGAATGGCGCCCAGCTGTGGGTGGGATTCGGGTGCCCCTCTCAATGGGGCAGTGGGTTCCTCGGCCTCGACCTGTCAGCGACCGCACCGCAGCCCACGCCGTTTGACATCTCATCCAATGGTGCTCCACTGCTCGCCGCCGCAGGCGACAAACTGGTGGCCGGCGTGACCGGTCTGGGCCCGTCCGACCTGTACGTGTACGACGTGAACGACGGCACCCCCACCCTGCACGGCACCATCAACGGGCATGAACACGATGGCCAGGGCTTCCTCGGTGACCTCGTCATCACTTCAGATGGGGCTACGTTCATCACGTCCTTCGGTGGTACGGACCCGTTCCTCGCTTGGGACACAACGACCCTGACCAAGGTTCGTGCGTACGGTGACCCCGAGACATTCCCCGGCTACGCGGTAAGCCTGGCGCTGTCGCCTGAAGGAACACATCTCGCTGGCACGATCAAACCATCCGGTCGTGTAACCGTCACCCTGTACGATCCGGCCACAGGACAAGAGGGGCCCACATACCCCAGCACAACAGGAGATGCGATCCAGGGAAGTCTCACCTTCTCCGGCAACGACCTGTTCAGCGTGATGCGTGATGCCCGCACCGGCAAACTGCTGCTCTGGCGTGTACACAAAGCAACGCTTCCAGCGTCCACGCTGACCCTGGCGGGCCCGTCGAGCGTAACACTGGGAGATCCGATCACCCTGACCGGACAGCTCGTACTTTCCGGCGACGCCAGCTCTGGAGCGCAGACGCTTTCGGTCTCCCGCAGGTCAAGAACCAAACCCACAGTAACGCTTCCCAACGTCACAACCGCCGCCGACGGGACGTTCACCTTCTCCGACACCCCACCCGACGCTGGAGACATCACCTACCAGGTGTCATGGGATGGCGGCACAATAGGGCGAGGCAGCACGGCGTATAGGACCATCGGAGTGCGCACCCTACCCAACATCGGCAACTGACCCGAACCTACTGGGCGGACCCGCGAGGTCCACCCAGTCTGGCGGTGAAGACACTGCGGTACCAATCCCGGAGTGTGAGCGTGCAACGCCTGCGGTGTCGGAAGATATGAGACAGCCACTCCTGCCCGCCGACATACGTAAGGCTCTCAAACTGACAGCGGCTTCCCGCGCCCATGGGAAGCCGCCCCGCCGCCCACAGCAACCTCGCAAGATCCATGCGCCTCACCGGTCGCCGTACAGCGTACGCCCTTTCCGGGGCCTGCATGTCCGTGATCGATCTCGACAAGTTGTGCGCCGGCGCCTGCAAATGGTGACGTGTGGGAGGAGCATGATCGTCATGCCATGAGCGTGTTGCACGCGTAGCCGACCAGGCAGGTGTTCGGTCCTGAAGCAGTGAGCGTGGTGGCGGAGAGGGGCGGAGTGGCGATGGTCAGAGCGGCGGCCGCCAGTGAGGCCATTGTGAAAGTGACATATTTCGTGATCTTCTTCTGGGAGTTCGCCGGCCGGTGATCGGTGGTCCGCGCCGATGCGGCTCAGCAGTGCTTACTCGGCGACATGTGCTCGACCAGGTCGAACAGGTCGGGGTCGAACCGGTCGTCGGCGAGCCAGCGGTACGTCCGGAATCCCACGGACAGGTTCTTGACGAAACCGCAGCTCGCCGAGCACGGCGCGGTCCTCATCCGGCAACCGTGCCCACATCGACCAGGCGTCGGCGCCGTCCAGGCTGACCACCTTGGCGACGAGCCGCGCGGTGCCGTTCGAGCCTTTGATCGAAGATCGCGGTTGGGCCTAGTCGGCGACTGCGGCGAGGATCCGGCCGAAGACGGGGGTGAACTTGGCCGCCGTGGACGTGTCGGCATTGACCCAGTAGACGTTGATCGCCCGGTCTCCGGCGCCGGCGAGTCCTTCCACGACCGAGCCGTTCCTGTCGCAGATCAGCGCCCCGGACGAGTCCCGAACGCTGCCGCCGTTCTCGGTGCAGGTGTCGGTGAAGCTCTTCCTGACGGTGGCGGAGTCCGCGCCCTCCACCAGGTCGACCCGCATCGTCAGCGGATCGGAGCCTTCCTGCGGGGCGTCGGCCGATGTGAAGAGGCAGACCGTCGCCTTGATCGACTCTGCTGTCTCCAGCGGGTACGCGTTGCGCCTCTCCTTCAGTTCCCACCGCAAGGAGGTGGCCTCGGTGAGGGCCTCGGGCGTGAGCGGGCACCCGTCCGCCGCCGGTTGCGGCCGGTCGGCGGCCGCTTCGCCCACCGCGTCGGTGGACGGCGACCCGCAAGCGGCGAGCAGGGCCGCGGACAGGGCGACGACGGCAACGAACGACTTGGCCATCACCTGGTCGCCGTTCTCGGTGAAAGCGCCGGCATGGTCAATGAGGCGGATCGTGCCATGTGGATTTCCCTTCTCGGTCTGCGGAAGGGCGGGGGAACGGATCGCGAGCATGCCTTCGGCGATGCGACGCGATCAACGCTCAGCCTGCCCGGGCGCAACAAGGTGCTCTGGCCCGGCGCGATCGACGCCTTGGCCGATGATCAGGCACGCGAACGCCGCGAGGGCGAGTGCCGTTCGGACGAGGTGCAGGTTGACCCACCGTTGTCGGCTCTCGTGCCAGTCGGCGGGCAACCGGTCGGGATCCCAGCTGTTCGCGATCTGGTTGAGAGGTTCCATGCCTGCCAGGGTGAGGCAGACCGCGAGGATCACCAGGATCAGGGCGGCCGAGCTGACGCCGAAGACGAGCCATCCGCGCCGCCACGACAGGACCGACACGACGAACATCGCCGCGATGCCGGCCAGAAGGAGCGGTGGCATGCCACGGCCGTAGTCGACGTTGAGCGCCTGCCAGTACCTGACGTACGCGGGCCCCGGCATCCGGGTCACGGACGGGGCGATCACCACGAAGAAGACACCGCCTGCGTACAGGCCGACCAGTAACAGCGCGACCATCCTGGACGCGGTGAGAACCAGGGACACGGTGCGTCCTTCCCCCGGCGAGGATTCAATTAGAATTGCACTTTTTCATTAGAAGAGTCTCTAGTCAATGAAATCATGGCTACCGATGACTGAGCAGAAGAAGCGACGCGCCTACTCCAGCGCCCTGCGCCAGGAGCACGCGCAGGCCACGCGGCGGAAGATCGCGACGGCGGCGCGGGAACTGATGATCGGCAAGGGCTACGCCGACACCACGATGGCCGAAGTGGCGCGTGAAGCCGGCGTGGCCGTACAGACGCTGTACACGTCCTGCCCCGGCGGCAAACCCGCACTGGCCAAGCTCGTCTACGACATCACGCTGGCCGGGGACGCCCGGCCCCTGCCGCAGAGCGCCCGCCCCGAGGTCCAGGCGATCATCGACGAGCCGGACCCTGTACGCAAGCTGGCCCGGTACGCCGCCATGGCCACCGCGGTCCTCCGGCGCGTCCAGCCCGTGCATCGGGTCCTGCGCGCGGCGGCCGCCGCCTCTCCGGCCGACACGGGGCTCCAGGACGTCCTGGCCGGCATCGAACGCGAAAGGCTGATGGGAAGCCGCGGACCGGCCGAACATCTGCACGCTCTTGGCGCGTTGCGCCCGGGCCTTCCCGCGGCCAGAGCGGCCGAGCGGATCTATGTCCTCACCTCGACGGAGAACTTCGAGAAGCTGACCGAGGTGTGCGCATGGAGTGAAGCCGAGTACGAGGAGTGGCTCGCCGCCATGCTCGCGGCGGCCCTCCTCGAACACCCGCATGGTTGAACGGATCGGTTGGCCGGAACATTTGTACAAGCCGCCGGTGCGCACCCGCGGCGACAGTAGGCCCATGATTATGTCCCTGGGGTTCGACGACCCCGCTGTTTCCACGCCGCCGATCTGCGGTTTCCGCACCGGTGGGCTGACGTGAGCAGCGTGGCACGGCGCCGGCGGCGCCTCCTGATCGCCTCGGCCGTCCTCTTCGTCGTCGTAGGACTGCTTCTCGTGAACGCGGTGGTGGTGACGCGGGAGGGCATCGAGGCCAGCGGGAATCCGACCCTGCCCCTCGACGGCGGGAACATCTACGTGCGCCAGGACGGCCCCCCCGATGCCCCCGCACTCGTACTGATCCACGGGGTCGCCGCGTCGACCCGCTCGTGGGACGCGCTCGTTCCGCTGCTGACCAAGTCCCATCGCGTCATCCGGATCGACCTGCTCGGGCACGGCCGGTCAGCCAAACCGGCCGGCGGCGGCTACGGGATGCCGGAGCAGGGACGCCGGGTCGGTGAGGCAATGGACCGGCTCGGGGTCAAGCACGCCTCAGTGGTCGGCCATTCCACCGGTGGCGCGGTCGCCACCGCTCTCGCCGAGCAACGCCCCGACCTGGTGACCTCGCTCGTGCTCATCGACACCGCGCCCCGTTTGGCCGCCGCCATCTCAAGCGGCGGCGTCGGCGAGCTCCTGTACGAGCCCGTCATCGGGCAACTGCTGTGGCGGCTTCGGACCGACAGCCTGATCCGCAACGCCGCGAGCACCGCGTTCAGCCGCCCCGGCTACCAGGTCCCGCAGGCGGTCGTGGACGACGTGCGCGGTATGACCTACCACGCCTTCATCGCGACAACGCAGACCGGCGACGACTACGTGAATCAGCGCGCGCTCCCCGATCGGCTGATCCCCCTCGGCAAGCCGCTGCTGGTGATCTTCGGTGAGGAGGACCGGAGATGGCGATCCTCCTCCGCCGCCGAATACCGCGCCGTTCCGGGCGCGAAAGTCGAGTTGCTGCCCGGCATCGGGCACTCGCCCATCATGGAGGATCCGCCGCGGACCGCCGCGCTTCTTCTGGCCTTCACCGCGAGCCACACCGCCCAGGCGCACTGAACGAGACGATGCGCCCATGGCGGGACCCGGTGCCGCCGGCACAGCGGGACCGGGCTGCGGTGCGGGTGGATCTGGCCGATGTGCTCAAGCCGTACGTGTACGCCGACGACAACAGACTTCGTCGAGGCTAGGAGATCGCGATGCCACACGCCGGTTCAGGTATTCACTGGGAGGAACACGGCCAGGGCCCTCTGACACTTGTCATGTTGCCGGGATTCGGCGCCTCGGCTGACCTCATGAACGGAATCGCGCGACACCTGAGCGGGTTCCGCGTCCTGATCTTCGACCTGCCCGGTCATGGCCGGTCCGTACGCGCGCCGGCGGACGGGAGGCTGCCCACGCTGGCCGAGACGCTGCACGAAGCGATCAACGAAGCGATCAACGACGCG
Organism: Nonomuraea sp. NPDC004354; assembly: GCF_053602555.1. Taxonomy (NCBI): domain Bacteria; kingdom Bacillati; phylum Actinomycetota; class Actinomycetes; order Streptosporangiales; family Streptosporangiaceae; genus Nonomuraea; species Nonomuraea sp. NPDC004354. Next base: position 683,270 of record NZ_JBSGDV010000003.1, on the reverse strand, counting down.
GGCGGCGGCGCTTACTGCCTGGTCGGCTATTCCCTTGGCGGTGCGATCGCGGTGCGTATCGCGCTTGACCACCCGGACGAGGTGCGCGCGCTGGTCGGTGTCGTTCCGTGGAACGCCGCGGGGACGACTGCCGGGGACGAGGTGATCGCCGGTTTCGATGCCGCGTACGGCGATGCCGAAGCCCTCACGCAAGGCGTGGCGGCGATCTCCGTGGACCCGTCGAAGACGTCGAGTCTGACAAGCAGCATGCTGACCGTCACCGAACAGATGTGGCACGGCTGGCTGGCCGGCGGCGCGCTGACAAGCCAGGCCGGCGAGCTGTCCGAGATACGCGTACCGACCTGCTACATCCTCGGCGGGAAGGACGTCGTCGTGGATCAAGCCAAGCAGCTCGACGACGTGCGGCGCATCCCCGGAGGCCGTGCGGTCCTGCTGAGCGAGCTTGGCCACCTGTGTGGTCTCGAGATGCCCGACGTCGTCGCGAAGGAGATCTCGAACTTCCTGGAGACGGAGGTATGCGCTGATCGCCCAGGACTGCTCTAGTGCGGGCCGGGCCGCCAGGCGACGGTGAGCAGGTGGCCGCTCACTCCCAGCAGTGACGGGACGGACTCCATCGAGCGCTGGGCATCGAGAGCATGATCCCGTCCTTCGCGGCCGCGTGCGCCGTCTCCCGCTGCCGCTCCTCGGTGTACGAGCCCATGTAGACCGTGTCGTGCACGGCTGCGAATCGGTTGATGGTCGCGGCGGCCACCAGCCCGCCGGGCCGTACGGCACGCCGAGCCTCGGCCAGCGCCCGAACCCGGTCGGCGCGCTCGGCCAAGTGGTAGAGCGGGCCCAGCAGCAGGACCGCGTCCCGCTCGCGTCCGGCACCGGAAGCTCCCGTGCGTCGCCCAGCCGCGCCGTCATCCCGGCCAGCTCTGCGGCCCGCTCCACGTGCAGCGGGACCGGATCCAGCAGCTCGACCTCGTAGCCGTCGGCGACCAGCCACTCGGCGTGCACCCCGGTGCCGCCACCCACGTCCAGCACCCGGGCCGGAGCGGGCCGCAGCAACCGGCGCAGCACATCTTGTGTCCGCCAGAACTCCAACCGGTCACGCCCTGCGCGAAGCCGACCGTGCTCCCTGTCCTGTCCGTAGTAGGCGAGCAGCTCCCGTGTGATCGTGAGCCGCGCACCGCGGGCGAACGAGTTACTCCCCAACCGTTCCACGGCCCGTTCGACCTGCCAGGTCTCCTTGCCGCATCACTGGCCGTACTGCCTTCGAGCCCCCGGCTGATCTCGCCTCCAGGCCGCCACCAGGTCGTCGTCGGTCATGGCGCCTCCTTGACGATCCCCGTCGTGACAGCGCGGTTTCGATCCGACAGAGCCCGGAAACACTACGCAAAGTGATTCATCACTACTCATAGTTATCAAAGGAGGCTTGTCATGATCAAGTCACTTATCCTGATTCCGGCACTCGCCGCGGTAGCGGCCGTCTTCTCCGGTACCGCCGGCGCGACCGCACACGACCCGTCGCCCTACCAGTTCGTCGAGATGACCGGTGCCCAGGAGGTTCCCGGTCCCGGCGATCCGGACGGCGTGGGGATCTTCGCCTGGAGGGTGAGCGGACGGTCGCTCTGCTACGTCATCACCGCCCACAACATCCAGCCCGCGACCGCGGCGCACATCCATGAAGGAAGGGTGGGTGTGGCGGGTCCGATCGTGGTGACGTTGCAGGCGCCCACCCGGGGCTTCGCGAGCGACTGCATTCGCGCCGTGAAGCACCAGACGGCCGACAACGCCGCCACCACGCTGACCCGCGACGAACTGCATGCCATCCTCCAGAACCCGAGCCAGTTCTACACCAACGTCCACAACGCGGAGTTCCCGGATGGCGCCATCCGTGGCCAGCTCACCGAAGCCGTCTGACGAATCCTGGCCCTGCGGTGTCCGCGGAGAGATCCTTCGGTCACCCGCCCAACGCGGCCGGCCGTACGGGCACCGGCCAGCGCTTGCTCGATGACGTCAAGTGACCGCTTCACGGACTTCGTGCCCGTGAAGCGGCACCATCCGTGCGCCGTTCGGGCGCCGGTGGCGATCAACTGGTTTCGACATGTCGATGAGCATCAGCGCCATGCCTCGGAGCGGCTGGTCTATGGTGGCCGGCCATGAGGACCCTCATCGTCGGCGGCAGTGGCTTTCTGGGCCGCGAACTCGTTCGACAGTGTCTGCTCGCCGGGCACGAGGTGGCTGCCACCTATCTGACCCGGCCTGGGGAGACCGCCGGTCTTGAGTGGCTGCCGCTCGACGTGCGCCGGCGAGAGGACGTCGATGTGCTGATCGGCGCATTCCGGCCAGAGGTGGTCATCAACGCTGCTTTTCGGCAGACGGATTGGACGACCACGGCGACCGGCGCGGCGCACGTGGCTCTGGCTGTGTCCAGGGAAGGTGGACGCCTCGTCCACGTCTCGAGCGACGCGGTCTTCTCGGGTGCCGCGATTCGCTACGACGAGACGTGCGTCCCTGACCCGATCAGCCCGTACGGCGCGGCCAAAGCCGCCGCCGAGACAGCGGTGAACGCGATCGTGCCTGCTGCGGTGACAGCCCGGACGTCCTTGATCATCGGCGACGGCGACTCCTCGCACGAGGTCCTGGTGCATGCACTTGCCACCGGTAGGTCGAAAGGAGCGCTGTTCACCGATGACGTGCGGTGTCCCGTGCACAAGGCTGATCTCGCTGCGGCGCTTCTGGAACTTGCCGCCTCCGAGCACCGGGGTGTCCACCATGTCGCCGGAGCCGATGCCGTCAGCCGATACGAGCTCGGGCTGCTCATCGCTCGCCGCGATGGCCTCGACGCGGACCGGTTGCCTACAGGCCGGCGGGCGGACACCGGCTTGCCCGGTCCGACAGACGTGCGCTTGGACTGTGCCATGACTCAGCGGCGGCTTCGGACCACGTTGCGCGGCGCGCGGCAATTTCTCGGCGACGGCCGGCGATGATCGCGACCCCAGTCTGAAAAGCAGGGCAGCCGGCCTGCGGGATCGCCAGGTTGCCGGAGTGCTGGATTTGATCGAGCTGCAATTTCCAGATCAGAGCAGGCTGCGGGTCACCGGGGGCGGTGGCCCTTCCTCTTACGGCTCGCCGGTACGGCCCGGCGGCCGGAGCCGTTCTGGGCGGGTTTCGGTGCCTGCCGCCGTGCCGGTTTCTCCGCAGGAGGGGCGGGGGTACGGCCGCGCGAGCTGTTCACTGTCCGGCCGCGGACGATGCCGATGAACTCTTCCACCAGGTCAGTGGTCGCGTCCGTGGGCCAGGCCAGCGCGACCTGGGACTGCGGCGCGTCCAGCACCGGCCGGTAGGTGAGATCCCTGCGGTGGTGGAGGCGTGCCAGCGACTGCGGCACCAGGAGAAGCCCGGTGCCGGCCGCCACCAGGGTGACCGCGTCCGCCGTCGTGTCCGGGCGGGTGAACGCGGGCAGCCCGGGCCGGACCGTCCACTCGATGGTGTCATCCAGAGGATGGAACACCTCGTCGTCGGTCAGGTCGGCGATGGCCACCTCATCGACGGCGGCCACCGCGTGGTCCTTGGGCACCACGACCACCGTGGTCTCCACGTAGAGCGGAATCACGCTGAGCCCGTCACGGTCGACCGGCAGCCTGACGAATCCGGCGTCGGCGCCGCCGTCCCGCAGGAGTCCCACCGCCTCGGCGACGGGGACCGCGACCAGGGTGATCGGCACACCGGGCATCCTCTCGGTCCAGGTGTTGACCCATTTCGCGGGTGTCACCCCGGGCACGTACGCCAGCCGGAACGCCCTGCCGCTCTCCCCATCAGTCACTTCCTCAGGGTACCGACGTCAGGGGAACCCCTTCCGACTGACTACTCTTGACGCCATGACCTCGCCCAAACGGAAGACCATCCAGACGATGAAGCCGGAGACGGCGGCCAAGAAGCTGGGTGTCCTCTTCTCGGCCACTCCCGCCGATTTCCAGGCGGGTGTCGTCTCCAGGGACGAGCTGAACGAGTTGCAGTCGACGCCACCCGCCTGGCTCGCTGACCTGCGCCGCAACGGCCCGCACCCCAAGCAGGTCGTCGCCGCGAAGCTCGGGGTCTCCATTTCCGGCCTGACCAGAGGCGGGATCACCGGGCCGCTCACCACCGCTGAGATCGACGCGCTGAAGGAAGAGAACCCGGCGTGGCTGGAGCGCGAGCGGTCCATCCAGGCCGAGACCCGCAAAGAAGCACTCCGCCTCAAGCAACGCTAGACAGCTGAGATCCTGCACGTCTCCGACCCGAGACGAGCCCGGACATCCTTGATCATCGGCGACGGTGACTCCCCGCGCGGGGCCCTGGTGCGTTCACGTGCCACCGGCCGGGCGAGAGGAGCGCTGTTCGCCGATGACGTGCGGTGTCCCGTGCGGAAGGCTGACCTTGCCGGGGCGCTTCCGCTGGAGCCGATGCCGTCAGCCGATACGCTGTGACGCGCCTGCCGGCGAACCCCTGTACACCGGATGGATCTGGTGCCGGTAGACGGTCCCGGTCGCCGACCACACCGGGTGGCCGAGCGGGCGATGCGACCCGGCCTGCGCTGAAGCGGGCGACGCGACCCGCCTGCGCTGAAGGCGGTCATTGGGATGCCAGGAGCGTCCTGGCGACGCTCTGTTCCATCTGGGCGCCGCTCGCGCCACGGCACCGGCCTTGGCTGTTGCCGGTGTCGGCCGGAGGCGGGCTGCCGGGGTTCAGTCCGGGCAGAAGGGTGGTATCCGGTCCTCCGGTTCCGGCTCTCCGGTCGGAACTTCCGTCTCAGAAGACCCAGAAGGCGTCAGCCGTACCAGAACGCGACAGGCACGGGTCGGTTCTGTCGTAGCCGTTGCTCACACTCGTCTCCACAACCGTCCATCAGGGAGGAACCCATGGCGAGGGGATCCAGGCGAGGCAGGGGCAAGGGCAGGCGACGCGGCATCGGCGATCTGTGGATCTTAGGACTGATCGCCGCGGTCGTGGTGGTCGCGCTGGTGGTCCAGTTCGCCCGTGCCCACCCGGGTTGGGCAGTGGCGCTGGCCGGCCTGCTGTCGGTGCTCTTCGGCGGCGGCCTCGTGCTCCGCTACCGGATCATCCAGGCGGCACGCGTGCGGTTCCTGGCGGCGAACGCCGAGTTGGAGAAGGTCGACCGGATGACCGGCACCCAGTTCGAGCACCTGGTCGCCGAACGGATGATCACCGACGGGTTCCGCCAGGTCCGTGAGCGGGGCCGCAGCGGTGACGGCGGGGTGGACATCACCGCCGTGGCCCCGGGGCATGGGCGCTACGCCGTCCAGTGCAAGCGCTACAGCAAGACCGTCGGCGCGCCGGAGGTTCGCAACTTCCTCGGGGCGCTGGCCAACACCTTCGCCGGACACACCGGCGTCCTGATCACTTCCGGTCGGCTCAGCCGGCAGGCCCGCCAGGAGGCGCTGGCGGCCAGGCAGCCGCTGATCCTGGTCGAGCGCGACCGGCTGGCGGACTGGTTACTGGGGACGATCTCGCTGCTGCCGGTACGGCCCGCGGGGCGGCTGGTCGAGGGGGACGAACTCGTGGGCTGAGGGTCGCCGCCGATCCGCTGCCGATCCGCTCCCGACCCCTGCCGACCGGCTGCCGATCCGCTCGCGACTCCTCGCGACCGGCGGCCGATCCGCTCAGGATGCCGAGCTTGCTGCTCAGCCGTGGTCGAAGCGGACCGGTTCGCCTGCCCCAGCGGGTGCGGGGTGCTCGCGAGCTAGAAACGCCAGAAGGCCCACTGGGGCCTCCCTGGAATCGAACCAGGAGAGAAGGAAGCCCACGAATGGCCGCACCCGCCGGAGCGCAAGGAAGGCGGGAGAGCTAGATCCAGACCGGCGCCCGTGCGGGCCGCCCGGTTCCAATGAGGTGAGAAGGAAGCTCTCCCATGGCCTTGCGATCGCCACGGTATCAGGCCGGGATGAGCTCGTGCAGCGTGGCGGGCGTGTAGACCCGCGCCCCGGCCGGGAGGTCGGCGGGCGCCTCCAGCCCGATGTACGTGGTGTGCCCGCCCTGGGAGGCCTTGGCCCGCAGCAAGCCGGCCAGGTAGCCGACCCGGAGCTGGTCGCGCTCCACGATCGAGCGCACGAGCAGCGACGCGGTGACCCGGTTGCCCTCGACCTGGTTGAACGCCGGGTGGCCGGACATGGACAGGTGCAGCCACTTCACCCGCCACGCGCCGTCGTCGCCGCGCAGGAAGGCCAGGGGCAGCGCGATACGGCCGGAACCGCGCAGGTCGGACTTCATCCGCACGGTACGCGGCTCGAACGGCCTGCCTTCCTGCGCGGCGTCCCTGGTCATGTAGCCGAAGAACGCCTCGGCCGCCTCGTCGAACCGCTCGCCCGCGTAGATGTTGACCTGGGGGATGATGATCGGCTGGGTGGCGTCGGACAGGCGGATGTCGATGAACTCCGAGGCGCCGTCGGTGGCGTCGGTGAGATCGCCCGAGTAGGTCGCGTAGCCGTTGGCGTAGGCCGTCCACGAGATGTGCGTCGGGTTGTCGTAGGTGGCGTCGAGCATGAGCGCGGACAGGTCGTAGTCGGTACGCCGTTCGGCCTGGCGCCAGTGCACGAAGAACCGGAGCAGCTCGCCGTCCACGGGTGACAGCGAACCGCGCGGCAGCATGCCGAGCCCGGGGCTGACGGCCTTGCCCGACAGGGGCAGCGCCACGTCGAGCACGGCCGGGTCGACGATCAGCTCGCCGGGGTCGGGCAGGCGGCTGGAGATCTCCTCGTCCAGGTGGGCGAGCAGCTGACCGAGGACCTCCTCGTCGAGCGGGGGGCGGACGTCGGGGGTCGTCCAGGCCCTGCCGTACCGGTTGGTGAAGACCCGGTCCGCGGGGGCGAGCCGGTTCTGCAGGTGCTCGCGCAGGGAGAGCAGCACGCGGCCGGAGGCGCGTGCGGCCGACCGCCGCGCTGCCTCCAGGACGGCGGAGCCGCCGCTCACGCGCAGCAGGTGGTCGAGGCGGCGCAGCAGCGCGCCGGGCGTGTTCTCCAGCAGCGAGAGGGCCTCCTCGGTACGGCCCGCGGCCAGCGCGGCCTCGACCCGGCTGTCGAAGCCCGCCGCCTTGCGCGCACCCCTGGCCACCTCGAAGACCTGGGCCGCCCGGGGGAACTGCGGGTACTCGTGGGGGTGCAGCCGCTCGCCGAGCCGCTTCCACTGCTCCCGGTGGCGCTGCACGTCCCCGTGCTTGGCCGGCGGGACGGTGTCCAGGGCGGCCAGCAGGATGCGGCGTTCGGCACGGCGGAAGGAGCGCAGGCGGGTGGGGGTGGTCAGGGTGACGTCGCCGCCGGAGCAGGCGCAGGCCAGCCGGAGCACGTCTGTCACGGTGTCGACGAGCAGCGGCTGCCCGGCCGCCAGCCGTACCTCGTTGATGACGGCCCGGTTCTCGCGTACCGGGACGCGCTCGGGCCGCTCGTCGGCGCAGAAGGCGGCCAGCTCGCGCAGGGCGGCCAGGTCCTCGGCGGCGAGCGGGACCTCGGAGCCGGCCAGCGAGAGGTAGAGCTCCCGCGCTTCGTCGCGCAGGCTGCCGCCCAGCTCCAGCACGGTCACCCGGTCGCGGGCCAGGGGGACCAGCTCGGCGTGCGCGGCCAGCAGGTCGGCGTAGGTGTGCTGGTAGCCGCCGTATCGCGGCAGGTCGAGCAGGTTGAGGACGTCCGGCCGCAGCCGGGTGGCGGCGACCGGGTCGAGCATGGCCTCGCGCAGCAGCCCGGCCCAGAACTCCAGGGTGTCCGGGACGTTCCTGGGGAAGTCGATGAAGTAGGCGTTGTGCTCGACGTGGTCGCCGACCAGGCGGCGGACCGCGGCGAGGACACGCACGCCCAGGTCGATCACCTGCTCGCCGGGCAGCCCCGCCAGGCGGTCGAGCAACGCCGGCGAGCAGGTGAAGCCGACGCTGAGCAGCGCCGCGTCGAGCTGCCGGGCGGCCGCCTCTCCCCAGCCGGGCGTGCCGTCCCCCGCGGCGCCGACGGGAACACGCAGGCGCCGGGCAATGATGAGATCTTCCACGGAGGAACGATAGAGGGTGGACATGTGGGGATCGCCACCGAAATAGCGACGCCTGCGGCCTCCACGGGCCGTCAGGTGCCTGGGGCGCGGTACTGCACCTCCTGCCTCGTCGCCTCGTCGATCTCCTCGGGTGTCAGCAGGACGACCGTCCTGGTCCGGGCCGCGCCGGACGCCGACACCGCGAGGCCCACGGCGGCCATGCTCACGTTGTCCGGCATGTCGGCGATGGCGTACAGGTCCATCTCGCCGAAGGCGAAGTACATCTGCTCGATCCGGCCGCCGACGCTCTCGGCCATGCGTTCGGCCGCCTCGCGGCGTGCGGTGCCGCCCTCCTGGAGCACGCCCTTGATGCCGTCCGCGGTGTAGTTCAGCTGGATGAGGTACTTGGGCATGGGTCGACCCCTTTCCGTGCCACCGCTCCCGTGGGAACGGCCGTGCCTGCGGTCACCTGGACGGGGTTCTCGGCTTCGGGTGACGCTAATCCCAGGCGGCGGTGTGGTTTGCGCCTGCACGATGGGGGCCGCCCGGCCCGGCGGTCCGGCGGGGGCGGACCCGGCGTGACTTCGCAAGTTCTTGGAGTACCAAGACCGAAGGTAGACGTGAAGACCTCTCGCAAAGCATTCTGACGTGCGAAAGTGGTCGCACTGTGATTGCTCCCCCAGCGTTCCCTCTCGACCTGGTCGCCATGCCGAACGGCGATGTCCTCGTGCTGCCCGCCGTGTGGCCGGTACGGCTGACGCCCGAGCAGCAGCATCAGCTCGCCGAGATCCTCTCGACCCACAACCGGCATGAGGGCGAACCGGAGTCCTGACATCCCGGGCGAGCCGATCGCCGCGGGCGCCCGCCGCGCTCAGCTTCTGTTCGCAAGGCCTTCCCCGGACGTCGGTGCCGTCCGGCGGGAGGGGCGGGCGGTGGCGCCCGCGACGCACGGGTCGCTCGGTCAGGAGCGCCGGGACCGGGTCACCGGGCGGGCAGGACGTTCAGGCGCTTCAGCAGGTCGCGGGCCAGCGGGATGCGCTTGCCCGTGTCGCCGTCCTGGACCACGTCGATGTTGAGCGCGAAGGTGTACAGGCGGCCGCCGCGCTCGACCCAGCCCACCCACCAGCCGACGCTCGGCGTGACGTCGAAGGCCCAGCCGGTCTTGCCGTACAGGGTGTAGCCGTCCTCCTGCTCGATCTTGAGCATGTCGGCGACCAGACGCTGGTTCTTCACCGACGCGGGCAACTGCTGACGGGCGAACCTGGACAGGAAACGCGTCTGCTCGACCGCCGAGATCTCCAGCGGCCCTTCCAGCCAGAACGTGTCCACCACGCCGCCGACCTCGCGGTTGCCGTAGCCGAGCCGGTGGAGCCACTGCTGTTCCCGCTTCAGCCCGATACGGCGGGCGATCGTCTGGAAGACGGGCACGTTGGAGGCCCTGATCGCGTCGCCGAGGTTCATGTCCTTCTCCCACTCGGGGAAGCGCTGCGGCTTACCGCCGTACGGGATGACCTCCTTGTCGTCCTTGACGGCGCCGGTCTCCAGCGCGACGAGGGCGTGCGGGATCTTGAAGGTGGACGCGGGGATCAGGCGGCGTTCGGCCCTGGCCCGGTCGACGACCGTGACGCGGCCGCTCGAGACGTCGAGGAGGGCGAAGGCGCCGCGGACGCCTGCCTGGTCGAACAGCGCTCGCAGGTCATCGCGCACGATCGGCCCCGGCTGGACGGTGACCTGGACGGGGGCGGTGGAAAGGGTGGCGTGGGCGGTTCCGCCGAGCAGCGCGGAGACCGCCACGAGGGCGGCGCCGACCATCATCTGGGGACGTTTCATGCCGGAGATCAGATCAGCACCGCGAACGACATGTCCAATAGTGATATCGCCCCAGATCGATGGAGATTCCGATATCGCGCCTGGCAGACGCCATGAGAGGGCCCGACCTTCGCTGGAAGGCCGGGCCCGAGGGTCGTCATCTTCTTGCTGGAAACTTCCGAAAAACAGCGACAGCTTTCTGCAGGAAGCCGTCAGGCCGGATCATGACGCGGCAGCTGACGATCCGTCACGCGGGCGCGTTGCGGGGCGTGCGGTGCTTCAGCGTGATCCGGTTCGAGCGTCGCGCCGGTTCGAGCGTGATCGTGCGGGCCGTTGCCGGAACATGGCGTAGGTCGTGCGTGATCATGATGGTCGTGCGTCCCTCCATCAGCCGCGCCAGAGGCTCCATGATCCGCGCCGCGGTGGCCTCGTCGAGGCCGGTCATCGGCTCGTCCAGCACCAGCACGGGCGCGTCGCGCAGGATGGCCCTGGCGATCGCGATGCGCTGGCGCTGCCCGCCCGACATCAGCCGTCCCCGCTGCCCGATCGGTGTGTCGTACCGCTGGGGCAGGGCGTTGACGAAGTCGTGCACCCCGGCGAGCACGGCCGCCTCCACGACCTCGTCGAGCGTCGCGTCCGGCCTGCCGTACGCGATGTTGTCCCGTACGGTCCCCGAGAACAGCAGGCTCTCCTGGTGGAGCAGCGTGATGTTGTCGCGGAGAGAGGCCATGGTGACGTCGCGGATGTCGGTGCCGTCGAGCAGGACGCTTCCCGCCAGCGGGTCGTAGAAGCGCAGCAGCAGCTTGGCCAGCGTCGACTTGCCCGCGCCGCTCGGCCCCGTCACCACCACCAGTTCGCCGGGCGACACGGTGAACGACACGTTCTGGAGCGTCGGCCGGCGGCGCTGCGGATAGGTGAAGGAGACATGGGCGAACTCGATGTACCCCCGGCTGCGCGTGGCCAGCGGTACGGCGGAGGCCTTGTCGGCGACCGCGGGACGGGCCTTCAGCACCTCCATGACCCTGTCGGAGCCGGCCGCCGCCTCCGAGACCGTCAGCGCGATCTCGCCGAGCTGCTGCACGGACGGATACAGGTAGGCCAGGTAGGCGGCGAACGCCAGCAGGCCACCGATGGTGAGGCGTCCCGAGGCGATCTCCCAGGCGCCGAAGCCGATGATGACGATCAGGCAGAGCGTCTCCAGCACCTGGACGGCAGGGCCGTACGCGCCGGACAGCCACGCCTGCGTCATGTTCGCCCTCAGCCAGGTGCGCCCCTCCCTGTGCAGGTGGCGCGACTCCGACTCCTGGCGGTTGTACGCCTGGACGAGTGACTGGTTGGACAGGCTCTCCTCGATGACGCTGTTCATCGCCCCGTTGCTGAGCCGCTCGCGGGCCGCCGCCGTTCTGAACCTGCCGGCGAACAGCTTGGACACCAGCAGGAACGCGGGGACGAGCGCCATCGTCACCAGGGCCAGGTCCCACCGGATGTAGAAGGCGGCACCCGCGAAGAACACCACGCTGGCGACGGTGGTCAACACCTTGACAAGCCCTGACCCGACCAGTTCCTCGATGGCCGCCACGTCGTCGGTGAGCCTGGCCATCAGGTCGCCCAGCTTGCGGTTGTCGAAGAAGTCGGGTGTGAGGGTCTCCAGGTGCGCGAAGATCCTGTCCCTCAGCTTGAGCAGGAAACGTTCGGCGCCGAGCGCCGTGACATAGGTGGCGCCGAAGGAGAACAGGCCCGCGATCACGGCTATGCCCAGCCAGACCGCCGCGGGGCTCCAGAACGCGGCGAGGTTGCCGGAGCTGAGCACCTCGTCGGTGATGTAGCCGAACAGCGCGATCCCCGCCACTTCACACAGCGCGGCCAGGAGGGCGAGGACGCCGCCGACGGCGAACAGCTTCCGGAGGCCACGGGTGTCGGGCCAGAACTCCTTGAACGTCCTGCGGATGGTGACAGCCGGGGCGAGGGGGGAGCTGTCACGAGCATTAAATGAGAGCCGACGGATTATCCATCGGCTCTCACGAGAACTAACTACCACCATCCCCACCAGCGCCGGCGCCAGCCCCAGCCGCCGCCGCAACCGCACCGGCGACGCCAGCAGCCTCCGCCCCAGCCCCAGCCGTTCTGAGAGGTCGGGTAGATCCGTGTGAGAGTCATCGTTCCTCCCCGTGAAGTGGCTCTCGTTTCAATTCAGAACACTAGCACCCAAATCGGGATGAATCATCAATTATCGCGCATATTGAACATCTCTTTGCGGCAGGATCTCAGGGAGATCGGCTGGCCTATTTATGTAAATGCACGTTAAACCCTTCACAGGTTTGCGATACCTGGCCGGACCTGGGCAAACGCGACGTCAAGCTGATGCTGTACGGATGTCAGCGCGCGAAAGTTGCGACCTTGTTTCGTTGTACGGGCAAGGAAGTTCGTGCAACAAATCGGGCGCTAAATTCCAGCTGAGGATGCGGATGTTTCGGCATAAAGATGGTGATTTGACGGCGTGTCGCCAGGGTTATGCCTGCCGGGTCGTCTGCTCGCGGCCCCTCGGTGGGGGCCGGGAGAGTTCCGGCGGATCCCGTACGGCGAGGCGGAGGACCGCGCGCAAGCCACCCGGATCCTCGCGCCGGGCCCCACGAGGGCATGGAGTGACGGCGGGGAGAGCGGGGGAGCCGGAGGGCCGTCGGTCGGGAGGTGGTGCGGGGCCGGGAGGAGCGCTGAACCGTGTGCAGCCGGGAGACGCGTGGCGGCCAGGAGTGGTGCGGGGCCGGGAGGAGCGCTGAACCGTGTGCAGCCGGGAGACGCGTGGCGGCCAGGAGTGGTGCGGGGGCCGGGAGCAGCGCTGGACAGGCGAAGGTGTGCAGCTGGGAGACGTGCGTCGGCCGGACGTGTGCGCAGGCGCGTCGCGGGCCATGTGTGCCATGGCGGAAGCGCGGAACAGGGCGGAAAGCCGGGGTTGGCGGAGGGGACGGGGAGGTCGGTGGACCGCCGGGGTCATGGGGTCCGGCGACGCAGGACCGACGCCGGCGCGGGGAGTGGGGCGGGGTGTGAGGGAGGACGACGGCCGCGGGGGAGTGCGGTGGGGCGAGGGGAGGGGAGCTGCGGGGGTGCGGTGGGGCGCGGAACCGGAGGCTGCGGGGGAGTGGGGTGGGGCGAGGGGTCAGGGGGTTGCTGGGGAGTGGGCGGGTTGCGGGACGGAGGCGCAGGGGGTCTGGCGGTAGCGGTGAGGCGCAGGTCGGCCGGCGGGCCGCGGCCTGCGCCTCCGGTGGTCACACCCCCGCGCGGGCGCGGCTGCTGCCGGCCATCGACCGGTCGAACGTCGTCGCCTCCGGGGTCTCCTCCATGTCCTTGTGCGTCTCCTCCATGCGCAGGGCCACTCCGAGCGCGAAGCACGTCGGCGCCCACTCGCCGATGAAGATCCCCCACCGGTCGGCCCTGTCGATGTTCTCGGCGGTCCTGGAGGCCATCCAGGAGATGATGGACGCGCCGATGGCGGCGAACCCCGCGGCGTACATGTGGCTGGACCTGAGGCCCATGGCGTGCAACTTCTTGATCATCTAAGATCCCCCCTTGTCGTGGGGAATCTGCCCTTCCCATCGGACGGAAACCCGACGTGGGACACAAAGAATTGGCATCCGGCGCCTGCCATGCCCGCAGGGGATGGCCGCTCCACCGTCCGACCCGCGGTCCGCCTGGCCCGCTGTCTGTCCGACCCACGGTCCGTCTGGCCTGCTGCCTGCTCGACCCGCGGTCTGTCTGTCCGACCTGTAGTCCGTCTGATCCGCTGTCTGTCCGTCACCCGTAGTCCGACGCCTGTAGTCGACGCCTGTACTCCGTCACCCGTAGTCCGACGCCTGTAGTCGACGCCTGTACTCCGTCACCCGTAGTTCGACGCCCGTAGTCCGACGCCCGTACTCCGTCACCCGTACTCCGTCTGGCCCGCTCGCCGTCCGAGCCGCCGGCCGTCCCGCAGGAGGAGACCCTGTGACCGCTGATCGCCACCGCCCCGGCTACGTCCGCCGCCGTCTGGGCCGGGCGCTGCTCGGCTACGCCGTCGCCCTGCTCGTGGCCGCCGTGGTGGTGGCCGTCTGGTGGCTGACCCGGTGAGCGCGGCGCCGGCTCGCACCCGAGTCAGGCATTGGCCGTCTACCGCAGGTGGGTCGCCCTGCTGGCCGCGGTGACCATCCTGTCGATCTGCAAGCCGTGGGGGAGGACGCGCTGGGGACGCCGTGTGGCCGCCCGGATCCGCCCGGACGCCAGGACGGTCGTGTCCGCGATGACCGCCACCGGTCTCCCGATCGGCGCTCCAGAGGACGGCGACGTGCTCGACGTCGCCGGTCCGGACGCCTGGTCGCCGATGGCGGTCGGCGGGTTGCTGAGGTCCTGACGTCCGGGTCGACGGCCCGCTCCTACACGCCGTTCACGCCGTTGAGCAGGCTGGTGCCTTCCAGCAGCTTGCCGAGCAGGTCGGTGATCTGGTCGGTGTTGCCTCGGCTCGGCACCTCCCAGGCCGCCGCGGCGGCCGGGCCCGTTGCCATGCCCAGCGCCAGGACGACGCCGGCGGTCGTGATCGCGAAGCGCTTCATGTTGTGTTCCCCCTTGAAGATCCTTGCCCGGCACGCTATCGATTCCGGTGGCAATGGCCCGTCAAGCACGGGGCTGTGTTCGTCAACGGGATCACGGCCGCGCGGGACGGCTCGCGGTGCAGGGGACGGCCGGCGCCACGGCCGACGAGGTGGCCCTTTTGCCGCCTCTTGGGGCGTCTCCTGGCACCGTGAAGTATGGACTCCTCGGGGGAGCGCTGGTCCGCACTCCGTGACCAGGCCGCCCGCCTGGCCTTTCCCGACTGGGTGCCCGGACCCGACGACTGGACCTCCCTGTACACCAGCTTCGAGGAGGGCGGCGCCCCGCTGACGGAGGTGGCCGTCTACCGGGGCCACGACCGCATCCACTTCATCCGCTACACCGGCAACGAGCTGATCGCCTTCTGGACCAGGCTGGTCGACCGGATCGCCGAGTGACACCCGCCGCTGAACCGCGAAATTGTCGGTCAGGTACGAAAGACTGATGCCATCATGGTGATCTCCCCTTCGCTTCCCTTCACTCCCGTGCGCTCGCCCTCGGGCGACATCGTGGTGTTCTACACCGGCACGGAGCCGCGCATGACGCGTGAGCAGGCGCTGGCGCTCGCCGACCGGCTGCGTGAGCTGGCCACCGAGACCCCGCCCACCGGCATGGCCGCCGGGATCCTCTGCGGAGCCGACCGGCCGTGACCCCGGCCGCCTCCAGGACCCCGGCCGCCTCCAGGACCCCGGCCGCCTCCAGGACCCCGGCGGCTTCCAAGACCCCAGCCGCCTCCAGGACCGCGTCCGCCGGCCCGGATGAAGGCATGCGCCTGTACGTCGAGCTGGCGCTGACCGCCGCCGAGCGGGAGCGGGTCCGCGCGCTGGCCGGCGACGTGCCGGTGTGGTTCGCCCGGCCCAAGGAGCACACCGCCCGCGACGCCGAGGCGTTCGCCGGGGCGCGGGTCGCGGTCGGCAACTGCCCGCCCGAATGGCTGCCGGCGGCGCGCCACCTGCGGTGGCTCCAGCTGTCGTCCATGGGCGTCGACCGGTACGTGGGCCTCGACTGGGCCACGCTCGGGCGGCGGATCACCGTCACGAACGTGTCGGGTGCGTTCGCCGACCCCGTCGCCCAGACCTGTCTGGCGGGCATCCTCGCGCTGTACCGGGGGGTCGACGAGCTGGTCCGGCTGGGGGAGCGGCGGACCTGGTCGGACCGGCCGCTCCGGCCGGGGCTGCGGCTGCTGACCGGGGCCTCGGTGGTCGTCCTCGGGGCCGGTACGATCGCGCGGCGGCTGGCCGAGCTGCTGGCCCCTTTCGGCTGCCGCGTCACGCTCTACTCCCGCAGGATGACCCCGGACGAGCTCGACGCCCTGCTGCCGGGGACCGACGTGCTGGTGGGGCTGCTGCCCGGCACGCCTGAGACGGCCGGCCTGCTCGACGCGACCCGGCTGGCGCTGCTGCCGCCCGGCGCGATCTTCGTCAACGCCGGGCGCGGCTCCCTGGTCGACGAGGCGGCGCTGGTGGCGGCGCTGCGCGAGGGACGGCTCGGCGGCGCGGTCCTCGACGTGACGGCCACGGAGCCGCTGCCGCCCGGGCACCCGTTGTGGAGCTGTCCGAACACGCTGCTCACCCAGCACACGGCGGGCGGCTCCGACCGGGAGTCGGAGCAGATCCTCGAGATCTTCGAGGACAACTGGCGCAGGTTCGTCGCGGGCCGGCCGCTGCGCAATGTCGTGCAGTGGTCGCGCGGGTTCTGAGCACCGGCCGGGCGGCAGGATCGCCCGTGCTCTCCCGCCAGGCGGCGGCCGAGAGTTTTACCTTTCCCGCAGGCAGGGCGCTGACCTGGGGTTTCGCGCGCTGCGTGCTGTGAGCGTGATCACATGTCACCGATTTGTGACCAGTCGCCCCCTTGCTGGGGCGGTTGGGCCGTTTGTACGGTCCCTTCATTGCCACTTAACAACTTGTTCAGTGCAGAGAATCGAGACGTTCGATGGCAGCTGAGCCCTTGGGCGACCGGATCCGTGCCTACCGTCTTATGCGCCAGATGACCGTCAGGGGTCTGGCGGCACAGGCACAGGCCAGCGCCAGCTTCATCAGCCAGTTGGAGCGCGGCCAGACCAGTGCCAGCGTCGGGATGCTGCGGCGGGTCGCCGTCGCGCTCGGCATCACGGTGGCCGATCTGTTCAGCGAGGACGCGGTGGACGGCCACCGCATCGTCAGGCGGTCCGAGCGCCCCGAACTGCACGCGGGGCGCGGATCGCGCAAGTACCTGATCTCGCAGCGACCACTCCAGAACCTGGAGGTGTACAGCGGCGAGTTCGACCCGGGCGCGTCCACCGGCGAGGAGCAGTACACCCACGGCGACTCGCAGGAGATCCTGCTCGTCCTGCGCGGCACCGTCACCGTCCATCTGGGGGACAGGGAACTGTCCCCGATGGGTCCCGGCGACAGCGTCGAGTACCGCACCTCCATCCCCCACCGCGTCGTCAACGACGGCGACGAGGAGGCCGAGGTCCTCTGGATCATCGGCCCCCCCACCCCCGACTGAACCCCACACGAACCCCACATCACGCTCTACGAGGGGGCAACCCCATGCTCATCCGACCCAAGCGACTGGCCGGTACGGCCATCGCCACGGCCTCCCTCCTCCTGGTCGCGGCCTGCGGCGGCAGCGCCGCCGCGCCCGCGGACATCGACCTCGGTTCGGGACCCGCACAGTCCGGAGCCGTGAAGAAGGACGCCCTGAAGGGCGTCAACATGACCTTCGTCTCCTACGGCGGCGTCTACCAGAAGGGCCAGCAGGACGCGGCCATCGACCCCTTCGCCAAGGAGTCGGGCGCCCAGGTGCTCCAGGACGGCCCGACCGACTACGCCAAGATCAAGGCGCAGGTCGACTCCTCCAACGTCACCTGGGACGTCGTCGACACCGACTCCATCTGGGCCGAGGCCCAGTGCGGCAAGCTGCTCCAGCCGCTCGACTACACGATCATCGACAAGTCGAAGGTGCCGGCGGGCCTGGCCACCGAGTGCAGCGTCCCCGCGATGCAGTACGGCATGGTCCTCGCCTACAACAAGGACAAGTTCGGCGCCAACCCGCCGCAGGGCTGGGCGGACTTCTTCGACACCGCGAAGTTCCCCGGCAAGCGCGCCGTCCCCGGCATCCCGGGCGACGCGGCGCCCGGCCCGTACGAGGCCGCGCTGGTGGCCGACGGCGTGGCCGCCGACAAGCTCTACCCGCTCGACGTCGCCAGGGCCACCAAGAAGCTCGACGCCGTCCGCGGCGACCTGGTCTTCTGGAAGACCGGCGCCGAGTCGCAGCAGCTGCTGGAGTCGGGCGAGGTCGACATGGTCATGATGTGGAGCGGCCGCGCCTACGCCGGCATCAAGAACGGCGCGAAGTTCGACGTCCAGTGGAACGAGTGGATGCCGATCATGGACTCGCTGAGCGTTCCCAAGAACGCCAGGAACCCCAAGGCGGCCATGGCGATGATCAACTACTACCTGGGCGCCCAGCAGCAGGCCAAGCTCACCGAGCTGACCTCCTACTCGCCCATCCACACCGACGCCCAGCCCAAGCTCGACGAGCTCGGCACCTCCTTCCTGACCACCCGCCCCGAGATCGTGGACAAGAGCCTCAAGGTGGACGGCGCGTGGTGGGCGAAGAACCAGCCCGAGATGATCGAGAAGTGGTCCGCCTGGCTCGGAGGCTGAGCGCGCAGTGAAAGAGAGAACGGCGGGGCCCGCGCTCCTTCTGCTGCCCGCGCTCATCGCGCTCGGCGTCTTCTTCCTCTACCCGTTGGGGTCGATGCTGGTCAGCGCCTTCACCGACCCGGAGCCCGGCCTGGGCAACTTCGCCTGGTTCTTCGGGGAGCAGGCCAACATGCAGGTGCTCGGCAGGACGTTCAGCACCGCGCTGTGGGTGACGCTGGTCGCGCTGGCGCTGTCCTACCCCTACGCCTACGCGATGACGATCGTGGGTGCGCGGGCCAGGGCGATCCTGACGCTGCTGGTGCTGGTGCCGTTCTGGACCAGCCTCATGGTGCGCACGTTCGCCTGGGTGATCCTGCTCCAGGACACCGGTGTGATCAACAAGGCGCTGGGCGCGCTCGGGATGGGGCCCTTCAGCCTCATCCGCACCCAGACCGGCGTGGTCATCGGCATGGTGCAGCTGCTGATGCCGTTCATGGTGCTGCCGCTCTACGCGGTCATGAGCGGCATCGACCGGCGGCTGCTGCCCGCGGCCACCAGCCTGGGCGCGCACCCGGTCACGGCGTTCGTCAAGGTGTACGTGCCGCTGTCGCTGCCCGGCGTCTCGGCCGGGTGCCTGACGGTGTTCATCAGCGCGCTCGGGTTCTACGTGACGCCCGCGCTGCTGGGCTCGCCGACCGACGCGCTGATCTCGCAGCAGATCTTCACCCAGGTGAACGGCCTGCTCAAGTGGGGCCGCGGCGGCGCGATGGGCGTCGTGCTGCTCGGGCTGACGCTCGCCATGATCGCGCTGCTGGGGCTGACGCTGCGCCGTACCGGGAAGAAGGTGACGGGATGAGGGCCCGCTGGCCGCTCTGGGCCTTCTGCGCGCTGACGGGCGTGTGGCTGGTCGTCCCGGCGCTGATCGTGGTGCCGCTGAGCTTCACCGACAAGCCGTCGCTGAAGTTCCCGCCGGACGGCTACTCCACCCGGTGGTACGAGAACTTCTTCGGCGACGCGGCGTGGATGTCCGCGCTCGGCACCTCCGTGCAGGTGGCGCTGCTGGTCACGGTCGTGGCCACGACGCTCGGCACGGCCGCCGCGCTCGGCCTGACCAGGGCGAAGATCAAGGGTCTGGCCCTGGCCCAGGGCTCCATGCTGGCGCCGATGATCGTGCCGGGCGTCGTGCTGGCCATCGGCACGTACGCGGTGTTCCTCAAACTGCAGCTCGTGGGCACGCTCGCCGGGTTCGTCATGGCGCACACCGTGCTGGCCCTGCCGTTCGTCATCATCCCGGTCACCGCCTCGCTGCGTGGCTTCGACCGGCGGCTGGAGGACGCGGCCGCCAGCCTCGGGGCGAGCAGGTGGACCGCCTTCCGCAGCGTGACGCTGCCCCTGGTCGCGCCCGGCGTGGCCTCGGGGGCGCTGTTCGCCTTCGTCACCAGCTTCGACGAGGTGGTCGTCTCGCTGTTCATCCAGAGCCCGTACCTGCAGACCCTGCCGGTGAAGATGTACGCCAGCGTCACCAGGGAGACCGACCCGACCATCGCCGCCGCGGCCACGATGATCATCGCGCTCACCACGACGCTCGTCCTCGTCGCCACCTTCTTCGTCGCCAGGAGGACCCGTGCCAAGTAGCATCCAGCTCACCGGCCTCACCAAGACCTACCACGACTTCGTCGCCGTCGACGACGTGTCGCTGACGATCGAGCCCGGCGAGTTCATGACCCTGCTGGGGCCCAGCGGCTCGGGCAAGACCACGACGCTCAACATCATCGCCGGGTTCGTCAGGCAGACCAGCGGCGAGCTGACCGTCGACGGCACCTCCATCGGCGCCACCCCGCCGCACCGGCGCGACATGGGCATGGTCTTCCAGCACTACGCCCTGTTCCCGCACATGACGGTCGCGGAGAACATCGCCTTCCCGCTCAAGCAGCGCAAGGTGCCCAAGGCCCAGCGCGCCGAACTGGTGGCGGCCGCCCTGGCCACCGTCCACCTCGGCGACTTCGGCCACCGCTACCCGCGCGAGCTGTCCGGCGGCCAGCAGCAGCGCGTCGCCGTCGCCCGCGCCATCGTCTACAACCCCCGGGTGCTGCTGATGGACGAGCCGCTCGGCGCGCTGGACAAGAAGCTGCGCGACTGGCTCCAGCTCGAGATCAAGCGCATCCACGCCGAGCTCGGCACCACGTTCGTCTATGTCACGCACGACCAGGACGAGGCGCTGGTGCTGTCGGACCGGATCGCGGTGTTCAACAAGGGCCGCATCGAGCAGGTGGGCCCCGCCGCGGAGCTGTACGAGCGGCCGAAGACGTTGTTCGTGGCCAAGTTCCTCGGCGAGTCGACGGTCCTGCGCGGGCCCGTCTCCGGCCAGGGCATCGGGGTGTGCGCGCGCCTGCTGGACGTGCGCGGCGGCATCGACGGCAAGGACGGCGCCCTGGTGGTGCGGCCGGAACGGCTGGCCGTCCGCAAGCCGGGACACGAGGCCGAGCCCGGCTGGAACGCCCTGCCCGCGACCGTCACCGGCGAGATCTACCTGGGCTCCAGCCGCAAGCTGGAGCTGAAACTGCCGGACGGCAGCCCCGCGCTGGTCCGCGAGCAGGCCGGCGGCCTGAGCGAGGCCCGCGCGGGCGACGAGGTGACGCTGACCTGGCGCGTCGCCGACTCCGTCCTCCTACCTGACGAAAGCGACGCGGAGGCTGTGCTCACGTGAACCTCACCAAGGACTTCGCCAACGGAGGAGTCTCCTTCTGGTACCGGCAGATCGGCGTCCCCGACCGCAGGGCGGCCCTGCCGGGCGCGCGCGACTACGACGTCGCCATCGTGGGCGGCGGCTACACCGGCCTCTGGACCGCCTACTACCTGAAGAAGGCCCAGCCCGACCTGCGGATCGCGATCCTGGAGAAGGAGTTCGCCGGATTCGGCGCCTCCGGCCGCAACGGCGGCTGGCTGTCGGCCGAGTTCGCCGGCTCGCGCGAGCGGCACGCCAAGGCGCGCGGCCGCCAAGCGATGATCGACCTGCAGCACGCCATGTTCGCGTCGGTCGACGAGGTCATCCGCATCGCGGGCGAGGAGGGCATCGACGCCGACATCCACAAGGGCGGGCTCATCCACACCGCCACCAACCCGGCCCAGCGCCGGCGCCTGCACGAGGAGCTCGACGAGCTGCGCGCGTGGGGTTACGGCGAGCAGGACCTGCGCCTGCTCGAACGCGACGAGCGCGAGTCGCGGCTGCGCGTGGCCGGCGCGCTCGACGCCACCTTCAGCCCGCACTGCGCCCGCATCCAGCCGGCCAAGCTGGCCGTGGGCCTGGCCAGGGTGGTCGAGGCGCTCGGCGTCGACATCTTCGAGGGCACCACGGTCACCGCGATCAAGCCCAGGCAGGCGATCACCACCAGGGGGGTGGTGAAGGCGGAGTACGTCATCCGCGCCACCGAGGGCTTCACCGCGGGCATCGAGGGCCAGCGCCGCCAGTGGCTGCCGATGAACAGTTCGATGATCGTCACCGAGCCGCTGCCCGCCGACGTGTGGAAGCACCTCGGCTGGGAGGACCGTGAGCTGCTCGGCGACGAGGCGCACGCCTACATCTACGCCCAGCGCACCGCGGACGACCGGATCGCCATCGGCGGGCGCGGCGTGCCGTACCGGTACGGCTCCCGCACCGACGACCGCGGCGCCACGCAGCGCTGGACCGTCGAGTCGCTGTGGCGCATGCTGGTCAAGCTGTTCCCGGCCGCGGCCGACGCGCGCATCCAGCACTCATGGTGCGGCGTGCTCGGCGTGCCGCGTGACTGGTGCTCGACCGTCCACCTCGACCACGCGACGGGGCTCGGCTGGGCGGGCGGCTACGTCGGCAGCGGCGTCACCACCACCAACCTGGCCGGTCGCACCCTGCGCGACCTGGTGCTGCGGCGGGACACCGAGCTGACCGCGCTGCCGTGGGTGGGCCGCCAGGTCCGCCAGTGGGAGCCCGAGCCGCTGCGCTACGCAGGCGTGCAGCTCATCTACACGCTGTTCCGTGCCGCCGACCGGCGGGAGAACGACAGGGGCACCTCCACCTCCGGATACGCCCGCCTGGCCAACCTGATCGCGGGGCGCTGATGACGTATCTGAGCGACGCCTTGTCCGTGGCGATGCCGCCGGCCGTGCCCAAGCCCACCAGCCTGACCGGCCAGCGCGAGTCGACGCTGGAGCTGTGGCGTGACGGCGGCGCGGAGACCGGCGTGTGGGAGTGCGAGCCCGGCACCTTCACCGCCGTCCGCGACGGCTTCCACGAGATCTGCCAGATCCTGACCGGCAGGGCCACGCTGACCGCGGACGACGGCCAGGTGACCGAGCTCGTCCCCGGCTCCACCGTGGTGCTGAACGACGGGTGGAAGGGCACGTGGGTGGTGCACGAGACCATGCGCAAGATCTACGTCACAATTGACACTAATCCTATCTGATTAGTAGATTACCGGACGGCCCGCCGCGTGGCGGGCCGTCTTTTCGGTGTATTTCCTGCTTTTCCTACTGGGATTGTGATATGAGTAAGCGCATCGCCCTGGCCCTCGCCGCCCTCCTCGCCGTCTCCGCCTGCGGATCCAACGGCGCGGGCGACACCGCGGCAGGTGCCGCCGCCAACCCGTACAAGCTCCTCCAGCCGGGAATCGTCAGGACGGGGACGCTGACCGACGCGCCGCCGAACGTCTTCCTCAAGGACGGCAGGTTCACCGGATTCGACAACGACCTGTTCACCGCCGTGGCGGCCAAGGCCGGCCTCAAGGCGGAGTTCGTCGGCACCGACTTCTCCGCCCTGCTGTCGCAGGTGGCCACGCACAAGTTCGACGTCGGCAGCTCCTCGATCACGATCACCGAGGCGCGCAAGAAGACCGTCGCCTTCACCAACGGCTACGACTTCGGCTACTTCGGGCTCGACGTGCCCGCGGGCTCGGCGATCAAGTCCTTCGAGGAGCTCAAGGGCAAGCGGGTGGTCGTGGTGCAGGGCACCGTCCAGGACGACTACGCCACCCAGCAGGGCCTCGACCCGGTCCGGGTGCCCGACTACAACGGCGCGGTCAACCAGCTCAAGGCGGGCACCGCCGACGCCTGGATCTCGCCGGCCGAGATCGGCGAGACCAGCGCCAAGGAGAGCGGCGGCACGATCGTGCTGGCCGCCAAGCGGCTCAGCCCGGCGCCGACGGCCTTCGCGGTCGCCCACGACAAGCCCGAACTGCTGGCCGCGCTGAACAAGGCGCTGGACGAGGTCATCGCCGACGGCACCTGGAAGAAGCTGCAGGACCAGTACTACCCCGGGCGTCCCGTCCCCGCGGACTTCAAGCCGGGTAGCGCGGGCGCCAGGTGATGGACTGGCTGTCGACGCTGTGGCGGATGTTCTTCGACTGGGAGTCGATGCGCGAGGCGCTGCCCGACATGCTCACGGTCGGGCTGCCCAACACGCTGATCCTGGCCGGCGTCTCCGCCGTGCTCGGCACGGTCCTCGGCATGCTGCTGGCCATGGCGGGCATCGCCAGGACCCGGTGGCTCAGGTGGCCCGCGCGCCTCTACACCGACGTCTTCCGCGGGCTGCCCGCCGTCGTGACCATCCTGCTCATCGGCGTCGGACTCGCGCCCGTCGGGATGCGGATCTGGGGGCCCAACCCCTACCCGCTGGGCATCCTCGCGCTGTCCCTCATCGCCGCCGCCTACATCGGGGAGATCTTCCGCTCGGGCATCCAGAGCGTCGAGAGCGGCCAGCTCGAGGCGGCCCGCGCCCTGGGCTTCTCCCGCGGCGCCGCGCTGCGCCTGGTGATCATCCCGCAAGGGGTACGACGGGTGCTGCCCGCCCTGGTCAACCAGGTGATCGCGCTCATCAAGGAGTCGAGCCTGGTCTACTTCCTCGGTCTGCTGGCCACCCAGCGCGAGCTGTTCAGGATCGGCCAGGACGCGGCGGCCAACACCGGCAACGAGTCCGCGCTGGTGCTGGCCGGGCTGTTCTATCTGCTGCTCACCGTGCCGCTCACCCACCTGGTCAACCACATCGACGGCCGGCTGCGGGCCGCGCCGAAGGAGGCGAGGGCATGAGCGGCGTCGTCACCCGCGACATCCGGCTGTCCTTCGGCGCCACACCCGTCCTGCGCGGCGTGGACCTCGACGTCGCGCACGGGCAGACGGCCTGCGTCATCGGCCCGTCGGGCTCGGGCAAGTCGACGTTCCTGCGCACGATCAACCGGCTGCTCGAACCGTCCGGCGGCGACGTCCTCCTGGACGGCCGGAGCGTGCTGGGGGAGGACCCCGACCGGCTCCGCCGCCGGATCGGGATGGTCTTCCAGCAGTTCAACCTGTTCCCGCACATGAGCATCCTGCGAAACCTGACGCTGCCGCTCCGCAGGATCAGGGGGCTGTCGGCCGACGAGGCCGAGCAGGTCGCCAGGCGCCAGCTCGACCTGGTGGGGCTGGCGGGCAGGGCGGACGCGCGCCCCGGGCACCTGTCGGGCGGCCAGCAGCAGCGGGCCGCCATCGCCAGGGCGCTGGCGATGGAGCCGGAGGTGATGCTCTTCGACGAGGCCACCTCCGCCCTCGACCCCGAACTGGTCAAGGGCGTGCTGGGGCTGATGGCCGAGCTGTCGCGCGAGGGCATGACCATGGTGGTCGTCACCCACGAGATGGGCTTCGCCCGCGAGGCGGCCGACACCGTGCTCTTCCTCGACGAGGGGGTGTCGGTGGAGGCGGGGCCGCCGGCGCGGATCTTCGAGGCGCCGGTCAGCCCCCGGCTCAAGCAGTTCCTGTCGGACGTGCTGTGAGCGTGGCGCCCGGCGGCACCCGCTGGACCTGCCCGCCCGCCGTCCAGGTGTAGGTCACGTGGTCCGACAGGTTGCTGAGCGTGGTGGTGCCGCCCTCGTGGCGCACCGCCACGCTGCCGCCGCCGACGGGGATGCCCGAGATCGACAGCCAGTCGATCCCCGCGGGCAGCGCCGGCTCCGTGGCGATGGCCGCGCCGTTCGGCCGCACGCCGAGCAGGCCCTCGACCACCTGGCTGACCAGCGTGAACGACACCTCCGGGTAGTCGCCGTTGCGCCCGCCCGCGACGTGCTCCTCCTCGCGGGCGGCGTAGATCTCCCGCATCCACCGCCAGGCGGTCTCCGGCCTGCCGGCGCGGAAGAACGTGTCAGGCAGGTAGGTCCACGCCTCGATGTTGTGGGGCCTGCCAGGACCGCCGGCCTGGGCCTCGATCGTGTCGAGGAGCCCGGTGTCGGCGGACAGGCCCTTCAGCGCGGGGAACCAGCTGCTCTCCCTGCCCCAGCCGGTGACGGGGCGGCCGTCGGCGGTGAAACCGCGCACATCCGTCCACTCGGCGGCGAACCAGTCGCGCAGCTCGGCGGCCCGCCGCAGGTAGTCGTCGCCGTCCAGCCCGCGCGCCCGCGACAGCTCGGCCATGGCCAGGAAGGCCGCGTACCGCGCGGCCACCCCGTCACCCGCCACCGCCAGCGGCTCGCCCTCCAGCTCGTTGTAGGAGGCGGTGCCTTCGAAGATGCTGGTGCCCATCGCGGTGGGCGGCAGCTCGATCGCGTGCCGGTAGTAGTCCCACAGCACCGGGTCGTCGACGTAGGCCCGCTCGCCCGTCCAGCGGTGGCCGACGGCGCCCGCCTCCACCAGCTCGTACACCGCGGGGACCTCCCTGACGAAGTCGCCGGGCCCGCGATAGTCGATCGCCAGGTAGGAGCCGTCGAAGTTGAACGCCCACACCGGGCGGCGGCCGTGCTCCTCGGTGGCCGAGGCGGCGAACAGGCGCAGCATCGTGAGGTTGGCCTCGTGCAGGCCGAGCAGGTGGGCGCCGGGGAGCTGGTGGACGAAGTCGCGCAGGTAGAAGCCGCTGCGGTGGGCGTAGCCCGCCCAGTACGAGGCCAGGTAGACGCCCTCGCCGGTGCCTTCCGGCCGCCGCTCGTCCACGTCGACCGGGCCGCGCGATCCGGCCGGGTGCGCCCAGCGCAGCGCCCGGTCGCACGCCCACTCGAACATCGCCACCAGCTCCTCGTTCGAGGAGTCGATACGCATGAAAGCCTTCCGATCAGGGTCCGAGACTGGGCCGGACCACCAGCTCGCCGGGGAGCAGGAGCCCGGACGGGGGAGTGACGCCGTCCTCGATGATCCGCAGCAGCCGGCTGACCAGCGCCTCGGCGATCCGCCGCAGCGGCAGCCGCACCGTGGTCAGCGCCGGCTGCAGGAACGCGGTCACCGGCAGGTCGTCGAAGGCGACGAGGGCCACGTCGCGGCCGATCTCCATACCCTCGGCCCTGGCGGCGGCGTAGACGCCGAGCGCGAGCCAGTCGCCCCCGGCCACGATCGCGGTCGGGCGGTCGGCGCCCGCCAGCAGCTCGCGGGTGGCCGCGACGACCCGCGCGGGCTCGTCACCCGGCACGGCGAACTCCCGGCCCCGCAGGCCGTGGCGGCGCACGCCGGCGCGGAAGCCGTCGCGCCGGTCGTCCATCCACGGCTGCCCGCTGGAGGAGGCCAGGAAGGCGACCTCGCCGTGCCCCCTGTCCGCGAGCAGGCCGACCAGGTCGACCACCGCCTGGACGCTGTCGACGTCCACCCACGCCTGCGGCTGCCCTGGCTCGGTCCTGCCGAAGGCCGCGAAGGGGAAGCCCTCGGCGGTCAGGTAGGCGACCCGGGGGTCATCGCGCAGTATGTCGGACAGCAGGAAGCCGTCCACGGTCCGCGCGGCGAGCAGCTCGTCCAGCGCCTGCTCCTGGCTCTGGCCCGGGCGCGGCCGTACCAGGAGGATCCGGTAGCCGGACTCGCCCGCCGCGGACACGACGGCCTCGAGGAAGCCGCCCATCAGCGGGTTGGGGTTGGCCGGGTCGTCGACCGGCGTCGGATAGGCGATGATCCGCCTGGTGCCCGACTTGAGGCTGCGCGCCGACTGGTCCGGACGGTAGCCGAGCTCCTCGATCAGCGCGGTCACCCGCTCCAGCGTCTCCGCCTTCAGCCGGTGCGGGGCGTTGAGCGCGTTGGAGATCGTCTGACGTGACACGCCGGCCGCGCGCGCGACGTCCTCGATGGTGACCCCGCGCTCGCGCGGCCGACGTGTCGCCACTCAGTCTCTCCTCAGCTTGAGCAGACCGCCCATGGGCACCTCGACCAGCCTCGCACCCGCGTCGAACCGCAGCCTGTCGGCGCTGACGAGCGTGCCGCCGCAGTCGAAGACCTCGGCGCTCGCCTCGCCCTCGCCGTAGAGGACCACCCGGGGGTCGGAGTCGGCGTTGGCGACCAGCACCTCTCCCGTGTCCGGAACGTCCACGGGGAGCGCGGCGTAGCGGGCGATGATCGTGGTGTCCCCATCGTAGGCCCGCACGAGGGGGTAGCCGTGCTCGGGCTGCGCCGGCTCCAGGGCGCCGAGTTGCAGGGTGTCCAGGTGGGTGCGGAAGACGCCCAGCCAGAACTCGACGGCGGCCAGCTGGTCGGGCCGCTGGGCGGCCAGGTCGACCGACACCTGCGGCACCGAGAACAGCGCGTTGATCAGGTGCACGGCCACCTGCTCGGCCGGCTCGTCCGGGTGCCACAGGATCATGTCCGAGTGCACGGCGACAGGTCCGGCGACCAGCCGCAGGTCGACCGTGCGCTGCCGGTTCTCCTGCGGGCTGAGCGGGCAGTCCATCGCGCGCACCATGTTCGCGTACGGCCACAGGCCCGGCCCCGTGTACGGCTGGCGGTGCTCGATCAGCACGTCCGGCCGCGTCCGGCGGAGCCGCGCGTCGAGGTCGTGCAGCAGCCGCCGCACCCCCTCGTCGACCTCCACGCAGTCGGCGCCGTCACTCGGGGCGGGATCTCCGCCCGGCGTGGCGAACCGGTCCACGAAGTCGATCTTCAGCCCGTCCATGCCCCACCGCTCGACCGCCTGGGCGAGCCTGCCGATGAGGAACTCGCGCACCTCGGGGTGGCGCGGGTCGAGCACGGCCGCGTCCATGTGGTCCAGGTAGCGCAGGAACCTGCCCTCGAAGTGCTCGAAGGCCGCGTTGTGCTTGCCGACGAACGGCAGCGCGTACCACAGCAGGTAGGCCATGCCGTTGTCGCGCACCCTGCGCACATGGCTCGCGATGTCGGGGAAGGCGGCCGGGTTGGGCTCCCAGTCACCGCAGAAGGCGTAGCCGCGCGCCCGGTCGGCGGTCTGCCAGCCGTCGTCCACGATGATCGTCTCGCAGCCGATCCGCCTGGCCAGCCGCGCCTGCACCTCCACCGTCTCCTCGGTGACCTCCTGGTGCATGCTGTACCACGTCGAGTAGGCAGGCAGCCGCGCCTGGAGGGGCGTCGGCGGCAGCTCGCGGCCCTCCAGCCACCAGGCCGCCACGTCGGCCAGTGCGGCCGAGTAGGGCCGCTCCGACACGTCGAGCCTGATCCGCAGCCCGTCGCCCTGCAGGGTGAAGACGAACTCGCCGGTCTCCTCGATCAGCCCGCCGGTGAAGCTGACCTGCGCCACCGTCTCGGCCAGCGCCGCCGTGCACACGTTGGCGCCTGCCGTACCGACCAGGCTGACGACCGGGGAGCCCGTGGTCAGCCTGGCCGTCAGCGGCGCGGCCCAGATCGGCGGCACCCAGCGGGTGCCGCTGCCCGGCGTCCAGAAGGCGGCCGTGCTCACGCACGGCACCCTCCACTGCGCCGCCGTCGCCTCGGGGGCGTCGATCAGCCACACCCCCTCGCCGAGCGGCGTCACGGTGACGCCGGTGGTCCCCGCCACCGCCACCTCGACCCCGCCCGCGTGAACCACGGTCGTCTCGTCGAGCGCGTGCGGCCCCCAGATCTGCATGTCTATCCCTTCGTGGCACCGGCCAGCAGGCCGGAGATGAACTGTCTTTGGAGAACGAGGAAGAGGATCATCATGGGCAGCGAGGAGATCGCCGTGCCCACCATGACCTGGCCGAAGTCGGTCTTGGCCAGCCCCAGCAGGCTGGCGAGGGCCACGGGCAGGGTGTACATCTCGGGCGTGCGCATCGCGATGAGCGGCCACAGGAAGTCGTTCCACGCGCCGAGGAACAGGAAGACCGCCAGCGCCGCCAGGACCGGCCGCATCACCGGGACCACCACCCGCCACAGCACCCGCAGCTCGCCCGCGCCGTCGACCCGCGCGGCGTCCAGCAGCTCGTCGGGTATGGCCAGCAGCGACTGCCGCATCAGGAAGATGCCGAACGGCACCGACAGGCTGGGCAGGATCAGCGCCGGATAGCTGTCGATCAGGCCGATGTCGTTCATCATCTCGAAGATCGGGATGATGGTGACGCCGGTGGGAATGACGAGCGTCGACAGCAGCAGCACGAACAGCAGATTGCGGCCCTTGAAGGTGAACTTGGCGAAGGCGTAACCCGCCAGCAGCGACACCACGATCGCGCCCGCGGTCTGCACCACCGCCACGTACAGGGTGTTGCCCAGCACGGTGACCAGCCCGATCGACTCCTCCAGCTTGGCCGTGTTCGCCACGAGCTGGTCGCCCGGGTAGAACTTCGGCGGCCAGGAGAAGATGTCGGAGTTGGCGTGGGTGGCGGCCATGGCCAGCCAGTAGAACGGGCCGACGCACAGCCCGAACACCACGGCCAGCACGAAAGTCAGCGTCCAGCCTTTCATGTCTTCTGCAACCTCATCTGTGCGATGCCGAACCCGGCCACGATCAACGTCAGGGCGTAGGCGATCGCCGCGGCGTAACCGAAGTCGAAGTAGCGGAAGCCGTTCAGGTACAGGTAAAGGGAGATCGTCAGCGTGGAGTTGTCGGGCCCCCCGCCGGTCAGCACCAACGGCTCGTCGAACAGCTGCAGCGTCCCGATCGTCGACAGCACCACGGTCAGCGCCAGGATCGGCCGCAGCTGCGGCACCGTGATCGACCAGAACCGGCGGACCGGGCCCGCGCCGTCCACCATCGCCGCCTCGTACAGCTCCTTGGCGATGCTCTGCAGGCCGGCCAGGTAGATCACCGCGTTGTAGCCGGTGTAGTGCCAGGTCAGGGCGATGACGATGGAGATGCGGGCCCAGAAGGGGCTGCCCAGCCAGTCGATGGGCGTCACGCCGAAGAAGCTGAGCAGCCAGTTGAGCAGGCCCGCGTCCTTGCGCAGGATCACCGAGAACATCACGCCGTAGGCGACCAGGCCGGTCAGGCTCGGCATGAAGACGCCGAGCCGCCACAGGCCGCGGAGCCGGAGGGAGGCGGAGTTGAGCCCGAGCGCCAGCAGCAGCGCGAGGAACAGCATGATCGGGACCTGGACGACCAGGATCAGCCCGGTGTTCCAGAGCGCGGTCCAGAACAGCGGGTCGTTGACCAGCCGGACGTAGTTGTCGAGCCCGACGAAGGTGCGGGCCGCGCCCGCGCCGGTGGTCAGGCTGATGTACATCGCGGCGAGGATCGGATACGCCTTGAAGACCAGGAAGCCGGCGAGCGCGGGCACGACCAGCAGGTAGGGGACGTTGCGCCGGGTGACGAACGACCGCCTGATCCCCGCCTGCTCCCGCGGCCTGGACAGGGTGAGCGTCATCCGGCGGCCGGCTTCCTGTTGGTCTGCTGGGCCAGCTGCGTGGCGGCCTCGGTCAGCGCCGCGGCCGGGTCGGCGCCCTTGAGCAGCACCTTCGTCTGCGCGTCACTGGCGAGCTTCAGCGCCCTGGCGTAGTCGCCGGAGTAGTAGGTGGCGTCGGCGCCCTCGGTGAGCGCGTCGACGAACGTCTTGAGCGCCGGCTGGTCACCGAAGTACGGCTGGGGCGCGGTGAACCTGGGGTCGGAGTAGGCCGCGGTCAGCGCCGGGAACACGCCGCCCTCCGCGAAGACCTTGTTGATCACCTCGGGCTTGGTCAGCGCGTACTCGACGAACGCGAACGCCTCCTTCTGGTGCGTGCTGGTGCCCGACACCGACAGGTGCGTGGAGTTGACGATCGCGGCGCGCTTGCCGCCCGGTGTCACGGCCGGCGGCTGCATGACCCGCCACAGGCCCTTCTGCTCGGGACGCATCTCGGGGATGTAGCTGACCGCCCAGGCCGCCCAGGGAAGCGCGGCCAGCTTGCCGCTGCCGATCATCTGCTTGGCCGTGCCCTCGCCGGAGGTGTCGGCGAGGATGCCCGCGTCGTTCATCTTCTTGAGCAGGGTCATGGCCTGGACGGCAGGCGCGGAGCCGAGCGTGACCTCGCCCTCCCGGTTGAAGTAGAAGGCGCCCTGCTGCTGGAGCAGCGACTGGTACAGGTCCATGTCGACGCTGCCGGCGGCCGGCTTGTTGAGGCCGAGGAGGAAGGCGCCGGTCTTCTCCTTCAGCTTCTTGCCCGCCTCGATCGCCTCGTCCCAGGTGGTGATCTTCTCCGCGTCGACGCCCGCCTTGTCGAACAGGTCCTTGCGGTAGAAGAAGCCGACCGGGTTGACCTCCCACGGCATCGCGTAGACGCCGCCGTCCTTGCCGGTCACCGTCGGCCACAGCCCCTTGGCGAAGGCGTCCTTGTACTTGTCGGCGCCCAGCTTGCGCAGGTCGGCGAGGCCGCCGGGGAACTTGTCCATGTAGCCGGGCAGGTAGTCGATGCCGATGTGCAGCACGTCTCCCAGGCCCTTGCCGCCGGCGGCCATGCCGATGGTGATCTTGTCCCAGATGGCGGGGTTGCCGATCGCCTGGACGTTGACCTTGATGTTCGGGTTGGACTTCTCGAAGTCCTTGGCCACGGCGGCCAGGCCCTCACTGGCGGGCTTCCACGACCAGACGGTGATCGTGACGGGGCCGTTCTGCTCCGCGTCGGGGGAGGAGCCGCAGGCCGCGGCGAGTGCTCCGGTGAGGACGACGGCCAGGGCCGCGCGACGGTTGATCATTTCTTTCCTTTCGGGGGGTCAGGGCCTGCGTGTGATACGCAGTCCCTCGGCCAGGCGGTCCACGGCCTGGCTGGGGGTGGTGGCGTGGGGGGACAGCCGGATCCACGGGCCGCGCAGGGTGGTGGTGAGCCCTGCTCGCGCGAGGGCGGCATGGACGTCCGCGGGATCGTGCCCGGGGAGGCGGAAGCAGGCGATGCCGCCGCGCTCCTCAGGGGGCAGGTCGTCGTGCGGGATCTCCGCACCCGCGGCTCTGGCGGTGTCCAGGAGGGCGCCGAGGGTGTCGGCGAGCCTGGCGGCGATGGCATCCACGCCCACGGTGGTGACGAGATCGAGGGCGACGCCGAACGCGGCGACAGCCGGGTAGTCGGGGTTGGTCATGGTGTGCGCCGCCGCGCCGGGGAGCGGCTCGCGTGGATGGCCGCTCGTGCCGTCCGGGGCGGGGGCGGGGGCCTGTTCCGCCAGGGGTTCGCGGACGCCGGACCAGCCGCCGATGCCGGGGGAGAGGTGGCCCGAGACCCGGTCGCGGACGAGCAGGGCGGCGGCGCCCCACCCCGCCCTGAGCCATTTCTGGCCGCCGGAGGCCAGGACGTCGGCCGCCTCGACCTCCAGGGGAACGGCGCCCAGGCCCTGGATGGCGTCCACGACCAGGACCCGGTCGCGGCCGAGGACCTCCTTGAGCGCACCGAGCGGGGGCCGATGGCCGGTCAGCGCGTCCACGGCGCTGACCGCCAGCGCCCTGACGTCGGCGGTGAGGTGGGCGGCCACGACCTCGGGGGTCACCCGGGGGGCGTCGATCCACCGCACGCGTGGCCCGCCGCGATCCTGCAGGCGCAGCCACGGATAGACGTTGGCGGGGAACTCGCCGCGGCGCACCAGCACCGTGCCGCCCTGGAGGGCGGCTGCCGCCGCGAACAGCGCGTGGCTGGTCGAGGAGACGAAGGCGACCTCGTGCGGCGTGGCCCGCAGGAAGCCGGCGGTGTTCCGCCGCGCCTCCTCGAGCCGGGCGGCCAGCGTGTCCACCGCCCGCTCGCCCCTGCTCGCGCGGGCCGCCTCGACCAGGGTCATGGCGACGTCGTGTGAGATCGGGCCGACCCTGGCGAAGTCGAGATAGCCGGGCAGCTCGTCGAATCGCCCCAGGTAGCGCGCGAGTTGAACGTTCATATCAACAAGGCGTGCCATGGGGGACTCCAGGGGTGGGGGGTAGATATGAGCGTTCAATATAGGGTAATTCGGGCGCGCCGGGAAGACCCCGTGCGCGCCCGATGCTTTCTCAGTACTCGGTGGTCAGCGTGACACCGCTGAAGTCCGTCACGCCGTAAAGGCTGACGTAGTTCCAGCTGTTCGGCTGGACGTCGGCCACCAGGCTCTCGGCCGTGCCGGAGCCGGTCGACCTCGCGTCATAGGAGGTGGTGGTCGCCCACCCGCTCCGCCTGGCGTACAGGTCGGCGTTGCCGGTGCCGCCGGAGGAGGTGACCTTCAGCCTGCTCACGCCCGCCGGGATCCACAGGTAGAAGTAGGCGTGGTTAGGGCCGGGCCCCCGAGTGTCCACCGGCCGGCCACGATGGACTACGTGATGTGTAACATGTCACACTGCCTGATGGAGCGCAAACGTCCACTTGCCGAAGCGCCCGCGGCTGTCATTCCCGCCGGTCACGACCTATACTCGAACACATGTTTCAGGCTTCGCTGCTCGACCTGTTCGCCGCCGAAGGCCCCGGGCCGCTCGGATCCACGGTCAGGCGCGTCGACCTGGGCCACGGCGCCTGGATCGACCTCAGGCCCGGCTGGATCGGCGGTGCCGACGCCCTGCTCGACCGGCTGATCACCGGAGTGCGATGGCGGGCGGAGCGGCGTCACATGTACGACCGGGTGGTCGACGTGCCCCGCCTGCTGGCCTTCTACGAGGAGGGGCAGGAGCTGCCCGACCCGGTGCTGGACGAGGCCAGGGCAGCGCTCGACTCCCACTACGGCGCCGAGCTCGGCGAGCCGTTCGCCACGGCGGGCCTGTGCTTCTACCGCGACGGCCGCGACAGCGTGGCCTGGCACGGCGACACCATCGGGCGGGGCAGCACCGAGGACACCATGGTGGCCATCGTCTCCGTCGGCGCCCCGCGGGCCCTCATGCTGCGGCCCCGCGGCGGTGGCGGCGCGACCGTGCGGCACGAGCTCGGCCACGGCGACCTCCTGGTGATGGGCGGCAGCTGCCAGCGCACCTGGGAGCACGCGATCCCGAAGACGGCCCGCCCGGTCGGGCCGCGCGTCAGCATCCAGTTCCGCCCCCGCGGCGTCCGCTGACCTTCGCGCTACGCTCGGCTCGGGCGCCAGCATCCGGTTCCGGCCCCGGAGCGTCCGCTGACCTTCGCGCCGGATCAGCTCGTGCGTCAGCATCCGGTTCCGCCCCGGGGTGTCCGCCGACCTCGCGCCCGATCAGTACGCTCGGCTCGTGCCACATACCCTGACCGCAGGTTGGATCACGCTCGTGGGGCCGTCGCCCGCCGCCGCGGCCACGGGCGCCGAGCTGGTCGCCCGATGGGCCGAGCCGCATCGCCGGTACCACACCCTCGACCACCTGCGCGCGGTCCTGCGCGCCGTCGACACGCTGGCGCACCTTGCCGGCGACGCCGACGCGGTACGGCTGGCCGCGTGGTTCCACGACGCGGTGTACGAGGGCAAGGCCGGCTCGGACGAGGAACGCAGCGCCCAGCTGGCCCAGTCCCGGCTGGCGAGATGCGGTCTGCCGCAGGCTCGGGTGGCCGAGGTGGCCAGGCTCGTCCGCCTCACCGCCACGCACGACCCCGACTACACCACCGAGCCGCCCTCCTCGCCTGGGCGCGGGCGGGACGCGAACGGGGCGGTGCTGTGCGACGCCGACCTCGCCGTCCTCGCCGGCGACGACTACGCGGCATACGCGCGGGCCGTCAGGCAGGAGTACGCGCACGTGCCCGACGAGCTGTTCCGGCCCGGCCGGGCCCAGGTGCTGCGCCGGCTGATGGACGCGCCCCGGCTCTATCGCACGCCGCTCGCCCACGACCTGTGGGAGGCGAGGGCCCGCGCCAACATGAGCGCCGAACTGGCCACCCTCGAAGCCTGAGCCGCGCCGGTCTTCTCGTGCGCCACCCTGCGGTCAACGCAGTCACGGACGGATCCCGGCCGCTCGGGCCGCCACCGCCCCGCGATCAGGCGGCGTCGCGTGCCCCGGCTGGTCTCGCGCAGGATGTGCCGTCGTCCTACAGTCCGCGGTTTCGGCGGGCCTGGCTGGTCTCGCGCAGGGTGTGCCGTCGTCCTACTGTCAGCGGTTTTGGCGTGCCTGGCTGGTCTCGCGCAGTGCGGTCAGCGGCGTCGGCGTACCCTCGCTGGTCTCGCGTGGGGTGTGCCGTCGTCCTGGGGTCAGTGGCGTCGGCGGGCCCGGCTTGTCGCGTGTATCGTCCTGGGTCAGCGGGGTTCCGGGGAGCGGCGCTTGCGGTGGCGCAGGCCGGCGGCGATAAGGCGGGCCAGCAGTTCCCTGGAGCTGACCGGCTCGGCGCCCAGCGAGACGGCCCGCGAGTGCACCGTCTCCGGCACGTCGTAGTGGTCCCTGTCGAAGGCCCGCGCCGGCACCCCCAGCAGCTCCGCGAACTCGTGCAGCTCCTCCAGCGAGCGGTCGCTGACCAGATGGGACCACAGCAGCCCCCGGGGACCGGGCCAGTTCGGGGGATCGATCAGCACCGTCACGCCGTCAAGCGTAAAGCCACCCGTGCCATGAGGCGGCGCCCCGAAACCGCGGCACTTCCGCCAGTCCTTGGGGCTGGACCAGCTCGAACCGCGCGCCGGCCCCACCTTGCGGCAGGAGGCCCACCCACCGCGGATCAGGCGGTGGGCAGCTCCGCGCGCGATGGCATCAACCGATCGGTTGATGGGAGGTTCATCCAGACCCCTGATGGCCCCGGCAGGCCGCGACGGCAACCTGGAAAACGTCAAGCCGTTCCGACCTGGAGAACCGACACCATGAAGATCCGTACCCGCCTGGTCGCTGGAGCCGTCGCCGCCATCGCTCTCACCAGCGGCCTGGCCACCACCCAGGTCGCGCGGGCCGCGGCCGCGGACCCGGCCGTCGTCGAGACCAAGGTGCTGTCCGCCGACGTCGCCCTGAAGATCGCCGACGCGGTGCAGAAGGAGGCGGCCAAGCAGAAGCAGCGTGTGACCGTCGCGATCGTGGACCGCTCCGGCGCCACCCGCCTGATCCTCAAGGGTGACGGCGCCGGTCCGCAGACCGAGGAGTCGGCCAGGCGCAAGGCGTTCACCGCGGTGAGCTTCGGCCAGGCGACCAGCGCGCTGGCGAAGAACCAGGCGCTGGCGGCCATCCCCGGCACGCTCCTGCTCGGCGGCGGCATCCCCGTGGCCGTCGACGGCGCCCCGATCGCGGGCATCGGCGTCGGCGGCGCACCCTCCGGCGACATCGACGAGGCCCTCGCCCAGGCCGGCCTCAAGGCCGTCCAGGGCCTTGGCTGACCTGCTCCACTGCTGCCCGCCGACCCGCCGACCCACTGACCCGACCCGCTGACCTGGGGTGGCCCCCGCTCCTCAGGTCAGCGGGTGCGGCCGACCATCCGGTACGGCACGCCGTCCCCCGCGCCACCCGAGGGCGCGGGGCTGGTGCTGTCCAGGGATACGCTCCTCGATCGCGCGTGGCCCGGGCTCGTAACGGCGCCCCGGCACGCGACTCGGGGCCAACCCTCGCCCCCGGCCTGGGCGAGATCGGAATCGGGACCGACCTCGGACCGGGTCGCGCCGTGACGATCTTCGGGACCAATCCCGGATCCGGCCGCGCCGAGACCGGGCTCGGGACCACCCCCGCATCCAGGCCAGGCGGAGATGGGGGTCGGTCAGCCTAGGATCGGGTCGCGCCGTGGCGATCGTCGGGATCAACCCCGGATCCGGCCGCGCCGAGACCGGGCTCGGGACCACCCCCGCATCCAGGCCGCACGGAGATGGGCGTCGGTCTGTCCCGCCGCGTGTTCCTGTTGCCGGGGCGGCCGCACGGCATGCCGCAGGAGGGTGATGAAGATCACCAGCGAAATCCCGTGCGAGGGAGGCCGCCGGATCGTCCTGTCGGGAATCGTGGGAGGCCGGAGGTCACCTGATGCACGTTTTCTTATGCGATGGGCCGTCGCGCCGCGATTCCCCCTTGTCACCGGCCCACGTGGAGCCGCGGACCCGGCCGACGGCCACGCTCCGTAGGTTCCGGTATTCCCGACCGGCGGATCCCTGGCCGGCGGTGAATGCTCAATCGGCGGATTCCTGGCCGGCGGATCCCCGGCCCATGGCGAATCCCCGGCCGATGCCGAACTCCCGGCCGATGCCGAACTCCCGGCCGATGGGGGATTCCCGGCCCATGGCGGATCTCCGACCGGCGGCGGGCCCTCGACCGATGGCGAATTCCCGGCCGATGGTGGATTCCCGGCCGATGTCGAATTCCCGGGTGGCGGATCATGCCGGGGCGTGCCGGAGCCGCGATGCGGTCGCGGGCGGCCCGCACGAGCGTCCGGTCGCGTCATGACGGGCGATCTCGCGCAGCCGTACCTGCTGCCCGCAGGGGAGGGCGAGGCCGCCGCCACCCCGCAGCTCACGCCCATGCGGATCAAGGCGTCCAGCGAGCTCACGGGGGGCGCGATGGGCATGCTGGAGAGCGCGGATCCGCCCGGCTTCTCGACCGTGCTCCACACCCACGAGGTCGCGGAGCTCTGGTACATCCTGGAGGGGCACTACGACTATCACGTGGCGGGGCGGTGGTTGTCGGCCGAGGCGGGCGCCGTGGTGTTCGTGCCACCGGGATGCCCGCACGGTCTGCGTGCGGGGCCTTCGGGAGGGCGCAAGCTGACGATCTTCGTGCCCGGTGGCACCGAGGGGTTCTTCCGCGACATCCACCGTCGCGCCGAGGCGGGTGATCTCCCGGAGGAGACCATGCGCGCCCTCGACGCGACGTACGGTGTGACCACGCTCGGCCCGTTACCGCCCCTGGACGGCTGAGCCCGCCCGCGCCATGCCGCGTACCACGATCCAGTGGAAGGGCCGGATGACGGCGAAGTAGAGCCGGCCGGTCCAGTGCAGATACCTGATCACGGTCACCATCCGGAAGCGGTCGTCTCCGTCGGAGACGATCGCCAGGTAGGCGGCCAGGTGCGAGTCGCTCGCCTCCAGCAACAGGTGCCGGTCCTCGACGCCTTCGACGACCCGGAAGAACCCGATCCTGCGGCCCGGCGTGAACGGGATGTCCTCGGGCCGCATGCCGCCCGATCCCGGCTGGACGTCCGGGTGGGCCGTGCGCAGCATCCGAGCGAACACGCCCCGCATCCGGTACAGGCGCCGCAGCCAGCCGGGTTCCCATCCGAGCGCGCCCGCGACGAACTCGCGCAGGGTCCCCCGGGCGCGGACCGGCAGCGTGTCGGTGAAGTCGCCGGAGCCGGTCAGGGCGCGCAAGGCGGCGAAGTCGGTGCCCATGCATCCTCCTTTTTAGAGAGTATCCTCTAGAATTATGTTACATCCGGGCTGGCGGCCCGTTCGGGCGGGCGGCTCGGGCCGGTACGGCGGGCGGGTGGCCACCGAGTAGGCCCTGTGGAGGATCGCCAGGCGCACGGCCGCTGACCACTTTCCTGTGAGGAAAACAGGTGCTACTTTCCTGAGAGGAAAGCAGTCGACATCACGGAAGGCCCATGGACCCTCAGAACGCCCAGTCCTCGCTCGACGACATCCGGCGCCTCCAGGACAAGACCCGCGACGCGATCGTCCGCCAGATGTTCCCGCTGCCCTACGTGGTCGTCTCGGCGCTCGGCATCTTCGCCGGGTTCGCGGCGATCGACCTCCCTCGCCCGTGGTCCATCGCCGGCACTCTGCTCGGGTTCGGCCTGTACGCGGGCATCGGCATCGTGTACGCGCACTGGGCCTCCGTCCGCAGGAAGGCCACCAGCGAGGAGGTGGGAATCTATGTGGCGTTGACGGTCGGCCTCCTGCTCGTCTTCGCCGTCACCAGGATCGTCGCCTTCTTCGTGTTCGGCGTGCCGGCGCACGGACTGCCGTCCCAGGCCACCGTCGCCGGTGCCGCGTCAGCCGTGACGTACGTGGCGATCATTCCCGTGGCCCGCCGGATCTTGAAGAGGATCGTCGTGCAGGACGGTAGGCGCGGCTGATGGACCCGCTGTTCGACGAGTTCCTGCACGTTCCCGCGCGGTTGTCGATCGTCGCGGTGCTGGCGCCTGCCGACTGGGTGGACTTCGGTTTCCTCAGGGACGCGGTCGAAACCAGCGACTCGGCGCTGTCCAAGCAGGTCTCCGCGCTGGCCGCCGCCGGGTACGTCGCGGTCCGCAAGGGGCAGGACAAGCGGGCGCGGCGCACCTTCGTGCAGCTCACCCCCGAAGGACGGCACGCCTTCCGGCGGCACGCGGCGGCACTGGAACGAATCGTCGAACTCGCCAGGACGCCGGCGGAACAGCACCCGAGGGACGACCAAGGCCACACAGCCGGGGGCTGAGAGCTGCCGGTGACCGTAGGGCGGGACATCGGGGGAGAACCGGTTCAGGGCGCGGGGGTTCGGCCGGGGGTTGAGGGCTGCCGGTGACCGTAGGGCGGGACATCGGGGGAGAATCGGTTCAGGGCGCGGGGGCTGGGTCGGGACCCCTCCGATCCGGGGTGGATGCGCCGCGGCGGCCCGCTCCCAAAGTCGCATCCGACAATGGATCTTTGGGCCGAGGCGCTCCCCGGCCGCCCGCCACCAGCATGGTCACCATGTCAAAGACGACCATCCGCGGCGCGCTGGCCGCCGGCATCGCGCTGCTCGCGTTCACGGCGACCCCCTTGACGGCCACCGCGTCCGCCCGCGCCGCCGAACCGCCCTCGCCGTCCCCCGCCTCGCCGTCCCCTGCCTCGCCCTCCGCTTCGCCGGCTTCGCCGGGTGTCCTGCCCAGGCCGAGCGGCCCCCGCGCGGTGGGCGCCACCACGCTGCACCTGGTGGACGACTCCCGCCCGGACCCATGGGTGCCCGAGGAGAAGGCGCGCCGGCTCATGGTGTCGCTGTGGTACCCGGCGAAGACGTCCACCGGACGGCGGGCGCCGTACATGACGGCGGAGGAGTCGGTGCTGCTGCTGAAGGGGCAGAAGATCACCGGCGTGCCCGGAGACACGTTGAGCAGGACCAGGACCAACGCGATCGCCGACGCCGCGCCGGTCGGCCGCCGGCGGAGCCTGCCCCTCGTCGTGCTGTCGCCGGGGTTCACCATGCCCCGCTCCTCGCTGACGATCCTGGCGGAGGACCTGGCGAGCAAGGGGTACGTCGTGGCGGGGATCGACCACACCTACGAGTCCTACGGCACGAGCCTTCCCGACGGCCGCATCGCGACGTGCGTCGCCTGCGCGGAGCAGGAGAAGGAGGCCTGGACGTTCGGTGACAAGGCCACCAGGGGCCGCCAGGCCGACATCGCCTTCGTGCTCGACCGGCTGACCGGGCCACGGCCCGCCTGGAAGGGCGGCGAGCTGATCGACCGCTCCAGGATCGGGGTGGCGGGGCACTCCCTGGGCGGCAGCAGCGCCGCATGGACCGTGCTCAACGACTCCCGGGTGCGGGCCGGCGTCAACATGGACGGACCGTTCTTCGTCCCGGCCCCCGGCGAGGGGCTCGACCGCCCGTTCCTGATGATGGGCGCGGGGAAGGTCCACGAGCCCGGCGGGCAGGACTTCACGTGGGGACGTGACTGGAAGCGCATGACGGGCTGGAAGCGCTGGCTCACCGTGGACGGTGGCGACCACGGGTCCTTCACCGACTATCCGCTGCTCCTGGAGCAGGGCGGCATCGATCTCGGCACGCCGCTGTCCGGGGCCCGCGCGGCCGAGATCACCCGCCGGTACGTCGGCGCCTTCTTCGACCTGCACCTCGGCGGACGGCACCAGCCGCTGCTCGACCGGCCCTCCCGGCGCTATCCCGAGGTGAGGTTCTGGCGCTGACGTCCTGCCGGGCGCCCAGCACACCCACCGGCACCGGGCGCGGCCGTCGCCCCGGACCGCCGCCGGCCAGCGTGGTTCCCGGCGAGCAGGCGTGACCCCTCGTCCCTGGGGCGATCTCGGCCTCGCGCCCTGGGTGGAGGGCACGCCTACCGAGGTCGGCACGAAGCACCCGGAGAAACAGCCGTTCGGCCAGGGCCTGAGCGGCCGAAGTCGGTGCCGGAGCACGCCGGCCCCTGCTCGGCGTGTCCGGCGCGGGAGTCAGCCGGCCCGAGCTCGGCGTGTCGCGGTCATCGGCCCGTCGCGCGCCGCTTGAGCGCGGCCAGCATGACGCGGCGCACGAAGCCGCTGCCCAGCCTGATCACCGCCCAGTAGCGGGCCATCGCCCGGCGGGCGTCGGGGCTGGTGGTGATCAGGCGGGTCTCGGTCGTCAGCAGGATCCGGCCACGGCCGAGGTCGGACAGGCGGAAGCCGACGACCGCCTTGGCGTAGCCGGGACGGTCGAAGGCGGCGAAGTCGGCGACGGGGACGGTGCCGGCCGCGCCGAGCCGCCACCACTGGCCGACCACACCGTGCACGATCTCGCTGCCCGGCACCTCGTCGAGCACGTCGAACACCGGCAGGTCCCGCTGCGGATGCCCGTGGAGCAGGCGGGAGAGGAGGTCGCGGGCGGCGAACAGCGGCCGGGCGGCCCTGACGTCGCCCGGCTTCAGGTCGTGGAGGGCGGCCCAGACCCGCTCCCGGGAGGCGTGGATGACGACCGAGTGCCGCTCGGCGTGTTCGGGGTCGGGCATGTACCGGTCGACAAGGGTGGACATGCGGTCCACTCTCCGCCGGGAAGCCAACCGGCGGCCTCCCACGGCAGAGGGAAAACGCTCCCCCGCGCGGGGGAGCGCGTCGAGTGGCCTACAGATCCTTCTCCTGCTGGTCGAGGATGGACAGGGCCACCGACACCGCCGTGGCGGCGTCCTCCGCCTCGATCGCCGCCAGCAGCCGCTCGTGCGAGGTGTCCGAGCCCAGCACCGCCCGCTCCATGCAGTGGTCGCTGCGCACGCTGTCCCGCAGCGCGTCGCTCATGCTTCGGTACAGGTCGCCCAGCACCGGGTTGTGCGCCGCCTGCGCCACCAGCAGGTGGAAATCGACGTCGGCGTCGGCGAAGGCGTCCAGGTTCACCGAGCGGCCGGCCTCGGCCCGGCGGGCCAGGG
This sequence comes from Nonomuraea sp. NPDC004354, assembly GCF_053602555.1. NCBI lineage: Bacteria > Bacillati > Actinomycetota > Actinomycetes > Streptosporangiales > Streptosporangiaceae > Nonomuraea > Nonomuraea sp. NPDC004354. The sequence continues at coordinate 641,253 of NZ_JBSGDV010000003.1, read as the reverse complement.
CCTGCCGCATCAGCTCGAGGTCCTCGTCCGTCCGCTTGGTGGCCGCCAGCCGCGCCGCCACCAGGTCCAGGCCGCGCCGCACGTCGATGATGTCCATGGCGGCCGCCCTGTCCAGGCGCCGGCGCAGGGCCACCTGCGACTCGTCGCTGGCCGTCACATACGTGCCGTCGCCCTGCCTGGTCGTCAGCAACCCCGCGTGCACGAGCACCCGTACGGCTTCGCGCACCGACAGCCTGCTCACCCCCAAAGAGGCGGCCAGCTGGCTCTCCGACGGGATCTTGCCGCCGACCGGCCAGGCCCCGCTCGCGATCTCCTGTCGCAGCTCGGCGATGGCGGCGTCGACAAGCGAGATCCGGCCCACGTTCCGCATCAGTCCTCTTCTCTAAACATCTGATGTCTGATAACTCTAGTGCGGAGTTCTCCTCAGAGTAAGGGGATCACCTCCCATGAGTTCCGTGCTGTTCACCCATATCCATCCCCATGACCTGCTGGTCGTCGACGGCCGCATCGCCGACCCCGCGACCGCTCCAGAGAACACCATGATCGTGGACGGCAAGGGCGCCCTCGCGCTGCCCAGCCCCGTCGACGCGCACATCCATCCCGACAAGACGACGTGGGGCCGGCCCTGGCTGAGCCGTGCCCACGCCGAGACCCTCATGGACCTCATCGAGGGCGACGTGCGCGCCCGCGCGGCCATGACCGCGTCGGTGGCCGAGCGGGCCGGGGCGCTGATGGACACCGCCATCGCCCGCGGGACCCGGGCCTGGCGCGCCCATGTGGACGTGGCCCCCGTCTACGGCCTGGCCAATGTGCACGGTGTGTACGAGGCCGCACAGGCCCGCAAGGACCTGCTCGACGTCCAGATCGTCGCCTTCCCCCAGGTCGGCCTGCTCACCAGGCCGGGCACGGCCGAGCTGATCGAACGCTCCCTCACCGAGGGCGCCGACGTGATCGGCGGCCTGGACCCCGTCGGCATCGACGGCGACCTGCACGGCCACCTCGACGTGCTGTTCGGCATCGCCGAGCGCACGGGCGCGCCGATCGACATCCACCTGCACGACCGCGGCGAGCAGGGCCTGGCCCAGGTCAGGGAGATCGCCCGCCGCGCGGCCGGCCATCCCGTCACCATCAGCCACGCCTTCTGCCTCGGCGAGGACACGGCCGGCAGCAGGGCGGCCGACGAGCTGCTCGCGCGTTCCGGCGTCGCGCTGGCCACCTGCGCGCTCGGCGCCGACCCGGTGCTGCCCGTCGGCCCGCTCACCAGGGCGGGCGTGCTGCTGGCCGCGGGCTCCGACGGCGTCCGCGACCCGTGGACGCCCTTCGGCGACGGCGACATGATCGCGCGGGCGCACCTGCTCGCCTATCGCACCGACGCCCGTACCGACGAGGAGCTGGCCGCCTGCTACGCGGTCGCCGCGCACGGGGGCGCCGCGCTCCTCGGTCTGGAGCGGGTCGATCTCCAGGTCGGCGACCCCGCCGACTTCCTGCTGGTACAGGCCGGCTCGCTCGCCGAGGTCGTCGTGGACCGGCCCGTTCCCCAGTTCGTCGTCCGCGGCGGTGCCGTGATCGCCCAGGACGGACATCTCCTCGAAAGGTCCCCTCGATGATCCGTCGTGCCGTACCTGTCGCCGGGCTCGTCCTGGCCCTCGCCGCCTGTGGCGGCGCTCCGCAGCAGCAGCAGGCGCCGGCGCAGGACAAGCCCGCCGCCCTCGACCTGAAGACCTCCACCACCGCGGCCGCCAAGGGCCTGGACCAGGTGACGTGGAACCTGCCCTACGAGCCGCAGACGATCGACCCGATCCGGTCGTTCAACTACGCGGAGAACACCGCGCTGGCCAACATGTGCGAGAGCCTGCTGCGGCTCACGCCCGACTTCGAGATCAAGCCGGGCCTGGCGGAGAAGGCCGACAACCCCACGCCGACGACCTGGGTCTACACGATCAGGAAGGGCGTGAAGTTCTGGGACGGCAAGGAGCTGACCGCCAAGGACGTGGCCGCCAGCCTGAAGCGGCACCTCGACCCGGCGCTCGGCACCTGGTGGGGCGACTACTTCCACACCGTCGAGTCGGTCGAGGCCACCGGGCCGATGCAGGTCACGGTGACGCTGAAGCAGCCCGACGTGCTGTTCAACCAGGCCATGGCCACGGCGGCGGGCGCCGTCGTGTCGGCGGAGTTCGCCGCGAAGAAGGACCTGGGCTCGCCCACCACCGGTGTCATGTGCACCGGGCCGTTCGCCTTCAAGGGCTGGAAGCCGGGCGACTCCCTCACGCTCACCCGCAACGACTCCTACTGGGACACCACGCTCGCCGCCAAGTCGAAGGAACTGGTCTTCCGCTTCATCGCCGACGAGACCACCGCGGTCAACGCGCTGCGCTCGGGCGAGGTGGACGGCCAGTACTTCTACCTGCCGCCCGCCGGCCTGGCCCAGCTGCGCGAGTCCACGACGGGGTCGGTGACGCTGGGCAGGTCGCTGACGTTCTGGACGCTGCTCAGCGCCGCCAAGTCCGGCCCCTACGCCGACCCGAAGGTCCGCCAGGCGCTCTCGCTCGCCCTCGACAGGGCCGCCATCTCCAAGGTCGTCTTCCAGGGGACCGCCGCCCCGCAGCGCGCGCTGGCCGGCGCGGAGTACTGGGGCTACGAGCAGAACACCTTCAAGCAGGCCTACGACGCCCTGCCGCCGGAGACCCAGGACCTGGCCAAGGCCAAGCAGCTGCTGACCGAGGCGGGCACGCCGACCCAGCCGATCACCATCGGCATCCAGGGCAGCGCCGCCACCCACGAGCAGACCGCCAACCTCATCAAGGCCACGGGTGAGGCGCTCGGTCTGAAGATCGACATCAAGGTCATCCCGGTCGAGCAGTACGGCAACCTCTACAGCGACCCCAAGGCGCGCGAGGGCATCGACGCCTTCTTCTCCACCTGGTACGGCAACGTGCCAGACCCGCTCGACATCTACACGGTCTTCCTGGCGGGCGGCAGGACGAACTTCAACGACTACCCCGCGGTCGACGCCGACATCAAGAAGGCCAGGGCGGAGTACGACCCGGTCGCCCGCGCCGCGCTGGTCACCGGCATCCAGGACAAGGTCACCCGCGACGTGGCGTGGATGCCGCTGAACAACCTGCCGGTGATCCTCTACATGAACAACAGGGTCACGGGCGCGGTCGCGTCCTTCCCCTACCTGTACTACCCGTGGGCCGCCGGGCTGGGCGCCAAGTGAGATTCGCGTTGAAGCGGCTGGCAGGGCTCGTCGTGGTCCTGCTGGTCGCCTCCTTCCTCGTCTACGGCCTGCTGTACCTGGTGCCGGGCGGCCCGATGGCCTTCCTGCTCGGCAACCGGAGCGGCACTCCCGAGCAGATCGCCGCCATCCGGGCCCAGTACCACCTCGACGACCCGTTTTTCGTGCGCTACGTCTCGTGGCTGCGCGACGCGCTGACCGGCGACCTCGGCAGCTCGCTGGTCTACCGGCAGGAGGTCTCGGCGCTGATCGGCTCGCGCGTGGCCACCACCATCCTGCTGGTGGTCTACGCGACCGTGCTGATCTCCGTCGGCGGCGTCGCGATGGGCCTGCTGGCGGGCCTGCGCGGCGGCCGGGTGGAGAGCGCCGTCGGCGTGCTGACCTCCGTCCTGCTGGCCACGCCGCCGTTCGTGGTCGGCGTGCTCCTGGTGATCGTCTTCGCGCTCGGCCTCGGCTGGTTCCCCGTCTTCGGGGCGGGCGACGGCCTGCTCGACCGCCTCTACCACCTGACCCTGCCGGCGATCACGCTGAGCCTGGCCAGCGCCGCCTTCCTGGCCCGCATCACCCGCGCCTCCGTCCGGGAGGAGCTGGGCCGCGAGCACGTCGAGACGGCCCGCGCCCGCGGCTTCGCCGAGCGGCACATCGTCCGGCGGCACGTGCTGCGCAACGCCTCGATCCCGGTCGTGACCGTGACCGGGCTCAACGTCGCCGGCCTGATCGCCGGCTCGGTCGTCGTGGAGAACATCTTCGCCCTCGACGGGCTCGGCTCGCTGTTCGTCCGGGCGATCCTGCAGCGCGACTTCGCCATCGTCCAGGCGGTGGTGCTCGTGCTCGTGACCGCCTTCGTCCTGATCAACCTCCTGGTGGACCTGTGCTACTCAGCTCTCGATCCGCGCCTGTCGCGGTGACCCGCCTGGGCGGCCTGGGTACGGCGTCCGCCGTCCTGCTGGCCGCCGTGGCGGCGACGACCCTGCTGGCGCCGCTCCTGGCGCCCTACGACCCCGACTTCCCCGACCTGATGAACGCGCTGAGCGGCAGCACGGCCGCGCACCCGCTGGGCGCCGACGCGCTCGGCCGCGACGTGCTGTCCAGGCTCATGTACGGCGCGCGGACCACGCTCATCGGCCCCCTTCTGATCATCTGCGTCTCCAGCGTGGCCGGCACCGCGCTGGCGATCACCGCGGCGTGGGCGGGCGGCCGGGTCGACGCGGTGATCTCCCGGCTGCTCGACATCCTGTTCGCGGTGCCCGGCATCGTCTTCGCCCTGGTCACGGTGGCCGTCCTCGGTCCCGGCATCCCAGGCGTGGTCACCGGGCTGGCCGTGGCGTACACGCCGTACGTGGCCAGGGTGGTCCGGTCGGCGGCGCTGCGCGAGCGGAGCCTGCCGTACGTGGCGGCGGCGTGGGTGCAGGGCCGCTCCGCCTTCGCCATCTGCACCCGCCACCTGCTGCCGAACCTGCGGCCCATCATCGTGGCCCAGTCGGTGTCGGCGCTGGGTTTCGCGGTGATCGACGTGGCCGCCGTCTCCTTCCTGGGGCTCGGCGTCCAGCCGCCGACCGCCGACTGGGGGTTGATGGTCAAGAGCGGGCTGGACAGCGCGCAGCGCGGCCAGCCGCTGGAGGCGATCGCGGCAGGCGTGATGATCGCGCTGGTCGTCGCCGCCGTGAACATGCTGGGCGACCGGCTGGGGAGGCGGCGATGAGCCTGCTGTCGATCGAGAAGCTGGCACTGGCCGTTCCGGCCGGAGGCGAGTGGAAGACGCTGGTGGAGGAGGTCGATCTGACGATCGGCCGCGGCGAGGCCGTCGGCCTGGTCGGGGAGTCGGGCTCGGGCAAGTCGATGACCGCCCGCGCCGTCATCGGGCTCACCCCGCCGGGCGCCAGGATCACCGGGAAGATCCTCTTCGACGGCGTGCCGGTGCCCTCCGGCAGGGCGCTGCGCGAGCTGCGGGCCCGGCGGGTCGCGATGATCTTCCAGGACCCGCGGGCGCACATCAACCCGGTGCGCAGCGTGGGCGACTTCCTGACCGAGGCCATGGTGACCAACCTGGGCGTCCCCGCCCGGGAGGCGGGCGCGCGTGCCGTACAGCTGCTCGAGGAGGTCGGCATCGGCGACGGGGCGCGGCGGCTGCGGCAGTACCCGCACGAGCTGTCGGGCGGGCTGCTGCAACGGGTGATGATCGCCTCGGTGCTGGCCGCGGAACCCGACCTGATCCTGGCCGACGAGCCCACGACCGCGCTCGACGTGACCACCCAGTCGGAGGTCATGGCGATCCTGGACGAGCTGCGGCGCGAACGCGGCATGGCGATGCTGCTGATCACGCACGACCTGGAGCTGGCCGCCGCCACCTGCGACCGGCTCGCGGTCATGTACGCCGGCCGGATCGTCGAGGCCCGGCCCGCCGACGCGCTCACCGCCACGCCCCTGCACCCCTACACCAGCGGCCTGCTCCGCTCCCGCCCCAGCCTGGAGCGGGTCGCGCGGCGGCTGCCGGTCATCCCGGGACGGCCCGTGGCCGCCTTCGAGGCCGACCGGGGATGCGCGTTCGCGCCACGCTGCGAGCACGCGCTGTCCTCGTGCGGCGCGGACCGGCCCGCCTTCGACGGCACGGTCGCCTGCTCCCGCGCGGCCGAGCTGACCCTTCAGGGGGAGTCATGACCGGGCTCGCCGAGGTCACCAGGAGACAGCGCACCTCGGTCATGAGGCCGGCGAAGGAGGACTCATGACGGTGATCAGCGCCGAAGGGCTGCGCAAGGTGTACGGCGAGGCGGTCGCCGTCCAGGAGGTGTCGTTCACCGTCGAGGAGGGCCAGTCGCTGGCCATCGTCGGCGAGTCGGGATCGGGCAAGACCACGGTCGCCAGGATGCTGCTCGGCCTGGAGACGCCCACCAGCGGGACGATCACCGTCTGCGGACGGCCGCGCCCGCCGGGAAGGGTCTCGTCGAAGGAGCGGCGCAGGCGCGCCAGGGAGATCCAGATCGTCTTCCAGGATCCCTACTCCTCGCTGGACAAGCTGCAGCGGATCGGCGACGTCATCGCCACCAGCCTGTCGCTGCACTTCCCGCTCACCCCCGCCGAGCTGCGCAGGCGCACCCTGGAGCTGCTGGAGTCGGTCGGCCTGGCCGAACGGCACGCCGCCATGCTGCCCAGGCAGCTGTCGGGCGGTCAGCGGCAGCGCGTGGCCATCGCCAGGGCCATCGCCGTCGAGCCGCGCGTCCTGGTGCTGGACGAGGCGGTCGCCGCGCTCGACGTCTCGATCCAGGCCCAGATCCTCAACCTGCTGGCCGACATCCGCGAGCGGGGCGAGATCAGCTACGTCTTCATCTCGCACGACCTGGCCGTCGTCAACCAGATCAGCGACACGGCCATCGTGATGCACAAGGGCGCGGTCGTGGAGCGCGGTCCCACCGCGGACCTGCTGCGCGACCCTCGGGAGGACTACACCAGGGCCCTGCTGGCCGCCGTCCCCCGTCCCGGCTGGAAACCGACCCGGAGAAACAGGACACCGTGAGCACCACCACTCTCGTCACCGCGTCGTACGTCGTCGGCTTCGACGGCAGCGATCACGTCATCCACCGCGACGGCTGCGTCGTCTACGCGGGCGACTCGATCGTCCACGTCGGAGCCGCCTACGAGGGACCCGTCGACGAGGTGATCGACGCGGGGGAGGCGATCGTCGGGCCCGGCTTCATCGACCTCGACGCGCTGTCCGACATCGACCACGCGATCCTCGACACCTGGCACGCCTCCTCCGACGGGCTGACCTGGTCCCTCGACTACGCCACCACCCGCAGGGCGGCGGTCTTCCCCCTGGAGGACACGCTGTTCATGCGGGAGTACGCGCTCACCCAGCTCATCCGCAACGGCATCACCACCGCGATACCGATCGCCGCCGAGACCCACAGCGCGTGGGCGGAGTCCTACGAGGAGTTCGCGGGCATCGCCGAGATCGCCGGACGGCTCGGCCTGCGCATGTACCTCGGCCCGAGCTACCGCTCCGGCGTGCCCGTCCTGGCCGGCGGCCGGCGCGACGTCCACTGGGAGCCGGACCTGGGCGAGAAGGGGCTGGCCGACGCGGTCAGGTTCGCGCGCGACGTCGACGGCACCTACGGCGGGCGGCTGCGCGGCGCGCTGCTGCCGTGCCGCATCGAGACCCTCACCCTCGACCTGATGCGTGCCACCGCGCGGGCGGCCGAGGAGCTCGACTGCCTGGTGCGGCTGCACTGCATGCAGAGCTTGACGGAGCTGCGGCTGCTGCGGGACTGGCACGGCAGGCACCCGCTCGACGTGCTGGACGAGGTCGGGCTGCTCGGCCCGCGCCTGCTCATCCCGCACGCGCTCTACACCGGCACGCCCGACGCGCCGTTCGAGGGCTCGCCCGAGCGGCTGGCGTCACCGGCGGGCATCGTGCACTGCCCGCTGACCATGGCCAGGTACGGCGACGCGCTGCGCGACTTCGACCGCTACCGGGCGGCCGGGGTGAACGTGGCGCTGGGCACCGACTCGTTCCCGCCGGACATGATCCGCAACATGGACTACGGCACCAACCTGGCCAAGCTGGTCACGGGGCGGCTGGAGGCGGGGTCGGCGGCCGACTACTACCGGGCGGCGACGCTGAACGGGGCCAGGGCGCTGGGCCGTACGGACCTGGGCAGGCTGGCGCCGGGCGCGAAGGCGGACCTGATCGTGGTGGATCTGTCGGGGCCGAGGACCGGGCCCGTCGACGACCCGATCAGGACGCTGCTGATGAACTGCTCGGGCGCCGACGTCTCCACCGTCGTGATCGACGGGCGGGTCGTGATGCGGGACGGGGTCATCCCCGGCGTGGACGAGGAGGCGTTCAGGCGGCGGGCGCAGGCGTACTTCGAGCGGATGAAGGCCGCCTACCCGGTGCGCGACCACCTGCGCCGCCCGGTCGAGGAGCTGTTCCCGCCGTCGTTCCGCGTGCTCTGAGTAGTTGTAATCGTCATTTACGGGTAATCGCCGACGGGTCAACCGTCCAGGCGTCTATGATCATGCCCGCTGTAAAGCAATATGTCAGGACATATGGCTATATGGAGGGCACGATGAGTATCCGACTACGGGCGATCACCCTGTTATTGATCGCCCTAGGAGGCGCCGCGGCGGCCGGCGCGCCGACCGCCGCGGCGACCGCGCAGAAATCCGTCACGTTCGCGTCCACGCAGGACAGCTACGTCAGCGAGGCCGGCCCGGCGAAGACTCACAACACCGTCACCTGGCTGTCGGTCTGCACCACGTCGTGCGACGGCGCGAAGGCCTCCGAACGCGGCGCCTTCATCCGCTTCGACGTCAAGGACGTCCCCGACAACGCGGTCAACGTCAAGATGACGCTCGACGTCCAGTCTGTCAGGACCACCGACACCACCCTCGAGGCGCGCCCGGTCACCGGCCAGTGGTCGGCCGAGACGCTCACCTTCGACAACCGCCCGAGCGTCGGCGAGGTGATCGCCACCCAGCAGGGCCTGACCGCCGGCGGCACGGCGAAGCTGGACGTGTCCTCCGCCTTCGCCGGCAACCGCACCTACGACTTCGCGCTGACCTCGCCGTCCGGCGCCCACGGCGTGCTCCACTCCTCGCGTGCCACCTCCGGCCAGGGCCCCAAGCTGTCGATCAGCTACGACACCGAGGCGGCCACGCCCGCCGGCCCGCTGCCGTTCACCATGCCCTCGCTGGCGACGCTGCGCTCCTCCGAGCGCAAGGTCTTCGCCCACTACTTCACGCCGTACCCGCTCTCCCTGAACAACAAGGCCGGCGCGGACGACTACTACACCAAGCACTACCTGAACCCCGACGGCGAGAGCGGCAAGCACGCCGCCTACGGCGGCCTGCTCAGGGACCGCCCGCTGCCCCGCGGCGTCCTGTCCGGCGACTGGCAGGTCCAGGACATGAAGAAGGAGGTCCAGACCGCCGCCGCGGCCGGCCTGGACGGCTTCACCGTGGACATCCTCTCCCTCACCAGCGCCCACTGGGACCGGCTGCAGGCCCTGATCAAGGCGGCCGAGGCGGTCGACCCCGACTTCAAGATCGTCCTGATGCCCGACATGACCGCGCTGAAGACCGACGCCGCCACCCTCGCCGCCGCCATGGCCAAGCTGGCCGGCTCCACGTCCGTCTACCGCCTGGCCGACAAGCGCCTGGTGATCTCGCCGTTCAAGGCCGAGGCCCAGACGGCCGCGTGGTGGCAGAACTTCATGAAGATCATGAAGAGCTCGCACGGCATCTCGGTCGCCTTCGTCCCGGTGTTCCTCAACTTCCCCTCCAACGCCGCCGCCTTCGCGCCCATCAGCTACGGCTTCTCCAACTGGGGCAACCGCAGCCCGAGCGGGCAGAGCGGCCTGGCCGCCAACATCGCCAAGGCCCACGGCCTCGACAAGATCTGGATGCAGCCGGTGTCGGTCCAGGACGAGCGGCCCAACCAGGCGATCTACGACGAGGCCAACAACACCGAGAACCTGCGTCTCACCTGGGAGAAGTCCATCTCCGATGAGGCCGACTGGATCCAGCTCACCACCTGGAACGACTTCTCCGAAGGCACCCAGTTCACCCCGTCGGTGCACAACGGCGGCGCCTACCTGGACATCTCCTCCTACTACCTGACCTGGTTCAAGACCGGCAAGGCTCCGGCGATCGTCCGTGACACCCTCTACCTGACCCACCGCACGCAGTTCGCCGCGGCCAGGCCGACCTCGGGCACGCAGACCAGGTTCATGGCGCCGCGCGCCGGCACCAGCGCCCCGCGCGACACGGTCGAGGTGCTGTCCTTCCTCACCCGCGCCGCCACCGTCAAGGCGAGCATCGGCGGGGCCGACAAGACGTACGCGGCCCAGGCCGGCGTCCAGGCCAAGACGTTCCCCCTGGCGTACGGGACGAACAAGGCGTCGGTCGGCGCCGTGACCGTCACCTCGCCGTGGCAGGTCAAGAAGGACTTCGCCGTCCAGGACCTGCAGTACCACGCGGTCAGCAGCGGCCGGAAGTGACCCCTGGTGCGGGCCTCCGCGAGGGGCCCGCACCCCTTCCCGGCCCACGCCTGGTCGGGTGACCGGCCCGCGCCTGGTCGGGTGACCGGCCCGCGCCTGGTCGGTTGACCGGCCGGCGCCTGGTCACTTGGACCGGCCCGCGCCTGCTCGCTCCGGGCGCGGGCCTGCCGTGGGCGCCGACGACGGCCTTCGCCCTCGCTCCCCGTAAGATCCGCTGCCATGGATCGCCCGAACCTGCCCGAAAGCCTCAAGCTGCTGCTGTCCGACGAGCCCGTCCTCGACCTGTACTCCTACGGTCCCTGGCGGGTCCCCGACGGCCTGTACGAGCAGGTGCGGGCGCGGGCGGCCGAGCTGAACGACGACCCCGCCGCCGAGGCGCTCGCGGTCGAGCTGCCGGCGTTCCTGGCCGAGGGCACCACGGTCATCGGCGCCGAACTGTGGTACCTGCTGCAGTACCTCGTCGGGTCGGTGGCCGTGTGCGCCGGGTCGGCGTGCGACCTGGCGTACGAGACGATGAGCGACTTCGTCGCCGAGCCGCGACGGCCCAACCGCGGCTGGACGTGGTCGTCGGCCGACACGCCCTTCCTGCCCCCGGCGTACTGGCTGATGGACGGCACCGGCGACGACCCCGAACTGCGCGAGCTGGCCTTCGGGGTGGCGCGCCGCTGCCTGGACGTCTTCGCCGGCATCGAGCCGCTCGAACCGCGGCGCAGGGCGCTCATCGAGCTGCACGACCTGCGCGCCGCCGACCCGGCGCTGGCCAAGGAGGACCTGCTCGCACCCGTGGACGAGCTGCCCAGGCGGTGGGCCGCGCGCGCGGAGGCACGCCAGCTGGCCGTCCTGCCCGAGCTTCTCGGGCCCGCCGGGCACCTCGACTGGGCCTGCTCCGGCCTGCTGGCCGCGCACACCCGGCTCATCGAGAACGTGCCGGGGGCGACGAGCTCCGGACCGCTGCCCGGTTCCCCGTTCGCCTTCGAGCACGAGGTGACGTTGGCGTGCCTGCTGGCGCAGGCGGAGGTGCCCGAGGTGCCGGCCGAGCTCGCCGTCACCCTCGGGCTGGCGCGCTTCACCGAGGTCCAGGCGCTGTTCTCGCGGCTGCGCGAGAACTTCGACGCCGACGGCTGGCACGCGCTGGTGCGCTCGTGGCTGGCCCGCGGGGTGCTGGCGGGCGAGACGGAGGCCTGCCGCGCCTGGCTCGACATGGCCATCAGGGTGACCGGCTCGGTCCAGGGGCTGCCGGGGCCGGCGGTGAACCCGACCAGTTCCATCCCCGTCGGCGCCTTCCAGCGGGACATGCGCGTGCTGTGCGCGCCGCGCAGGGCGGTCAACCCGCTGGTGGCCACGTTCGCCGCGGGCCGTACCGGACAGCCCGGCCGCGCCAGGGAACTGGTCGGCCAGCCGGAGCTGGCCGAGGCGATCGGCGACGCCGTCTCCGCCGGATGGCACGGCGACAGGCGCCCGGCGCGGCTGCTGCTCGCCGGGCCCGAGAGCACGGGCCGCATGACGGCGGCCGACCTGCTGCAGCGCTCGCTGGCGACCGCCGACGGGCCCGCCGAGGTCGTCCACATCTCCGACCTGGTCTTCTCCGGCATGAGCGCCGGAGAGGCCGCGCTGTACGTGATGTCGCGCACCCGCGAGCTCGGCGCCGGCGACCTGCTGGTGGTGCAGGGCCTCGACCGGATCGGCGAGTACGGCCGGTGCGGCGCGGTCGCCCTCGAGGAACTCCGCAGGGCGCTGCGCAGGAGTCCGGGTGTCCACGTCGTCGCCACGTGCGCGCCGGGCGGGGACGAGCGGATCGCGCGGGCCAATCCGGCGCTGCACCACGAGTTCCGGGTCGCCCGCACCCGCGAGTTCACCCACGAGGAGCGGGCCGAGCTGTTCCACCGGGCGGTCGCCAGGCGCGGCGCGACGGCGAGCGGCGACGCCGCCGAGGCCGCGGCCGAGCTCGCGGGCGCGGGATCGCAGAACCTGCGTGGCGCCCGCCTCACGGACCGGCTGGCCGAGCACGCGGTACAGGCCGCCCGCGAGCGCGGCTCGGCGAGCGTCACCATCGCCGACCTGCCCGCCGCCCCCGGCGGCCCGCGCGCGAGCCTGGACGGCTGCCTGGGGCTCGAACCGGTCAAGGCCGAGATCGCCCTGGTCGTGGCCGAGGCGCGGGCCGCCAGGCTGCGGCGCGAGGCCGGCACGCCGGGCCTGGCCAGGCCGCCGCACCTGGCGTTCACCGGACGTCCCGGCACCGGCAAGACGATGGTGGCGGCACTGCTCGGCCGCATGCTCGGAGAGCTCGGACTGCTGTCGTCCGGCCATCTGGTCAGCATCGGCCGCGCCGAACTGGCGGGCAGGCACGGCGGCGACGCCGCGGCCGGCGTCCGGCGGGCCGTCGACCGCGCGCTCGGCGGCGTGCTGTGCGTCGAGAACGCGGGCGACCTGGCCGGCCCCGGCACGGACAGCGACAGGGCGCGCAGCCGCGACGTCGTCGACGCGCTGGTCGCGGCGCTCAGCGCACACCCCGACGACCTGGTGGTGGTCCTGTGCGGGCCCGACGGGGCCGTCAACGGGCTGCTCAGGTCCTCGGCCGAGCTGGCCGAGCACTTCCCCAGGGTGGTCCGCTTCCCCGACCTCACCGCCGAGCAGGCGGTGTCCCTCTACGAGAGCAGGGCGGCCGCGGCCGGGTTCACGCTCGGCGAGGGGGTCGCTGCCAGGGTGCTGCGGATCGTCAGGTCGGCACGTCCCGACGCGGCGGGCGCCCGGCTGGCGCTGCGGCTGCTGGAGCGTACGGTGGCCCGGCAGTCGCGGCGGGTGATGGCGGGCGGCGCGCTCGGCGGGGGCGGGTCGCTGCACGAGATCCTGGTCGAGGACGTGCCGTCCAGCGCCGTGGACGCCACGGTGACGGGCACGACGGACATCACCGGGGACATCACCGGGGATAGCACCGGGGACGGCACGGGGGACGGCACCGGGGCGGGCTGGGTTGACGGCGCCCCGGCCGCGCCGGCCGGCCCGGCGGGTGACCCGATGGCGGCCATCGACGCGCTGGTCGGTCTGGAGCCGGTCAAGCGCGAGGTGCGGTTGCTGACGGCCGAGGCCGCGGCGGACCGGCTCCGCAGGCAGGCGGGTCTGCCGATCGTCTCGCCCGCCCGGCACCTGGTGTTCGCCGGCAACCCCGGCACCGCCAAGACGACGGTCGCCAGGCTGGTCGCCGCCGCGTACGCGCGGCTGGGCGTGCTGTCGTCCGGCCACCTGGTCGAGGTCTCCCACGCCGACCTGATCGCCGAGTACATCGGCCAGACCGCGCCGAAGGTCAGGGCCGCGGTCGAGAGCGCGATCGGCGGCGTACTGTTCATCGACGAGGCGTACGCGCTGACGCCCGGCGGCTCGCACAACTCCTACGGCCCGGAGGCGATCGCCGAACTGCTGCGCCTGATGGAGGAGTACAGGGACGACCTGGTCGTCATCGCCGCCGGCTACGACGGCAGGATGGCGGAGTTCCTGGCCGCCAATCCCGGGCTGGCTTCCCGCTTTCCGACCACGGTCCGCTTTCCCGACTACAGCGAGGACGAGCTGGTCGCGATCTTCGAGAGCATGGCGGCCGGCGCCGGTCTCGTCCTGGAGGCAGGGGTGCGCGAGCAGGTCCGCCAGGCGCTGCGGGCCGTCCCGCGCGGCGAGTCGTTCGGCAACGGCCGGGTCGTCCGCAACCTGCTGGAGCGGGCGATGGCGCTGCAGGCCGAACGCGTCATGGCGGGGCAGGACCCGACGGCCGAGGACATCAGGATCCTGCTCCCCGGGGACATCCCCTCCGGCCCGACGCCCGCGACCGGCGACGCGGGCACCGGCCAGTACCTGTGACGGCACGCACCCTCAGTCTGGCCCACCTCTCCGTCCCGCCTCTCCGCCCTGCCTGTCCTCGGGCCAGGCCGTCGCTCCGCCCCGACCGTCTCTTTGCCCAGGCTGTTCCTCTACCCTGCTGTCCTTATGACACGGCCGTCTCTCCAGCGGGTCGGTCGCTACCATGGGGATCCGCTGAAGCGGGACCTGGCGAGCGCGTCCCGGTGGTCGGCTGCGCACCGGGAGGGCTGGGGCCGTCTTCGGGCGATCAGGGAGACCGGGCGGTTCGCCTACCACGCCCCCGACGTCGCAGGTCGAGCGGGCTCGGCGGGCGATGCGCCGTTGCGTCGAGTCGGCGCACACCGTCGACGAGGAGGGAGGAGCGGCATGAGCGAGCAGGGAAGCTGGCGAGAGCTCAGGGATCGCCGGATGGCCGAGCCGGGTGCAGCCGAGGCGTACGAGGCCGCGCGCCTGGCCTACGACCTGGGCAGGACGGTCCGAGCGATGCGCGAAGGGCGGGGCTGGAGCCAGAACGACCTGGCCCGCGAGGCCGGCATGACCCAATCGGCGGTGGCGCGGTTCGAAGCGGGCGGAACCGTCCCCACGTTGCCGGTCCTGGAGCGCTTGGCACGCGCCTTGGACGCGGATGTCGAGGTCCGCCTGACGCCCAAGGCGCCGGCTGCCTGACGGCCTCCGCGTCCGTATTAAGACCAGGCCTCACCGACCGAGACGTGCGCTTGACGGTCTCGGCGGCCGTGCCGCCGCAACTTGCGTCACCGCACGAGGGGCGGGTATCGCCGGGCTGCTTCCCTGATCGCCGTGTGATCCATCGGGCACGACCGAGGGCACTGATCGCACTTCGTGCGTGGCGTGGACACGACGATGGCGGCCATGCAGCGTCGCGGGCCGTCGGCCGTGAACCGGGAAACGTCATGGCCCCGCACCAAGTTCTGCGGTCCGGTCTTGCCATGCCGTGCTCAGCGGGCACAGTGAGCATGTGGGGCATGCATCGCTGAGGGTGTTCTTCGCGATCCACTGGGCGCTGCCGGGCGCGGCGGCGGTCACCGCGGGTCTGCTGTTCGGCCACCATCCGCTCCTGGTGGCCGGGGCGGTGCTGGCCTGCGTGGCGCTGCGACCCGTCCACACGGGGGCGGTCCTGCGGACGGTGATCGTGGTGGTCCTGCTGTCGCCGTTATGGTCGGCCGCGCTCGACCTCTACGCATGGACGGTGACCAAGGTCATCGACGGCCTGGAGTTCGTCGGCACGTTTCCGTCGGTCTTCCTGCGGATCCCCGGCTACCTGATCTACGTCATTCTGTTCCTGATCATCGCCACCGGGGCCGGATTTCTCCAGGTCAAGCTCATCCTCACCCCGTTGTTCGCGCTCGTCGAGCTGGAGAGCCGTGGCCGGCAGTCCTCCCGCGACCGGCGGGCCGCCCGCGTCATGAGCCTCGTCGCGGATCCCACCGGAGGGCCGCCGCCGCGCTTCTCGCTCTACCTGCGGCCGTTCGCGACCACGGGCCGCCTGGCCAGCAACTCCGTGGGCGTGCAGGCGAGCGCCAGCGAGCAGCCCGGCAACATCCAGACCGACTTCGAGGCGATCCTGGCCGCCGCCTTTCCCGCCCACCGGCCGCTGATCGCGCTCGGCGTGCCAGGCGCGCTACTGCCCACTCACCCCGAAGGGGTGCAGACCTGGCCGATCAACCACACCTGGGACATCCCCGGCACCGGCAAGGTGGCGTGCACGGACAGTGACTGGCAGGACAAGGTCAAGCTGCTCGCCAGGCAGGCCGAGCTGATCGTGATCGTCCCGCTGGCCTTCGCCGGGACGGTATGGGAGATCAGGTGGCTGCACGCGAACCGGCTGCTGGACAAGTGCGTCTTCGTGATGCCGGCGACCATGGAGGGCGCGCGCGACTACTCCCCGGACTGGGAGGCGGCCACCCGGGTGCTGAGGTCGCTCGGCGTCCGTCCGCCCGCCTACCGGGACTCGGGGCAGCTGCTCATGGTCGCGAAGGGCCGGAACGTGATGCGCTCGCTACCGTCCTTCGTCCACGCCCCGCTGCCGCGCGCCACCGCTCTACTGCTGCAGTTCGCCTTCCTCCGCCGGAGAGGGCGCGAGCTCACCGAAGACCGGCGGTGACCGCTCCGGCCGGTGACCGCACGGGGACCGCTCCCGACGGTCCCCGACCGTGACCGCCCCCGACGGTGACCGGTCCGGTGGAGAGCCTCTCGGGCGGCCCACCGGGAAGGACCGTGCCGTCAGGGGAGCAGCTTGTCCAGGGACTTGCCGATGCGTTTCTCCGAGACCGGCGTCGGGGTGCCGAGGGTCTGGGCGAAGAAGCTGACCCGCAGCTCCTCGATCATCCACCGGATCTCCAGCACGTCGGCGTCGCCCCGTCGGGCGGGCGGCAGCTTGTCGAGCACGTCGAGGTAGTCGTCCTCGACCCGGTGCACCTTGTCCATCCACTCGACGTCGCGCCACGGCTCCTCCGGCAGCTTGGCCAACCGCCGGTCGATTGCCCGGATATATCGGGAAATGTCGGTGAGGCGGGCGGCACCGGTCGCCGTGATGAAGCCGGGATGGACCAGCTTGCCCAACTGCTCGCGCACATCCTCCGTCGAGGCGGACGAGCGCAGCGCCCCCAGCTTCAGGTTGACGTCGTGCCAGGCGGCCAGGATCTGCTCGACCTTCGCCAGGATCTCGGCCGCGGTGTCGTACAGCTCGGCCCGCACGTGCTGGTAGAGCCGGTCGAAGGAGACCGGGTCCCAGGCGGGCCCGCCGACGTCGCGCATCAGCTTGTCCACGGCCGCGTTGACCACGTCCTCGAACAGCGCCACCGCCCCGCCGTGCGGCGAGCGCGACAGCGCCAGCTTCGCCTGGTTGGACAGGCCCCCGAGCAGCGCCTTGGCGGGCGAGGTCACGTTCAGCAGCAGCAGCCGTCTGGTGCCCAGCCACATCGCCCTGCGCTGCTCGGCCTCCGTCTCGAAGATCTTCACCGAGACCGAGGCGCCCGCGTCGACCAGCGCGGGATAGCCCTTCATCCGGCCCTGCTCGAACACCTTCGGCAGCGTCGCGATGCTCCAGGTGGTCAGCCCCGTACGTTCCAGGTCGTCGCCGGCCGCCGACAGCGTCTGCCGCAGCCTGGGGGCCAGGCGTTTCTTCAGCGCGTCGAGGTCCTTGTCCTCGGCGATGGTCCGCTTGCGCTCGTCGACCACCCGGTAGGTGACGCGCAGGTGGTCGGGCAGCTGGTCGATCTGCCACGCCTCGCGCGGCACCCGTACCCCCGTCAGCCGCAGCAGCTCCCGCTCCAGCGCCTCCAGCAGCGGCTCGCCACCGGCCTTGACGTGCTGGAGCACCTGCTTGGCGTAGTTGGGCGCGGGCACGAAGTTGCGCCTGATGTTCTTGGGCAGCGACCTGATGAGCGCGGTGACGAGCTCCTCGCGCAGGCCGGGGATCTGCCAGTCGAAGCCGTCGGCGCTGACCTGGTTGAGCACCTGCAGCGGGACGTGCACGGTGACGCCGTCGGCCTCGGTGCCCGGCTCGAACTGGTAGGTCAGCTTCATCCGCTGGCCGAGCTGCCGCCAGGTGTCGGGGTAGTCGCGGGCGCTGACGTCCGCGCCCTCGTTGACCAGCATCTCGGGGGAGAAGGTCAGCAGCGACTTGTCCTGCTGCTTCTTCCACCAGGCGTCGAAGTGCCCGGCCGAGACCACGTCGGCGGGCACCCGCTGGTCGTAGAAATCGAACAGCGCCTCGTCGTCGACCATGATGTCGCGGCGGCGGGCGCGGTTCTCCAGCTCCTCGACCTCCTCCAGCAGCCGCCGGTTCTCGCGCAGGAAGGCGTGGTGGGTGTCCCAGTCGCCCTCGACGAGCGCGTGCCTGATGAACAGCTCACGCGACAGCTCCGGATCGATCTTCCCGTAGCCGACCTTGCGGCCGACCACGAGCGGCACGCCGTACAGGGTGACCTTCTCCAGGGCGACGACCGCGCCCTGCTTCTTCTCCCAGTGCGGCTCGGAGTAGGTGCGCTTGACCAGGTGCTGGGCCAGCGGCTCGACCCAGTCGGGCTCGATCTTGGCGTTGACCCGCGCCCACAGCCGGCTGGTCTCCACCAGCTCGGCCGACATCACCCACGCGGGCTGCTTCCTCGCCAGCGCCGAGCCGGGGAAGATGGCGAAGCGCGCGTTGCGCGCCCCGATGTACTCCTGGAGGGGCCTGCGTCCGTCACCGGACTTCTTGTCGACGACGTCCTTGACGCCCAGGTGCGACAGCAGCCCGACCAGCAGCGAGACGTGGATCTGGTACGGCGAGGCGTCCTGGCCGTTGGGATGGGCGCCGAGCGCCTGCCGTAGCTGGCTGTAGATGTCCTGCCACTCGCGCACCCGCAGGTAGTTGAGGTACTCGGTCTTGCACAGCCGCCGGAACGCGCTGGAGGACAGCTCCTTCTGCTTCTCCCGCAGGTAGTTCCACAGGTTGAGGTAGGACAGGAAGTCGGACTCGGGGTCGGCGAAGCGGCGGTGCTTCTCGTCGGCCTGCTGCTGCTTGTCGGAGGGCCGCTCGCGCGGGTCCTGGATCGACAGCGCGGCGGCGATCACCATGACCTCGCGCACGCAGCCGTTCTTGTCCGCTTCGAGCACCATGCGGGCCAGACGCGGGTCGACCGGCAGCGTGGCCAGCCTGCGCCCCATCTGGGTCAGGCCGCCCGCGGCGTCGAAGGCGCCCAGCTCCTGCAGCAGGTTGACGCCGTCGCGCACCTGCCGCTGGTCCGGCGGCTCCACGAAGGGGAAGGCGGCGATGTCGCCGAGGCCGATCGTGGTCATCTGCAGGATGACGCTGGCCAGGTTCGTGCGCAGGATCTCCGGGTCGGTGAACTCGGGCCTGGCGAGGAAGTCCTCCTCCTCGTAGAGGCGGATGCAGATGCCGTCGGAGGTACGGCCGCAGCGGCCCTTGCGCTGGTTGGCGGAGGCCTGCGAGATCGCCTCGATCGGCAGGCGCTGCACCTTGGTGCGGTGGCTGTAGCGGGAGATGCGGGCGTAGCCGGGGTCCACGACGTACTTGATGCCGGGCACGGTCAGCGACGTCTCGGCCACGTTGGTGGCCAGCACGATCCTGCGGCCGGTGTGCGACTGGAAGACCCGGTGCTGCTCGGCGGCCGACAGCCGCGCGTACAGCGGGAGGATCTCGGTGTTGCGGAAGTCGGCCTTGGACAGCGCGTCGAAGGCGTCGCGGATCTCCCGCTCGCCGGACAGGAACACCAGGATGTCGCCCTGCCCCTCGAGCACCAGCTCCTTGCAGGCGTGGACGATGCCCTGGGTCTGGTCGTCGTCCTCGGACAGCGGCCGGTAGCGCACCTCGACCGGGTAGGTCCGGCCCGACACCTCGATGATCGGCGCGTCGTCGAAGTGGCGGGAGAAACGCTCGGGGTCGATCGTGGCGCTGGTGATGACGACTTTGAGATCCGGCCGCCTGGGCAGCAGCTGCTTGACGTAGCCGAGGATGAAGTCGATGTTGAGGCTGCGCTCGTGGGCCTCGTCGATGATCAGCGTGTCGTACTGCTCGAGCAGCCGGTCGTTCTGCAGCTCGGCCAGCAGGATGCCGTCGGTCATCAGCTTGACGAGCGTGTTGTCGCTCGCCTTGTCGGTGAAGCGCACCTTGTAGCCGACGACGTCGCCGAGCTGGGTGTCGAGCTCCTCGGCGATGCGCTCGGCGACCGTACGGGCGGCGATCCGGCGCGGCTGGGTGTGGCCGATGACACCGCGCACGCCGCGGCCCAGCTCCAGGCAGATCTTCGGGATCTGGGTCGTCTTCCCCGAACCCGTCTCTCCGGCGATGATCACGACCTGGTTGTCGCGGATCGCCTCCAGGATGTCGTCCTTGTGCTGCGAGACGGGCAGGTTGTCCGGGTACCGGATCGTGGGGACCACCTCGCGGCGGCGGGTCACGCGCTGCTCGGCACGTTCCACGTCGGCGAGGATCTCCGCGGCGATCTTCTGTTGCGCTTCGCGGGAGCGTACCCGGCGCGCGCCGTCGAGCCTGCGCCGAAGGCGCCGCTGGTCGCGCGGCATCAACGCGGGCAGGCGTGACTGGAGGTCGGTGAGCGAGGAGATCAAGGAAGGCGTTCCCATACTGCTATCAGGATATGCGTGCGGATCAACCGCTCATCGTGCCGGACTCATTCCCGCGCTCGCATCCCAATTACTCCCGCCTCCGAGCGACCGGGATGCCACCCGCCCGAGCGACCGGGATGCCGCCCTCCCGAGCGGCCGGGATGCCGCGGCGGCGCCCGCGCGGGCCGGAATTCGCGCGCCTGCGGGCCGGGTGGGGCCCGGCCACTACCGGGCGGGGACGGCGCCCGCCTGCGCGGGCGCGGCCATCAGCGCGGCGCCGATGATGCCCGCCTCGTTCTGCAGCCTGGCGGGGACCACCGGGGTGTCGATCCGCACGTGCGGCAGGAACTTGTCGGCCTTCTTGCTCACCCCGCCGCCGATGATGAACAGCGAGGGGGAGAACAGCATCTCCACGTGCTTGAGATACTCCTCGACCCGCTCGGCCCACTTGTCCCAGGACAGCTCGTGGTCCTCGCGGGCCTTGTCGGAGGCCCTGCGCTCGGCGTCCTTGCCGTTCAGCTCCAGGTGGCCGAGCTCGGTGTTGGGCACCAGCCTGCCGTCGGTGAACACCGCGCTGCCGATGCCGGTGCCGAAGGTCAGCATGATCACGACACCGTCGCGGCCCCGGCCCTCGCCGAAGGTCGCCTCGGCCAGACCGGCCGCGTCGGCGTCGTTGAGCACCCGCGCCCCGCCGAACAGCTTGCCGGCGTCGACGCCCACCCACGAACGGTGCACGTTGGCCGCGGTCCGCACGACGCCGTTGACGACCACGCCGGGGAAGGTCACGCCGACCGGCCCCTCCCACGAGAAGTGCTCGACGATCTGCGAGACGACCTCGGTCACGCCTTCGGGCTTGGCGGGCTGGGGGGTCGGGATGCGCAGCCGCTCGGCAGCGAGCGTGCCCTCTTTCACGTCCACCGGCGCGCCCTTGATGCCGGAGCCGCCGATATCGATGCCGAGAACATCCATGTCCGTGTCCTTGCCCCGAAAAGTCGCGATGAACCCGGCGTCATCCTCCCACGTATCTCGCGGCACAAGCGCACATACCAAGGAGGCAGGGATGCGGCCACGCATCGTCACACTCTGCGCATCGGCGCTGATCCTCGGCATGATCCTCGGCACCGCCACCCCGGCGTCGGCCGGTCTCGTCTCGGGTCGGACCAGGACCAGGTTCGACGTCGTCAACCTGGTCTCCGACATCAGGGGCAAGGCGCCGGTCACCGATCCCAAGCTGGTCAACCCGTGGGGCCTGGCCATGGGCAGGACGCTGTGGGTCTCGGCCGCCGGAACCGGCGTCGCCACCGTCTACTCCGGCACGGGCAGGAAGGAGGCCACCGAGGTCAGCGTGCCCGGCGGGGCGCCCACGGGCCAGGTCTTCAACCCCACCGACGGCTTCACCGTCAAGGGCAGACCGGCCACGTTCGTCTTCGCCGGCCCGAGCGGCGCCATCACCGGCTGGAACGCCGAGGCCGACCCCAGGAACGCCGTCATCGCCGCCTTCACCCGCGGCGCCGACTACAAGGGCCTGGCCCTGATGAAGACGGAGAAGGGCGCGTTCCTGCTGGCCGCCGACTTCGCCGGCGGCCGCGTCCACGTCTTCGACTCCGACTTCAACCGGGTACGGCTGCAGCACCGCCGGTTCGCCGACCCGTTCGTGCCCGAGGGGTACGCCCCGTTCAACGTCTCGGTGGCCCGCGGCGCGGTCTGGGTCTCCTACGCCCTCCGCGACTCACAGACCGGCAGGTCCGTGGCCGGCAAGGGCAAGGGGTTCGTCAGCCGCTTCGACGCCGCCGGCCGCTTCACCGGACGGCTGGCCGCCCGCGGCCCGCTCAACGCCCCGTGGGCGGTGACCGTCGCGCCGCGCGGCTTCGGGCAGTACGCGGGCGCGATCCTGGTCGGGAACTTCGGTGACGGCTGGATCCACGCGTTCAGGAACGGCCGCCACCTCGGCCCGCTGCGCGATGGCAACGGCCGCCCGATCGTGCTGCCCGGCCTGTGGGACCTGGAGCCGGGCACGGCCGCCAACGGCGGCGACAACGCGCTGTGGTTCGCCGCGGGCATCGAGGGCGCCCGGCACGGGCTGCTCGGCCTGATCCGCCCGGCGGGCGCCCGCGCCCCGCACTCGGCCCCGCCGTCGTCGTCCGCGCCGGTGCCGCCGTCCTCGACCCCGGCCCCCTCACCGGCCGCCTCCACCCCCCGCTCGGGCTACGGCTACTGAGCACCAGCTCGGCGTCGAAGACCTTCTCGTGCCACGCCCGGCCGGCTGCCGGATCGCTCGCCCAGATCTTGAGATGCCGCACGCCGGCCAACGCCGCCATGGTCACCATGATGTCGATAAAGTGCGGACGTGAGCGAGGGAAACTTCAGCGAGTGGCTGCGGGCGCAGTGCGAGCCCACGTGGACCGAGGTCGTCACCCATCCGTTCGCGGCGGCGATCTCCACCGGCGAGGTGGCCGACGACGACATGCGGCGCTATCTCGTCCAGGACTTCCAGTTCGTCGACACCTTCACGGCGCTGCTCGGGGCGGCGGTGGCCTGCGCCGACAGCTTCGAGGCGCGCGTGCCGTACGGGCAGTTCCTCGGGCAGGTGGCCACCACCGAGGAGAAGACCTACTTCCACCGCGCGCTCGAGGCTCTCGGCGCCGGCACGGGGCCCGCGGTGCTCGAACCGGTCACCGAGGACTTCCGCACCCTGATGGACGAGGCCAGGACCAGCCAGGACTATCCGCTGATCGTGGCGGTGCTGTGCGTGGCGGAGTGGACCTACCTGGGCTGGGCCTCGCGCGCCGCCCAGCCGTACCCGGACAGCTTCGTGTACAGGGAGTGGATCGAGCTGCACGAGGGGCCGGCGTTCCGGCAGTGGGTGGACTTCCTGCGCGGCGAGCTCGACCGGCTCGGCCCCGCCCTCGGCGAGGACCGCAGGCAGGAGGTGCTGAGCGTCTTCCGGCGGGCGGTGGAGCTGGAGAAGCGCTTCTTCGACATGGCCGCCGGCTGACGACGGCCATGCGCACGGCCGCCGGCCGGAAGTGACGACCTCCGGCTGGGGGTGACGGCCGCCGGCCGACCCCGGCGGCCACGGCGGAAGAGCCCCGGAGGGCGCCGCTACCGGCCGAGCGCGTCGGCCAGGTCGTCGGGCGCGGTGAAGTGCACGCCGATCATGCCCAGCGCGCGGGCGGCCGCCACGTTCTCCGGACGGTCGTCGACGAACAGGCAGCGCGCCGGCGCGACGCCCGCGATCTCGGCCGCCAGCTCGTAGATGCGCGGGTCGGGCTTGGCCAGGCCGACCCGGGCGCTGCTGACCACGGCGTCGGCGAAGTGGGTCAGGCCCAGCAGGTCGAGGTGCGCCTCCAGCGTGTCCATGGCGTTGGTCACCAGGATCACCGGCACCCGCTGCTGCGCCTCGGCCAGCAGCGCCCTGACCTCCTCGTCGACCCAGAACGGCACCTGGGCGAACTCGGTCGCCGCCTGGCGGGCCCGCTCGTCGCCGCCCAGCGCCTCGGCGATCGACTCGACCCACTGCGCCTCGGTGATGTGGCCGAGGACGGCGGGCAGGATGCGGTCGGGCGCGAAGGCCGTCTTCATCAGCGGCAGGCCGTAGCGGGCCTCTATGTCGGCCTGGACGGCGTGGTCGAACTGGCGCAGCACGCCGTCGAGGTCGCTGAGAACAGCGTCGTAGGAGGAGGTCACAGCCACCCATTGTGCCGGGCCAGCCGGGCCGCCTCGATCCTGTTCCTGGTGTGCGTCTTGCCGATGGCCGCCGACAGGTGGTTGCGCACCGTGCTCTCCGACAGGTGCAGCCTGGCGGCCAGGTCGGCGATCGTGGATCCGTCGAGCGCGGCGGCCAGCACCTCGCGCTCCCTGTCGGTGAGGGGGTTGGTGCCCGCGTGCAGGGCGGCGGCGGCCAGCGCGGGGTCGACGATCCGCTCGCCCGCCACGGCTCTCCTGATGGCCTGCGCCAGCTCCTCGACCGGCGCGTCCTTCACCAGGAACCCCGCCGCGCCCGCCTCCATCGCCCTGCGCAGGTAGCCGGGCCTGCCGAACGTGGTCAGGATCAGCACGACGACCCCCGCCTCGTGCAGCTCGGCGGCGGCGTCCAGACCGCTGCGGCCCGGCAGTTCGATGTCGAGCAGCGCCACGTCGGGCCGCGCCTGGCGGGCGGCGGCGGCGATCGCCGCGCCGTCGGCGACCTGGGCGACCACCTCCAGGTCGTCCTCCATGCCGAGCAGCAGGGCGAGCGCGTCGCGCATCATGCCCTGGTCCTCGGCGATCAGCACCCTGATCACACCGGCACCGCCACCCTGAGCGTGAACCGCTCGCCCTCGACCGCCGCGGCCACCTCGGCGCCCCGTTCGGCCAGTCCCTTCAGCCCGTTCCCCCGGACGAACGAGCCGGGCGCGCCGTCGTTGACGATCTCCAGGACCACCCTGCCGCCCGCGTCGCGCACCGTGATGGCGCACGTGCTCGCCCTGGCGTGCCTGATCACGTTCGTCACTCCTTCCCTGACCGCCCACCCGAGCAGCACGTCGGCCTCCGGCGGCAGCCGTACCTCCACTGGCTCGACCTCGGCCCGCACGCCCGCCTCCTCCAGCGCCAGCCGGGCGGCCGCCAGCTCGTCGGCCATGCCGCGCCCCCGGTAGCCCGCGACCGCGGCGCGGACCTCGCCCAGCGCCCTGCGCCCGATCTCCTCGATGTCGGCCGCCTGCGCCGCCGCCGCGCCCGCGTCGCGCGGCGCCAGCCTGCGCACCGCCTCGGCCTTGACCACCACCAGCGACAGCGTGTGGCCCAGCAGGTCGTGCAGGTCGCGGGAGAAGCGCTCGCGCTCCCGCGCGACCGCGGCCCTGGCCAGCTCCTCCCTTGCCGCCGACAGCTTCAGCGTGAGGTGCACGACGACGCCCGCCATGAACGTGCCCCAGGCGACGGCCGCCACCCCGTCAGTGCCGCCGCCCGCCCGCCACGTCACCAGCATCGAGGCGAGCGTGACGACCGCCAGCGCGTACGGCAGCGCCCGCCCCCGCACCACGATCCCGCACGCGATGGACACCAGCGGCAGCAGGTACAGCCACGCGCCGCCGTAGGCGAGGCCGAGCGCGAGCGCCGTCACGGCGAGCACGGCCAGGGGCGGCAGTGACGCGGTCCTGACCGACAGCAGGTAGGCCGCCACCACGAGCGACAGGCCCAGCGCTCCGCCCCACGTCGGCGCGCTGACCAGCGTGTAGGCGGGAAAGTAGGCCACCGCGACCCAGGCGTAGAACGGGCGCATCCTCACCTCCAGTACGCCAGATTGTGCCCGACGGCGTGGCGGGCGCCTCATCGGCATCCGGCCGGCACGTCCACGGCCGCGCATCCTGCCAGCGGGAACGCCGGAACGAGTGGAATCCTCATGCCTCCAGGGTTGCGGATCGCCCGGATCCGCCGAAGAATCATCGATCCGGTGTTCACCAGGACGAAAGTCCCGGGGCACTACGATCGTCCGAGACATGAAAACGCACCAGCTACCGGCGAGTCTTTGCCGGCTGTTCGAGGACGGCGGCCGCGGGCGGTCGCTGTCCTTCGGGTTGCCCGCGGGCGAGCTCGTGTGGCCGGATCAGCCGGCCAGACGTCCGGCTTTCTGGATGAGCGAGGAGCCCGCGTCCGGGGGGCTGTGGGCGGCGATGCGGGCCGAGCACCCCCACTCGGGGCTGTGGCCGGTGCTGCTCGACGAGTCGGCGCAGCCCTGGTCGTCGGCGCAGGTGATGCCCGACTCGCCGGACCTCATCGACACCTTCACCGCGGCCGGTTTCATGGCCGAGGTTTGGCAGGACTGGGTGGCGCAGGTGCCCGCCGACTCCCTGGTAGAGATCGAGCCGTTCGGGCCGATCTGTCCTGGCCTGGCCGCGCCGGGGAAGCTGCGCGGCGACCCCGGCCAGGTGGCCGACTGGTACGCGGGGATACTGGCCGAGCGCGGCATGCCGCTCGGGCTGGCCGCCGCCCGCAGGGGCGCCGACACGCTCGCCGTGATGGGCTGGCAGGGCGCCCTGCACCACAACGAGTGGATGGTGCCGCTGGCCGCCGTGGTGCGCAGCTGGGAGGAGCGATTCGGCGCCCGCCTGGTCGCGATGGGGTTCAACACGCTGGAGCTGAGCGTGGCCGCGCCGCCGGTCACCCGCGAGCACGCGCTGCACGTGGCGGCCGAGCACTGGGCGTTCTGCCCCGACAACGTGGTGCAGGGGGCCGGCGACCTGTACGGCTACGCCGAGCAGATCGCCGGCCAG
Source organism: Nonomuraea sp. NPDC004354 (assembly GCF_053602555.1). Taxonomy (NCBI): domain Bacteria; kingdom Bacillati; phylum Actinomycetota; class Actinomycetes; order Streptosporangiales; family Streptosporangiaceae; genus Nonomuraea; species Nonomuraea sp. NPDC004354. The sequence goes on along the minus strand of NZ_JBSGDV010000003.1, from coordinate 614,833 downwards.
TACTTCTGGTCCTTCTGGTGGGACTGACCGGCGGACTGAGCCCGCGGGGGCGGCCGCCCGCCGCCTAGCGGAAGTCGATCTCGGGCGTGGGCAGCTCGACGTCCTGCGGGCCGTACCACCTGGTCCGGTCGGCGGGCACCTCGGTCAGCGGCCGGCTGAGCACGAACGGCACGCTGATCTTGCTGCCGGCCAGGTCGACGGTCACGGTCGCGCCCGTGCCCGTCTCACCGCTGTAGGTGGCGTCGGTGCCGGCGAGCACCAGGCCGAGGCGGTGGCCCTTCCTGAAGACGTAGTCGTGCGGGAGCGTCTCCCAGGCGACCCTGCCGTACTCGCCGGCGGGCAGCGGGCTGGGCGACGACAGCGAGTCGCGGTTCTGCACGTCGATCCAGCCGCGAGCGACGATCTCCAGGGGACGGGTGGCCAGGTTGGTGGCCACCTTCCGGTAGCAACCGTCGTCGGCGGCGGTCGCCTCGCCGTGACAGTCCTCCTCGGCCAGCGTGGTGATGCCCTGGCCGCGCCGCCAGTCGACGCGGGTGGCCTCGCCGAAGTCGACGAGCAGCGCGGTCAGGTTGGCGGTCGGCCGGTCCAGCGCCACCCGCAGGTCGACCAGGGGCGTGCCGGAAAGGCGCAGGTCGAGGGGGAGCGGCCCGGTGGTGTAGGCGAGCCGGCCCGGCTTGGCGGTGCCGACGTCGGCGACCATCTCCGTCTCCGGCATCCGCAGGTCGGTGAACGTCGCCGTCGTCCCCCTGCGCGCCGGCAGCAGCCCGAGCCCGCCGTCGGCGGCGGGGCGCAGCGGCACCCGCACCGCCCCGCGCGCCGGCCAGTCGCGCTGGGTGATCCACTGCGCCGGGCCCACCTGGACGTCGGCGACCGGCTCGCGCATGATCCCGTTGGGCACGCCGAGGAGCCAGTGGTCGAACCACCGGTGCAGCGTGTCGACCCACAGGTCGCGCCTGCCCTCGAAGTCGAACGGGTCGACGTGCTGGTACTGGCCGACCCAGATCTTGCGCGGCACGCCGCGCCGGCCCAGCGCCGCCCACCAGGCGGAGAAGTTGTCGGGCTTGACGTTCAGGTCGTTGCCGGTGTGGACGACGAACACGCTGGCCCTGACGTTGGCGACGTCCTTCTCGTAGTCGCGCAGCCGCCAGAAGGCGTTGTAGTCGCCCGTGTCGTCGCCGTCCTCGGCGTCCATCCCGGCCCGTACGGCGGCGCACTTGGCGTCGGGGTCGGTGTCGACGACGTTGGCCAGCCACGAGGCGTAGTTGTAGTTGTAGACGACGCCGTTGGAGCGCTGGTAGCGGTACCAGGAGCTGATCGCCGAGATCGGGACGATCGTCTCCAGGCCTTCGACGCCCGTGGCGGCCACGGCGTTGGCCAGCGTCCCGTCGTACGACTTGCCGATCATGGCGGCCTTGCCGGTGGTCCACGTCGCCTCGGCGGGGGAGCCGTCGGCGCGGTAGGCCTTGGCCCTGCCGTTCAGCCAGTCGATGACGGCCTTGCCGCCGAGGACGTCGGCCTGCCCGCCGGTGTCCGGACAGCCGTCCGACCTGGTGGTGCCCAGCATGTCCACGTTGAGGACGGCGTAGCCGCGCGGGACGAAGTAGTTGTCGTAGAAGAGCGGGAACTTCGCCAGGTCGCCCGCGGCGTCGTAGACCTTGCGCTCGGCCTCGTTGCCGCGGCCCGAGTTGTCGTAGTAGGGGCTCTCGTCGATGATCACCGGCACCTTGAGCGAGGGGCCGGACTCCCGGGGCCGGATGATGTCCACCCGCACCCGGTCGAGGCGGCCGTCGGCGTCGCTGTCGATCGGGGCCTCGACGTAGACGTGCTCGCGGATGGCGTCGGCGTAGGAGAAGACGGGTTGGGAGCGGTCGTTCTCGACGGTGATGGCGACGGCGGCCCGCGCGGGGGGCGCGGTGGTCGCGACGAGGGTCAGCGCGATGAGGGTCGCCCGTAAGCGTGACACGCGAGGTCCTCCTGGGGGTGGGGGGACTGACCATGATCGGGCGTGGCGATCACCTTTTATAGTGCACCGGCTGGCCGGTATAGTTTCGGGCCATGCCGAGACCGAGTTCGAGAGAGCGGCTGCTCGATGCCGCCGCCGAGGTGCTGATCGGCGACGGGGCCGAAGCGCTGACCCTGGAGGCCGTGGCCCAGCGCGCGGGCGTGTCGAAGGGCGGCCTGTTCTACCACTTCCCGACCAAGCAGGCCCTGGTGGCCGCCATGGTCGGCCGGCTCACCGCCGCCTTCGACGCCGCGCTGGCCGTCGCGGGCGACCGGCCGGGCGACTTCCTGCGCGCCTACGTCGAGGCCACCATCCCCCCGAGCGTTCCGGAGGGCCGCACGGCAGCTCATGCCGGCAAGCCGCCGGCGCAGGCTCATGCCGGCCAGGTGCCGGGGGAGCCTCATGCCGGCCAGGTGCCGGCGGCGGCTCCCGCCGACCAGGTGACGGCGGCGCTGCTGGCCGCCGTCATCGTCGACCCCGCCGGGCTCGCGCCGCTGCGGGAGAGGTTCGCCGCCTGGCAGACGCGGCTGACCGGCGACGGCATCGACCCCGCCGTGGCCACGACCGTACGGCTGGCCGTGGACGGCTGGTGGGCGGCCAGGCTGTTCGGCCTCGGCGAGCCCGACCCTGAACTGCACGAGCGCACCCGCCGCCACCTCCTGGAGATGATCGACCGTGCTGCGAACGACTAAGGCCCTCATGCTGGTGACGGACGTCGGGTTCGTCGTGTACTTCACGGTGACCGGTCTGGGGCTGATCCCCGCCGAGTGGGCCTTCGCCGACTACGCCAACCCGTTGATGGCCGACTGGAACTGGTCGTTCCTCTGGATCGACCTGGCGGCAAGCGCGACCGGGCTGGCCAGCCTGTGGCTGCTGCGCGGCGGGCGGCGGCGCGGGGAGCCGCTCATGCTGGTGTCGCTGGTGCTCACCATGGCGTCGGGGCTCATGGCCGTGGCGTTCTGGACGCTGCGGGGCGACTTCTCCCCGGCCTGGTGGATCCCGAACCTGTACCTGCTGCTGTTCCCGCTGCCCGCCGTCATCCGGCTGACCGGCGGACCCCGCCTGGCCGCATCGGCGTCCGGCTGACCGGCTGACTGGCGGGCTCGGCCTGGCCGCATCGGCGTCAGGCTGACTGGCGGGCTCGGCCGGGCCGCTCCGGCGTCAGGCTGACTGGCGGGTCCGGCCGGGCCGCTCCGGCGTCAGGGTGACTGGCGGGTTCGGTCGGGCCGCTCCGGTGTCCGGCTGAGCGCGGGGGCGGGCTCCCGTACGCGGGGTGCCGCGGGGGAGTCCGTAGAGTTGGGGCGGACGAAGGAGATTCATGGTGATCAAGGCAGTGGTGTTCGACGTCGGCGAGACTTTGATCGACGAGACGCGCATCTGGTCGCGCTGGGCCGACCGGCTGGGCGTGCCCAGCTTCGCGTTCATGGGCGTCCTCGGCGGCACCGCCGCGCTCGACCGCTCCCACCGCGACGCCTTCGAGATCATCCGCCCCGGCCTCGACGTCGAGGCCGAGATCGCCGCATGGGAGAAGGACGAGCCCGGCAGCCTGCGCAACCACTTCGACGCCGACGACCTGTACCCCGACGTTCGGCCCGCCCTCGTCGAGCTGCGCGCGGCGGGAGTTCAGGTGATCATCGCCGGCAACCAGCCCACCAGGGCCTACGACGCGCTCGTGGCCATGGACCTGCCGGTCGACTCCATCCACACCTCCGACGGCTGGGGCGTGGCCAAGCCCGCACCCGCCTTCTTCGCCAAGGTGGCCGCCGTGGCCGGCCGGCGCCCCGAGGAGATCCTGTACGTCGGCGACCGGCTCGACAACGACGTGCTGCCCGCGGGCAGGGCGGGCATGCGGACCGCGCTCCTGCGCCGGGGCCCCTGGGGCTACCTGCACGCCGACAGGGCGGAGGCGAGCGCCGCCGACACCGTCATCGACGACCTGTACGGCGTGCTGCCCGCCGTGCGGCAGCTCGGCACCGACTAGGGCGGATCCCGCTTACTTGGGTGGATCCCGCCGGCTTGGGCGGGCCCCGCTCGGCTTGGGTGGATCCTGCTCGGCTTGGGGGATCCCGCTCGGCTTGGGCGGATCCCGGCCTGCTAGGGCGGATCGCGCTCGACCAGGGCGGATCCCGATCGTCTAGGGCAGATCTCGCTCGATGCGGATCGCCCGCTCCTCGGCGGACAGGTCACCGGAGTCGGCCCCCACCTCCTCGGCGACCTCCTCGCTCTCCAGGTCGGGGGCCAGCCCCTCGTCAGGCGCCACCAGCCGGTGCTCCTCGCGCGGCGTACGATCCCGCTCGGGCGCCTCGCGCCACATCCGCTCGGCCACGGTGTCCTGGTGCCGGGGGTCGTCCTCCTCGATGACGTGCTCCCTGCCGAGGTCCTCGGTCCAGCCCTCGACCTCTATCTCCTGCTCGTCGCTGAGTCCGTAGCGGTCCGGTGGTTGTTGGCTCATGCCTGGTGCCCTACCCCTCCTCCGGCGGGGAACCCTCCTGCCAGGCGCATCACGCCCGATGATCGCCCACCGCGCCCCTACAAGGCACATCGCGCCTGACGGGGCGGCCGGCGTATCACGCCCGACGGGGCGGCCGGCGCACGTGGAGCCCGCGCATCGCCTGACGAGGCGGCCGGCGCATCGCCCACCGCGCCCCCCCACCGCGCCCCCACCGTGTCCCCACCGCGGAGGCTCAGCGGCCGATCGCGGCGCCGATCAGGGCCCGCGGGTCGGCCGCGCCCGCGAGGACGCCTCCGGGCAGCACGTCGATCAGGTGCGCGTGCCCGAACCCCGTCCCGTACGGCCTGCCCGCCACCGGATGGCCGAGCGCGGCCAGCCCGTCGGCCCAGCCGGCGCCTTCCTCCAGCTCCATGACGGTCGCGTCGGGCGCGTCCCACGTGTCGAAGCCGGTGCCGCCGGTCGCCAGCCGCCAGCGGGGCGCGCCGATGGCCTCGCCCGGCGTCTGGCCGTGCCGGAGCAGCCTGGTGATGACCTGCAGCAGGATCTGCGGCTGCGCGTCGCCGCCCATCGTCCCCACGACCGCGCGGAGGGAGCCGTCCGGCCTGGTGACCAGGGCCGGTGTGAGCGTGTGCGGGGGACGCCGGCCGGGGCCGTACTCGGCGGGGTGCCCGGGGGTCAGCGAGAAGCCGATGCCGCGGTTGTGCAGGTTGATCCCGGTGCTCGGCTCGACCAGCAGGCTGCCGAAGCCCGAGGCGTTCGACTGGATGAGCGACACGCCCATGCCGTCGCCGTCGACCGCGCACAGGTACGTCGTGTCGCCCTCGGCGGTCAGGCCGGCCACCGTCAGCCGGGCGGCGGGATCGACCAGCGCGCGGCGCCGCTCGATCTCGGCCGCCGACACCAGGTCTTCCGCGTGCTCGTGCAGGAGCGCGAGCCGGTCGTGGCCCGCGATCCTGGCCGCCTCGCCCAGCAGGTGCGCCCAGAGGGGGTCGTCGGGCGCGGCGGGCAGGTCGAGCCCGTCCACGATGCCGAGCGACAGCAGCAGCAGGTAGCCCTGGGAGTTCGGCGGCATCGACCACACCTCGTGGCCGAAGGCCGGCACGCTCAGCGGCTCCACCCAGTCGGCCAGCGGCTCGGCCAGGTCGTCGTCCGTGTACTCGCCCGCGCCCAGCTTCAGCAGGCCCTGGCCGAACTCGCCCTGGTAGAAGCCCTCCCGTCCGGAGCCGGCGATCGCCTCCAGCGTGCGGGCCACGCCCCGTCTGGTCATGACCTGGCCCGGGGTGAAGCCGCCGGCGAAGTCGGGGTGGCCGACCGTCGAGGCGATGGGCGCCAGCAGCGGCGAGACGGGGAAGCCGCCGGCGGCCAGTTCGACGGCGGGGGCGAGCACCGTGCCCAGCGGCAGCCTGCCGTACCGGGAGTGCAGCGCGAGCCAGCCGTCGACGCAGCCGGGCACCGGCACCGACCTGATGTCGTGCTGGTGCGGCATGCGGGTGCGGCCCTCGGCCCTGAGCCGGTCGGGATCCGCGCCCGACCCGGCGCGGCCCGAGGCGTTGAGCGCGCTGACCCTGCTGCCCGCGCCGCCGGGAGCCTGCCCGCCGCCGCCCTCGTGGACGAGGGCGAACAGGTCGCCGCCGAGGCCGCACATGTGGGGAGCGGTGACCGTGAGGACCGCGTTGGTGGCGATGGCGGCGTCGGCGGCCGAGCCGCCGCGGTCGAGCATGGTCAGGCCGGCGGCGGAGGCGAGGTGGTCGACGCTGCACACCATGCCGGATCGGGCGTATCGGGTGTTCTGCACGGAAGTGACCTTACGCGGTCCTGGGCCGCAGGATCCGTACCCCCGTGACCTTGGCCAGTGCCAGCGCGGCCAGCAGTGTGGCGGCCGTGGTGCTGACGCCGCCGATCTGCAGCGCCGCCTGCGGGCCGAGGGTGTCGCTGAGCCAGCCGAGCAGCGGACCGCCCAGCGCGCCCGCCGCCGCGCTCACCAGGCCCAGCACCGCGATCACCCGGCCGCGCAGCTCGTCGGGGCTGCCGAGCTGGGCGCGCGCCCCGATCGTGGTGTCGATGACCACGGCGCCCGCGGCGATCGGCAGCAGCAGTGCGGCGAAGCTCCACAGCTCGGGCATCAGGCCGCTGAGCGCCTGCGCCACGCTGGACAGGAAGGCTGTGACCAGCAGCAGGCGCATCGTCAGGCGCGGCCGGCCCGCCGCGAAGACGCCGCCCACCACGGTGCCGACGGCGAAGACCGTGGACAGCAGGCCGTAGCCGCCGGCGCCCGCGCCGAGCGGCCCGGCCGCCATCGCGGCCATCGTCACCTGGTAGTTGCGGCCCATGCTGCCGAGGACCAGGGAGAGCGCGAGGATCACCAGCAGCCAGCGGGTGCGCAGGACGTACCGCAGGCCCTCACGGATGCCGGCGGCGCCGGCGGGGGCCTGGGCCAGCCGGTGCATCTCACCGGCGCGCATCGCGGCGATGGCGGCGATCACGGCGAGGAAGCTGATCGCGTTGAGCACGAAGAGGCCGGCGGGCCCGGTGAGGGGGATCAGCACGCCCGCCAGGCTCATGCCGAGGATGCGGCCGGCGGAGTTGACGACCGAGCCGAGCGCCATGGCGTTCGGCAGGTCGGCGGGCGGGACGACCTCCGCGCCGAACCGGCCGAGCGCGGGGCCGCCGAGCGCGGTGACCAGCCCGCCGGCCAGCGCCACGCCGTACACGGGAAGGACGGAGGTCACCCCGGAGCCGGCCACGACGGCGAGCACCACGGCGAGCAGGCCCTGCGCGATCTGGGAGGCCACGACGACGGGGCGGGCGCGCAGCCGGTCGGCGAGCGCGCCGCCCCACAGGCCGAAGGCCAGCGTGGGCAGCGCCTGCAGGACCAGGCTCACGCCGACGCTGGTGGCCGAGCCCGTGGCGGACAGGATGAGCCAGTTGACGCCCAGCACCTGCATCCAGGTGCCGGTCACGGAGACCAGGTCGGCAGCGGCCCATAGGCGGTAATTACGGTGCTTGAGGGAAGCGAAGAGCAAGGCGAGACCATCTCTTGGGGGTATACCGAGAGACTTGAACGCCCCTTTACCTGCCTCGATTTCCGAATGTGCTGTTTATCACGTTTAAAGGGTGATGAGAGGTTCTTCGCGCCGGAGGAGAGCCGCGTACCGGCCGTCGAGAGCCATGAGCTCCTCGTGCGTCCCCCGCTCGGCGATCGCGCCGCCGTCCAGCACGACGATCTGGTCGGCCGCGCGCACGGTCGACAGCCGGTGGGCGATGGTGATCGTGGTACGGCCGTCGGCCAGCGTGTCGAGCGCCTCCTGGACGGCGCGCTCGGTCTGGTTGTCCAGCGCGCTGGTCGCCTCGTCGAGCACCAGCACCGGCGGGTCGCGCAGCAGCGTGCGGGCGATGGCCAGGCGCTGCTTCTCGCCGCCGGAGAAGCGGTAGCCGCGTTCGCCCACCACCGTGTCGTACCCGTCGGGCAGGGCGGCGACGTGGTCGTGGATCCTGGCGGCGCGGGCCGCGGCCACCAGTTCCTCGTCGCTGGCTCCGGGCCTGGCGAAGCGCAGGTTCTCGGCGATCGAGGCGTGGAAGAGGTAGGTCTCCTGCGAGACCACGCCCACGGTGGCGGCCAGGGTCTCGAAGCTCAGCTCGCGCACGTCCACCCCGTCGATCGTGACCCGGCCGCCCGTGACGTCGTAGAGGCGGGGGATGAGATAGCTGAGCGTGGTCTTGCCCGAGCCGGTCTCCCCGACGACGGCCAGGCTGGTCCCGGCGGGGACGTCGAGATCGACGCCGGTGAGGGTGGGGCGCTCGCCGTAGGAGAAGTCGACGCGCTCGAAGCGGACCGCGCCGCGCGGCGCGCTCAGCTCCCGCGTGCCCGGCGTGACGTCGACCGGCAGGTCGAGGTACTCGAAGATGCGGCCGAACAGCGCCAGCGAGCTCTGCACCTCCACCCCGGTCCGCATGAGCGAGACCGCGGGCCTGAACAGCGCCGCCTGGAGGGTGGTGAAGGCGACGACCGTGCCGACCGACACCAGCGAGGTCATGCCGGCGGCCCAGTAGATCATGGCGGGCATCGCGGCCATGATGATCTGGATGGACGACTGCCGCCAGCGTCCCGCCATGCTCGCCCGCACGCCCAGCTCGGCCAGCTCGTCGGAGGCGGTGGTGAACCTGCGCGTCAGCTCGGTGGAGCGGCCCAGTGTCCGGCCGAGCAGGATGCCGCTGACCGACAGCGACTCCTGCACCATCGACGACATGGCGGCCAGTTTGCGCTGCCGCTCGGCCGTGATGCGCCTGCGCTCCACGCCGACCTTGCGGCTGATCCACACGAACAGCGGCAGCAGCGCCAGCGACACCGCCGTCAGCCGCCACTCCAGGACGAGCATCGCGATGACGCTGGCCACCACGGTGGTGAGGTTGGAGACGATCGAGGTCGCGGTCGAGGTGACGACCTGCTGCATGCCGCCGATGTCGTTGGCCAGGCGCGACTGCACCTCGCCGGTGCGGGTGCGGGTGAAGAAGGCCAGCGACATGCGCTGCAGGTGGCCGTACACGGCGGCGCGCAGGTCGTGCATGACCCGCTGGCCCACGGTGGTCGAGATGAAGGTCTGCATCACGTCGAACACGCTGGTGGTGACGGCGACGGCGACCATGCCGAGCGCCAGCAGGCTCAGCAGCGCCACGTCGCGCGCGGGGACGGCGACGTCGAGGACCTCGCGCAGCAGGAACGGCGAGGCGAGGGAGACCAGCGAGGACAGGGCGATGAGGGCCAGGACGGCGGCCAGGCGGCCGCGGTAGGGCCGGAACAGCCTGATGATGCGCCGCAAGGGCGCGCGTGGTTCCTCTGTCATAGAACTCCTTTCAGATGTTCTCTCAAACAGAGGTTAGCTCACAATTCTTCCACCGGTAGGCTCCTGATCGTGGACACCGCCTCCGAGCTGCTGGAACTCGTGCACAGGATCAGCCGTCTGTCCAGGCACGGCTACCGGAACCGTCTGGAGCCGCTGGGGCTGAGCCCCGGCCAGGCGCGGGCGCTGCGCGAGCTCATCGAGGCGGACCGGCCACTGCGGATGGTCCAGCTCGCCGAGGCGCTGCGCATCGTGCCGCGCTCCCTCACGCCCGTCGTCGACGCGCTGGAGGAGGCGGGGCTGGTGCGCAGGGAGATCGACCCGGCCAACCGGCGATCCACGCTGGTGCTGATCACCCCGCGCGGCGGCGAGGTCTACGAGCGGGCGCGCCAGGCCCGCAGGGAGGTCGCCAGGGACCTGTTCGGCGGGCTGTCGCAGGAGCAGCGCGAGCGGCTGAGGGAACTGCTGCGCGAGGTCGAGGGCGACTAGACCGTCCGGCGGCGGGCCTCAGCCCGCCTGCTCCTGCTCGGGATGCACCCTGCCAGGCGTGGCCTGGCCTGCCCTGTCCTGCCGGGTGTGGCCTGCCCTGTCCTGCCGGGCGCGGCCTGTCCTGCCCGGCCCGGCTCGGTCCGGCCCGCCCGGCCCGGCTCGGTCCGGCCCGCCCGGCCCCCCGCGCGCGTGACCGGCACGCCGCCGACCACCGTGGCCAGGCACGGCGGCTGCTCCAGGAGCGCCGCGTACGGGTCGCGCCCGCCGCGCGTGTCGAAGACCGCCAGGTCGGCGCGGCTGCCGGGGCCCAGCGTGCCGATCCGGCCGGGGCCGTCGGCCATCCCCAGGGCCCGCGCGCCGCCGACGGTCGCCGCCTCCACCAGCACCCGCTCCAGGCGGCGCATCCGCGTGGCCTGCCGTACGGCCCGCGCCGTCGCCAGCGGCGGACCGCCGAACGCGATCGCGCAGCCCTCCTCCACCAGCGCCGAGGCGTCCCCGCCGAACAGCGCCAGCGTGGTGCCGCGCAGCCGCAGCAGCTTGCGCTCGCCGGGCCCGAACGGCGCCTCGCCCGTGACGTGGCAGTGCTGCCCCAGCACGCCGGCCTCGTCCAGCTCGGCGGGGGAGTGGCGGCCGAGGTCGGCCATGAGCCGCAGCCCGAACGTCCGCGCGAGCACCGCCAGATCCTCCAGCACCAGCGGGTCGGACGCGTACGCCGCCACGCCCACCGTGCCGGGATGCTCGCGGATCGCGGTGATCAGCGCGTCCCGCTCGCTGTCCTCCCACACCTGCTCGCCGGCGCCTTCGACCTCCAGGTAGGTGACACCACCTGGGCCGCGGCGATCCCCGAGATCGGCCGCGCTCGTCACCCCGGGCACCGGCGGTCCGGTACGGCAGGCGTCCACCAGCCCGGGACTGATCAGCCCCGGCCAGCGGATCTCGTCCTCGACGGGGAAGTAGGCCAGCAGGTCGGCCCGCGAGCCCACCTGGAGCACGCGCTCGCCCCTGATGGCGACGCCACCGTCGCGGACGGGCGGGGCGCAGACGGGCAGCACGCAGGGGGCCGAGTGGAGCACGACGGGCGCGGGGGTGCGGAGGCCGAACCCCCGCGTCAACGCTCCCATTGTGTGATTAAAAGGCACGAGTGCTGGCAAATCAATCACGCTCGCCAGGTTTCCGGCCGCACCCGCCTCCCGCCGGTCCCTCTCGCGAGGGTCCCACCCGGCACGGACGGCGACTCTTCCCGCCCCTGACCCGACGCCGGCTCTCCCGGGGGAGACCTGTCCGGTTGCGGACAGGAGATGGCCCCGGCAGGTCCGGTACGCTCCTTCTCCTCCTCGGGTGAGCCGTTGCCCGGAAGATCCTGCCGGCTCCCGGTGGGCCGCGCGTGGAACCGCCCCGTGACACCGCTCCGCAGGCCCGGCGGTGGGCACGGTGGCGGGTGCGGCGGGCCTGGTGGCGGGTGTGGTCAGCTGCGAGGGCGGTAGCGGCCGGACAGGCGGGCGAGCTTGAGGCTGAGATGCAGGCTGAGCCGTTCCCCGCCGTCCTTGAGATCCGTCTCCGCCAGCTCCTCCACCCGTTGCAGCCGGTAGTACAGCGACGTCCGGTGCAGCCGCAGCCGCCTGGCGGTGGACACCGCGCTGCCGGCCAGGTCGAGGTAGGTCTCCAGCGTCTCCAGCAGCGGCAGGTGCTGAGGGTCGGCCAGCAGCCGTTCCAGCCCCGGATGCAGGTCCGCCTGCGGGACGTTGGCCAGCATCCGGTAGACGCCGAGCCTGGTCCACTCCACCGACCTGCCGAGGCCCTGCACCCTGGCCGCCACCTGCGCCGCGTGCAGGGCCTCGGCGTACGACTCGCCGGCCTCCGCGAGGGCCGGCCGGGGCCGGCCGATGCCGACCACGACGGGAAGCGCCATCGCCGCGTGCACCTCCTCGGCGGGCGGCGCGGCCGTGGTGAGGAGCGCGGCGTGGTCGTAGCGCACCAGGTGCAGCCCGCCGAGGCGGCGCCGTACGGTGAGCATGCCCTGCTCCAGCGCCAGCCGCGACCGCTCGGACGGCTCGGCGGCCAGCGGCGCGGCGACCAGCGCGGTGACCGGCAGGGCCTGCGGGAAGCCCGCCTCGACCAGGGTGCGGGCGGCGTCGCGGTCGCCGGACAGCACCCCGGTGACGGCCTCCAGCTCGCGGTGCGAGGCGAGACCGGTGGCCAGGCTCTCGTGGAAGAGCGCCAGCGCCAGCGTGCCGGCGGCGGCCATGGCCTCGTCGATCTCGGCGGCCGTCATGGCGGGGGCGGTGTCGATGAACCACAGGAAGCCCATCAGCGCGCCGTCGTGCCGTACGGGGACGCAGACCCGCGGCAGCAGGCCGAGCGCGGGCGCGCCGGGCGTGCGCAGCGGCCCGGTGGCCTCCAGGATGCCCGCGGCGTGCAGGAAGCCGCGCACCTCGGGTGTGGTGTGGCGGCGCAGGATCGAGTCGCGCCTGATGTCGTCCATAGCGCCGTCCTGCTCGGAGTAGGCGATGACGCGCTGGAGGCGGTCCTCCAGCAACAGGGGCCGTCCGAGACGGATGGCTAAGTCGTCGACGCTGCGCTGCAGCACTGCCTGGCCTTTTCAGCAAATGTCGGAAACCGCGGGTGGGCTCTTCCCTACAACTGAACGGTGATCTCCGTCAAGAGCGTCTATACCGTCCTAGATCGTGAATCTCCCGAAGAAGCTGCTGAAAGGCCTGCTGGCGGCCCTCGTGCTGGCCCCCATCGGCCTTGCGGCCACCCCCGCTTCCGCCGACCCTCCCAAGGACCCCGAGATCCCCTGGCGGCAGGACCACTGGCCGCAGACCCAGCCGTGGCAACGCGACCAGCCCGAGCCGGGCGAGCAGGCGCTGCGCGGCCGCCCCTCGGCCCCGATCGGTCCGATCGACCCGCAGAACTGGAAGAACCCCGACCACATGACGTGGGCGGACTACAAGAAGGTGCCGGACACCAACTGGGCCGACCCGAATGTCAAGGGCTCCGTCCGCACCTTCAAGGGCGCGCTGGTGCTGCTCGACTACCCCAACCAGCCGTTCGTGGTCACCCAGCCCAAGGGCTCGACGATCTACCGCAACCCCAGCGCCGAGGCGCACGACGTGCCGCGCGACCAGGTCGCCACGTTCTACCAGAACTTCCTCAACACCCCCAACGCGCTCAACCGCGGCCACACCATCCACGAGTACTGGATGGAGGACTCCGGCGGTCGCTACGGCGTGGAGCTGTCCGGGTTCGGGCCCTACACGCTGTCGGGCAAGGACCACGAGTACGCCATGGAGTTCCAGGGCGGCACCGGCTGCCCCGCCGGCGACAACTGCAACAAGAACCTGCGCACCGAAGGCAAGGCGCTGTGGGTCGGCGCCATCGGCGAGGAGGAGGCCAAGAAGTTCGACTTCATCTTCTACCTCAGCGCCGGCCAGGACGAGTCGAGCACCTGGCAGGAGTTCGGGATGATGAAGTTCCCGAACAAGGAGGCCGTGACCGACGAGTGGGGCCCTGAGGACCCCAGCCTCCCCAACTGGGTCAGGACCCGCTACGTCGACTGGACCTCCTGGCAGGCCGGCTCCAACTTCTGGCCCAACGCCGAGATCGGCGTCAACTCCGTGCAGGCCGAGAGCTCGGGCATGGCCGTCTACGCGCACGAGCTGAGCCACATCCTCGGCGTGCTCGACAACTACAACAACCCGTACGCCAACCCGGTCCGCCGCGCCTACACCGGCGTGTGGGAGATGCTCAGCAGAGGCAGCTTCAACGGCCCCGGCGGCCCGCACAGCCGCTGGCTGATCCCGCCCACCTCGGGCGCCTCGATGGGCGCCCAGCACATGCTGCGCAACAAGATCAAGCTCAACATGGTCGACGAGAAGAACGTGCTACGCCTGTCGCGCGACGCGCTCGACGAGTCGGGCCTGGTCACCGCCAAGGTCACCGCCCGCGCCGTCCAGCCGGGTCCTGACGGGCTGATGGGTCTCAACATCCAGTTCGACTCCGGCGACAAGTCGCCCGCCTGCCAGTGGCAGACCGACCCGCTGTGCGACGGCGGCGGCTACGAGAACTACACCGTCGAGGTCGTCGACCGGATGGGCACCGACTCCTTCACGCCCGACTCCGGCGTGCTGCTGGCCAAGACCAAGAACCAGGACCGGGCGCCGTTCGAGTGGGTGATCGACGCCAACCCGCAGGACATCAACATGACCGACTACGTCCTGCCGGACGGCACGAAGGTCCCGATCACCATCGGTGACTACCGTCAGCTGTCCGACGCGCTCTTCCACGCCGGGACCGACTCCGGCAGCGAGTACGAGTACGTCGACCAGGCCAACCGCCTGCACTTCTACGTCACCGACGTGCACCGCGACCGCAAGGGCACGCTCTCCTACACCGTCGCGGTCCGCTCGCTGGACGGCGCGGGGCCGCACCAGCGCGGCGTCAGGCTGCTGCCCGCCGCCGGCGTCCCGGCCGGCAAGGGTGTCTCCACCTGCAGGTTCCCGCTGTTCAACACCGGCAGGACGCGCGCCACGACGGCCGCGCACCCCGAGGACGTCTCCGCCTACCTCGGCGGCGACGTCTACCGCCTGACGGCGTCGGTCTCGGGGCAGGGCTGGACCGCCCAGCTGCCCAACGCCCTGGCCGCGGTCGGCAACGGGCAGCAGGAGGCCGTCACGGTCAACGCCGTGCGTGCCGAAGGCGGCAGCCACCTGGCCAAGGTGACGCTGACCGCCACGTCCGAGTCGGACCCGTCCAAGACGGTGAGCGCCACCTGCCACGTGGTCGGCCTGTAACCGCCTGACGGGGCCGCCACCCGGCGCCCGAGTAGCCGCATGACAGGGTTACCGCGAAGGGCTCGGATAACCGTATGACAGGGTTACCGCGAGGTGCCCGGCTAACCGGCTGATGGGGTACGGCCCGGCCGTACCCCATCGGTCACTCCAGCCAGAGGCCGGCCAGCCCGAGCGCGAACAGCAGCCCGAGCAGCACCTCCACTCCATAGGCGATGTTCGTGCCCGTCTGGCCGAACAGCACGTAGGCGACGGCCGCGACGACGCAGCACACCAGCAGGACCACGTCGACCACGCCCAGGATGATCGCCACGACCAGCCTCAGCAGGAAGAGCACGAACCCGAGGCCGAACCACCGCGACATCGTCGAGTCGTCGTAGGCCCACCGCGACAGCGCGAAGGGCGAGTAGAACGAGCCGGCCCAGTAGGTGTTCCACCGCTCCACGGGACCCGGGACGTGTTCCTTGACCGTGACCTCGGCCTGCGCGAAGGTGATGGTCCGTACCTGACCGTCGGTGACGTCGATGAGCACCGTGCGGTCGACCACCTGGATCCTCGTGGTGCCGTTCACGACGGCGGTGAACTCGCCCTGGCCGGTCCTGACCTTGTAGATGTGGTCGAACCCGACCTCCGTCTGCCCCGGCGGGACCTCGGTGGCGTTGCGGACGATCACGTAGAGGGCGTCGTCCTCGCTGTCCGGCAGCGCGTACTCCGCGCCGATCGAGAAGACCCCCACGGGGGTGACGAGCGAGCTCTGCCCGCTCACCTTGAGCCCGTCGGGCCCCCACTCGAGGCTGACGGGGACGAACGCGGGACGGAAGCTGCCCTTCACCTGGGTGTCGGAACAGGCCGAGGTGCCGACCAGGACAGCGATCACAAGCAGGACGCGGATGATTCGTAAGGCGGAGACGTCTGCGGCACGCGCCAAAGGAGCCCCTTCCGTGGAGGCGCGGTGTGGTTGAAGGGACAACGGACGCACGGGCTCGGCGGTTCCGCGATCCGGGGTGGCGCGGGCCGTACGTGATCGGCTTGAATCACCTCCGAAGGGGGTGTGTGTTGCGACTGCCGGAGGAGGTTGCCCGGCCCCGGCGCAGGCGGCGGCACTGGCTGGCGCCCGTCGCGGCGGGTGCGGCCGCGGGAGCGGCCAGCATCCTGGCCGCGTCGCTGGAGTGGGAGATCCCGCCCGTGGCCAAGATCGGCGTGACCGCGCTCGCGGCGCTGCTGGTGGGCGTGACCACCTGGGCCACCACCGCCACCACCAGGAAAGAGCCGCAGCCGTCGCCGGAGGACCAGGCGTGGCGGCCGCCCGACCAGTGGCCGCCGTCCCCCGAGCACTTCACCGGCCGCTCGGAGGCCCTGGCCGAACTGCGCGCGGTCTTCACCGCCAGGCGCAGGTCCGACGAGCTCGGACCGCCGCTGGTCGTCTCCCTGTACGGCAGGGGCGGCGTCGGCAAGTCGGCGCTCATGGCCAGGTTCGGGCAGGAGATCGCCGACTGGTTCCCCGACGGCCGCCTCTACGCGAGCCTGCGCGGCATCAGACCTGACGAAGTCCTGATCGGTTTCCTGCGCGCGCTCGGGGTGCGGCTCACCACCGACCCCGGAGGGCTGGAGGAACTGCGCAAGCTGTGGCTGACCTGGACGAAGGGCCGCCGGATCCTCATCGGCCTCGACAACGTCGACGACGCCGAGCAGGTCAAGGCGCTCATCCCCGCCGAGCGCGGCTGCGCGGTCGTGGTCACCTCGCGCCAGCCGCTGTTCCTCATGAACGCCTACGACACCCAGCTGAGCGTCTTCAGCGAGGCGCAGGGCGTGGAACTGCTGGCCAGGCTGGCCGGCGGCGAGCGGATCGTCGACGACCTGGCCGCCGCCAAGGAGATCGTCAGGATCTGCGACTACCTGCCCCTGGCGATCAACATCTGCGGCGCGCGCCTGGCCACCAGGTCCGGCTGGTCGCTGCGCGAGCTGGCCAACCGGCTCGAGCGCCGCATCCTGGACCAGCTGGAGCTGGCCCCCACGATCGACAAGAGCGTCCGCGCCTCGGTGCAGCTCAGCTACGACGACTGCACCGGCATCCAGCGCCGGCTGCTGCGCCTGCTGTCCTCGCTGACCTCGCCCGACGTGCCCGGCTGGGTGGCCGGCGAGCTGCTGGACATCTCCGAGCTCGACGGCGCCGACCAGCTGGAGGCGCTGGTCGACGTGCAGCTGGCCGAGAGCTCGGGCACCGACCAGACCGGCGCCATGCGCTACCGCCTGCACGACCTGGTCCGGCTGTTCGCCGCCGAGCTGGAGGACGACCGGCGCGAGGCGGCCATCGAACGCGTCCTGTACGGCTACCGTCGTCGCGCCGAGGCCGCCGCCCAGGCCAGGTGGCCCCAGGACTGGGGTCGCACCGGACGCGTCGGCGACGCCGGCGGGCAGGCCCACGCCAGCGACTGGCTCAACGCCGAACGCCTCAGCCTGATGGCGATGATCCACCTGGCCAGGTCGATGGAGCTGTGGGAGCTGGTCTTCGGCCTCGGCAGGGCCTTCTGCTCGATCTGCCACTCCCTGCGCGCCTACTGGAGCGACTGGGGCGAGATCGCCGAGATCACCGTGGAGGCCGCCCGCCGGATGGGCGACCGGCGAGCGCTCGGCATCGCCCTGCTCGACCGCGCCGCCGTCCTCGGCGGCGGCGAGGCGGCCGAGGAGGCACTGCGGATCTTCACCGAGCTCGGCGAGTCGTGGTGGGCGGCCAGGGCCATGCGCACGATCGGCATGCGGCTGTTCACCGGCGGCAACCTCGACCGCGCCCAGGGCTACCTCGTCGACGCGATCGCCGCCTTCGACGCCGAAGAGGACTACTGGTGGATGGCGCGCACCCAGCGCAACCTCGCCGAGCTCCGCCTGGCCGAACGGCGCTCCGAAGAGGCACGTGACCTGCTGGAGGACGCCCTCGCGGTCTTCAAACGGGACGGCAACCGCTACTCCGAGGCGCAGACGCTGCGCGCCTACGGCGAGGTGCTGGCCGCCCAGGCGCGCGGGCTCCACCGGGAGGGGGAGGCCAAGGCCGCCGCCGACCTGTTCACCAAGGCAGGCTTCAGCCTTGACCGGGCGGCCGAGATGTTCAGCAGCAGGGGCGAGCTGTGGGAGGAGGCGCGCTGCATGCGCGCCATGGGCGAGGTCGGCGACCCCGTCAACGGCCTGCGCGAGCTCGACTCGGTACGGCGGGCCGAGGAGATCCTCATCGCGCTCGGCGACTCCTGGGGTGTGGCCCGCACCCACCTGTCGTCAGGCAGGTCGCTGGCCAGGCTGGGCCGGATGGCCGAGGCGGAGAAGGAGCTCAAGCGCGCCGTCGCCGCCTTCGAGGAGCTCGGCGACCAGTGGTGGATGGCGCGCAGCCTGCGCTATCTCGGGGAGACGCACCTCGACGCGCGGGACCGGCGCGCCGCCGTACCGCCGCTGGAGCAGGCCCGCGAGATCTACCGCAGCCTCGGCAACGAGGCGGGGATGCGCAGGACCCTCGAACTGCTCAGGAGAGCGGAGTTCTGATCAGGTGGCCCGCCGCCCTGCGGGCGTCCTGGATCGACTGCTCGAACAGCTCCCGCACGTGTCGGGCCTGGTCGGCCAGCTGCTGGATGTGCGGCAGCGCCAGGTCGTCGCGCACCGTCTCGGCCAGCAGGTGCTGGTAGTCGGAGGTGCGGGCGGCCAGCATCTCCAGCCGCCGGTGGGCGCGGTAGACGTCGTCGGCCCGCAGTACCTGCACGGCGTACTCCTCCAGGTTGCGCACCCGCTGCGACAGCGAGGTCCAGGCCTGGTCCAGCGCCGTGGCGTACGGCGCGAACGCCGCCCTGAGGTTCCTCGGCAGGTCGGTCGGAACGATCCTGCGATGCTCGTCGTGCATGCGCGAGAGCTTGGCCAGCCGCCTGGCGATCTGCCATACCTCGTCGGGCAGCGTCACCCTGTTGTCGATGGAGTCGATCAACCCCGCCTTGTGCACCTCGGAGGCGAGAATGGTGTCGGCCGCGTCCTGCGCCCTGCGCAGCAGCACCTGGCAGGGATAGTCCAGATCCTCGGCCAGGACGTAGCGGTCGGCGTGCTCGTAGGCCAGCTTGAGCCGGCGGCGCGCCACCCTGTTGCCCTCGTCCGTCGCCATCCAGCGCATCAGCGCCACCAGCGACACGCCCACCAGGGCGACGATCATCCCGGCCGTGCTGGTCAGCATCCAGATCAGCAGCAGGAAGCCGGGCAGGACGAACAGCAGGGCCGTGTTGCGCGCGGGCTCGTGCTGCTTGCCCGCTCTCGCCATGTGCATCGCGTGGGGGCCCGCTCTGAGCTGTGCCGCGACCTCCTCGGGTAGAGAAGGATCGAGCACCGGACGCGGGGGAAATGCACGCGGATCCATCTCTTCATGCTGCGTTACAAATCGCGAATCCGCACAGCCTTATCCCGACATATAGGCTCCATCTCGATGAACGACTTCACGCGATGGATAGAGCTCGAAGGCGCCGCCAACGTTCGTGACCTGGGCGGACTCCCCACCACCGACGGCGCGACCACGCGCTCCGGCCGCATTCTCAGATCCGACAACCTGCAGGGACTGACCGACGCCGACATCGAGCTGCTCGTGGGCTCGCACAAGGTCAGGCACGTCGTCGACCTCCGCTCCGGCCCGGAGGTCACCCTCGAAGGTCCAGGACCCCTCACCACGGTCCCCGAGGTCACCATCCACCACCTGACCCTCTTCGCCGAGGGCGGCCGCCACACCGACGTCGACGCCGACCGGGCCCTGCCGTGGCAGGAACGGGGCGCCGACGACGACCTGCGCGTGACCGGGTTCTACTACGGCTACCTGCGCGACCGCCCCGACTCGGTCGTCTCCGCCCTGCGCGTCATGGCGAAGCACGACGGCGCGGCCATCGTGCACTGCGCGGCGGGCAAGGACCGCACCGGCGTGCTGTGCGCGCTCGCGCTCGAGGTCGCCGGGGCCACCCGCGAGGCCATCGTCGCCGACTACGAGGCGACCGGCGAACGCCTTGAGCAGGTGCTGGCCCGGCTGCGCGCCAGCGACACCTACCGCGACGACCTCGACTCCCGCCCCGCCGACGACCACCGGCCGCGGGCGAAGTACATGCTGCAGTTCCTCGGCGTGCTCGACGACCGGTTCGGCGGGCCGCTGCCGTGGCTGCACGCGCACGGCTGGACCGAGACCGACACCCGCGCCCTCCGCTCCCGCCTCCGCGACTGATCCTCCCGACCCATCCGTCCGTACGGCCGCCGCCGCGCGTGCGCATCGGCGGAGGCGCCTGGACGTCCCGGTCCTGCGGGCCGTCCGGGGCGCGTGCGCGTCCCGCACGTCGGCGGCCAGGGGGTGGCCCGTCCCGCCGGGCAACGTCCACCGGCTGAACGCCCGGGTGCGTCGGCGGCCAGGGGGTGGCCCGTCCCTCCGGGGAACGCCCGCCGGCCGCCGCCGCGCCGCTCCCTCGAAGAGGGTGGCCGCCAATGCGCCGCTCCCTTGAAGGGCGTCGGCCGGCGCCCGTCCGAGGTCCGTCCGGCTCCGAAGGGTCAGGGGATGCGCACCACCGTGCGTTCGTCGGCGGAACGGCGAGCGGCCTCGATGACGGCGAGGGCGTCGACCACGTCCCGAGGGTCGACAGGGGGCGCCGACCCGGTCCGGAGGCAGGCCGCGACCCCCAGGTAGAAGTCCAGGTAGGAGCCAGGCTCGGTGTGCACGCGTGCGGCCGACCCGATCGTGCCGAGCGTGCCCCACTGCTCCTCCGGATCCGCTCCGAACCCGGGGGCGTCCGGCGTCATCCCCGCCCGCAGCCGCTCCTCCTGCACGTCGAGGCCGTGCTTCTCGTACGCCGCCGACGAGCCGAGCACCCTGAACCGCGGCCCGAGCAGGGCGGCCACCGCGCTCACCCACAGGTGGGAGCGGGCCCCGCTGTCGTGGGTGAGCGCCAGGAAGGAGTCGTCGTCCGCGCCCACGCCGGCCCTGCGGATGTCGCTCTCGGCGTAGACCTCGCGCACCGGCCCGAGCAGTTGCAGCGCCTGGTCGACCAGGTGGCTGCCCAGGTCGTAGAGGAGCCCGCCGACCTCGTCGGCGCCGCCGCTCTCCCGCCAGCCGCCCTTGGGCACCGGCCGCCAGCGCTCGAAGCGCGACTCGAACCGGTGGACGTCCCCGAGCGCGCCCTCGGCCACCAGGCGGCGCAGGGTCAGGAAGTCGCCGTCCCACCGGCGGTTCTGGAACACGGTCAGCATCAGGCGCTTCTTGGCGGCCAGTTCGACCAGGTCGCGGGCCTCCTGGGCGGTTCTCGCGAGGGGCTTGTCGACGACGACGGGACGCCCCGCCTCCAGCGCGGCGGTGGCGAGGGGGACGTGGGTCCTGTTGGGCGAGGCGATCACCGCCAGGTCGCAGCGCGGCCACAGGTCGTCGGCGTCCTTCACCGCCGTCGCGCCGTACCTGGTGGAGACCTCGGCGGCCCTGCCGGGATCGCGGGTCACCACGGCGGCCAGTCTCAGGCCGGGCGTCGCGTGGATGAGCGGGGCGTGGAAGACGGCCCCCGCCGTGCCGTACCCGACCAGGCCCACTCGGATCTCGCTCATCACCCCACGATAACCGTCACCCGATCATGGCCAGGTGAACGGCGACGCGAACCGCGCGCACGGCCCGCTCACCGCGGCGGCCGGTCAGATGTGGTCGGGGTCGACGGCGAGGGCGACGTGGATGAGGTCCTCGATCGCGTGCGCCAGGCGCCCGTCGGCGATCTCGTAGCGCGTCTGCCGTCCTTCGGGCACCGCGACGACCAGGCCGCAGCCGCGCAGGCAGGCCAGGTGGTTGGAGACGTTCTGCCTGGTGAGCCCCAGTTCGTCGGCCAGCCGGGCGGGGTAGGAGGGCCCCTGGAGCAGGGCGATGAGCAGGCGGCAGCGGTTCGGGTCGGCGAGGGCTCTGCCGATTCTGGCCATCGCGTCGAGCCGGGTCTCCACAGTGAACACGATAATCAGGGTACACGATTTGCTGTATATACAGTTGCTGCTGTATATACATGGTTGACTGTATAGAGCGAGGAGGCGGCACATGGGACACGGGCACGGACACGGCCACGCGACGGCCGGCGCGGTTCACCGCAAACGGTTGATGATCGTGCTGCCGCTCACGCTGAGTGTCCTGGTCGTGCAGGTCGTCGGGGCGCTGCTGTCGGGAAGCCTCGCCCTGCTCGCCGACGCCGGCCACATGGCGACCGACGCCGCGGGTGTCGCGCTCGCGCTGTTCGCGATCTGGATCGCCGGCAAGCCCGCCAGCTCCCGCCGGACCTTCGGCTACCAGCGGGCCGAGATCCTGGCCGCCGCCGTCAACGCCGTGGTGCTGCTCGGCCTGAGCGGCTACATCCTCATCGAGGCCGTGCGCAGGTTCGCCAACCCCGAGCCGGTCGGCACCACCGTCATGCTGGTCGCCGCCGTGGCCGGCCTGATCGCCAACGGGATCGCGCTGTGGCTGCTGCGCGAGGGCCAGCAGGACAGCCTCAACCTCAGGGGCGCCTACCTGGAGGTCCTCGGCGACCTGCTCGGCTCGGTGGCCGTCATCGCCGGCGCCATCGTCATCCAGCTCACCGGCTGGTACCCCGCCGACGCGATCATCTCGATGATCATCGCGCTGCTCATCCTGCCCCGCACGTGGAAGCTGCTCAAGGAGGCGGTCGACATCCTCCTCGAGGCCACCCCCAAGGGCGTCGACCTGGCCGAGGTGCGCGAGCACCTGCTGGAGACGCCCGGCGTCACCGACGTCCACGACCTGCACGCGTGGACGATCACCTCGGGCGTGCCCGTCATGTCCGCCCACGTGGTCGTGGACGTCGAGACCTTCAGCCAGTGCGGCCCGCTGCTCGACCGGCTGCACGAGTGCCTGGCGGGCCACTTCGACGTGGAGCACTCCACGCTCCAGCTCGAACCCGCCGGCCACGTCGACCACGAGGGCGCCCGGCACCTCTGGCCCGGCGACAGCCGGCCGGGCGCCACCGGCTAGCTGTCGCGGTCGTCGCGCTCGGCCAGGAAGGCCTCGAACTGGGCCGCCAGCTCGTCACCCGTCGGCATCGGGGTGGCCTCGGCCATCAGGTTCTGCCGCTCCTGGCCACCGGCGAAGGCGTCGTACTGCTGCTCAAGACCCTGGATGGCCGACGACAGCTCGCTCGAGGCGCGGATCTGCTCCTCGATCTCGGACGTCGTCCGGTCCGCCGCGTCATGCAGGCTGTCCATCGGGAACACCAGTCCGGTCCCCTTCGTGATCGCCTCCAGCGCCGTGACCGCGGCCTGCGGATACTCCGCCTGCGACAGGTAGTGCGGCACATGGACGGCGTAGCCGAGCGCGTCGCGCCCCTGCCCGCCCAGGCGGAACTCCAGCAGCGCGGCGACGCTTCCCGGCACCTGCACCCGGCCGAACGCGCTCACCTGCGAGTTGATCAGCTCGGGCCGGCTCGCGTGGGCCGTGACGCCCAGCGGCCTGGTGTGGGGGACGGCCATCGGGATGCCGTGCACGGTCACCAGCCTGCTCACGCCGAGCCGTTCGACCAGCCGGCCCACCGCGGCGACGAACAGCTCCCACTCCCGGTCGGGCTCGGGCCCGGTCAACAGCAGGAACGGCGTGCCCGTCAGGTCACGCGCGTGGTAGAGGGCCAGCTCGGGGGCCTCGTAGTCGACCCACCTGTCGGTGTCGAACGTCATCGTCGGCCGCCGCGACCGGTAGTCGATCAGGCGGTCGACGTCGAAGGTCGCCACGACGCTGTGCTCAAGCTCGGCCAGCAGGTGGCCCAGCGCGAGCCGTCCGGTGCTGCCCGCGTCGACGAACCCGTCGAAGTGGTACACCAGCACGGGATCGGTGAGCTCGGGGGTCCCCTCCGCCAGCCGGTAGAGATCCGTCGGGTCGAACACGGTTGATCAGCCTTTCCCTCGGTACTCTCTCCAGCAACCTGCGGCGAGCCGGAACGATTCCGTGCACGGCACCATATCGATGAGAAATCAGCACGGAACCCCCGGGTCACACCATCCATCGCCTGAAGGGCGTACGCTCCCGCACCGGCACAATGCTCCCGTGAGCGCGCTCAAGGGGTTCGTTCACCAGGATGTTCGACCTGGCCAGGGTGGGCGACACGGTCACGCTGCCGCCTGCGTCGAGCAGGTGTCCCGGTGGCCCTCGCCAATCAGAAGGGTGACATCTTGCTGATGCCGACGGCATATCACGGTCACGCCGACACGATGAAGGCGCGCACGGAGATGGGCGCCGCCTCCGACCGGGCCAACGACAGAGGCGTGACCCCTACGGCCCGCGCGGTCTTCAGGAAAGAATCAGGCGTGGTCAGGACTTCGCCGGATGGGCGGAGCCGACCCGCGGGCGGGCATCCCGTCAGCAGTTGACACAGGGCAGATATTTTCCAGCCAACAATTTCGCCGTCAGTGCCCTGAAGAATAGGGTGGAATATCGCCATATATCGTCAGTGTGGCTTTTTGAACGGTCCATCGTCATGCTAGGGGGGTGGCAACTACGATCCCCTCTGCGCAGGCCTTCAGTAGGCGACCACTCCGCATCCCCGCACTTCCGTGTCCTTTCCCCAACGAGATCAACATCCATTCGGAAGAGGTGGACGCCGAGAGTCACCGATGGCTGGCGACCTCTGGCATGCTCGGCGACGACAAGGCCGTCGAACACTTCAGACGCTCCAAGATCGGAGTGCTGGCGGCTCGCACCAACCCGTTAGTACCTCGCGAAAGTTTGAGACTGCTCAACGACTGGTACAACTGGTTGTTCGCCTTCGACGACGCTTTCTGCGAGGGAGCCCTCATCGGGCACCGGGCCTCGGCACTGGCTCACGCCCTGCCGCCGCTCCTCGAGATCCTCGACGGCCGTCGGCAACCCGCATCGGACGATCCCTTCGGCCTGACTCTGCGCGAACTGCAACTGCGCATCACGGAAACGGCGACGCCCGCCCAGGTCGAACGCTGGCGTACGACGGTCAAGGAGTACCTGTTCGCGCAGATCTGGGAGGCGGCCAACCGGGAGGTGGACCTCATCCCCAGCGTTGAGGACTACGTGCTCATGCGCCGCATCACGGGGGCGACCTACACCTGCCTGGCTCTCATCGACGTAGGCGGCGGCTATCGCCTCGAAGCGGAGGAATGGCACCATCCGGACGTCCGCATGCTGTCCGACCTTGCCTGCGACCTCATCGGCTGGGACAACGACCTGCTGTCGTACGCCAAGGAGCGCGACAACGACAAGGCCCGGCACAACCTGGTCACGGTGCTGGCCACACACAGGTCTCTCAGCCTGCAGAAGGCTCTCGACGAGGTGTCGAACATGCACAACGACGCCGTCGCCGCGTTCATCGAACGCCGCGCCCATCTCGAGCGATGGGCATCGCTGCCGGTACGCAGATACGTGCGTGGACTGGAGCACTGGGTCCGCGGGCACATCGAGTTCTCCCTCGGCAGTGCCCGTTACATCCACGCATGGCCGACCGGCACCACCTGGAGCAAGGCCGGCTGATCAGGATGGCGGGGCGTCCACCTCGCCCAGCGCCAACGTGGACGCCTCGTCCAGATCGAGGCGCGCCCCGCTTTCGAACGCCGAGTTGTAGGCCGCCTCGCCCAGCAGCTTCTGGCACTCCTTCACGCACTTCTCGTGCTCGTTGGTCAGGAACGGCGCGCCCATCATCGGCAGCCCCGACGTCGTCCAGTTGGCCTTCAGCGCGCCCAGCAGGTGAGCGGCCAACTCGGCCTGCTCGAGCATGGCGAAGGTCCGCGCCGTCGTCTCCAACGCGACCAGAGTGCCCAGCGTGTCGTGGAAGTAGCGCTTGATGCGCAGGCCCTCCTGGGCCGTGGTCAGGGCCGCCTCCGGCCGGCCCATCGCCAGCAGCGGCAGGGACAGCGCCCAGCTGGCGTAGGAGCTGACCCACAGCTCGCCCCGCTCCTTGCACACCTGCAGCACGTCGACCAGGAGCGATTCGGCCTCGTACACCTCGCCCTGCGTCGTCAGCACGATCGACAGCTCGACGATGGCCGGCAGCAGGCCCGGGTTGAGCTCCTTGTTGCCGGTGTTGAACTCGATCGCCATGCCCAGCAGGGCGCTGGCCTTCTGCAGGTCGCCCTGGAGCAGTGCCGCCGTGCCCTGCATCTTGGATGCCAGGATGACCGCGCGGGAGTCGCCGACCAGCACCGCCTCGCTGCTGCACTGCTCGGCCGCCTCCAGCGCGCCCACGCTGTCGCCCTGGGCGCTGCGCACGTAGGACAGCACCCACAGCGCCTTGCAGCGTTCCTTGCTGGGATCGGGGTTGGCGCGCAGCGCCCGCTCCAGGTAGATGCGCCCCTCGCGGACGAACCCGCAGCAGATCCACATGAACCACAGCGACGACAGCAGCTCCAGCGCCAGGAGGCTGTCGCCCGGCGTGCGCAGGGCGTGCTCGAGCGCGAGCCTGACGTTGTCGTGTTCCTGGCGCATGCGTACGAACCAGTAGATCTGCCGCGGCCCCGACCAGGCGTCCTCGCTCCTGCGGGCCAGGCTCAGGTAGTAGGCCAGGTGCTGGTGGCGCAGGCTCTCGGACTCGCCGAGCTTCTCCAGCCACTCCTCGCCGTACTCGGCCAGCGTGTCGATGAGCTTGTAGCGCACGCCCGCGTGGTCGCTCTTGATCAGCAGGATCGACTTCTCCACCAGGCCGGTCACCAGGTCGGTGATGTCCTCGGCGGGCAGCCGGTCGTCGGAGCAGACGAACCTGGCCGCGTCGAGCTCGAAGTCGCCCGCGAACACCGAAAGGCGCGCCCACAGCAGCCGCTCGGCGGGCTCGCACAGCTCGTGGCTCCAGCCGATGGCCGCGCGCAGCGTCTGGTGGCGGGGCAGCGCCGTACGGCTGGCCCCGGCCAGCAGGCTGAAGCGGTCGGTCAGCAGGCCCAGGATCTGGTCGACCGACAGCGCCCGCAGCCGCACCGCGGCCAGCTCGATCGCCAGCGGGATGCCGTCGAGGCGGCGGCACAGCTCGGCCACCGAGTCGATGTTCTGCTCGTCCAGCACGAAGTCGGGCACGACCGCGCCGGCCCTGGCCGCGAACAGCTGCACCGACTCGTTGGTGAACGGGTTCTCGTCGGTGTTGTCGCCCGGCACCGCCAGCGGCGGCACCGGCACCACGTGCTCGTACGCCAGGTGCAGCGACTGGCGGCTGGTGGCCAGGATCTTCAGCCGCGGGTTGGCCTGCAGCAGCTCGTCGATCAGCTCGGCGCAGCCCTCGATCAGGTGCTCGCACGTGTCGAGGATGAGCAGCATGTTGCGGTCGCCGACCCACTCCGACAGCGACTCCGACTCGCCGCGCGCCGACTGGTCGGCCACGCCGAAGGCCGAGGCGATCGTGTTCTTCACCATGCCCGCGTCCTGCAGCCGCGCCAGGTCGGCGAACCACACGCCGTCGGCGAACTGCGAGCGGACCTGATGGGCCAGCCGCAGCACCGTCCGCGACTTGCCCACGCCGCCGATGCCGGTGACGGTCACGAGATTGGACTCGGACAAGTGGCGTTTGAGGTTGGCAAGCAGCCTCGTCCGCCCGACGAAGCTCGTGAGCTCCGCCGGCAAATTGCCTTCTCGACGCCAACCTGTCGGGGTGGCCATGGGCAGCCTCACGGGGGGTAGCCGGACACCTTCTCACGCGCGGGACCAACTGTACCCCGGGGAGCCTTTACTGTCCCTTGTGGCTTACCTGTGCCGGGGTGACGTTTCTTCCTCCGGATAGCATTGACGTCGTGACCGAATTCCTGCCTGAGCAAACCACGGATGACACCGACCTGGGGTGGGGCGAAATTCCGGACGAGGATCCGGACGCTTTCTACCTCGACAACAAACCACCGCACTGGGGCTGACACGGCCTGTCGCGGAGGACGAACTTCTGTAACCCTGGCGCTCAGCCGTACGATTTACCACTTTTGTCCCGTCTCTGACGGGCCCATGACGACCGATGGACCGGCGCCCTCGCGAGCCCCGGCCCATCGGCCCCCCTCCACGGCCGTGCGCGTTCCCCGCGCCGCGGCCGCCGTTCACGGGCGGATCAGCTGACCACGTCCCTGCGGCGGAAGCGGCGGAAGGCGACCGCGACCAGGATCGCGGCGTAGCTGACCGACACCGCCGCCCCCTTGGTCATCCCGCCCCAGTCCAGCGTCGGCGCCAGCGCGTCCATCCACGCGGTGTTCCAGAACGTGGGCAGGAACTCCCGCAACGACCCCAGCGCCTCCACCGCCTGCAGGATCGTGCTGACGATGACCAGCCCCACCGCGCCGCCCACCGCGCCCAGCGGCGAGTCGGTGACCGTCGAGAGCAGGAACGCCAGCGCCGCCACCGTCAGCTGGCTCACCAGCGCGTACCCGATGACGATCCCGAACCGCGGCAGCACGTCGAAGGCGGGGATCGTCTCGCCCGTCCCCGGCACCTGGATGTCGTTCCAGCCGAACACCAGCGTTCCCGCCACCAGCGCCATCACCGGCAGGCAGATCACCGCCGCCGCCGAGTAGCCGAGCGCCACGACGAGCTTCTGCCGCAGCAACCGGTCGCGCGGAACGGGGGCGGCCAGCAGGTAGCGCAGCGACGACCAGCTCGCCTCGCTGGCGACGGTGTCGCCGCAGAACAGCGCCACCGCCACGACCAGCAGGAAGCTCGCCGACACCGACAGCGCGAACGCGGCGAAGTTCAGCCCGCTCTGCGTGGCCAGGTCGGACAGGCGCAGGGCGTTCTGCTGGCCGGTGTTCTGCGGGCCGAGCTGGAAGGCGATGACCAGGATCCACGGCAGGGCCAGCAGCAGCCCGAACATCACCAGCGTGCGCCGCCGCTTGAACTGCCTGACGATCTCCACCCGCAGCGGCAGCGTACGGCGCGCGGCATAGCCCGGGGCCCCGCCGCTGTGAACGGTCATGACTTGTCTCCGATCAGGTCGAGGAAGACGTCCTCGAGACGCGGCCCGTGGCCGTTGTGCCTGGCCGTGGCGAGCAGGTCGGACACCGGGCCGGCGCTCACCAGGCGGCCGCGGTGCATGACCACCACGTGGCTGCACGTCTGCTCCACCTCCGCCAGCAGATGGCTGGAGACGATCACGGTACGGCCGTCGCGGGCGTAGCGCTTGAGGACCTCGCGCATCTCCCTGATCTGCGGTGGGTCGAGCCCGTTGGTGGGTTCGTCGAGAACCAGCAGGTCCGGCAGGCCGAGCATGGCCTGGGCGATGGCCAGGCGCTGCCGCATGCCCTGGGAGTAGGTGCGCACGGCCCGCTCCAGCGCCGAGCCGAGCCCGGCGATCTCCAGCGCCTCGGCCATGTGGGCGTCCTGCGGCGGGCGGCCCGTGGCCTGCCAGTACAGGGTCAGGTTGTCGCGGCCGGACAGGTGCGGCAGGAATCCGGGGCCTTCGACGAACGAGCCCAGCCTGGACAGGACCGGCGCCCCGGGCGTCACCGGATCACCGAAGATCCTGATCTGGCCGGCGTCGGGGTGGATGAGCCCCATCATCATCCGCATCGTGGTGGTCTTGCCCGCGCCGTTCGGGCCGAGCAGGCCGAGCACCTGGCCCTTCTCCACCCGGAACGACAGCCCGTCCACGGCCTTCTCGCCGTTCCGGTAGGCCTTCGTCAGCCCGGCGATCTCCAGCGGCACCTCGGCGCCGCCCGCGCCCGGTGCCGCGGCGCCGTTCGCGCCCGCGCCGTTCGCGCCGTTCGTACCCGTGCCGTTCGTGTCTGCGGTGTTCGTGGGTGTGCCGTGCGCGCCTGTGCCGTGCGCGCCTGTGCCGTTCGGGCTTGTGCCGTTCCCCTTGACGGATCGCCCGGAGGGGGTGCCGGAGGGGGCGGCCGTTTTGCGGCCCGTCGCCAGGACGAGGGCGGCGACCGCGACGGCCGCCAGCGGCAGCGCCCACGTCCACCACACCGGGCCGCTCGGCGGCGCGGCCAGTTCGGGCACCGTCGGCACGGTCAGCGTCGGCGCGGCCAGGCCCACCACGTAGCCGGCGGGCTCGGCGGGCGTCGCGTAGCCCATGTCGGTCGTGGTCAGCGCCAGCCGCAGCCGATGACCGGCCGGGAAGCGGTGGTCGACGGCGGGCAGCGTGACCGTCACCTCGCCGGCTCCGGCGGGCACCCGTACGGGCGTCACCAGACCGGCGGGCAGCGTCGGCGGGGTGACGGCGTCGGCCACGTCGTAGAGCTTGGCGAACAGCGTCGCCTCGCCCGGCGCCCGTACCCTGATCTTCACGGTCGCGGTGCCGGTGAGCTGCAGCGGCTCGGCCAGCGGCGCGGACTCGAAGACCGCGCTCTGGCCCGGCATGTCGAGGGAGACGCCCGGGTTGCCGCCCTGCGCGCCGCCACCGCCGAGCAGCCCGCCGATCCCCGGCACGGCCGAGATGGAGGCGGGGTTGCCGCCCGGCGGGTTGGCGACGTTCTGGTCGGGCCCGGCGAGCTGGATCGGCGTGGTGGCGGTGCCGGTCAGGCCGGGGTAGCGGTCGGTGCCGGGGTGCAGGCGGATGCGCTGGCGGGTGCCGGGGTCGCGGCCCCCGTCACGCGTGATGGTGAACCCCTGCACGGTCCCTGGGGAGCCCGTCCCCACGGAGCCCGTCTCCGCGCTGCCCGTGCCCGCTGTTCCTGTCCCCGCGCTGCCCGTTTCCGTTGTGCCTCTTCCCGCCGTGCCCGTTCCAGGGGAGACCGCGGCGGTGCCGGGGCCGGCCGCCGCCCGCAGGTGGCGGTCGAACCAGTCGAGCAGCCGCTCGTCCAGCCAGTCCACCTCACCGTTGCCGCCGTCGTGCCCGCCGTCGAACCACATCACCTCGACCGGCGTCCCCGCCGCCGCGATCGCCTTGGCGTTCGCGTCGGCCTGCGCGAGCGTGAACAGCGAGTCGCGCTGCCCCTGGATCAGCAGGGTGGGCGCCTTGATCCGCCCGGCCACCGTCACCGGGCTCGAGGCGCGCAGCATCTCGACCGCCTCGGGCGTCGGCCTGCCGGTGGCCGCGACCCGCTGGTACATCTCGCACACCGCGGGCAGGAACCGGCCGCACCTGGCCTCCTCGGCCGACAGCGGCCGCGGCGGCGCGGTCAGCGCGCGCAGCCCCTCGGCGCCGGCGGCGGGAGCGCCCCTGCTGAAGAACAGTCCCGCCCACATCTTCTTGAACACGCCGTTCGGGAACAGCGCCTCCGACAGGTCACTCCAGGTGATCATCGGGACGATCGCGTCGACCCTGGCGTCGTGGGCGGCGGTCATGAGCGCGATGGCGCCGCCGTACGAGCCGCCCGCGATGCCCACGCGCGGGTCGCCCGCGGCGTCGAGCCGGACCTCGGGCCGCTTGGCCAGCCAGTCGATGAGCTGCTTGACGTCCTTGACCTCGTAGTCCGGCGAGTTGAGCGCGATCTGCCCGGTGGAGCGGCCGAAGCCGCGCGCCGACCAGGTCAGCACCGCGTAACCCTGCCGCGCCAGCCGTACGGCCTGGGCCCTGACGCTGTCCTTGCTGCCGCCGAAGCCGTGGGCGAGCAGCACAGCGGGCGCCCTGCCCTCTCCGGCCGGCGGGAAGTACGTCGTGTCGAGCTCGACCCGCTGGTCGTCTCCCGGGCCGTCGACGACGGCGATCCGCTGCTCCTGGCCGCGCACCGCGGGCGCGGACGGCCACACCAGCCAGACCGCCGCCGCGAGCACGGCCAGCGCCGCGACCAGCGCGGCTGCTCTCTTCATGTGGCGAGCGTACTGACCGGTCCTGAGAGGCAGCTGAGACGATCTCAGCCCAGCAGGGCGTAGACGGTGCTGGCCCGGGCGGCCGGGCCGGGACCCCCTTCGGCGCTCAGCGTGATGTCGGCGAAGGCGAGCGTGCGGCCCAGCTTGGTGACTTGCGCCTCGACCAGGACGTCGGACCCTGTCACCGGCCGCTGGAACGTCGTGGACTGCTGGACCGTGGTCATCGGCACGAAACCGCCCCTGGCCGAGGAGATCGCGATGACGGTCGCGGTGTCGGCGGCGGCCATGAGCGCCTGGCCGCTGATCCCGCCGCCCTGCCTGGCCAGCCGGTCGGACCACGGCAGGCGCAGCAGCGCGTGGCTCTGACCGACCTCCTCCACGCTCAGCCCCAGGTCGAGGACCCACGGGGCGAAGTTGTCCTTGAGTATGGCGTCGCCTTCTTCAGGAGTCACGCCGTCATCATGCACGCTGGAGCCATGCTTGAGGAGGTCTTCCTGCCCTCGACGTACGGCGTGGGCGTGCCGTACGAGTTGTTCGCGACGCTGCGGCGCGAGTCGCCCGTCCGCCGGATCCCCGAGCCCGCGTTCGGGCCGTGGCGGGCCGGGCCCGGCTTCTGGGGCGTGTTCGCGCACGCGGACGTGAAACACGTGCTGCGCACCCCCGCCGACTTCTCCTCCCACCTGGGCGCGACGCAGATCCGCGACCCCGACACCCCGGCCGACCTGGCGTTCGTCCAGGCGATGATGCTCAACACCGACCCGCCGGAACACGCGCGGCTGCGCAGGATCGTCTCGGCCGCCTTCACCCCGCGGGCCGTCCGCGCCCTCGAGGAGACGATCGCGGCGCGGGCCGCGCGGCTGTTCGCGCGGGGCGCCTGCGACGTCGTCGAGGTGGCCGCCGACCTGCCGGTGTGGACGCTGGCGCACGTCATGGGCGTGCCCGAGCAGGACCGCCGCCTGCTGTACGACTGGGCGTCGCGGGTGATCGGCTACCAGGACGAGGAGTACGCGGACCTGTCCACCGCCGACGATCTCAGCCCGCTCGGCAGGATCGCGCTGGCGGCCCGGCCGCCCGCCCGGCGCCCCGGCGTCAACCCCAGGTCGAGGGCGGCGCTGGCGGACATGTTCGCCTACGCGCACGCGCTGGCCGCCCGCCCCGGCGGCGGCGACGACGTGATGGCGGCCATGCTCGGCGGCGGCCTGACCGAGGCCGAGTTCGAGAACATGTTCTTCCTGTTCGCGGTGGCCGGCAACGAGACGCTGCGCAACGGCATCCCCGGCGGCCTGCTGTGCCTGCTGGAGCACCCCGGCGCCATGGACCTGCTGCGGGCCAGGCCCGAGCTGCTGCCCTCCGCGGTGGAGGAGATGCTGCGCTTCTGGCCGCCCGTCATGAACTTCCGCCGTACGGCGACGCGCGACCTCGAGCTGTGCGGGCAGCGGATCGGCGCGGGCGAGAAGGTCGTCGTCTACCACGCCTCCGCCAACAGGGACGAGACGGTCTTCGCCGACCCCGACAGGTTCGACATCATCCGCACCCCGAACGACCACGTCAGCTTCGGGTTCGGCCCGCACGTCTGCCTCGGCGCCCACCTGGCCAGGACGCAGATGCGCGCGTTCTTCGCCGAACTGCTGAAGTGGGACGTACGGCTCGCCGGCCAGCCGGTCAGGCTGATCTCGAACTTCCAGAACGGATTAAAGCATTTGCCCGTCCTCCTAGAGTCAAGATCATGACCGACTATCTTGCTGTCAACCGGGCCAACTGGGACGAACGCGTGGGCATCCACCTGGGCAGCGACTTCTACGACGTCGAAGGGTTCAAGGCGGGCGGGCAGCCGCTGCGCCCCTTCGAACTGGCCGAGATGGGCGACGTGCACGGCAGGCGGCTGATCCACCTGCAGTGCCACTTCGGGCTCGACACGATGGCGTGGGCACGGCTGGGCGCCGAGGTCACCGGTGTCGACCTCTCCGGCAGGGCGGTCGAGGCGGCCCGCGCGATCGCGGACGAGTGCGGCATCGAGGCCCGCTTCCTGGAGGCCGACGTCTACGACGCCGCCGAGGTGGCGGGCGACGGCTACGACATCGTCTACACCGGCATCGGCGCGCTGGTCTGGCTGCCCGACATGGTCAGGTGGGCGCAGGTCGTCGCCTCGCTGCTCAAGCCGGGCGGTTTCCTCTACCTGGCCGAGTTCCACCCCTTCGGCGACATCCTCGACTTCGAGGACGGCTCCAGGGTGGCCTTCGACTACTTCGACCGCCGGCCCCAGGTGGAGGACTACCCGCACACCTACACCGGCACCGAGGTGCTGCGGAACGCCACCTCCGTCCAGTTCGCGCACGGCCTCGGCGAGATCGTGACCGCCCTGGCCGGGGCGGGGATGCGCGTGGAGTTCCTGCACGAGCACGACTTCACGCTCTTCCCCCGCTTCGAGTCGCTCGAACGCCACGGCGGGCTCTACCGCTTCCCCGAGGGACGCCCCGGCGTGCCGCTCCTCTACTCGCTGCGCGCGGCCAGGATGTAGTGGACCTGCCGCAGGCCGTCCTCGACCTTGGCGCCTCCGGTCTCCACGAACCCGAACCTCTCGTAGAAGCGGCGGGCGCGCGGATTGGAAGCCAGCACCCACAGGCCGACCGTGCGCTCGGCGGGTATCGCCTCGACCGTGGCCGTCATCAGGGCGCGGCCGAGGCCGGTCGACAGGTGGGCAGGCAGCACGTAGATCGCGTAGACCTCGGTGTCGGCGCGGTCGTCGCGGCTGTCGCCGTACATGCTGAAACCCACCAGCGCGCCGGCGGTCTCGCCGACGATGGCGCGGGTGCGGCCGGAGTCGAGCGCCTGCCGGCGCAGGCGCACGTTCTCCTCGGTGACGGCCAGGTCGTCGAGGAAGGCGTCGGGCATCGCGCCCCGGTAGGCGTACTTCCAGGTCTGGATCCGGACGGCCTCGATGCCGGGAGCGTCGTCGGGGGTCGCGGGGCGTATCTCAGTTCTCATAAGGCGCAATCATCCCGGCTACGGTCAGTCCGAGCCCGCCGACCCCGGGACCGTTCGTCACGACCGGTGGAGTCGCCGGCGGGCGTGACCCTGACCTGACCGTTTTGCGGCAGGTGTGGGGTATTGGCCCCGCCCAGGCCAAGGAAGCCCCGCCCGTCCGGTCTCTGATTGCGGAGAAGGTAAAGGCCAGGCAAGATGTCCAGGCGTGAGAATACGAGCGGCCATCGATTGGGCCCTGCCCTACTGGACACGCGGGCCGGCCGGGCGTGAGACGCCGCCAGAGCTTTTCAAGGTCCTCTACTACGGATGGCTGCTGGCCTTCGCCCTGAAAGTGCTGGGTTCCTCCTGGGACGTCTCCTGGCATTTCAAGTGGCTGCGTGACGATCTCGCGCCGCCGCACCTGCTCAACTCGGCGGGAACGGCGATCGTCCTCGCGCTCACGATCATCCACGGCTACACCGGGTACGGCGTGGACAGGACCGCGCTGCGGCTGATCCAGTGGGGTACCGGCGTCTTCCTGGTCGCGGTGCCGCTCGACCTGATCAACCACCGGATCAACGGGCTCGACATCACCTCGTGGAGCCCCTCCCACATCCTGCTGTACCTGGGCACCTTCTTCATGATCGCCGGCGTGATCCGCGGCTGGTACATCGGCGGGGGCGGCAAGCCCGTGCTCGCCGCGCTGTTCGTCTACTTCCTGGAGAACGTGCTCTTCCCCGCCCAGCACCAGGAGTACGGCGTGTTCTCCATCGCCGCCTGGGACAGGGGAACGCCGGCGGCCGAGCCGATCCTCATGCAGTTCGCCGCCGACCAGATGGGCAGGCCGGTGGACCGTGACATGATGGTCGCCTTCTCCCTGCCGGTGCCCGACTTCCTCTACCCCGTCTACTTCACCGTCGCGGGCCTGATCGTGCTGGCCGTCGCGCGGATGATGATCGGCAGGTTCGGCACCGCGACGCTGGTCGCCGCCGCGCTCGTCGCCTACCGGGCGGCCATCTGGCCGCTGCTCAGCGTCGCCGGCTTCCCCGAGTCCGCGGTGCCGTTCTTCCTGGTCGTCGCCGCGCTGGCGGTCGACGTGGCGTTCCTGGTGCGCCTGCCGTACCTGAGGGCGGTGCTGGGGGCGGTGCTGGCGACCGCCGCCGTGTACGGCGCGCTGATCGCCCAGCACTCCCTGCTGGCCGCGCCGCCCCTGGCCACCTCCTCGGCGGTGTGGGCGGCGGCCGGCCTGGCCTCGGCCTGGCTGGTCATGGAGTGGTTCGTCACCAGGTTCGGGCTGCGCGCCGCCGATCAGCCGATCGGGGCGCGGGTGAGCGCCACGGCCACCCCGTAGGCCAGGCCCATCACCACGAGCTCCGTCGCCGCCCACGCGGCGATGGAGCTCTTCTCTTTCCTGGCGATGCCGGGCATGAGCCGCCACCTGATGTTCGCCGCGAGGGGGAGCAGGAGGCCGACCAGCGCCACCTTGGCCAGCAGCAGCAGGCCGTACTCGGAGGCGACGAGGTCGACCGGCAGCTCCACGCCCGTGGTCAGCGCCATCGTGGACAGGCCGCTGACCAGGCCCGACAGCGACACCAGGGCCAGCGCGACCGTGGCGGCCCTGGAGAACCTCGGCAGCGCGACGGCCAGCAGGTCGCCGCGCGTGGCGAGCGTGGCGGCGACCGCCAGCAGGCCGCCGGTCCAGACGGCGGAGCCCATCACGTGGAGCTCCATCGAGATCATGATGGGGTCGTGCCAGACCGAGTCGACCGCGTGCCCCGTCACCGGCACCGGCAACAGCCCGAACAGCGCGATGACGATCCGCAGCTCGGCGGGGACCTTCTCGCCGAACCGTACGGCCAGCAGCCCGATGCCCGCGTAGCCGAGCGCGCACGCCGTGCTGAACAGCAGGCCCTGGCCGGCGCCCACCGAGCCGATGTAGGTGGCGATCATGCCGAGGGTCGGGACCGCGCCGGGGTTCAGCTCCGCGGTGTAGAGCACGATCGTCACCAGAGCGGTGATCGCCCAGATCCACGCGGCGGTGACGGCGTGGGCCCTGACCCGGCGCATGACCGGCTCGGTGGCGTCGGGATCGTCGAAGCCGAGCAGCTTGGGCAGCAGGCTGAGGCCGACCACCGTGGTGGCGGCCAGGTCGAGCAGGACCCTGACGACGGGCAGGCCGTACTCGACGGCCGGGCCGGGGAGCGGGATGCCGGGGACGGGGTCCTCGGCGGTCAGCGTGCCGGCGACGACGGCGGCGCAGACGGCGGCCAGGACCAGGCCCGCCGCCAGCCGGATGCCCGCCGACGGCCCGGCGAGGGCGCGGGGCCGTACTCCGGTGACGGTCATGCCTCGCCCTTCCCCGCGCCGGTGACCGTCTGGCCGGGGTGGGCGGGCGTGGGGTCCTCGCTCGCGGGGGCGGCCGGACCGGGGCGCTCGCGGGGCCCCTCGGCGACGGCGGCGGGGCCGCCGGCTGGCGCGGCGCGGCGGAGGGCGACGATCGTGCCGCCGGCGAGCAGGACGAGGGCGCCGACCACCCACACGATCGCCATGCCCGCGCCGCCGTTGGCCGCCGCCTCGGCCGCCTGCGCGCTGAGGTCGGCGGGCGGCACGCCCGGGGCGCCGCCTTCCGCGCCCCGCGCCGTGCCCGAAACCGTGCCCGAAACCGTGCCTGAAACGGGGCCTGAAACCGTGCCCGAGACCGTGCCTGGCGTCGTGTCCTGCGCCCCCTCGGCGGCCGGGGCCTGCGACGCGGGGACGCCGGTTCCTGCGACGGTCAGGGTGAAGGTCACCTTGCCCGAGATCGGGTGCCCGTCGGCCGACAGGATCCGGTAGCCGATCACGTAGTCGCCCGCCGGCCCGAGCGGCCTGAGCCGCGCGGTGACCTTCTTCGCGTTGACGGCGGCCTGCCCGGCCTCCCACCTGCCGCCGTCCGGGCCGGTCACGGTGACCTGCGTGAAGCCCTGCCGGGCCGGCTGGTCGAACTCCAGCGTGACCTGCTCGGGCGCGGAGGCCAGCCGGGCGCCCTCCGCTGGGTCGCTTCCCGTCAGCACGTTGTGCGCCTGCGCGGGCGCGACCGCGACGCCCAGCGCGGCGCACGCCAGCAGCAGGACCGTGAGTAGCCGCCTCACCGATCTCGACCTTCCGTAGAGCTGTCTTGACCAAGACATGGTCCCACTGGTCGTCACCGGCCGCGCGCGGGTGTAGCCGTGATGATCGGATACGGCGTAGCATGCCGCCACCGCGTTTCCCCGCCTTTCCCGCTTTCCCCGCGTTTCCCCGGGCTCCCCGGTTTCTCGAGGCTTCCCCGGGTTCCCCCGACCTTCACCGCGCGGAGGCCCCGATGAGCAGCCTGTCCCCGCCGCCCTCCGGCGCGCTGGCCGAACCCGTGCGCAGGGTGGGCCCCTGGTGGGTGGCGGGCATCGCGCTCGCCAACCTGGCGCTGTTCGTCGGCTACTTCGCCCCGCTGCAGGTCCTGCTGCCCGAGCAGGTCGCCGCCGCCGACCCCGCCGGCAAGGAGAGCGCGCTGGCCTGGGTGACCGGCGCGGGCGCGCTGGTGGCGATGCTGGCCAACCCGATCGCCGGCGCCCTGTCGGACCGCACGACCGGCAGGTGGGGCCGCCGGCACCCGTGGACGCTCGCGGGCGCGCTCGCGGGCGGCCTGGCGATGGTGTTCATGGCCTTCCAGACCAGCGTGCTGGGCATCGCGCTCGGCTGGTGCCTGGCCCAGGCCGCGCTCAACGCCACCCAGGCCGCGCTCAGCGCCGGCGTGCCCGACCACGTGCCGGTCGAACAGCGCGGCGAGGTGTCGGGATGGATCGGCGTCCCGCAGTCGGTGGGCGTGGTGCTCGGCGTGGTGCTGGTGACCGTCGTGGCCACCACGACCACGTCGGGGTACCTGCTCGTCGGGGCGGTGGTCGCGCTGCTGGTGCTGCCGTTCGTGCTGACCACGAAGGATCCCCGGCTGGCCGAGCGCCCGCCGTTCGACCCGAAGCAGCTGTGGGTCAGGCACCCCGACTTCTTCTGGGCGTGGATCACCCGGTTCCTGATGATGCTCGGCAACGCCATCGCCACCCTCTACCTGCTGTACTTCCTGACCGACGAGGTGGGCTACGAGCGGCTCTTCCCGGGCGAGAAGGCGACCGACGGCCTGCTGGTCCTGATACTCGTCTACACCGTCACGGTCGTCCTCACCACGGTGGTGGCGGGCGTCGTCTCCGACCGGCTGGGCCGCCGCAAGGCGCTGGTGACCTGCTCGGGCCTGGTCAGCGTCATCCCCGCGGTCATGATGGCCTGCTGGCCGCAGTGGCCCGTGGTCATCGCCGCCGCCGCCGTCCTCGGCGCGGGGTTCGGCGCCTACCTGTCGGTCGACAACGCGCTGGTCACCCAGGTCCTGCCGAGCGCCGGCGGCAGGGCGAAGGACCTGGGCGTCATCAACATCGCCAACTCCGGCCCCCAGGTGCTCGGCCCGGTGATCGCCGGCCCGATCGTCGCGGGGCTCGGCGGCTACACCGTGCTCTACCTGACCTCCGCCGTGCTGGCGCTGCTCGGCGCGGCGCTGGTGTGGAAGATCCGCGGCGTGCCGTGATCCGTACCCCGGACGTCCCGGGGAGGTCCTGAGAGGGTCACCCGGCGAAGTCGGCCGCGTGGTCGGCGAGGTAGTCGGCCAGCGAGCGCGGCGGGTGCCCCGCCAGGTCCGCCACCGTGCCGGTGGTCTTCGACCACGCGCTGTCCGGGACCGCGGCCATCATCTCGGCCAGCTCGCGGGCGGTCGCCTCGGGCAGCCCCCACCGCCGCCGGGCATGCTCGGTCATCTCCTCGATGCTCAGATCCACGTAGGTGACGGTACGGCCGAGCGCCGCGCTGAGCTGGGCGGCCACCTCCTGCTGGGTCAGCGCCTCCGGGCCGGTCAGGACGTGCGTCGCGCTCTCGCCGACGGGGGCGGTGAGCAGGGCGAAGGCCACGTCCGCGATGTCGCGCGTGTCGATGTAGCCGGTGCGGCCGGTGCCGTAGGAGCCGTGGAAGCGCCCGTCGGCGACCTCGCCGGGCAGGCTCTGCATGAAGCCCACGGGTTCCAGGATGGTGTGGGGCAGTCCCGACGCGCGCAGATGGGCGTCGGCCTCGCCGTGCGGCCCGCCGCTGAGCGGGGCGCCGGGTCGCGCGCCGAGCACCGAGACGCTCACCACCTGGGAGACGCCCGCGGCCGCGGCGCGGTCGATGACCTCCTTGTGCCGCCGGGCGAAGTTCGGCCACGGCGCGGTGTTCAGGAAGAGCCGCTCGCCCATGGGCACGGACGACGGCCGTTCGAAGTCGCCGACCGCGTACTCCACGCCGAGCGCCTCGCCCTGCTCGGGCCGGCGCACCAGGGCCAGGACGTCGGCCCCCGACTCGCGCAGCCGGGACACCAGGGCGCGGCCGATCGAACCGGTCGCGCCTGTCACCACGATCATCGAAGCCTCCATAAGTGGACGATTGGATTCCGTTTCTGTCGGGACGGTACACTAAGCGGAAGATCGTCGTCCAGTTAGGAGTGAAGGTGCGCGCTGACGCCCGCCGCAACAGGGACCGGATCGTGGAGGCGGCGCGCGCCGTGGTGGCCGAGCGGGGGATCGAGGCGCCGATGGAGCTCATCGCGCGCCGCGCCGGGGTCGGCGTCGGCACCGTCTACCGGCGCTTTCCCGACCGCCACGCGCTGATCGCGGCCATGGCCGAGCAGTACATCCACGAGATCGCCGACGCGCTCACCAGGGCGGAGGAGTCGGAGCGGGGGGCGTGGGCGGCCGTCAGGTCGTTCGTACTGTGGTGCGGAGACCAGGGCAGGGGCGCCCTGGCGGCGGCGCTGGCCGACCTGCCGCAGGAGCTGTTCGAGGAGATGCGGGAGTTCGTCACGGTCAGGGCGAACATGGTCGAGCGCCTCGAGGCGCTCGTGGCCGCGGCGCAGGAACGCGGGGAGATGCGGGCCGACGTGGGCGCCGACGACCTGATGACGTTGCTGAACATCTTCACCTGCCACCCGACGCCCCGCGGCGAGCACTACCTGCGCGTCATGCTGGACGGCATCGCCACCGGCTGACTCGGGGGTCCGCGCGTCGCGGCGCCGTCTCTCTGACCTGAACTTGACGGGGGTCTGACCGGATACCTCCCCTGACGCGGGCAAGCCGTCGTCAGGGTTCCCGTGCGGAGAGCGAGGCGGCATGGCGGCGATCATCGAGTGGCGGCTGGCGGGGGAGATGGAGCGGCGCCGGTTGCTGGCCAGGGGAGGCACGGCCGCGCCGGACCCCGAACTGGTGAAGTCGGTGACCGACCTGGTCCAGCGGGTACGGCTGCGCGGCGACGAGGCACTGGCCGAGGCGCTCGACCGTTTCCACTGCGTCAAGGCCGGCCTCAGGGTCGGCGCGGCGGAGCTGGAGGCGGCCGGCGGCGAGCTGGACGACACGCTCAAGGAGGCGGTCAGGATGTCGATCGCCCAGGTCAGAGCGTTCAACGAGACGGCGCTCGCCCGCTCGCACTGGCGGGTGGAGCGCGACGGAGTAACCGTCGGCGAGCTGGTCCGCCCGATCGAGAGCGCCGGCCTCTACGTCCCGTGCGGCAAGGGCTCCTTCCCCTCGGTCCTGATCATGCTCGCCACTCCGGCGCTCGTCGCGGGCGTGGGCAGGATCGCGCTGGTCGTGCCGCCGTGCGTGGACGGCCGGGTGGACCCGGCTGTGCTGTTCGCCGCGCACGAGCTGGGCCTCACCGAGGTCTACCGCAGCAACGGGCCCGCCGGCATCGCCGCCCTGGCCTGCGGGACCGCCACGATCCCGGCCGTCCGCAAGCTCGTCGGCCCCGGCAGCCCGGCGGTGAGCGTCGCGATGGCGGCGGCGCAGCGGCTCGGCTGCGTGGTGGAGACCGGCTTCGGGCCCACCGACCTCATGATCGTCTGCGACGGGTCGGCCGACCCCCGCCTGCTGGCCGCCGACCTGCTGAACGAGGCCGAGTACGGCTTCGACTCGGCCGCCGTCCTGGTCGGCACCGACCGGCAGGTGCTGGAACGCGCCGCCGCCGAGCTGGCCGCCCAGATCGACGAGCTGCCGGGGCCGCGCCGCGACTACGCCGAGAAGTCGGTGCGCGGAAACGGCGGCATCGTCCTGGTGGGATCGGCCGAGGAGGCCATGGCCGTCGCCAACGCCTACGCGCCCGAACATCTGCAGCTGGCCGTCGCCGAGCCGGAGGCCTGGCTGCCCCTGGTACGGCACGCGGGCGCGGTCCTGCTCGGCCAGTGGACCACGCCCGCCGCGTCGAACTTCGCCATCGGCACGCCCGCCACGCTGCCCACGACCGGCTTCGCGAAGGTGGCCAGCGGGGTGTCGGTGCACACCTACCTGACCAGGATCCCCGTCGCCCAGCTCGACAAGGACGCGTTCTGGCGGCTCGCGCCGACGATCATCGCGCTGGCCGAGCACGAGGACTTCCCCGCCCACGCCGCCACGGTCACCGTCCGGCAGAACTGAATCCGTCGCCGGCCGTGCCGTACCGCGCGGACGGCGAGCCGGGATCGGCGGGTGGTGGTCCGGGGGTGGCGGCTGGTGGGCCAGGATCGGCGGCTGGCGGGCCGGGAGCGGCGGCTGGTGGCTAGGGAGCGGCGGGTGGTGGGCCGGGTGCGGCGGGTGGCGGCTCGGCCCGGTCCTCGACGGTCCGCCAGGCCCGCTCCAGGATCGCCAGCCCCTCGCGGTCCAGGTCGCGCAGCGGCGCCCGGCAGTACCCGGCAGGCCGGCCCCAGACGCGCAGCAGCCCGCGGTAGACCGCCAGGTCGCCGGCCCCCGGCACGACGGCGTCGGTGACCAGGCGGCGCAGCGGGAGCAGGCGGCCCCACCTGGCGCGGGCGTCCGGCAGGTCGCCCGCCTGGACCGCCCGCCACAGGCCGGTGCCCTCCGCCGTGGCGACGTTGAGCAGCCCGCTGATCCAGCCGTGCGCCCCGCCCGCCATGGCCTCGAGCGGCGCGGTGAACCCGCCGTAGAAGACCGCGAAGCCCTCACCCGTCGCCGCGCGCAGCTCGTGCACCTCGTGCACGGTCGGCAGCGTGCTCTTGACCCCGTGCGCCACGCCCTCCTGGTGGAGCCTGGCCAGCTCGACGACCGGCAGGGGAGGGACGGCCGCGTTTGCCGGGATGTTGTAGACCCACAGCGGCAGCCCGCAGGCCGCCGCCACCGCGCGGTAGTGGCCGAGGATCTCCCGCAGGCTGGGACGCTGGAAGTACGGCAGGACCACCAGCGCGGCCGCCGCCCCCATCCGCTCGGCGTGCCGGGTCAGCGCGATGGTCTCGGCCGTGGTGTAGGCGCCGGTCCCGGCCAGCACGGGCACCCGGTCCCCGACCGCGTCCAGCGCCACCTCCAGCAGCCGCCGCCGCTCGGCCCCCGACATCGCCACGAACTCGCCGCTGGTGCCGCCCACGACCAG
The DNA here is from genome assembly GCF_053602555.1 of Nonomuraea sp. NPDC004354. Lineage (NCBI taxonomy): Bacteria > Bacillati > Actinomycetota > Actinomycetes > Streptosporangiales > Streptosporangiaceae > Nonomuraea > Nonomuraea sp. NPDC004354. The sequence continues at coordinate 572,175 of NZ_JBSGDV010000003.1, read as the reverse complement.
GCCGTGCGCGCCCTGCTCGACCAGCCAGTCGAGGTGCTCGGCCGTGGCCCGCTCGTCCAGGCTCCCGTCGGCGGCGAACATGGTCAGCGCCGCCGGCCAGACCCCTCTCATCGGGTGCCGCCCCGGTCGTACTCGGGCCGGAAGGGGTGCTTGACGATCTCCTCGATCCGCGGGACCGGCCCGAGCCCGGGGGCGTCGGAGACGATCCACTCGCCGTCGCGCACCTCGGGCGGGTTCTCGGTGTAGCGGTCCCAGTAGACGAGCTGCTCGGGCGTCAGCATCGATTCGGAGATCAGCAGGTTGGGCAGCGTCGCGGCCAGCTGCCAGGTGGCGGCGCTGGCCAGCGGGCCGAACGGGTTGTGGAAGGCCATGGAGATGGCGTTGGCCTCGGCCATCGTGGCGATCCGCTTGGCCGCCGTCAGGCCGCCGCAGAAGATCACGTCAGGCTGCGCGACCGCCAGTGCCCGCTGCTCCAGGAACGGGGCCGCCGCGTACGGGCCGGCCCAGCGCTCGCCGGCCGCGATCGGCGTCGTCGACCGCCTGGAGACCTCGGCCAGCCACTCCGGCCGCTCCGGCGGCACCGGCTCCTCGATGAAGGTCAGCCGGAACGGCTCCAGCACCTCGCACAGCCGCACCGCGTCGGCCACGTTCAGCCGGCCGTGGCAGTCGAGCATCAGGCGCACGTCGGGCCCGGCCACCTCGCGCGCCGCGGTGAAGTACTCGGTCACCAGCGGCCAGATCCAGTTCGGCAGCAGTTCGGTCTCGGTGTGCCGGGCCGGGATCGCCGCGGGCGTCTCGTGGTGGACGCTCGACACCTTGGTGTAGAAGCCGGGCAGCGTGGTCTTGATGGCGGTGAAGCCTCGGGCGATCCTGTCGGCCACCTCGGCCGCGAACTGCTCGGGCGTCTCGGTGGCCCTGGCGTGGGTGTAGACCGGCACCGTGTCCCTGAACCTGCCGCCGAGCAGCCGGTGCACGGGCACGCCGAGTGCGCGCGCGTTGAGGTCCCACAGCGCCACGTCGATCGCCGAGATCCCGATCGTCAGCAGCGTGCCGCCGAGGAAGGAGTCGCGGTACATCCGCTCGAAGTGCTGCTCCACCCTGGTCGGGTCCTTGCCGACGAGATACTCGCCGAGCTCCTCCACTAGCGCGGACACCGTCCTGGTACGGCGGCGCATGGCGACCTCGGCGTACCCCTCGACACCGTCGTCGGTCTCGATTTTGACGTAGATGGCGTTGTAGTAACCGAACTCGGCGATCCACTGGCGGACAGCGGTCACGCGCATGCGCTGGCTCCTTCGGGGAGGGGATGGATCCCATCCTCAGCGCACTTAGGACCTAAGTCAATAGTGTGCCTGAGCACAGTGGTTTTCCCGGAAACCCGCCATGGTCTACGCTTTCCTCGAACATAGGTCTTTGGTGAAGGAGGCACTCAGTGGCCGAGACGATGCCGCGCGACCGCGCCCTCCTCGGCACGAGGATCGCCGGACTGATCACCGAGCACATCCGCGCCAGGGGCCTGTCCGAGGGCGATGAGCTGCCCTCGGAGGCCCAGCTGGCCGACGAGTACGGCGTGAGCCAGCGCGTCGTGCGCGACGCCTTCCGCTCCCTCGCCCAGCAGGGCGTGATCCGCACCCGGCAGGGCAAGCGGGCCGTCGTGAGCGAGCTGCGCCCTGTGGCCGTGCACAGTTACTTCCGCCTGGCGATGGAGGCCGACGCCGCGGCCCTCGACGAGCTGGTCGAGTTGCGCCTCGCGCTGGAGACCAAGGCGGCCGGCCTGGCCGCCACACGCATCACCGAGGCCGAGCTCGACGCGCTGCGGGCGCTGCTCGACGAGGTGGAGCACGTGGGCGACGACCTGCGCAGGCGGGTGGAGCTCGACCTCGCCTTCCACATCGGGGTGGTCAAGGCGGCCCGCAACCGCTTCTTCAGCGGCGTGATCGAGGCGCTGTCCGACGCGCTGACCACCGAGCGGGAGCGGGGCAAGGAGCTGACGGAGGCGCTGGGGGAGGGGCACGCCGAGAGCGACGCCGAGCACCGCGCCCTGCTGCTCGGGCTCGGCACCGGCGACGCGGCCCTGGCCGAACAGCAGATGCGCGCCCACCTGCAGCGCGTCCAGCGCGCCTTCCGCGCCGACCACTGACGGATTCATCGGGTCCAGCGCGCCTTCCGCGCCGACGGCGCCGGCGCTCGCGGAAGGCCCGCGTGCGGAAGGCCCGCGTGCAGGAGGCTCGCAGGCGGAAGGCCCACGTGCGGGAGGCTCGCGTGCGGGTGGACCGCTCGCGGGAGTACCGCGGGAAAGGACCGGCTCCCGGCGAGGACCGGAGCGCCGGGAGCCGGTCCGGTCTCATTCCCAGACCGGCGCGGCCTGCGCCCTCCGGTACAGCGCGTCGAACGCGGCCGAGCCGTCGTCGTCGCGCACCCCGAGGCTCGCCCCGCTCGGCTGGACCGGCAGGTTGCCCACGTACCTGCACTCCTCGAACAGCTGCTTGATCCCCGCGTAGTGCCGCACCCTGCCGTCGCCGAGGTGGAAGCTCAGCAGCCGTCTGGGCAGCACGGGCGTGAACCCGTCGGGCACGCGCCACCGCTCCAGCGCCGCCTCGTCGAAGGTCACGCCGAGGCCGGGGCCCTCGGGCAGCCTGCCGTACCCGCCGCGCACCTCGATCGGCTCGGTCAGCAGGTCGTCGGCGTAGACGTTGAGGCACGTCACCGCGGGCCAGCGGGCGTGGGTGAGCACGGCGCCCAGGTGCAGCGTCCAGGCGGTGGTCAGCCCGGGGCCGACGATCTGCAGGAAGAGGTCCTTGTTGAACGCGGCGGCCCGCAGGCCCTGCGCGATCGTGCCCGACACGCCCGCGTTGCAGGAGACGAAGCCGTCGATCGCGTCCTGCCGCATCCACTCGGGGAACAGGGCCGCGTTGTAGTGCTCGACGACCGGCCGGCCGGCCCGCGCCCTGACCGCCCGCTGCGCGGCCACGTCCGACTGCAGCACGGGCGACTCGTACATCCGCACCCTCGGCTGCCGGTCCAGCCGCCGCAGCACCTCGATCGCCTCGCCGGGGGTGCGCAGCATGCCGTTCCAGTCGAGGTCCAGCTCGTAGTGCTCGGGGGTCACCGCCGAGATCGCCGCGACCTGCTCGTGCACGTCGAACCAGGGCCTGGCCTTCAGCTTGTGGGCCAGGTAGCCCTCCGCCAAGGCGTCCTTGGCCTCCTCGGCCAGCACCTCGGGCGGCATCTTGGTGCTCCACCACGCCAGCGGGCACCAGCGCCGCACCACCGGCTGGCCGAACAGCGCGTGGACGGGCACGCCGAGCGCCTTGCCCGCCACGTCGTACAGCGCCATCTGCAGCCCGGCGCCCAGCGTGTCGTCGGCCATCACCTCGGCGGGATGGCGGCCCACGACCCGGGCGACGGTCTCGTCGGTGGTCCTGGCCCAGGTGTAGTGGGGCAGGCTCTCGCCGTACCCCACGAGGTCGGTGGCGTTGGTGCGGACCCGCACGACCTCGACCACCGCGAACTCGGCGACCAGGATCTCGTTCCACGGGCGGGAGCGCTCGCGGAAGGGGACGTGCACGGTGACGCGCTCCACCGCGGTGACGCGCAGGCTCATGGGCTCCTCACTTCCCGTACCCGGCGGCGATGCCCTCGATGAGGCGGCTGCTCATCCACAGGTAGAGCAGCAGCAGCGGGATCACGACGATGCAGATCCCGGCGAACAGCACCGACCAGCGCGCGCCGGTGTACTGCATGGTCTGGACGAAGTTCAGCAGCGTCAGCGAGATCGTCTTCTGCTCGCGCAGGAACGACAGGGCGAAGAAGGTCTCGCCCCAGTCGCCGATCGCCTGCAGGATGAACAGCGCGATCAGCCCCGATCTGGTCAGCGGCAGCATGACGCGCCAGTAGGTGTGGTAGGGCCCCGACCCGTCCAGCGCCGCCGCCTCCTCCAGCTCCCGGGGGAGCGAGGCGAAGAAGGCGGTCAGGAAGAAGACGGAGAACGGCAGGTTGGTGGCGATGTAGACGATCAGCAGACCGGCCAGCGAGTCGATCAGGCCCATCCGGTCCAGGCCCAGGTAGATCGGGATCATGATGGCGGGGCCCGGGATGCCCAGTCCCATCGCGAACAGCACGGTGACGGGGCCCGACAGCCGCCAGCGGAAGCGCGACAGCACGTAGGCCGCGGGCGCGGCCAGCAGGATCGTGCCGAGGCCGCTGCCCGTCACCAGCAGCAGCGAGTTGAGCACGCCTTCGCCGAAGGCGGCCGAGGTCCACGCCTCGGCGTAGTTGCCCCACTGGAGCTGGGCGGGCAGCCCCCACGGGTCGTGAACGACCTCCCTGGTGGTCTTCAGCGACGACAGCGCCATCCAGCCGACCACGAACAGGTCGAAGACGGCCAGCGACCAGGCCAGCGGCATCGCCAGCAGGAACAGGGGGCCGCGGCTGCGCCGTACGGTGCGGGTGGTCATGCGGCTCCTCAGTAGTCGGTGCGCTCGCGGCGGCCCATCACCCTGCGGACCAGGAGGGTCAGCACGACGGTGAGGACCATGGTGAGGACGGCGGCGGCCGAGGCGATGCCGTACCTCGGCACACCGTCGGAGGGGAAGGCCCCCGCGTAGGCGTAGACGGAGAACGTCCACAGGTCGGTGGGCGGCAGGCTGCCCGCCGCTCCCGCGAAGACCAGCACGAACTCGAAGGTCTTGAGCGCGCCGATCGCCCACAGCACCGCGCACACCCCGATGACGTCCCACATCAGCGGCACCGTGATGTGCCAGAACCGGCGCGCGGCCGAGGCGCCGTCCAGCTCGGCGGCCTCGTAGAAGGCGCGCGGGATGCGGTCGGCCGCCGCCATGAAGATCACCGTGTACGTCCCGGCCGCCAGCCATGTCATGCCGGCCATGACGGTGGTGAACATGTTCTCCGGCGCCAGCCACAGCGGCGGGTCGGGCACCCCCAGCGACTTCAGGACCGAGGTGGCCAGCCCGTCGGGGTCCAGCAGGAACCCCCACAGGATGGCGATCACCAGCCCCGGCACCAGGCTGGGGAAGAACACCACGGCCCGCACGAACTTCCGGCCGGCCATGTCCTGCAGCAGCATGGTCAGCACGAAGGCGATGACGAAGACGGCCGCGCCCACGCCGAACAGGATCTTCATGGTGTTCGCGAACGACCGGCCGAAGACGGGGTCGGCGACCATCTCGGTGTAGTTGCCGAGCCCCGCCCACTCCATGGGGCCGGCCCCGGCCCAGTCGTTGAAGCTGATCCAGACGGTGAAGACGCTCGGCACGATCATGACGAGCGTGTAGCAGACCAGCGCGGGAAGCAGGAACGGGCCGATCATCCGGCGCCTGGCCGCCTCGAAGGGCCCCACACCCTCCCTCCGTACGGCAGGCCGCGCCGGCGCGCGCTCCAGCAGACGTACCGCCATCAGCCCTTCGACTTCCAGTAGGCGGCGGCCTGCTCGGCCATCCTCGTGGTGAACTCGGCCGCGCTGATCTTCCCGAAGAGCAGCTGGTCGCTCAGCGGCAGCAGTACCTTGCTGGTGAAGTCGCCGGAGTCGACCACGTCGGCCTTGTTGATCTCACCGCTGTCCAGCGCCTTCTTCAGGTCGGCGATCTGCGGCGCGGCGGGCACGTCCTTGCGCACCGACATCTCCAGCGCCACGGTGGAGACCTTCTCCTGGTACTTGCGCTGCAGGAAGAAGGCGACGAAGCGCTTGGCGTCGGCGGCGTTGCGCGCCTTCTTGGGGATGCCGAACCCGGTGGTCGTCACGTTCAACGTCGGCGTCTTCCCGGCCACGGCCGGGAAGCGGAAGGCGCGGAACTCGAAGCCGGGCGCGGCGTACGGCGCGACCTCCTTGGGCAGGTAGGTGCCCTGGTAGAGGAAGTCGGACTCCCCGCCTGCCCATTTCTGCTGCATGGCGGGGAACTTGGTGGCGTTGAAGCCGTCGGGGAAGTAGCCGCCCTTGGCCAGGTTCTCCACCATCGTGGCCGCCTGGAGCACCTCCGGCTTGAGCCAGCCGCGCCCCGTGCGGTCGGGCGCGAGCGCGTGCCAGCCCTCGTCGCCCATGATCGCGCGGGCGAAGTGCTCCAGGTAGCGGGCGTTGTAGTTCGGGATGCTGCCGTCCTGCCCGAGCGGCTTGCGGCCCTTGGCCTGCTGCGCCTCCAGCAGGGCGGTGAACTCCTCCCACGTCTTGGGGGGCGCGGTGACCAGTTCGGGGAAGGCCTTGCCGTTGAAGAACCAGCCGTAGGTGGAGACCTGGTAGGGGACCTGGGTGACCACCCCGTCGGCCGAGGTGGCCATCCGCCGGTAGGCCTCGCCGACGGTCTCGGCGACGGTGGCCTGCTCGCCGTGGACCTTGGCCTGGTAGACGTCGGACAGGTCGAGGGCGGCCTTGGTCGCGGCGAACTGCCTGGTCAGCTCCCTGTTGTTGCCCTCCACCAGGTCGGCGGGCACGTGGTCGGTGTTCAGGCTGGGCAGGAACGTCTTGACCGCGGTGCGGCCCTTCCACTGGGTCCTGACCTTGACGCCCGTCTCCTTCTCGAAGTCGGCGGCGGCCTCGGCCAGCACCTTCTGGTTGGGCTCGCCCTCCGACCACATGCTCCAGACGGTGATCTCCCTGTCGCCGCCGCCCGAGGCTTGGCCGCCGCAGGCGGTTAACAGGCAGACGGCGACGATCGCGGCTCCGACCTTCATGGGGACCGCCCTCTCAATTAAGACATAGGACAGATGTGTGTGCCCACCGTACAGCGCTTCCGCCCAGGGTCAAGAGGCATTCCAGCGCGGCCGATTCCTTGACGGCCCGTGGATCGGCGGTTACATTCCGGCCAATACTTCCGTCCTAGGTCCTAGGAAAGGATCGTCGTGACGCATCAGGAGACCTCCCGCCGCTCGGTCTTGGCAGGGCTCGGGCTCGCCGCCGCGGCGGCCGCCCCCGTGGTGGCCGTTGCGCCGCCCGCCCAGGCGGCCACCCCCGAGAACGCCGCCACCGTCAACAGCATCAACCTCTACCCCGCCGACGCCTACGGCGCGGTCGCCGACGGCGTGGCCGACGACTCCGCGGCGCTGCAGCGGGCGATCGACGCCGCCGCCGCGGCCGGTGGCGGCACGGTGGTGCTGCGGGCCGGCAAGCAGTACCTGCTCGGCAAGTCGCTCCAGCTCAAGACGGGTGTCGCGCTCGCCTCCGACCGCGCCCGCGCCACGCTGGCCCTCACCAGCGGCTACGCCGATCCGCACGTGCTCGCCGTCAAGGACGTCTCGGTGGTGACGCTGCGCAACCTCAAGCTGGACTGCGGCGAGCGGCGCCCGCTCCTGGCCGGTGTGCACGTCACCGCGAGCACCGACGTGATCCTCGACAACCTGCACGTCGAGGGCCTCACCGCCGGCGCCTACGACCGTCCTTCCGGCGTGGGCTCCACCGCGCTGGTGCGGATCGGGGACTCCCACCGGCTCCAGGTGGTGGGCTGCCGCCTGACCAAGGGCTACATCGGGCTCAACGTCGTCGGCAACTCCACGCACATCCTGATCGACGACTGCGACGTGCACGACCTTTCCCAGTTCGGCATGCACGTCCACGGGACGGTCGCCTCCCACACCGAGCACCTCACCATCAGCCGCTGCCGCGTCGAGCGCATCGGCGGCGGGCCGCACCCCGAATTCTCCGGTACCCCGATCTACATCACCTCCGGTGGCACCATCCATCCGGGGGCGCAGAAGCACCGCTTCGTCAGGGCGACCGACAACACCCTCACCGGCAACTACAAGGCCTTCAAGTGGGGCGGAAACGCCGACATGATGGCCATCTACGACATCCACGACGGCTTCTTCGACCGCAACGTGATCTTCGGCGGCGGCGACGCGGGCCTGTCCACCGACCGCTGCCGCAAGCTCGTGATCGCCAACAACATCATCGGCCACTGCAACACGGTCGGGATCAACGTCTGGGAGGCCGTCGACTGCACCGTCGTCGGCAACGTGGTCTACAACAACTACCAGAACTTCGACGGGCACCTCATCGCCGAGGACCGCGGCGGCATCAGGACCTACGCGAGGGACGGCAAGAAGTCGGAGAACGTCGTCATCGTCGGCAACCGCAGCTTCGACGACCAGGCCACCAAGACCCAGGACTTCGGCATCTTCATCCACCCGCGCACCAGGGGCGTGGACATCGGGGCCAACACCCTCACCGGCAACAAGACGGGCCTGTTCAAGACCAAGTCGGCCGAGGACATCACCTTCTCCTTCGTCGTCACCCTCGACGCCCTGCCGACCACGGGCTGGTGGGACAAGAACATGGTCGTCCAGCTGCGCAACCCGGCCGCGGGCCAGCCGTCCCGGTGGATCTGCACGGTGGCGGGCACCCCGGGGACCTGGCGGCCCGAGGCTTCCCTGGACGTCCCGGCGGTGATCACCGCCACCCCCGCCTACGCCGGACAGCTGGCCCTGGCGAACAACGCGCTGTACGTGGCCAAGGGCACGGCCTCGGCGGCCGACTGGCGCAAGGTCGGGGACCTCGCGTGACAGGTGCACCGGACGCGGCGCGCCCGAGGACCCTCCTGCGCCGGCGATCCCTGCTGGGCGGCGGCGCGCTGACGGTGGCGGGCGCGGCGGCCACCGTCGCCGTCCCCGCGGCCGTCCCCGCCGCGGCGGCCTCCTCGGCGGCGCCCGCGGGAGTGTCCGCGGTGTACGCGCAGTACGTGCGGCGGGAAACCAAACTGCGGCTCTGGACCAGGCGCGAAGGGCACCGGTGGATCCGCTACGACCTGCAGCGGTTCACCGCGACGGGGATCAGCCTCGACGCCTGGCGCCTGCAGGAGGTGTTCGCGGTCGACCTGTCGGCCGACGTCCCGGGTCCCGGCGTCGTCGAGACGAACCCGGCGCGGCTCGCGACGCCCGCCAACTACGAGTACGCCCTCTCGCTGCAGGGGGAGAGTCATATCGGCGGCATGCACGGCTTCGAGCTCTCGCGGGGGTCGCTGGTGGTGCTGGACGGGCGTGCCATGCCCGTCGACGAGCTCCCCGAGTACGCCTCCGCGGCCGAGTTCGAGCTGGCCCAGGAGAACGACCTGCTCTCCCGCGGCGACAGAGGCGTGGTCGGCGACCTGCGGGTGCGCCACCTCATCACGTCCGCCGGGCTGCGGCTGCGCTGGAGCCTGACCTGGCGGCAGGCGCGGACGGTCGCGAACGCCTACGGCGCGATGCTTCCGGCCGACAAGAACGCCGCCGTCTCGACCAGGTGCAGGTTCATGGGCGAAGCGCGCGAGCACGACCTCACCGTTCCCGGACGGCCGCGCGCCGACGCCTACGGCGTGCAGATGTACAACAGGAGCAACGGCCTGGCGCTCTCGGTGGAGCTGACTCCCGACTTCCAGGCGGGATACGCCCACGCGAGCGGCTCGGGGATCTGGGTCAAGACCGACCAGCCGGGCTACAACAAGGCCTACCCCACCCGCGTCTACCCGGGACAGCTGGAGGACGTGGCGGAAGGCGCGACCTGGCGGCTCGACGCCACCTACCGCTTCGCCTGCCCCGCCTGATCAGCCTGGCCTGACCGGCCTGCCTGACCTGCCCGGCATGACCTGCCCGGCCTCCAGTCTGACCGGCGTGACCTGACCGAGCATGCCCGGCGGCCGCCTCCCGCCGCCGGCGCGTGCCCTGCCCCGCCGCCCGTCCCGCCCCGCCGCCCGTCCCGCACGGGTGCCCTCGCGTACACGTGCGGGACGGGCGGCAAGGCATCCGAAGCGCTCCGGGGATCAGCCCGGCTTGACCGAGACCCCGGTGCGGGCCGACTCGTAGACCGCCAGGACCAGGGCCAGCGCCGCCCTTCCGTCGGCCGAGGTGACCTCGGGGGCCCGGCCCTCGCGCACCGCCGCGACGAAGTCCTCCAGCTGCAGGCGGTGGGCCGCCGCCCCGAGCCTGGCCGGCGGCTCCGGCTCGGCGCGGTCGTCCTCGCCGACCCTGAAGGCGGTGATCACCTCGTTCTCCACGACCGCGTGCCCGGCGTCGCCGTGCACCGAGACGCGCACGCTGTTACCGCCGTGCGCGGCCGTCGTGGCGAACAGCCGGCCCAGCGCGCCGCCCGCGAAGCGGACCACGGCCGCCGCGGTGTCCTCCACCTCGATGCCCTCGTGCGCCAGCAGTCCCGCGTACGCCGACACCTCCTGGGCCGGGCCGAGCAGCGCCAGCATCAGGTCGACGACGTGCACGCCCTGGTTCATCAGCGCGCCTCCGCCGTCCAGCGCCCATGTGCCGCGCCAGCCGCCCGAGTCGTAGTAGGACTGGGGCCGCCACAACGTCACCTCCGCCGTTCCGGACGTGAGGCGGCCGAGCTCGCCCGCCGCCACCGCGGCCCCCACCTGGCGGAACGACGGCTCGAAACGGCGCTGGCTGATCACCGTGACGGTCCTGCCCGACTCGCGCTCGGCCGCGATGATCCGGTCGGCCGCCTCCAGCGTGATGTCGATCGGCTTCTCGATGACCACGTGCTTGCCCGCCCGCAGCGCGGGGACGGCGGCCTCGGCGTGCAGGCCGCTGGGCAGGCAGACGACCACGGCCTCGATGTCGTCCCTGGCGTACAGCTCGGCCGGGTCGCCGTGCGCGTCCACGCCGTGCTCGGCGGCGAGGCGCGTGGCCCGTTCCCGGTCGGTGTCCGCGACGGCGGCCAGCTCCGCCGTACCCTCCATGGAGGCGATGAGCCTCGCGTGCAGGGCTCCGATGACCCCGCACCCCACGATCCCGAATCGCACGGTTCTCCCTTCAAAGATCTGACCTAGGACTCTAGTTTTCTGCCTCCCATAGGTCAATAAGTCCGGATTCATGGCAAAGGGAGGTCCTATGTCATAAGCTCGCGGGCACATCGAGCGATCGGAGCAGCGGATGCGACTGGGCCTCATCGGCATCGACAACACCCACGCCGACCATGCCGTCCGGCACCTGAACAAGGAGCACGCGCTGGGACCCGCCCGGGTCGTGGCCGTCCAGGGCGGCACGGGCGAGCAGGCGGAACGGCTCGGCGTCGCCACGCACGTGCGGCACCCCGAGGAGCTGATCGGCCTGGTGGACGCGGCGATCGTCATGGACAGGGACGGCTCCCTGCACCGCCGGCATGCCGAGCCGCTGCTCAAGGCGGGCATCCCGGTGTTCGTCGACAAGCCGCTGGCCACCACGGTCGCCGACGCGGAGGCGGTCATCGCGGCGGCCGCGGCGGGCGGTGTGCCCGTCACCTCCTACAGCGCGCTGCGCTGGCACCCCGCCGTGTCGGCGCCCGCCGAGCTCGGCGAGGTGCGCGCGGTCGTCGCCACCGGACCCGTGCAACGCGACAGCCCGTTCGGCGGCATCGGCTTCTACGGCGTGCACGCGGTGGAGGTGGCCCTGCACCTGCTGCCCGTCCCCACCGCGGCGCCGTCCGTCCAGGTCCTGCCGGGAGTGGTCCTGGTGACCGTCGCCGCGGGGGACGCCCACGCCGTCGTCACCCTGGTCGAGCGCGACGCTCACACGGCTGTGCCCTTCCATCTGCAGGTGGCCGGCACCAAGGCGGTGGCGGCCGAGCGGCTCGCGCTGGGCCCGGACTACACGCTGCCGTCGCTGCGGCGCTTCGCCGACATGGTGCGCACCGGCGAGTGGCCGCTGTCGGCCGAGGAGCTGCTCGCCCCCGTGCGCGTGCTGGAGGCGGTCAGCGCCGCGGTCAGGAACGCGTCGATCTCGGCCTGAGCGGCGGCCGCGCCCTCGGCCGCCGTCCGGTAGAAGAAGCCGTGCTCGGCGCGGGGGAGCGTCACGACCCTCGCCGAGGGCAGGAGCGCGGCCAGCGCGTGGACGTGCGCGTGCGGGAAGTAGCGCTCCCTGCCCACGACGACGAACAGGAACGGCGGCGCGCCCGCGTGCGCGAGCGTGCCGGGGTCGGCCGCGCGCCCCTCCGCGGCCAACTCTTCGACCGCGGGGGCGATCTCGGGATGCATGCCCTCCCATGGGAACGGCGTGCCGGGGCCGTTGAGGCTCACGCACGCCAGCGGCGCCTCGCCGTCCGGGTGGCCGCCCCGAGGGCCGTCCGGGTGGCCGCTCCGAGGGCCGTCCTGATGTGCGTCCGGGTGCCCGTCCTGATGCACGTCCAGATGGCCGGCACCATGGCCGGACAGGGCGAACAGCGTGGCCAGGTGCGCGCCGGCCGAGCTGCCGACCAGCGCGACGGGCCGATCGCCGAGCCGTCGCCGCAGCGTGCGGTAGCCGTCGGCGACGTCGGCCGTCATCTCCGCCAGCCGCCCGCCGACGCGGTAGCCGAGCGAGGCGCTCGTCACGCCGCGGCCGGCCGCGGCGCGCATCTGCTCGTGCCACTGCGCGCGGTCGCCCGACCGCCAGCCGCCGCCGTGGACGAAGCAGAGGGCGTACGGCGCGCGCACGTGGTTGGGCTCCAGCAGGTCGAGCCGGCGCCGCTCGTCGGGCCGGGAGCGGCGCGCCGCCGGGTGGTGGCCGTCCGCGGTCGGCGCGGCGTCGTAGGGCAGGGTCACGATCTTCACGGCAGCCCCCAGGATGTGATGAAATGAGCCAGCAGGTAGATCCTAGGTCCTAGGTTGGTGAGATGCGTTCGACAGACGTCTCGGTCCGCGAGGCGGCCGCCGCCTTCCACGACGTCCGGCTCGACCACCCGTTGCGCCTGTCCGGCGCGACGGTCGACAGGTTCACCCTCGCCGTGGTGCGGGTGACGGTCGAGGACCGCGCGGGTCGCGTGGCCTGGGGCGAGGGGGCGAGCGTGCTGTCCGTGCCGTGGTCGTGGCCGGTGTCCGGGCTGTCGTGGACGGTACGCGACCTCGTCTTACGCCGGTTGACCGAGCGGCTGGCCGCCGCCGCGACCGAGGTGAGGTCCGGCGACCCGTTCGCGATCCACCGGGAGCTGTCCGAGGCCGCCGCGTGCGCGCGGCGCGACGGGGCGGAAGCGGCCGGCGGCCCCGAGCCGGTGCCCGAGCTGGCCGCCGCCCTCGCTCTCGGGGCCGTGGACAACGCCGTCCACGACGGATGGGCGCGGGCCGCGGGAGCCCCGGCCACCTCGCTGTACGAGGGCCTCGACCTCGGCCCGGCCCGCCGCCGGCTGCCGGTCCAGCACGTCGTCGGGCTCGACGACCCCCTCGAAGCAGATCCCCTCGAACACCCCCGCGAACCGGACCCCCTCAAACCGGACGCGGTCGAATCGGGCCGCCTCGAGTCGGGCCCGCCCGGCCGGGCTGACGTCGCGCCCCCGCGCCGCGCGGCCGTCCGCCCGCTGCGGGAGTGGCTGCGCGCCGAGGGCATCGCCCACGTCAAGATCAAACTCTCGGGACGGGACCCCGCCGCCGACGCCCGCCGCGTCATCGAGGTGCACCGCGTGCTGCGGGAGAGCGCCGGCGCCCGGCACACCGTCTCCCTCGACCCCAACGAGGGCTACCAGGAGCCCGCCGCCGTCCTCGAACTCCTCGACGCCCTCGACGGGAGCCCGGCGTGGGACGCCCTCACCTACCTGGAACAACCCGTCCCGCGGGACGCGCCGCCCGACCCCGGCGGCATGCGGGCGATCGGCGCCCGGCTGCCCGTCCTCGCTGACGAGAGCCTGGCCACCGAGGCGGACCTCGCGCGCCTCGCCGCGGCCGGCTGGAGCGGATCGGTCATCAAGGCCGCCCGCGGGCAGAGCCTGGCCATGCGCAGCCTCGCCCACGCCCGCGCGCACGGCATGCGCGTCGCGCTCCAGGACCTCACCGCCGTCGGCCTGGCGCTGGTCCACTCCGCCAGGCTCGCCGCCGCCCTGCCGCTGGACTGGCAGGCCTTCGAGTACAACAGCCGCCAGTACGCGCCCCGCGCCAACGGCGACCTGCCCGCCGAACTCGTCCGGGTCCGGCAGGGGCACGTCGTCCCGGGACCTGCGCGGCCCGGCATCCACTGACCCAGGAGTGACCATGCAGGTGGGATGGATCGGTACCGGAACGATGGGCGAGCCGATGGCCGGCCGCCTCCTCGCGGCCGGGCACGCGCTGATCGTGCACAACAGGACGGCGGGCCGTACGGCTCGGCTGGTCGAGCTGGGCGCCCGCGCGGCGCCCACGGTCGCGGCCGCCGGCGGGGAGGTGGTGATCACGATGCTGCCGGCGCCCCGCGAGGTGATGGACGACGTCCTGGCGAACGCCGTCCCCGGCACGGTCGTCGTCGACTGCTCCACCTCGGCGCCCGACCTGGCCAGGCACTGGGCCGAGGAGGGGGAGCGGCGCGGTGTGACCGTTCTCGACGCGCCCGTCAGCGGCGGCCCCGCGGGAGCGAAGGCGGGCACGCTGTCGATCATGGTGGGCGGCGACGCGTCGGCCTTCGCCCGGGTCAGGCCGCTGCTGGAGACCCTGGGCACGACGGTCGTCCACCACGGCCCGCCCGGCTCCGGCCAGCTGGCCAAGCTGGTCAACCAGACCGTCGTGGCGGGCGCGACGCTGGCGGCGTGCGAGGCCTACGCGCTGGCCGTCCACGGCGGCCTCGACATCGCCAAGGTGCTCGCGTCGGTCGGGCTGGGCGTGGCGGGCTCGCCGCTGCTGGACTTCCTGTGGTCGCGGCTGGCCGCCGCCGATCTGGAGCCCGGCTTCAAGCTCGACCACCTGCTGAAGGATCTGCGCCTGGTGCACGAGGCGGCCGGCGAACTGCCGATGCCGGCGACGGAGCGGGCCGGCGAGCTGGCCGAGCGGATCCGCGCCGTGTACGGCGGCGAGCGCGGCACCCAGGTCCTGGTCAAGGTGGCCGAGCGGTGATCGTCGACTCCCACGTGCACGTCGGCAGGTGGAAGTATCCGCCTCTGGAGGAGTACCTGCCGGCCATGGCGCAGGCGGGGGTGGTCGCCGCCGTGCTCGTCCAGTTCGTCGGCAACACCGACAACGCCTACCTCACCCGCTGCGTCGCGGCCGATCCCGCCAGGTTCGCCGCGGTGGCGATGGTCGACACCGACACCCACGGGGCGCCCGCGCACGTCGCCAGGCTGGCCGCCACCGGCCACGTCAGGGGCGTCCGGCTGTGGGCCTCGACCAGGTCGCCCGGCCCCGACCCGCTGGCGCTCTGGCGCGCGATCGCGGCGGCGGGGCTGGTGGCCAGCGTCAGGGGCCCGCTGGCCGACATCGCCCACCCCGGCTTCGCCGGCCTGCTGGCCGAGCTGCCGGGCCTGCGCGTACGGCTGGAGCACGTCGGCTTCACCACCTACCCCGACGCCGACCGCCGCGCCTTCGACCGCTTCCTGGCCCTGGCCGAGCGCCCGCTCACCTACACGATGTGGGCGGGCTTCCACGCCAACAGCGGCACGCCGTACCCGCACGCGGACGCCGACGCCTACCTGCGCGAAACGGTCGCCGCCTACGGCGCGCACCGCATCACCTGGAGCGGCGACTGGAACCGCCCCGACCCCGGCCCCGGCGACTACGCCGCCGCCGTCAGGCACGTCCTCGAACGGCCCTACCTCACCGAGGACGACCACCGGCTCATCCTCGGCGGCACGGCCCGCGAGTTGTTCGGGCTGGCGCCGTGACCCGGAGCGCGGGCCTTCGGGTGGGGATCGTCGGACCCGGCGGCATCGCCGAACGGCACGCCGCCGCGCTGGCGCGGGCGGGCGCGGTCCTGGCCGGCGTCGCGGGGCCGGACAGGGAGCGGGCCAGGGCGTTCGCCGTCGCGCACGCCACCCCCGGGTACGGCCCGCCCGCCGTCCACCCGACCGCCGACGACCTCTACGCCCAGCCTGGCCTGGACGCCGTCGTCATCGCCTCCCCGCACGCCTGCCACGCCGCCCAGGCCGAGGCCGCGCTGCGCGCCGGGCTGCACACCCTGTGCGAGATCCCCGTCGCGCTCGGCCTGCGCGAGGCCGAGTCGCTGGCCAGGACGTCCGCCGAGACGGGCAGGTACCTGGCGGTCGCGCACACGCTGCGCCACTGCGCGCCGTACCTCGCCGTGCGGGAGCGGATCGAGGAGGGGCTGCGCGTGACGCACGTCGTGGCCCGCACGCTGATGCTGCGCCAGCGCGACACCGGCATGAACGGGCGCCCCCGCGACTGGACCGACGACGTCCTGTGGCACCACGGGGCGCACACCGTCGACGCGGCGCTGTGGTTCCTGGGCGCCGGCGAGGTCTCGGTGCGGGCGGCGCGCGGCGAGCCGTGGCAGGGCAGCGGCAGGCCGATGGACGCCGCGGCCGTGCTGCGCGCCCCGGACGGGGCGCTGGCCACGATCGCCCTGTCGTACCACGCGCGGCTGCCCGACAGGGACATCGTGGTGATCGCCGAGGACCGGACGCTGCGCCTGAGCGGCGGCCGCCTGTACGGCACCGCAGGCGTGCTGGTCGACTGCGGCGACGCCGACCGGATGGAACGCGAGGGCCTGTACCGGCAGGACCGCGACTTTCTCACGGCCGTCACCGAGGGCCGCCGCCCGCGGTGCGTGGTCGCCGACGTGCTGCCCGCGATGCGGGTACTCGACAGATGGAGGAGTCAGTGAACGAGATCGCCCGCATGGTCACCGACGAGGCGGCCACCGCGATGGCCGGAGCGAGGATCGCGCTGCTGCCGATCGGCTCCACCGAGCAGCACGGCCACCACCTGACCTACGACACCGACTACGCGATCGCCGTGGCGTTCGCCCGGCGGCTGGCCGAAGACCTCGGGCAGACGGCGGTGCTGTGCCCCGGCCTGCCGTACGGGCTGTCGGAGCACCATCTGGGCTTCCCCGGAACGCTCACCCTGCGCCCGGAGACGCTGCTCGGCTTCCTGCGCGACGTGGCCGAGTCGATCGCCCAGTCCGGGCCGCGCAGGATCGTGGTGGTCAACGGGCACGGCGGCAACGTCGACGCCGTCCGGCTGGCCGCGCGGGGCCTGCGCCGCGACAACGGCATCGTCATGGCGCACCTCATGTGGGCCGGCCTGGCCGCCGACGTGATCGCCCGTGAGGTCGGCAGCGAGCGGTACGGCCACGCGTGCGAGGCCGAGACCTCGGTCGGCATGGTGCTGGCGCCGGAGGTGGTGCGGCACGACAGGATCGGCGAGCCGGGCCGGCCGCTGCCCGTCCCTCCGCACGCCGCGCCGCCCGCGCCCCGCGTCGACCTGGCGTTGCAGTACCACCTGCTGTCGGGCTCTGGCGCGCTCGGCGACGCCAGGCACGCCTCGGCGGAGCTGGGGAAGGCGATCGTCGCCGTGGCCTACAGCCGGGCCCTGGAGTTCGCCAAGGCGTTCGCCGACGAGGAGGTGTGAGGGTGCGCGTCCTCGTCGCGGGCGGTTCCGGCGCGGTCGGCGCGCTGGTCGTGCCCGAGCTGGCCGCCCACCACGACGTGACCGTCATGGATCTGCGGCCGCCCGCCGCGGGCGTGCCGTACGTGCGGGGCAGCGTCACCGACCACGACGACGTACGGCGCGCGGCCGAGGGCCACGACGCGCTCGTCTACCTGGCCATGGGCAGGAAGGAGGGCTGGCGCGAAGGTGACGCGTGGGTCGACAGCCACTTCGCGGTCAACGTCACGGGCCTGTACGTCACGCTGCGGGCCTGCGCGCAGGCGGGGGCGCGGGTGGCCGTCCACGCCAGCAGCATGTCGGTGTTCGAGGGGTACGCCACGCGCGACTACGAAAAACGGCCCGAGCCCGACGCCGTCGACGCCTACGGCCTCACCAAGCGCCTGGGCGAGCAGATCTGCGAGGCCGCGGCCCGCGAGCACGATCTGACCGTCACGGCGCTGCGCCTGGTCCACCCCATGCCGGACGAGGAGTGGCAGGCCTACGCCGGTGACCACTCCGACCTGGTGACGGCGGCCGGCGACGCGGCCGCGGCGTTCGTCGCCGCGCTGGAGCGGCGCGGTCCTGGTTTCGCCGCCTACACGATCACCGGCGACTACAGGAGGAGCCGGCTCGACTGGACCCCGGCGCTGCACGACCTGGGGTGGTGGCCGCGCGCCCGCCGCCGGTGACCCGCGCGCGCCCGCCGCGGCGAGGGCGCCAGGGCACGCGCGTGCCGGTCCCGCACGGGAGTGACGGGACCGGCATCAGGGTCGCACCCGCTAGCTCGAACGCTGGCCGCGTCGCAACGGGAGCGAGGACTTGGCCAGCCGGTGCGAGAGTGCCCCGCCGCCCGCCGTCCGCCTGGTCCATGCCGACGACTGGCGCGTCGCCTTCGAGGGCTGCTGGACGTCCGGTGTCTCGGACTCGCCACGCAGGGCGTGCTGCTCGCGGGTCTGCCGCGACTTGGAACTCACACCACCACCTCCCCGATATGCGAGTTATGTCCGTTTCTGGGAGGGTGAAACGCGGCTGATGGCCAGCGCCGCCGCCCTGATCGCGCCGGCAGGCCAGAGCCGGGCGCCGCGCCAGGCCGCCCGCCCCGAGGCGGGGGCGACGATGATCGCCTGGTTGCGGGCGACGCCGCGCATGATGTCGGCCGCCAGCGAATCCACGGGATACAGCCGCCCCTGCGCCCTGACCGCGGCGCTGCGCGCCTGGGCGCCCGTCTCCGTGTACGGCAGGCCCGGATTGGCGTTGTCCAGCAGCGGCGTGTCGATGAACCCTGGGCAGACCACGCTCACCCTGACCCCGTGCGCCGCCGCCTCGGCGCGCAGCGCGGTCGAGAGCCCGACGACGGCGTGCTTGGTGGCCGTGTAGGGGAGCATGAGCGGCGCGGGCACCAGCCCGGCCAGCGAGGCGGTGTTGACGATGTGGCCGAACCCCTGCTCGATCATGATCGGATAGGCGGCGTGCACGCCGTGCACGACCCCGCGCAGGTTGACGTCGATCGTCTTGTTCCAGTGGTCGAGGGTGAGCTCCTCGGCGTGCCCGCCGACCGCGATCCCCGCGTTGTTGAAGACGAAGTCGAGCCTGCCGTGGCGGCGTGCGACCTCCTGGACCGCGGCGCTGACGGCGGCGGCGGAGGTGACGTCGACCTCGGCGTGGTCCACGGCGGGAAGGTCGGGCGCGGCCAGGTCGGCGACGGTGACGGCCACGCCCCGCGCCGTGAGCGCCTGGGCGAGCGCCCTGCCGATGCCGGAGGCGCCGCCGGTGACGAACGCCGTCCTCACCGGCGCGGCTCCGCCCAGATCCCCATGACCTGCCAGATCCGCCTGGTCACCGGGTTGACCAGGCCCAGCTCGGCGCAGAGCGCGCGGGTCTTGCCCACCGAGTCGCGGATCTCCGCCTTGAACTCCTGGTTGCCCGTGTAGACCTCCTCCACCACCTGGGGCGGGATCTTGAAGGCGCGGATCATCGGCCCGGGAGGGGAGAGCATGATCCTGGCCATGAAGCCGAGGATCACGGGGGACAGCACGCCGAGCGCGAAGCGGCGGTGGCGGGGCATCCGAGGCACGCGGCGGCGCAGGTAGTGGCGCGCGAAGGAGATGTGCCTGGCCTCCTCGGCGATGTGGATGCGCATGATGGTCTCTTCGAGCGGGTGGTGCCGGTAGCCGTCCTTGAGCACCTTGCGCTGCACGTGGTCGATCGGGTCCTCGCCGCCGAGCACGAAGACGAAGAACAGCTCGGTGGAGATCAGCGGGATCCACGGCGCCACCTGGGCCAGCAGCGACAGCGGCCCCGGCATGCCGCGGATCGGGAGCTTCGTACGGTTGACGAACTCCTGGAACATCATCCCGTGATGTCCCTCTTCGATGGTCTCGTGGTAGACGTAGCGGAACTCGGGCGAGCCGTTGGGCAGCCGGTAGGCGTAGTTGAGCAGCCCCCGCTTGAGCAGGTTCTCGAACTGCAGGCCGATCTTCATGGCCGTCGCCACCCGCCACAGCCCGATGCGCGCCCTGGTCTCCGGCGAGCGGCTCCGGTACCAGGGGTGCTGGCCGAGCTTGTCGACCGGCGGCAGTTCCCACCGGGGGTCGGCGGGGTCGATGAGGAAGTCGGGGTCGTCCCATGGGATGTCGACGTAGGGCTCCCAGTGCTTGTCGACCGATGCCTTCGACAGGCGCTCGATGACTGCCTCGTAAGCGTGCTTCTCCGCGACCGACTCGTCGCGTTCCCTGGCGGCGGGTGAGCTCGGTGCAGCTGTCATGGCCGCAATTGTACGGAGAATCCAATAACTACGAAAGGTCCTCCGCCGCGATGCAGAGCTCGGCGGCCGCGGCCGTGCGCACCAGTTCGGCGATCCTGCGCCGCGACAGCACCTTGCGGTGGACGGTCACCTGGACGGCCAGGCCGTCCACGAGCGACAGGATGCGCCAGGTGGCCGCCTCCGGGTCAGCGCAGACGAACGCCCCCGAGGCCACGCCCTCCTCCACGATCGTCCGGAAGGACTCCTTCCAGCGCAGGTCCAGGCGGCGCGAGGTCTCCTCCAGGTCGTCGCTGCGCATCGACTCCGCCCAGGCGTCGATCCACACGCGCCACATCTTGGCCGAGCCCGTGGGGGAGTAGATCTTGAGCAGCGTGCGCAGCCGCTCCACGGCGGTGCCGCCGGAGCGCTCCAGCCGCGCGAGCGCGTCGAGGTCCCGCCTGGCCGCGTAGGCGAAGGCCTGTGCGAAGAGTTTGTCCTTGGTCTCGAAGTGGTAGAAGAGCAACGCCTGGCTGACGCCCGCCGCCCGCGCGATGTCGAGCGTCCTGGTGTGCCCGAAGCCCTGTGCCGCGATGACCTCGCAGGCGCTCTTGAGTAAGTCTTCTCGCCGCAATCGGCTGAAACCACGTGTCACAGGGGGAAACTGTATTACCCGTGGTAACCGTTGCGTAGAGGAAGATGTAGGACAAAGCGGGCGCCTACGAGGGAGTCGGCGATCTTGAGCGTACCGCCGTGCGTCCTGGCGATCTCCCTGGCGATCGGCAGGCCCAGGCCCGTGCCCCCGGCGTCGCGGTTGCGGGAGGCGTCGAGCCTGGTGAAGCGGCGGAAGACGATCTCGCGCTGGTCGGGTGCGATGCCCGCGCCGTCGTCCAGCACCTCGAGCACCGCGTCGCGGCCCGCGGACACCGACACCTGGATGCTGGTCTCGGCGTGGCGCTCGGCGTTGTCGAGCAGGTTGGTGAGCAGCCTGGCCAGCCGCAGCCGGTCGCCGGTCACCACCACGCCCCGCTCCAGATGGCGGATGATCGTCTTGCCCCTCGATCGCCGGGCCAGTTCCTCGGCCACCAGCACGCCCAGGTCCACGGGCTCCCTCGCGCCCGGCGCGCCCGAGTCGAGCTTGGTCAGCGTGAGCAGGTCGGCCACGATCGCCTGCAGCCGGTCGATGCTGGACAGCAGGGCCTTGCTGGTCTGGGGCCAGTCGGTGTCGTCCGGATGCAGCATGGCCTCCTCGACCTGCGTCCGCATGGCGGTGATGGGGCTGCGCAGGTCGTGGGAGGCGTCGGAGGCGAACCTGCGCTGCTGCTCCACCGCCGCCTCCAGCCGGTCGAGCGTCTGGTTGACCGTCTCGGCCAGGTCGGAGATCTCGTCCTCGTGGCGCGAGGGCGGGACCCTGCGGCCCAGGTCCGTGGCGGTGATCTCGGCCAGCTCGTTCTTGATGGTCTTGACCGGGGCCAGGGCCCTGCGCACGGTGACCCACGCGCCGGCCGTGGCCAGCCCGGTCAGGACCACCACGGCCAGCCCCACCCCCAGCAGGTACAGGGGGTGGATGTACCAGGGGACCACCGGGGCGTAGGAGTTGACCATCCAGTAGCCGTCGCCCACCTTGGCCCGGTAGGTGACGGCGATCAGGCAGTGCTCGCCCGGCACCAGGCGCGTGCAGATGGTCGTGTCCACCCTGCCGTCGTCGCCCGTGGCGTTCACGTCGACCAGCAGCGGCTTGCCCGTCAGGCGGGCGCTGGCCTGGCGGACGATGCCGTGGTCGTCGGCCACCTGGATGAGGTCGATCTCCTCGGTGGGGGTCAGCGGCTTGAGGCGGTCGGGCGCGAAGGACTCCACGTTGAAGGCGACCCTGTGGCTGGCCGCGGCGGCCTGCTCGGTCCGGTAGTCGTGCAGGACCACATGGGTCAGCATGGTGACCAGGACGGCGGTGACCAGGCAGCCGGCCAGGGCGGTGATCCCGGCCAGGAGGGTCAGCCGGCGCCGTACCGACCAGGTGGTCAGCATGCTCAGCCCGCCTTCGCGGGCAGCCGGAGTACGAAGCGCGCGCCGGTGTCGGAGTCGGCCAGTCCCAGCGAGCCGCCGTGGGTCTGGGCGATCTCGCGCGCGATGGCCAGGCCGAGCCCGGTGCCTCCGGCGTCGCGGTTGCGGGAGGCGTCGAGCCTGGTGAAGCGGCGGAAGACGAACTCCCGCTGGTCCGGCGGGATGCCGGCGCCGTCGTCGAGGACCTCCAGCACCGCGTCGGAGCCCTCGTTGTAGACCGAGACGGTGAGCGCGGTCTCGGCGTGGCGTTCGGCGTTGTCCAGCAGGTTGGTGAGCAGGCGGGCGAGCCTGAGCCGGTCGCCGTCCACGACCACGTCGGGACGCAGGTCGAGCTTGACCTCCTTGCCGTGGGGCCGGCCGCGCAGCTCGTCGGTCACCAGCTGCGCCAGGTCCACCGTCTCGACCGTCTGGGGCTCACCGGCGTCCAGCCTGGCGAGGGTGAGCAGGTCGGTCACGATGGCCTGCAGCCGGTCGAGGCTGGCCAGCAGCGCGCGGGCGATCTCCTCCCAGTCGGCGTCGCCGGGGTGCAGCAGTGCCTCCTCCACCTGCGCGCGCATGGCGGTGATGGGGCTGCGCAGGTCGTGGGAGGCGTCGGAGGCGAACCTGCGCTGCTGCTCCACCGCCGCCTCCAGCCGGTCGAGCGTCCTGTTGGCGGTCCTGGCCAGAGCGTGCAGCTCGTCGGGGTTGGGTGGGACCGGCACCCGCTGGCCCAGGTCGGTGGCGGTGATCTCGTCCAGCTTCTGCCTGATCGCCTCGACGGGCGCGAGGGTCCTCTCGACCGTGCGGGAGGTGCCGAACCAGGTCAGCACGGTGAGCGCCGCCGAGATGCCGATCAGGAACGCCAGCACCCACGGATGCACGTACCAGGGCACGGTGTCGCCGAAGGCGTACACCAGCCAGTCGCCCTCGATCTCGTAGACCCTGAAGACGGTGACGATCTGGCACGGCGGATCGAACACCGTCAGCCCGCACACCACCTCCGTACGGCTGGCGCTGTCCTCGTCCGGCATGAGGGTGAGCAGCCGGTCCTTGCCCATCAGGTTGGCCGTGGAGGCCACCACCTCGCCGTCGAGGTTGATCACCTGGATGCCCTCGACGTCGGTGACGATCACGGAGGTCAGGTCGCCGCGCTTGACCAGGTGGACCACGCGCAGGGCCGCGCTGGTGACCTCCTGGGTCCGGTAGTCCACCGCGGCCTTGTGCAGGCCGACGAGGACGAGGCTGTTGACCAGGACGCAGAGCGCGGCCACGCCGACCGTCGCGATCAGCGTCAGCCGTGAACGGACCGAACCTGCGTACCGTGCGATCACACCTCTCCCCCTGGTAATCAGATGATCACACTAGGTGCCCTCGGCTCTAATTAACGGAGATTCATTAACAAATCAGGACAAATCTCTGCACTAGGCGGGTGGAGGCGGGCTGATTAGAGTAAGTGAGCACTGATACCGAGGAGGGCCCGTGAACCTTGAGGAGTATCGGAGCGCCGCCAGGAGCTGGCTGGCCGAGAACGCCGGCCGCACCGGCGACGCCAGGGAGTTCATGGCCAGGCTGCACGACGCCGGCTACTCGGGCATCACCTGGCCGCGGCGGTGGGGCGGCCAGGGACTCACCCAGGCGGAGGAGCGCGCCTTCACCGCCGAGGCCCGCGCCTACACGCTGCCCACCTACATCTTCTCCATCGGCCTCGGCATGTGCGGGCCGACGATCCTCGACCGGGGCAGCGACGCCCAGCGCGAGCGCTTCATCAGGCCCCTGCTGCGCGGCGAGGAGGTCTGGTGCCAGCTGTTCTCCGAGCCGGGCGCCGGCAGCGACGTGGCCAGCCTGCAGACGCGGGCCGTACGCGACGGCGACGGCTGGGTCGTCAACGGGCAGAAGGTCTGGACCTCGGTCGCCCAGGAGGCCGACTGGGGCCTGCTGCTGGCCAGGACGGACGTCGAGGTGCCCAAGCACAAGGGGTTGACGATGTTCGCCGTCGACATGCACCACCCCGGCGTCACCGTCAGGCCGCTCAAGGACATGACCGGGCGGGCGCACTTCAACGAGGTCTTCTTCGACGACGTGACCGTCCCCGACGCCCACCGGATCGGCGAGGTCGACGACGGCTGGAGCGTGGCGGTGACGACGCTGCTGCACGAGCGGCTGTCGATCTCCGCGGGCGTCGGCATGGGCGGCGGCGTCGACTGGCTGGCCGAGCTGCGCCAGGTCGTCGACACCGGCGATCCTTACGTCCGCGACCAGCTCGTCGAGCTGCACATCCGCACCCGTGCGCTCTCGCTGTTCAACCAGCGGCTGGCCCAGGAGACCCGGGCGGGGATCTTCCCCGGCGCGCGGGGCAGCGCGGCCAAGCTGCTGCTGGCCGAGCTCACGCTGTTCCAGGCCGACCTCGCCACGTCGCTGGTCGGACCCGAGGCCGTGGTCGACGAGCGCCTGTCGCACGCCCTGTGCCTGGCGCCCGCCATGGCCCTGGGCGGCGGCACGAACGAGATCATGCGCAACATCGTCGGCGAACGCGTCCTCGGCCTGCCGCCCGAGCCGCGCGTGGACAAGACCGTGCCGTTCAAGGACCTGAAGGTGGGGACGCAGGGGTGAAGCTCGTACTCGGCAAGGAACAGCAGGAGCTGCGCGCGACGGTCGGCTCCTTCCTGCGGACCGTCTCACCGCGCGAGGGACACTCGCCCGCCGTCTACGCCCGGCTCAACGGGGAGCTCGGCCTGTCCGGCCTGATCATCCCCGAGGAGTACGGCGGCGCCGGCGCCGGCATGACCGAACTCGCCGTCGTGCTGGAGGAGACGGGCGCGGCGCTGCTGCCCGGCCCCTTCCTCGCCACCACGCTGGCCGCCCTCACCCTGACCCGCCTGCCCGACAAGGAACTGCTCACCGCCATCGCGGAGGGACGCCTCACGGCCACGGTCGCGCCGCTGGCGGCGGGCGGCGAGCCGCTCGTCACCCTCCGCGACGGCCGGGCGCTGGTGGACGGCCGGCTGCCGCAGGTGCTCGACGCCGCCGAGGCCGACGTGCTGCTGGTGCCGGTCACCCGCCACGACGGCGTCACGCTGGCCGCGATCGAACTCGACGGCCAGGGCGTCACCCGCCTGCCGCTGACCCCCCTCGACCAGACCAGGAGCATGGCCGAGGTCGTGCTCGCGGGCGCGCCGGCCAGGGTGCTCGGCGCGCCGGACGACGGGGCCGCGCTGGAGCAGGCACGGAGCCTGTTCTCGGTCGCCCTCGCCGCCGAGCAGCTGGGCGTCATGCGGGCCTGCCTCGACGCCATCGTGGCCTACGCCAAGATCCGCGTCGCCTTCGGCCGGTACATCGGCTCCTACCAGGGCGTCAAGCACAAGCTCGCCGACATGCACGCCAAGCTCGAGCAGGCCGAGTCGATCGTCCGCTACGCGGCGTGGGCGGCCGACGCGGCGCCCGGCGAGCTGCCGGAGGCCGCCGCCCTCGCCCAGGCCTACGTCGGCAGGGCCTGCTTCGAGGTGGCCCGCGACCACCTGCTCCTGCACGGCGGCATCGGGTTCACCTGGGAGCACGACGCTCACCTGTACTACAAGCGGGCCAAGACCGACGAGGTCCTGCTCGGCCCGCCCCGCACGCACCGCGAGCGGCTGGCCCACCTGCTGGAGCTGTGATGAACGGGTTCTACGAGACGGCCGCCGCCGACCCGGGACGCCTGGCGGTGGCCGAGCCGCGCACCACCTACGGAGAGCTGCTCGCCCGCGTCAACCAGGTCTCCCACGGCCTGCGCGCCCGCGGCCTGGTCACCGGCGACGTCGTGGCGGGCGTGCTGCGCAACGGCGTCGACCCGGTCGTCATGCTCATGGCCACCGGCCAGATCGGCCTCTACTACGTGCCGGTCAACTGGCATCTCGCCCAGGCCGAGATCGACTACATCCTCGGCGACTGCGACGCCAAGGTGCTCGTCACCGGGCCCGAGGACGTGGCCGCGCTGGCCGAGGGCATGCCGTCCGGCGCCCCCGGCGACCGCACCGCGGGCGCGGTCATGTGGTACACCTCGGGCACCACGGGCTTCCCGAAGGGCGTGCAGCGCCCGCTGCCGGGGGCCGCGCCGGAGGCCGTCCTGCCGCTGTACGCGTGGTTCCTCGGCGAGGTGGTCGACCTGCGGGCCGGCGACGGCGTGCACCTGGTCACCTCGCCCATGTACCACTCCGCGCCGTGCGCGCACACGCAGTTCGCGCTGCACCTCGGCCACACGCTGGTCATCGCGCCGCGCTTCGACCCCGAGCCGATCCTGGAGCTGATCGACAGGTACCGGGTCACCAACGCGATGATGGTGCCCACGATGTTCCACCGGATGCTCCTGCTGCCCGAGGAGGTCAGGAAGAGCTACGACGTGTCCTCGCTCCGGCAGGTGATCCACACCGCCGCGGCCTGCCCCGTGGCCGTCAAGAAGGCGATCATGGATTGGTGGGGGCCGGTGCTCTACGAGTACTACGGCTCGACCGAGTCGACCATCGCCTTCTCGGTCAAGCCGCACGAATGGCTGGCCCGGCCGGGCACGGTCGGCAGGCCCGCGCCCACCTTCGAGGCGAAGATCCTCGACGAGCGCGGCGAGGAGCTGCCCCCGGGCGAGCCCGGCATGATCCACGTCAAGTCCGGCCTCGGCACCTTCGAGTACCGCAAGGACCCGGCCAAGACCGCCGCCAGCATGCGCGGCGAGTGGTACGCCCCGGGCGACATCGGCTACCTCGACGAGGACGGCTACCTGTTCCTGTGTGACCGGCGCACCGACCTGATCATCTCGGGCGGGGTCAACATCTACCCCGCCGAGATCGAGGCCGCGCTGCTCGAACACCCTGCGGTCGCCGACGCCGCCGTCATCGGCGTGCCCGACGAGGAGTGGGGCCACAACGTCGTGGCGTTGGTGCAACCGCACGCGCCGGTCACGGAGGAGGAACTGCGCGCCCACCTGGAGCCGCGGATCGCCAGGTTCAAGCACCCCAAGGTCATCGAGTTCCGGACGGAGCTGCCGCGGACGCCGACGGGGAAGCTGTCGCGCTCGAAGGTGCGGGAGGAGTACCTGGCACCCCCCGGATGATCTCCCGCTCCACGTGCTCGACAGCGGCGAACGCGCCGAAGGCCAGCAGCCGCACCAGGTCGGCGTCGGGCGCCGGCCACGCCGCCACGTCCGCCTCGGTGATCCGGTACGGCGCCAGCGCCCCCAGCAACGCCAGCCTCACCGCCGGTCGCTCGTCGGCAGGCAGCTCCGCCAGCGGGCCGTCCAGCCACGCGGTGCCGAGCGGCGGATGCGTGGCGTCGTGCTCCTCGACGGCCGCCCTGACGACCGCCCTCGCACGCTCGCCGAGGACCCGGCCCTCCGCCGCCTGCCGGAGGGCCGCGTACGCCGTGCCGACGGGGGAGCCGTCCGCCCACGCGGGCTCCGGGCCCGCCGGCCGGCGGCCGAGCGCCAGCAGCGGCAGGCTCTCTCCCGCCACGAGCCGCCGGCGCACGACGCGGGCCATCGCCGTGCCGGCCGCCCGCCGTACCACCGGCGAGGTGGCGGCGCCGGCGGGAAACAGGTTCTCGCCCACCAGCGCCGACACCATCCTGTTGATGAAGTGGAAGGCCAGTGCCGTGCCCACGTGGTCGGCCGGCAGCGCGGCCGGGCGCTCGCGCCGCGCCCACGCCAGCAGCGTCGCGTGGTGCGGGTCGGCGGGCCGCTCGCCGCGCGCGATCGCCTCGCCCAGCGCGTGGTCGCCCGTGGCGTGCAGGAGCACGGTGTGCGCGTCGACGCAGAACGGGCACCGGTTGGCCAGCGAGACGCCGAGCGCGATGACCTCCTTGTCGGTCCTGGACGAGGGGCCGGCCAGCAGCGACTCGCGCAGCAGCGCCCAGGTGGCGGCCAGCACCTCGGGCGCGGGGGAGAGGCTCATGAACATCTCGCCGACGAACCCGAAGTCCGTCTTGAGCTGCGCGTAGATCTGGCCGACGGGACCGCTGCGGACGTTCTTGCCCACGGGAGTGACGTATCGGGTCATGCCGCCACACTGACGGGGGCACGGCCCGACTGTCGTCACGCGCACGAAGTACTCCCTGCGTACGACGTCCGGCCCGGCGGCTGCCTCTATTGTGCCGGTATGAGGCTCGATCGGGACGCGCTGCTCGCCGTGGTGGTGGCGGCGGCGCAGGTGGGCGGTGAGCTGCTGCTCTCGCCGGGCTTGGCCCCGCTGGACTACGCGCTGCTGCTGGGCGGCACGCTCGTGCTCGCGCTCCGGCGCCGCCACCCCGTCGCGGTGCTGGCCGTCACCGTCGCCTGCATGCTGGCCTACAGCGCCCGCGCCCACCCCGGCGCGGCGGCCGTCTTCCCCGTCCTCATCGCCGTCTACACCACGGTCAGGCAGGGCCGGCACCCGGCCGCCCTGGCCGGCATCGTGGTCTTCCTGACCGGCATGTTCGCCTTCGGGCAGGACTCGACGACGGCGCTGCCGCCCAGGGCGGCCATCGAGGGCAGGGTGCTGCTGGTGGGCTGGCTCGTGGCGGCCGCGGTGATCGGCGAGGCCAAGCGCGCCTGGAGCCACTACCTGGAGCAGGTCGAGCAGCGTGCGACGGAGGCCGAGCGAACCCGCGAGGAGACCGCCCTGCGCCGCGCGGGGGAGGAACGGCTGCGCATCGCCCGCGAGCTGCACGACTCCCTCACCCACAGCATCTCGATCATCAAGGTGCAGGCCGGCGTGGCCGCGCACCTGGCCCGCAAGCGGGGCGAGGAGGTGCCCGCCGCGCTGACCGCCATCCAGCAGGCCAGCGCCGACGCGATGCGCGAGCTGCGCGCCACGCTGGAAGTGCTGCGCGCGCCCGACGGCAGCGGCCTCGAGCAGGTGCCCGACCTGGTCGAACGGGCCCGCGCGGCGGGGTTGCCCGCCAACGTCGAGGTCAGCGGATCGCCGCGGCCGGTGCCCGCCGAGGTCGGCAGGGCCGCCTACCGCATCGTCCAGGAGGCGCTGACCAACATCACCAGGCACGCGGGGCCCGCCTCCGCCTCCGTGCGCATCGGATACCTGCCTGACGAGGTGGTCGTGCAGATCGACGACGACGGCACCGCCGTACCGGAACACGGACACCAGCCGGGTGTCGGCCTGACAGGCATGCGCGAGCGCGTCACCGCGCTCGGCGGCCGGCTGCGCACCGGACCGCGACCCGAGGGCGGCTTCACCGTCAGGGCCGAGCTCCCGGCGGCGCAGTCATGATCAACGTGCTGCTCGCCGACGACCAGGCGCTGATCAGGGCCGGGTTCCGGGCGCTGCTGGACGCCGAGGACGACCTGCGGGTGGTCGGCGAGGCGGCCGACGGCCGCCAGGCCGTCGAGCTGGCCGTACGGCACCAGCCGCACGTCGCGCTCCTCGACATCCAGATGCCCGTCATGGACGGCATCGAGGCCACCAGGCGCATCGCCTCCGACGAGCGCCTGGCAGGCGTGCACGTGGTGATGCTGACCAACTACGGCGTCGACGAGTACGTGCTCGACGCGCTGCGCGCGGGCGCGGCCGGCTTCCTGCTCAAGGACACCGACCCGGCCGACCTGCTGTCCGGCATCAGGGTGGCGGCCAGGGGAGACGCGCTGCTGTCGCCCGCGATCACGCGCCGGCTGATGGACGAGTTCGTCCAGCGCGCCCCCGTGCGGCAGGTGACCGACCTCGGCTCGCTGACCAGGCGCGAGCGGGAGGTGCTGGCGCTGGTCGGGCGCGGCCTGTCCAACGACGAGATCGCCGCCCACATGGTGATCAGCCCGTTCACCGCCAAGACCCACGTCAGCAGGGCCATGGTGAAGCTGGGCGCGCGCGACCGCGCCCAGCTGGTGGTCATCGCCTACGAGTCGGGCCTGATCTCGAAGCGCAGCTCCCCGGTGAACCTGGTGCCGCCCTCCGGGGCGTCGCCGAGATAGAAGCGGGCGGTCAGCGTCCTGTCCCTGGTGTCGAGCACGCTCGTCCACGTGGTGCGCCACGGCTTGTCCGCTCCGGCGGCGACCTCGCCCAGCGCGCCCGACAGGCGCTCGGCCGACAGCGGCACGTCCCTGCTCCGCTCGTGCAGCCTGCGCAACCGGTCGAAGGTGTCCATCGTGGTCTCGTCGTCGTCGGGCAGCGCCATGGGGTCGGGGTGGCGGTGCAGCGGGTGGTTGGTCACGCACATCGGCGCGTCGCCCGCGTCGATGATGCGCTCGCTCTCCCACACGAACGCCTTCCCCGCGGCGTCGGCGATCAGGTAGTGCAGGGGCAGGCCGTGGTCGTAGTGCTTGGCCATCAGCAGCGCCCGCTTGGCCTGCTCGACGTTCTCGCAGGTGTCCAGCACGAACCTGGGCAGCTGCACCGAGCTGAGCCCCACCCGCGGGTCGGCCGACTCGGGCGGCGCGGCATGGGCGACGTCCGCGATGAGCAGCACGACCGCGAGACCCGCCGCGTTGACGCCGTCCATGCAGCCGTCGAGCTCGTTCATCGTGATGACGGTGGAGGCCGGGCCCTCGTCGGGGATCGTGGTGATCACGTAAGGGCGGGAGGCCATGGGCAGCTCGCCCGGTTTCGCGGCCCCGCCCATGATCTCGCTGGTGGTGAGGGTGAAGAAATCGTAGTTGCGGGCGATCCTGCCGTGCCCGTCGGTCGCGGCCGAGGGCGGGCACCACAGCGCCGAGCAGCCCGAGCCCATGGGCAGCGCGTTCAACCCGTCCATGATGAGGTCGTCACGGTCGGGGTCGAGGTCGAAGGCCGCCGCCACGCCGTCCAGCCGTTCGTGGTGCTGCGGCCAGAAGTGCTCGAACCAGGCCATGCGCGCCCTGTTCACCGTCTGGTCGGCGGGACCCGGCGCCCAGCCCGAGCGGGTGCGCGCCTCCTGCGCCAGCGCCTTACCGATCTCGAACTGGCTGCCGCGCACGGTCAGGTGCCGTACGAGCTGGAAGTCGTCCTCGCCGCCGGCGATTCGCTTGACAATGGTCATGCCACCGAGCCTCGGCCCGGGCGCTGACCGTCCGCCTACCGCTCGCTGACCGCCCTGCGGTAACGCTCCGCCAGCCTGCTGACCACCTCGGCCAGTTCCGGCGGCTCGATCACCTCGAAGTCGACGTCGAGCATGCCGATCCAGACCGCGATGCCGGTGAGGTCGTCGCCGCCGAGGTGCGCGATCGAGGTGTGCTCGTCGACCGGCTCGAAGTCGAGCCCGGTCGGCAGCCCGGCCATCCGGTCGGCGGGCGCGTGCACCAGCACCTTGGCCCGGTAGCGCCACATCGCGGTGCTGACCCCCCGCTCCACGTGCTCGGCCACGTCGAACGGCAGCTCGCGGGGGGTGAAGCGGGGGCCGTTCGGGGTGCGGGTGGTGATCCTGTCGACCCTGAACGTCCGCCAGTCGCGCCGCTCGACGTCCCAGGCCACCAGGTACCAGCGCCCGCGCCGGTGCACCAGCCGGTACGGCTCGGCCTCGCGCGTGCCGGTGGCGCCGTCATGACCGGTGTAGTCGAAGCGCAGCCGCTCGTGGTCGCGCGCGGCGTTGGCGATCGTGGTCAGCACCTCCGGCGGCACCGCGGGCGCCGCGCCGGGGATCTGCACGGTGTAGGCGTTGAGCGCGCTGACCCTGTGCCGCAGCTTGGCCGGCAGGACCTGCTCCAGCTTGGCCAGCGCCCGCACCGAGCTCTCCTCGATGCCCGCCACCCCGCCGCCGGCCGCCCGGCCGAGGCCGACCGCGACCGCCACCGCCTCCTCGTCGTCGAGCAGCAGCGGGGGCAGGGCGGCGCCCGCCCCGAGGCGGTAGCCGCCCGCCACGCCCGGGGTGGCGTGCACCGGATAGCCGAGGGTGCGCAGGCGCTCCACGTCGTTGCGCACCGTCCTGGTCGTGACGCCCAGACGGGTGGCCAGCTCCGGGCCGGACCACTCCCTGTGCGCCTGCAGCAGCGAGAGGAGCTTGAGCAGGCGAGCCGAGGTTTCGAGCATGCCCCCAGTGTGCCGCCTATCGCGGAACGTCCGCTTCCGTGATCACGACGATCTTGCCGAGCAGGTGACCGTCCTCGCTCAGCCGGTGCGCGTCGGCGGCCTGTTCCAGCGGGAACACCCGGGCGATCGGCATGCGCACGGCGCCCGACTCGACGACCCGCCGGACCGGCTCCGGGTCCGGGCCGCCCTGCGAGAAGCGCACGCCGAACTCGCCCGCCCGCGGATCGGCGATCGTGACCACCTTGCCCGCGTCGCCGGTCAGCCGCACCGAGTCGGCCAGCACGCCCCTGCCGGAGGCGTCCAGCACGGCGTCGACCCGACCGGCCCGCTCCGCCCAGCCGTCGCCGTACGTGACGGGGGTGACACCGAGGTCGCGCAGGAACGCGTGATGGCCCTCGCTGGCCGTCCCGACGACCTCGACGCCCCTGGCACGGGCCAGCTGGGCGGCGACCAGGCCGACACCGCCCGCCACCGCGTGGATCAGCAGCCGCCGGCCGGGCTCGACGTCCAGCTCCGCCAGCGTCCGCGCGGCGGTCTCCGCGGCCACGGGCAGCGCCGCGGCCTCCTCGTAGGACAGGTGGTCCGGTTTCGGCAGCAGCTGCGCGGGGTCGGCGAGCACGTGGTCGGCCAGGCCGCCGGTCGCCACCCTGCCGAACACCGGCCGGCCCACCGACCAGCCCTCGACGCCCTCGCCGAGCGCGTCGATCGTGCCGGAGACCTCGATCCCCGTGCCGGCCGGCTCCTCCAGCGGGACCACCATGTAGCCCCTGCGGAACTTCCAGTCGAGGGCGTTCACACCGGCCGCACGCACCGCCACCCGCACCTGGCCGGGGCCGGGCGCCGGGATGGGCACCTCGTCGACGGTCAGCACGTCCGCCTCGCCGTACTCGCGGTAGCGGACGGCGCGCGAGGTGGCCAGCAGGACCGCCTTGCCCACGAGCGTGCGCCGCTCGATCGCGGTGTGCGCCTCGGCCGCCCGGTCCAGCGGGACGGCCAGCCCGATCGTCGGCGTGATCCCCGCAGCGAAGGCCCGCCCGGCCAGCCGCCCGAACTCCTCTGGCGCGAACTGCACCTGCTCCATGCCGACGACGGTGATCCCGCGCCGCTCGGCCTCGGCGGCGTCGACCGGGGCGGGCCCGCCCGCCGCGACGCCGTAGGCGAAGAACCTGCCGCCCCGCACGGTCAGCTCGGCCGCCCTGGCACCCTGCTCGCCGCCCACGCCGTCGAAGACCACCTCGAACGGGCCGGCCACCTCGGTGTGCGCCGCCCCGAGCAGCTCGGCCCGGCGCCGCTTGTCAGGAGCGGTGGCCGCGGCGGTGACCTCGGCGCCCGCCGCCGCGGCCAGCTCGACCAGCACCAGGCCGAGCCCGCCGCCCGCGCCGGTGACCAGCACCCGCGTACCGGGCTTCAGCTCGGCCGCGTCGATCAGGCTGAGCGCGGCCGGACCCACCTGCAGCAACGCCGCCGCCTCGGGCAACGGCAGGTCGTCGGGCACCGGCACCAGCGCCTCCACCCCGGCCAGCGCCTGCTCGGCGTAGCCGCCGCTGACCATCGCGGCCACCCTGCGGCCCCGCCACGCCGGATCCACCCCCTCACCGACCGACAGCACGTGCCCCGCAACACCGGTCCCCGGCACGAACGGCGGGCGCGTCCCGGACCACTCGACGCCCCAGCCCGTGCGCAGCTGCGCCTCGACCGCGAGGACGTCGGCCGCCGCCACGCCCACCACGACCTGTCCCGGCCCCGCCACCGGATCGCCGACCTCGCGCGCCCGCAGCACCTCGGGACCGCCGAACCGCGTCACCTCGACAACTCTCATACCAGTCAGTCTTGAACCTCAAGCAAGCTTCAGGTCAACCTGGCCAGCACGACGTATTCACCGTTCCCGGTGAAGGCCACGACCTGCCCGCCCTCGGCCATCAGCCCGCCCAGCACCTCACGCATCGCCAGGCGCCAGGCCACGGCCGCCGAGGGGTCGTCGCGGCGCAGGGCCTCGATGTCGGCGGGCGTCCCGACCAGCGCCACCGGCCCCTTCACCGCCCCCCTGACCGGCAGCCGGTCCTCCTCCTCCAGCGCCACCACCCCCTCGTACGGCTCCCGCGCCGGGGCCCGCTCCTTCACCGGCCACTCGACCACCAGCCGGTCGGACTCGTCACCCTCGTTGATCGCGTCCGCCATCGGGCCGTAGAAGTTCTCCACGTACTCCACGGGGCGGGCGCCGAGCTTGGCGAGGTTGAAGTAGGCGTTGCGGCGCACGAGCGGGTCGAAGGTCCAGGTGATGCGGTCGATGCCGCGCCGGGCGCACCAGTCGCGCTGGTGCGCCTTCAGCGCCTGGCCGATGCCCCTGCCGCCCTGGGCGGCGCCCGTGACGTGCGAGTGCAGGGTGTTGCCCGCGGCGAGAATGCCCACCGATGCGCCCACCAGGCGGTCGCCCGCGTAGGCGCCGGCGACGTAGCTTCCCGTGTGGGACAGGACCCGCATCAGCTCGACGGTGACGGGCGGGTTGGCCGGGTCGGGGTGCCAGATCTCGTCGAACAGCCTGAACACGTCGGCGAACTCGTCGATCCGGTGCAGCTCGCGCACTTCCACCTGGACAGTCGTCACCTTGGGAATCTATCCGAGCCGGCCGCTCTCACCCCGCGCGGCGGACCCTCGCCGGCAGGGTGTTGCCGGCGGGGTGTTGCCGGCGGCGCGTTGCCGGCGCGGTCTCGTTGTGGGGTCTCACCGACGGGTCTCACCAAGAGGGGCTTGCCGGCGCGGTCTTGCCGGCGCGGTGTTGCGGGAGGGGTGTCGCGGCGGGGTGTTGCGGGCGGGGCGCCGCGGCAGCGGCGCCCCGCGCGGCCTCCGGGGTCAGGCGGCCAGCACCGCGCGGACCAGCGCCCTGAGCAGCTCCATCCGGCGCGGCAGCTCCGCCACCACGACGTGCTCGTGGTCCGCGTGCGCTCCACCGCCGACCGCGCCGAGCCCGTCGAGCGTCGGCACGCCCAGGCCGGCGGTGAAGTTCCCGTCCGAGGCGCCGCCCACCGAGGCCGACGTCAGCGCCCCGAGCCCCAGCTCCTCCGCCAGCCGCTGCGCCAGCGCGAACAGCCGGGCCGACTGCGCCGCCTCCATCGGCGGCCGGTTCGGCCCGCCGCGCACCTCCAGCCGGATGCCCTCCAGCCGCGGCGACAGCGCCCGCATGAGCGTGTCCACCTTGGCCTGGGCGGCCAGGGTCGGCACCCGCACGTCCACCCCGACGTGCGCCAGGGCGGGCACCGTGTTCACGGTGGTCCCACCGGACAGGACCGTCGGCGTCACCGTCGTTCCCGCGACCGGCCCGCCGGAGCCTGCCGGCGCCGCCGCGTCCCCGGAGCCGCCCGGACCGCCCGGACCGCCCGGGCCGGCCGGGCCGCCCGGCTCGTCCGAGTCCACCACCGCCGCCATCCCCGCGATCGTGAGGATCTGGTGGGCGAGCTCGATCCCCGCGTTGGCCCCCTTCCACGGCTCCAGCCCGGCGTGCGCCGCCTTGCCGTGCACGGTGAGCGTGTAGTCGGAGGTGCCCTTGCGGGCGGTCTTGAGCGCGCCGCCGTCCGCGCTGGCCTCCAGCACGAACGCGGCCGCGAGACCGCGCGCGGAGTCCTCGATCAGCGCGCGCGAGGTGATGGAGCCGGCCTCCTCGTCACCCGTCACCAGCACGCTGACGCCGTCGAGCGTCTCCAGCCCGGCCAGCGCGTGGAACATCTGCACCAGCCCCGCCTTCATGTCGAAGACGCCGGGGCCGCGCGCGATGCCGTCCACCACCGACCACGGGTGGGTGGCCAGCGTGCCGATCGGCCAGACGGTGTCGTGGTGCCCGAGCAGCAGCACCTTCGGCTCGCCGAAGGTCCACCGCAGGTGCGTGACACCGTCGACGACGATCGTCTCCGGCTGCGCGCCCAGGTGGCGCGCGCCCATCGCCGCGACGACCTTCGCGCTGCGCGCCACCGCCTCCAGGTCGCTGGAGAAGGACTCGCAGCCGACCAGTTCCTCCAGATCCTCGATCACGCCAGCGCCTTTCCGAAGAACCGGTGCACGTTCCCGCCGACGATCTTGTGCACGTCGGCCTCCGGCAGCCCCCGCGCCAGCAGCCCCTCGGTGACCAGCGGCAGGCCGCGGGGTCCCTCGAGCCCCGGTACGGCGGCGGCGACGTCGAGACCGGTGGAGGTGACGCTCTCGCAGCACGGAGGCGTGAGGTCGCGCCTGACCTCGTCCATGAAGTCGGGCCCGAGGCCCACGTGGTCGATCCCCACGACGCCCGCGATGTGCTCGATGTGGTCGAGCACGTGGTCGAGCGTGGCCTCGCGGGCGTTCTCGGTGAGGAAGGCGGCCAGGAAGTTCACGCAGACCACGCCGCCGGTCCCGGCCACGCCCCTGAGCTGCTCGTCGGTCAGGTTGCGGTGGTGGTCGCGCAGGGCGCGCGCCGAGGAGTGGGTCGCCATCACCGGCTTGGTCGCCAGCTCCAGCACGTGCGCGACGCCCGAGGCGCCCAGGTGGGAGACGTCGAACAGGATGCCCAGCCGCTCCATCTCCTTCAGCGCCTCGACGCCGTGGGAGGTGAGGCCGCTGCCGGTGGCGTCCTCGCCGCTGCCGTCGGCCAGCGGGGTGCGGCCCCAGTGCGCGATCGAGGCGATCCGCACGCCGAGGCGGTGCATCGTCGGGATCAGCTCCACGCTGGCGTCGATGCCGGGCATGCTCTCCATCGCCAGCACCAGCGCGATCCTGCCGGCGTCGATGGCCGCGTCGATCTGCGCGGCGTCCGTGCACAGCGCGACCTCGTCGGGGTTGCCCTCGGCGATCACGTGCGCGCACTCGATCATGCGCAACGTCTGCCTGAGTGATCCCTCCGGACGGTACTCCGAGGAGATGAACACCGGCAGGACCTGGAGGTTCACCCGGCCGGCGTGCAGCTGGGGAAGCCATTGGGCGCGGAAGAAGTTCGCCCACCGGTCGGGCGGTCTCGCCGAGACCGCCATGAGGAGATCGTTGTGCGTGTCAGCCACCACATGCGACGTCATGCCGATGACGTTATCCGGTAGGCGTCGAGCGGCGGGAGAGCGGTGAGCCTGCGGTACAGGCCCGCGCGTCCCGGCCAGTTGTTGACGACGCGCCCGTCGGCGGTCTTGTACCAGCTCTGGCAGCCGCCGCCCCACACCATCCGCTCCATCGCCGCCGCCAGCTGCCGCCGCCAGGCCGCCATGGCCTCGGGCCTGACCTCCATCGGCCCGTTCCTCTCCAGGTACGGCAGGCACGCCATGACGTGCCGCACCTGGCACTCGATCATGAAGACGATGGAGTTGTGGCCGAGGTTGGTGTTCGGCCCGTAGACCAGGAACAGGTTGGGGAAGTTCGGCACCGCGATGCCGAGATACGCCTCGGCGCCGTCCTTCCACTGGTCGGTCAGCGACACCCCGCCCAGCCCGGTGAACGCGATCGGCTGCAGGAACTCGGTGGTGCGGAAGCCCGTGGCGTAGATGATCGTGTCGGCCGCGCGCACGCCCTCGGTGGTCTGCACCCCCTCCGGCGTGACCCTGACGATCGGGTCCGTGACGACCTCCACGTTGGGCCGGGTGAGCGCCGGGTAGAACGCGCTGTCGATGACCACCCGCTTGCAGCCGACCGGGAAGCGGGGGGTGAGCTTGGCCCGCAGGACCGGATCGGCGACCTGGGCGTGCAGGTGGCCGAGCGCCCGCTTCCTCAGCAGGCCGGCGCTCCAGCCGCGGGCGAGGGCGGGGTAGAGGGTGCCCTCGGCGTACCGGTAGATCCACTCGCGGTAGGCCCGCCGCAGGCCGGGGACCAGGCGCAGGGCGAGCCGCGCCGCCGGCCCGAACGTCGGGTCGGGCTTGGGGATGACCCAGTTGGGGGTGCGCTGGAAGACGTCGAGACGGGCGGCCAGCGGCTGGATGCGGGGGATGAACTGCGCGGCGGACGAGCCGTTGCCGATCACCGCCACCCGGCGGCCGGTCAGGTCGTGGTCGTGGTTCCAGCGGGCGCTGTGGAAGGCGACGCCCGCGAAGCTCTCCCGTCCAGGGATCGGCGGATACGCGGGACGGGTCAGCTGGCCCACGCACGACACCACGACGTCGAACTCCTCGCTCCCCTCACCCGTGGTGACCCGCCAGCGCCGCCCGTCGAAGTCCGCCGCGACGACCTCGGCGCCGAAGCGGATCTTCGGCCGGACGCCGTACTTGTCGGCGCACCGGTCCAGGTAGGCGAGGATCTCCGGCTGCCCGGGGTAGCGGCGCGTCCAGCTCGCGTCCTTCTCGAACGAGTACGAATACAGCTGGGAGGGGATGTCGCAGCCCGCTCCCGGATAGGTGTTGTCGCGCCACGTGCCGCCGAGGCCGTCCGCCTTCTCGAAGACCGTGTAGGAGCCGATGCCCGCCTGCTCGAGCCTGATCGCCATGCACAGCCCGCCGAACCCCGCACCGATGATCGCGACCCTCATGCGCCCCTCCACAGATGTCAGGATCCACTTACGTTAGGCGGCGCTCGCTCACGTGTCGAGGTGGCCGAACCGGTAGTCTGCGCAGGTGACGCTGGCTGATGTGATCAACGTGTTCGAGGCCGCCTATCCGCCTGGCAGGGCCGAGTCGTGGGACGCCGTGGGCCTGGTCTGCGGAGACCCCGACCAGGCGGTGCGGCGGGTGCTGTTCGCGGTCGATCCCGTGCCCGTCGTGGCCGAGGAGGCGCTCGACTGGGGCGCCGACCTGATCGTCGTCCACCACCCGCTCTACCTGCGCGGCACCACCAGCGTCGCCGCGACCACCTACAAGGGCAGGCTGATCCACGACCTGATCCGCAACGACGTCGCCCTCTACACCGCCCACACCAACGCCGACGTCGCCAACCCCGGCGTCTCAGACGCCCTGGCCCGCGCCGTCGGCCTGGTCGGCGACCTGGTGCCGCTGCAGCCGTTCCCCGACGACCCCTGGCGCGGCCTCGGCCGCGTCGGCGACCTGCCCCGCACGATGACGCTCGGCGCGTTCGCCGAGCAGGCCGCTGCCGGGCTGCCGAAGACCTCGTGGGGCCTGCGCGTCGCGGGCGACCCGTCCAGGCCCGTCACGCGCGTGGCCGTCAGCGGCGGGTCAGGAGACTCCCTCCTCGGTACGGCACGCGCCGCCGGCGTCGACGTCTTCCTCACCGCCGACCTGCGTCACCACCCCGCCAGCGAGTTCGTCGAGGCCGGCGGTCCCGCCCTGATCGACGCCGCCCACTGGGCCACCGAGTGGCCATGGCTCGACAGCGCGGCGTCCATCCTGAGCTCCAGTGGCGTTAACGTTGAGACGCGCGTCTCCGCCACGGTCACCGATGCTTGGACAAAAGGATATTGATCATGAAAGCAGCCCCTGCCGCTCAGAAGCGACTGCTCGACCTGGCCGAGCTTGACTCCGCTGCCGACCGCCTGGCGCACCGCCGCCGTACCCTGCCCGAGCTGGCCGAGATCGACGAGCAGTCGAAGCAGCTGGCCCAGCTGGCCACCCAGGTGATCGCCGCCGAGACCGAGGCCGGTGACCTGTCCCGCGAGCAGACCAAGGCGGAAAGCGACGTCGAGACCGTGCGCACCCGCGCCGACCGCGACCAGAAGCGCCTCGACTCCGGCATGGTCACCTCGCCCAAGGACCTGTCCAGCCTGCAGTCCGAGATCGCCTCGCTGCACCGCCGCCAGGGCGACCTCGAGGAGGTCGTCCTGGAGATCATGGAGCGCCGCGAGGCCGCCGACTCCAAGGTCACCGACCTGATCGCCAGGCGCGACGAAATCGCGACCACCAGGGCCGCCGCCGAGGACCGCCGCGACGCCGCCCTGGCCGAGATCGACAAGGAGACGGCCGACGTCGAGGGCCGCCGCGCGGGCGTGCTCCCCGACATCCCCGCCGACCTGCTCGCCCTGTACGAGAAGCTGCGCGGCCAGTACGGCGTGGGCGCCGCGATGCTGCACGGCGGCCGCTGCATGGGATGCAAGGTGACGCTGTCGATCGCCGACATGAACCGCATCAAGGCCGCCCCCCACGACGAGGTGCTGCGCTGCGAGGAATGCCGCCGCATCCTCGTCCGCACCCCCGAGTCCGGCATCTGACCCAGGCCGCCGAACCGGCCGGCAGCGATCAAGGAGCTTCCATGAGCACGACCCCGTACCTCGTCGAGGCCGACGGCGGGTCGAGAGGCAATCCCGGCCCCGCCGGCTACGGGGCCGTCGTGATGGACGCCCGCGACCGCCAGGTCCTCGCCGAGCGGGCCGAGGCGATCGGCGTCACCACCAACAACGTCGCCGAGTACCGCGGCCTGGTCGCGGGGCTCGCCGCCGTGCTCGACCTCGGCGGTGAAGGCGCCGAGGTCGAGGTCCGTATGGACTCCAAGCTCGTCATCGAGCAGATGGCCGGCCGCTGGAAGATCAAGAACGAGGGGCTCAGGCCGCTCGCCCTCGAGGCGCAGGGCCTGGCCAGGCGGCTGCGGATCACCGGGTGGACGTGGATCCCCCGCGAGCGCAACAAGCACGCCGACCGGCTGGCCAACGAGGCGATGGACGCCGCGGCCAAGGGACTGGCGTGGCAGGCGGGCGGCACCGCCGTACCGGAGGCGGGCGGGCGCGGTGCTCCGGCGGCCGGCTCGCGCGGCGCCTCGGAGCCGGGCTCGCGGGAGGCTGCCGGGGCGGGCTCGCCGGGCGGTCGCGCGATCCCCGAGACCGGGGGCGTGCCGGAGACGCCGCCCGCGGGGGCCGGACGGGAGGCACCCTCGGCGCCGAAGACCGGCGGGCAGACCGACCTGCTCGACCTGTCGGCGCCGACCGCCTCGCTGGTCACCCGGCAGGCCGCCAAGGGCACCGGCTGGGGCCCCGCCACCAGGGTCGCCACCTCGCTCCTCCTGCTGCGCCACGGCGAGACCCCGCTGTCGGCCGAACGCCGCTTCTCGGGGCTCGGCGACGCCGAACTCACCGCGAACGGCCTGGCCCAGGCCAGCGCCGCCGCGCGCAGGCTGGCGGCGCCGCCGTACCGGATCGACGTGATCGTCAGCTCCCCGCTCAAGCGGGCCCGCCAGACCGCCGAGATGGTGGCGCGGCTCGTCGGCGTGGACGTCGAGGTGGACGAAGGCCTCAGGGAGACCGATTTCGGCGCCTGGGAGGGGCGCACCTTCACCGAGATCCAACGCGAGTGGCCGGACGAGCTGGCCGCCTGGCTGGCCGACCCCGCCGTCACGCCACCCAGGGGGGAGAGCTTCACCCAGGTCGCCCGACGCGTCGAGGCGACCAGGGACCGGCTGGTCGAGCAGTACGAAGGCAAGACCGTGCTGGTCGTCTCCCACGTCACGCCGATCAAGACGCTCCTCAGGCTCGCGCTGCTCGCGCCGCCCGAGGCGCTGTACCGCATGCATCTCGACGTGGCGTGCCTGTCCCTGATCGACTTCTACGCCGACGGGCCCGCCGTCGTGAAGGCGTTCAACGACATCAGCCACTTGCACTGACCCCCCCACCTGCCGACACGCTGTCTTCGGGCGGTCCCTCGGCCTGCTGGGCAGTGCCGCGGCCCACAGCCCCGCGGGTTGCGCCTCGGACCGCTGCCGCCAGGTAGCGCCTCGGACCGCTGTCTTCGGGCGGACCTCGGCCCGTCGGCTGCAGAACGGGGTCCAGACAGAACCCCGGTCCACCGGACCAAGGGCAGAACCCCGGCCCACCGGACCAAGGGCAGAACGCCTGCGCCGGGGCCGCGCCGGGTCCCCGCTCCCGTGGCCCTGGAACCGGGCGGAACCCCGCCCGCCGTTCCCACCCCGCCCGCCATGCCCTGGGAGAACACCCGCCTGCGGACGCGGCAGGCCGGCGAGCCAGGAGGGCCCGGGTCAGGTTCGCCCGCTCCGTGGGTCGGCCGGCACGAGGGAGCCCGCGCCC
This sequence comes from Nonomuraea sp. NPDC004354, assembly GCF_053602555.1. Taxonomy (NCBI): domain Bacteria; kingdom Bacillati; phylum Actinomycetota; class Actinomycetes; order Streptosporangiales; family Streptosporangiaceae; genus Nonomuraea; species Nonomuraea sp. NPDC004354. The sequence continues at coordinate 530,325 of NZ_JBSGDV010000003.1, read as the reverse complement.
TCGGGAACCGCCCAGGCATCCCAGGAGCGTGTGGGCCGAGGCGTGACCGTCGTCCGGTCACGGCCCGGTCGGGCCGGATGCCGCGAGGTTTCACCCGGCACGACCGAGCCGTGGGCACCGTCCCCCTCAGACGATGACCACCCCAGGACATCACGGGACTCTTGCGGATGGATTGGAGGTGGCTGGGAGTTTGATAACCTCCCTGCAGACGAGCCGGCCGGGCGACCGCGTCGAGCCCCTTCGCGGGGCTCGCCGAGGAAGGTCCGGGCTCCGCAGGGCAGGGTGGTCGGTAACCCCGACCCGGGGTGACCCGCGGGACAGTGCCACAGAGAGCAGACCGCCTCCCGGACATCCGGGAGGTAAGGGTGAAAGGGTGGTGTAAGAGACCACCAGCGCTCGCGGTGACGTGAGCGGCTAGGTAAACCCCACCCGGAGCAAGGTCAAGAAGGGACGCCCCAGCAGGAGCGTCCCGCGCGCGGCGTTCGAGGACTGCCCGTCCGAGTCGCGCGGGTAGACCGCTTGAGACCGCCGGCAACGGCGGTCCTAGATGGATGGTCGCCCCTTCGTTCGCGAAGGACAGAACCCGGCCTACAGGCCGGCTCGTCTCTCTCCGCTTCTCTGACCAGGGGCGGAGCTGTGTCTAGACCCTGCCAGTGCACATTCAGTGCACACGGAACGCAGACCGGAAGGCCATGTCCAGCGCCGTCCGGGCCCGCCCGGAAGCTTCCGGAACGAGATGGCCGTAGAGATCCACAGTCGTTGTGATCGACTCGTGGCCGAGCCACTTGGAGACCTCGGAGATCGGAACGCCAGCGGCGAGGGCAGTGCTCGCGTAGGTGTGGCGGAGGTCATGAAACGTGGTGTCGGGCATCAGGCCCGCCAACTTGATCGCGGGCTTCCAGATCTTGGCATTGAAGTAGTCGCGGCGAATCAGGTTGTCCCGCAGCGCAGTACGAAACACGATGTCGGACGGGTCGTATGTCGCGATGTGCTTGGCTAGTGCCTCGGCCACGAAGTCGGGCATGGGCACGTCTCGAACCGACGCCGGGCTCTTCGGAGTGCCCAGCACGGCGCGACTCTTGATCACGACGACCTGTTGATCGACTCGGATCATGCCCGCCTCGAAGTCGATCCGATCCTTGGCCAGCCCGAACGCCTCGCCCTGACGGAGACCGGCACCGGCGCCGACAAGAACCAGGGCGGCGTACTCCTTGGCCATGGCCTCATAGAGGGAGACCACCTGATCAGGGGAGAGGAGGTGGATCGTGGTCTTGCTGGCTACGGCAAGCGGATGTCAATGCAGGGAGACTTGCGGATCAGCTCATCTCGTACGGCTCCGCGCATGATGCTCGCGAAAATCGTGTAAATGGTCTCGATCGTCCGAGGAGCGAGACCGGTCTGTTGGAGGACCTTCACCCAGTGCTGAACGGCGGTCGGGCGAATCGAGACCAGCCCGAGTGCGCCGAAGGTCGGGTAGATGTGGTTGCGAAGCGCATGCTCGTAACGCTCGATGGTCCCGGCCTTATGCAGCCGCGCAGCCATCCAGTTGGGGGCGTACTGATCGAATCGAGTCTGGCCGAGCCGGGGATCGATCCAGTCACCCCGCGACTGGTCCGCCTTCCTGGTCGCCTCGAAGCGGTCAGCATCGGCCTTGCGCTCGAAGCTCCGGGCGCGTTGCTCGCCACCCTCATCTCGATAGCGAACCAGCCATCGGTCACCCTTGCCATGCTCCTTGGTCGGCACTTTGCGATGTTCTGAACACCTCGGCTCGCCGGGCTCGGGCCGAGACTTGTGCCATCGGTCAGTGACCGTCATGACTGCTCCCGGACCCAGGCGAGCACGTCAGCGGGGAGATAGCGGAGATGCTTGCCGATACGGCGGCCAGGGGGCCCGAGCCCGCGTGTGCGCCATTGGTAGAGCGTGCCGAGGGGGACACCTAAGAACTCGGCGACCTCCCTCGAAGTCCACAGGCGATCTTCAGTGTGTACGGCCATGCGGATACCTCTTTCTGCCTGGATCAGGCCGTGCAGGCGATCTCTTCTCGGGCCACGTGGGCGTACTCGCGAGCCTTGGCCGCAGCAGATCCACGAGGATGTTCACGAACTGGCGATGGCCTATCCACAGCGCCCGCTTTCCGAGATCCTCGGCGACCTGGTCAGCGTCCAAGACGTGATCTTCACTCTGTTGGAGCAGCGTCAGCGTCCCGACCAGGCCAAGCACCTCTACTTCCTGGCAGGGGTGAACGGCGGGCTGCTGGCCAAGGCATCACACGACCTTGCCGACCCACACGCGGCCATGACCCAGGCGCGGACGGCGTTCATGTGCGCCGACCACTCCGATCACGACGGTTTGCGAGCCTGGATTCGCGGCCTACAGTCGTTCGTGGCGTACTGGGCCAAGCGGCACAACGAGGCGATCCGGTACGCGCAGCAGGGCACGGAGTTCGCGGCACGCTCGCGGAACACCTCGATGGTCTGGCTCGCGATGAACGAGGCCCGGAGTTGGGCCGCGCTCGGCAACCCGATCAACACCACGGCAGCTATCCAACGGGCCGAGGACGCTTGGGACCAGGTCCAGCCGGACGAGATGGACGAGCTCGGAGGCATCGCCACTTTCAGCCGGGCGCGTCAGCTCTACTACGCGGCCGATGCTCTCGCCTGGCTTCCATCAGAGGCCGAGCAAGCCGAGAGCTACTCGACTCAGGCCGTAGCCGAATACAGCGACGCCAGCCGACCTGAGTGGGCGTTCGGCGACCAGGCCGGTTCGCATTCCGACCTTGCCATCGCACGCATCCAACGTGGTGAGGTCGAAGGAGCCGCCGAGGCCCTCACACCAGTCCTGGATCTTCCACCTGAGCAGCGCATCAATGGCATCATCAAGTCCGTTGAGCACGTCCACCAGGTGCTGTCCAAGGCGCCGGCCAGCGGCGAAGCTCGGGAGTTGCAAGAGCGCATCGAGTTCTTCACGCGCTCCCCGATGAAGGCTCTGCCGATGTAGCCTCCGGATCATGCATCCGGTTCGCTTGGTCGGCAAGAAGGTCATCCTCCGCGAGTTCCGCCCTGACGACGTTGACGGCGCGTTCCGCATCGTTGGCGATCCTCGCGTGACTGACTGGCTCTCATTCGATACCCGCACCCGTGATCAGGCTGCTGACATGGTGGCGGGTATCGTCACGCGTGCCAAGGAAGAGCCACGCACTGAGTACTATCTCGCGGTCACCAAGCACGACGCGGAAGAGTTGATCGGCTTTGCGCGCCTCGGGCTAAGCGGTGTCCAAGCGGCAAAGCTCGGCTTCGCCATCGTGGCTGAGGAATGGGGCTGTGGCTTTGCCACAGACGCAGCACGAACTTTGATCGCCTTCGGTTTTGAAAGCCTTAACTTGCATCGGATCAGCGCAGCAATCGGTCCCAAAAACTCGACGTCGATGCTTCTTGTCACGAAACTCGGTTTCGTACCCGAGGGGCGAATTCGTGATCACGTATTTACCAATGGCCAGTGGCGGGACAGCATCCTCTACAGCATGCTTAACCCGCTATAGAAGAAGGTGAGGCCTTATGGCATCAAACCCGAAGCCTTCATACGATGAGCCTCAGCGAGAGTTTGCTCTAGAGCTGTTCATCTCTCACGCTTCCGAGGATAAAGAGCTCCTTGTTCGCCCCCTTGCCGAATTCCTGCGACGCTTAGGCGTTAGTGTTTGGTATGACGAGTTTACCCTCAAGTTGGGGGACAGTCTATATGACTCCATCAATCGAGGAATCGCCACTTCGAAATATGGTTTGGTGGTAATCAGTCCCCACTTCCTTGAGAAGGGGTGGACGGATTTCGAGTTAAAAGGATTGAATGTTCGTCAAGTAAGTGAGCGTAGCAAGGTAATCCTGCCTCTTTGGCATGGGGTTACAGGAGATCAGATCAGGGCCAAGTCTCCCACGCTTGCTGATACGGTGGCGATCACAACCGGCGGCAAGTCGATTCAGGATATCGCCGAATCTATTATCGTCGCAATTCGGCCAGACCTCGAAAATCGTCTTTCTCTGTATCGGGCCTTGAGGCGCTCGGAGGGTGAGAGGATTAATGTTCCATTGAGTGCCCTCGCCCCCGCTCCGCTGCCCAAAATAATCACTACCGAGGGAGATGTTATAGTTCGCTGTGCTCTGGTGGTTAATGCGCTTAGTGATGCGGCTAGAGAGTTGGTCGAGGACCTGCCAACTTTCATTGGTGATCTTTATAGGGATGCTAATCCGGAAACGGAGCTGCGAATCTGGGAGGCAATTGCTGCAGCATACTTGCAGGTGGCCAACTGGGCTCGTTTGGATAGCGCCCAGCGTAACTCCTTGGCTCGCATGCTACTACAGGAATCCATGGGGCTTTCCTCGGAAGAAAGTCGTTCTCCGCTTTCGGTAAGAGTGATTTCTTTCGCGCTGGATAGACTTGGATTCTATATGGATATGCAGCGTCGTGGCACTGTCCAGCTGGATTCTAGGCCTCAATCGGAAGAATAATGTTCGGCGGACCTCTGTAGGCTCAAAACGGAGAAATCGCGCATGCGATATCTCTGGGACATCTCCCGCTGTGAGTACTTTCTTTACTGCTTCAAGGGCGCGCTACCGCGCGCCGCCGAGCTGATCGCCATGTGTGGGTAGGCGCGTCCTCGTGCGAACGGGCTGACCATCGGAGCGCACGCGCGCCATGCGGAAGACCGGGCAAGCGCGGCAGCTGTGGCCAAGTGGGGCGCGGTCGCCGGCCCCCGCTTACGCCTTGACGGCGACGCGGCGCCGGCACCGCGCGAGGCCGCACCCGCGCATCGGTCCACACGGGCCGCGCGCCGTAACGCCGTTCGGTGGCTGGGCGCTGTACGCCGGGGGCCGACCCGCTCCGGGCTCGCCGCCTCACCGAATTGTTGCGGAGCCGGATCAGATGGGGAAGATCTCCCAGGGGATCAGGGCCACGCTCCGCGCGGTGAGGCCAGCGGCCTCACCGATGATCAAGTTTAACGATCCCCTGGAAGATCTTCCCCATCAGATCCTGCGCCACCGCAACAATTCGTCAACCCGGCGCACCCTCCACGGGATCGACCCTGCGTAGGTGCCCCTGGAAGAGTGCACAATCCGTGCACATCGCATCCGAAGATCTTGTGAATCACTGACAAGCAACGGCAGCGTCTTGCCTGGTCAACACCCCGGTCCGGCGCAAACCAGCAGGTCACGATCACGGCGAATTTCAACCCGGCCTACAGGCCCGCTCGTCACACACCCCTCTGACCGGGGCGTCGTAGGCCTGCGCGGTGGCCCGCAGGCAGGAGGGGAACAGGCAGGAGGAGAACAGGTAGGAGGGGAACAGGTAGGAGGGGGAATCGGTCACGGTGGACGATGGCGGCGCGCGCCGGCGGCCCGCGATGAGCGGGCCGCCGCCTTCCCGCCGCGTCATCCCGGCGCGTCACCGCGTTGGGTCTCCCCGTCGGGTCTCGGGGATCACCCCGTCGGGGCCCCGTTGGCCCTGGGCGGGCTTACGGCCCGGCCGGGGGGACGGGCAGCAGGCCGCGCTCGGCGAAGACCTGCTTGGCGATCGAGGTGGCGACCAGCGCCCGCGGCATCCCGCAGTAGACGGCCGCCTGCAGCAGGGCCTCGGTGATCTGGTCCGGGGTCAGTCCCGCGTTGAGCGCGATCCTGAGGTGCATCTTGAGCTGCGGCTCGCAGTTCCCCAGCGTGGTGAGGATGCCCAGGATGACGAGCTGGCGGTCGCGCGGCGGCAGCGCGGGCCGGTCGTAGATCTCGCCGAAGGCCCAGGAGATCACCTGGTCGGCGAGGTCAGGCGAGATGTCGTCGAGGGCGGCGGTGAGGTGCGCGCGGGCGGTGCCGTCCAGGCGGTCCAGGATGGCTTCGCCGTGCTTGCGGCGTTCTGTCGTCATGTCTTCCTCACCAGCGGACGTGGAGGCTGTCGGGGTGCCGGTAGCGCCAGCCGTGGAAGGCGGGCGGCCGGTCCGCGTCGGCCCGCAGGCCGGGCAGGCGTTCCAGCAGTACCTCCAGGCTGATGCGGACGATCTCGGGCACGAAGTCGATGGCCAGGCAGCGGTGCCGGGCGTAGCCCAGCGAGACGTGCGGGTGCAGCGGCCGGTAGAGGTCGAAGCGGTCGGGGTCGTCGAACACGCTCTCGTCGCGGTTGGCGGAGGCGACGATGGCCGCGACCGGCGCGCCCGCCGGCAGCGTCACCCCGGCCAGCGTGACCTCGCCGGGCGCCGAGCGCATGAGTTTTGCAAGGGGACGGTGACCGTCCGTGATGACGGAACGTCCCCGTGACCTGGCTCGTGTGTCAGGGCGGACGGCATGCGCCGAGCAGAGACCTCAGGCGGTGAGACCCACCTCCTCCCGGCCGAACTCGATCACGATGTACCTGCCGTTGGCGTAGCTGACCACAGGGCGCTGGAGCAGGTCACCAATCCTGCGGGCGACCCCCTGGAACAGCTCCACCAGCTCCGGAGTGTCGGCGCTCACCCGGAACCGGCCGCCGGCGGCGAGCTGCTCGGCGACGAGGGGCACGAAGTTCGCCTCGGCGCGGACCTTCTCCTCCGCGCTGAGAGGGGTGCGCCGGGGCGCGGGCTGCGTGCCGGGAGGGTGGGCCATCACTGATCTCTGATCAGGCAGGGCAGGCATACGCTGCGCGGCATACTGGGGCTGTGCATCCGGACGAGGCAGAGGTCTTGGCCAAGACCAACTGGAGGCTCATGCGTGAGGCGCTGGGCCATCTCAGCCTGTCAGCCTCGGAGCAGATCGAATGGATTGAAGCGGTGGGGTGTTGCTCGGATGAGCTCGCCCTTGATTTTGATGCCGCCTCCCTACCGTCGTGGTTGTCGCGGGAGGCCGGATGGGTCAGCGACGAGCTGGCCGAGCGCTTCGATGCAATCGACCGGCGTCTATCCGATCTATCAGATGAGGGGCCACATCCTTGGAGTGCTGAGGGGTTGCGGAGCCATCCGACCTGGGAGCGGGTACGGAGTCTGGCCCGAGACTCCCTGGATCGCATGCCTCCCGAACCGTGGATCAGCAGCTCAGCCACATGATCGCCGTGCCATTAGCGTGCCATTAACCCCGGTGTCGAGGGGTCAGCCACGGTCACTCACGACCGGCCGGGGAGTGGCGCTGACCAGGTAACCCAGGGTCCAGAGCACGTCATAGCCGCAATTCCCAAGCTGACGGCGTGGGTCCGATCGCGTCAGGCTTCAGGCCTCAGAAGGTGCTGGAAGGCTCCATCTGTATTTTTCAGCACGGCCGGGTCGTGTAGTGGCGCTGGCCATATCTGAAGGTAGTGATCATCTACCCAGCAGCGCTCTTCCTCGATTCCTCTGATGTGATACCGCAAGCGGTACGTACCGGGGCCAGAAAGCAGCAGGGAAAGGTCGTGTGCCTTTTCATCGTCCCAGTCCATGAGCCATCCCACCAGGAAGACTTCGCCCGACGGGGCCTCAAAACTGATCTCCACGATGTCCTCATAGCCATCGAGGTCAGCACCTGGATCCCGGTCGGCTGCGGTCACCGTAAACGGAATCTCCCCCCACTGCGTGGCGATGTTCAGACTCACGAGGCCTCTCTCCTCTAATTTCATGAGCCCAATGGAGTGAGCCCGTGAGTCGTTTGACCCGTCTGTGGCTTTATAGTCCCCTCGATCCATGAGATAGACCTGACCACAGTCCTCCACCTCCACGTCCATCCGCCTCGTACGCACGACAGAAGATCCGTCTCTACTCATGGGCGGGAAGCATAGAGTCCGTCCACGACAATTTCAGCTGCCGGAGCAGCGCAACCAGCCTGCCCATGAGCGATGGACAACAGCAGCTTCCGTGCCAGATGCGTGCCAGAAACGAGCGGGTGTCTCACGGGGACTCACGGTCAATCGGTCTTCCCTGACCTGCGTCTCGGTATCCCAGCTCAGCACAGCAAGATCAGTAGCCGGTTCCCAAGCTGATGATGCGGCTACGCCAGGTCACGCCTGGCCATGGTGAGTCTCCTCGGTGATGTTTCCAATCCAGGAACGTAGCTGATGGAGAACCCGTGATCGCGGGCCTCTCAGGATGCCACAAGGGCGCCGAGGGGCGGCATGTCACCCAGATCCCGGAGGCGGCCGTCGGGCCGGCCGATCCGGTCGCCGTAGGTCAGTGCACGCTCTTGTAGGGTCCCTTCCATGACCATCACCGACCTGGCCGAGCTCCGCCTGGCCACCACGAACGCCACGGCGTTGTGGAAGGCGCTGGCCGGCGCGCGTGGCCACGACGTGGTCGAGCGGCCCGGCTTCGTCGCCGTGGCCGGCGACGAGCGGGCGGGGTTGCGGATCATCCTGCAGTCCTCCTCGCCCGACGCGTCCGACGTCGCCGAGCTGACCGCGCTGGCCGAGGGCTGGACCCGCGGCCCCGCGCTGGTCGAGGACTCCTACGGCGTCGTCGACATGACCGCGATCGGGCTGACCCCGCGCCGGATGCCCGTCATGATCCGCAGACCCGGTACGGCCCTGCCGCCCCCGGCCGTCGAGATCGTCAGGGTGGAGCGTGCGGAGCAGCTGGAGACGGCCGAGCGGATCGTCGTCGAGGGCTTCCCGCTGTCCCGTTTCCAGCCGCACCTCGCCGGCCAGGCCTTCCCGGCGGCGCTGCTGGGCCACGAGGGCGTCGATCTTTTCGTCGCGGAGAAGGACGGCGAGCCCGCGGGGGCGTGCGTGACGGTCGCCGACGGCACGGTGGGCGGGCTGTACTGGGTGACCACCCTGCCCGGCTTCCGCTCGCTCGGCATCGGGCGGGCGCTGATGCACGCGGTGCTCGGCGGCCTGCTGAAGGACCTGCCGGTCACGCTGACGGCGGCCAGCGCGGGCAAGCCGCTCTACGACTCGCTCGGCTTCACCACCGTCACGCAGTCGACCTGGTGGTCGTCCCCTTGACCCGCACCCGCTGACCAGCCCCGCGACCGCCCGGCCGGGCCGGGATGTCCCCCGGCCCGGGGCGCGGCGTGCGGTCGTCCGCTAGCGTGCCGCCCAGGCGGCCAGGATCGCCGCCTCCTTCTCGGGCGCGATGCCGTGGACGTTCCTCCGGCCGAACACCCGCTCGGCGACCGGGATCTCCCGCAGCCACTCCCAGGTGTCGCGGACCGTCTCGGCCACGCTACGGCAGCGCAGCCCCGCCGCCTCCGCCTTCGCCGTGGAGATCGTCCAGAAGTTGGCCGTCTCGGGAGTGCGCGGCGCCCAGAGCGGCAGCTCCATCCAGGCACCGGCCTCGTGGTCGAGGAGGAACTGGTCGTCCACCCACACGAACTCCGCGTCGGAGCCGGTGGCCTGCCTGCACAGCTCCAGCCACTCGCCGTAGGTGGTGTTGCCCGCCGGCCCGGTGACCATGAAGCGGTCGCGGACGCCCTTCTCCGCCTGGTCGAGGGTGAAGATCGCGATGTCGCGGGCGTCGATGAGCTGCATGGCCACCGAGGGGTCGCCGGGAGCCAGCACCTGGCCCCCGCGCTCGATCCTGGTCAGCCACCACGGCAGCCGGGCGACGTTCTCGTGCGGGCCGAGGATGAGCCCGGGCTGGATGATCAGTGTGTTGCCGTCGAAGCCCTGCTCGACCGCGCGCTCGCAGCCCGCCTTGAGCACGCCGTAGTCGCCGTCGTCGGGACCGGCGTCGGGCGCGCAGTCCAACAGCCCTGACTCGTCGGTCGCCGGCTCGGCCGGGAAGCCGCGCACGGCCGACACCGTCGAGACGAAGGCGTAGGTGCCGGCGTGGCCGGACAGCAGCCGCGCCGACTGCCCGGCCACGCGCGGCACGAACGCCGAGGTGTCCACGACGATGTCCCACTGCCGCCCGTCCACCAGGCGTTCGAGGTCCGCCGCCGACTCCCTGTCGCCGCGGACGGCCTCCACGCCAGGCACGTCAGGGTAGCTCTGCCCCCTGTTGAAGGTCGTGACCTCGTGACCGCGCCCGAGCGCCTCGGACACGATCGCGCGGCCGAGGAACGCTGAACCTCCGATGACCAGAACTCTCATACGAGCATTCTTCGGGTACGGCACGCGATTCACGCCGCGGCTTCACCGAGAGCGTAGGCGGGCTCACGAGACGGCTTCCTCCTCACCGGCCGGCACGGGCACCTCGGGGGAGGGCAGGATGTGCACCCTGGCCGAGGCGATGTCGAAGTAGAGCCCCACCAGCTCCAGCGACCCGGCGGCCACCTGCTCGGCGACCTTCCGGTGCGTGCGCAGGTTCTCCAGCTGCTGCGTCACGTTCACCCTGCACAGCCGGTCCAGCGGCCCGCTGTCGCTGCCGTCGCTGTCGCCGAGGATGAACCGGGCCAGGCTGTGGTTGCCGTGCCGCAGCCACCGCCGCAGCCCGGGCAGGCTGCCCGCCTTCTCCCCGCCCGACAGCAGCCCGGCCATCGCCCCGCACCCCGAATGGCCGCACACCGTGATCGTCCGCACGCCCAGCACCTGCGTCGCGTACTCGATCGCCGCCGCCATCGAGTCGTCGTGCGGCTCGGCGCCGTACCGGGGGACCATGTTGCCGATGTTGCGCACCACGAACAGGTCGCCTGGACCGCTGGCGGTGATGAGCGTGGGCACGATGCGGGAGTCGGCGCAGGTGATGAACAGGTGCGTCGGCTGCTGCCGGCGCGCCAGCTCGGTGAAGATGGGCCGCATCTGCGGCGCCGCCCGCCGGTGGAACTCGCGCGCCCCCACGGTCAGCTCGCACTCGGCCGGACCGCCCTGCTCGGGCACCGTCGCACTCTTGCGCCTGCGGCGGTGCGCCCACGGCAGCCACCCGTGCTCGTGCGCCTTGGCCGGCGTCTTGGCAGGGAACATGCGGTGGCCGGCGGCGGCCAGGCTGTACCACTCGTCGTGCAGCTCGTCGATGTCGACGCTGCCGCCGGAGCGCTCGTGCATGAGCCGCCACGAGTGCAGCGCCTCGAAGGCGGCGTTGTCCATGAAGTCGATGTTGAGGTCGAGGTCGACGGGCACGCCCGGCGGGATGGCGCGCAGCTCGTCGGTGAGGCGCGGCACGCCGAGGAAGGTGAGCGATCCCGAGATCGTCACGTGCCGGCGCCCGTCCTGCTCCTGCCGTACGTGCGCCGAGATCCACGTCAGCCGCCGCAACGCGAGCAGGACGGCCAGCGCCAGCCCGAACAGCACCCCCTCGGCCAGGCCGAGGACGACCACGCCCGCCAGCGTGACGAGGTAGACGGGCACCTCGCCGTGGCCGTGGACCTTGCGCACATGACCCAGGTTGAACATCTGCAGGCCGATGAAGGCCAGCAGCGCCGCCAGCGCCTCCAGCGGGATCAGCCGGATGGCCCAGCCGAAGCACAGGACGAAGACCAGCACCCACACGCCGTGCAGCACGGTCGACCAGCGGCTGCGGGCGCCCGCCTGGACGTTGGTGGTGCTGCGCACGATCACGCCGGCCGTCGGCAGCCCGCCGAGCGCGCCCGAGACGATGTTGGCGATGCCCTGCCCGCGCAGCTCCCTGTCCAGGTCGGTGCGCGGGCCGTCGTGCTGGCTGTCGACGGCCACCGAGCACAGCAGCGACTCCACGCCCGCCAGCAGCGCCACCAGCAGCACCGCGGCGAGGATGCCGTGCCAGTCGCCCGCGGGCAGCACGGGGGGCACCCACTGCAGGAGGTTCTCCGGCAGGTCCACCCGGGTGACGTCCAGGCTGAACGCCGCCGCCGCGACCGAGGCGATCAGCAGCGCCGCCAGCGGTCCGGGGACCAGGCGGACCCGGCGGGGCAGCCACTTCCACACCAGCAGCACGCCGATCGTGATCAGCCCGACCGCGGCCGCGTGGTCGTGCAGGTCGGCGACCTGCGCGGGCAGCTCCAGCAGGTTGTCGACGGCCGAGGACTGCGGGCTGCCGCCCAGCACCACGTGCAGCTGCGACAGCGCGATCACCACGCCCACGCCCGCCAGCATGCCGTGGATGACGGCGGGGGAGACGGCCAGCGCCGCACGGGCCGCCTTGAACACGCCGAGCAGCAGCTGCACCACACCGGCCAGCAGCGTGATCATGCAGGTGGCCCGCCAGCCATAGGTGTGCACGAGCTCGGCCACGACCAGCGACAGGCCGGCGGCGGGCCCGCTCACCTGGACGGCCGAGCCGCCGAACAGCCCCGCCACCACGCCGCCCACGACCGCGGCGGTCAGCCCGGCGGCCAGCGGGGCGTCGGAGGCGACGGCGATGCCGAGCGACAGCGGGACCGCGACGAGGAACACCACCAGCGACGCGGGCACATCGTGTCTAAGGGCAGTCAGGCGATTACTCTGAGTGTCCACCGACAGACTGTAACTGCTGGCGGCCCGGTGAAACGCCTGTTACGAGGGGCCTTTACGATCAGCGGTAATAGTCGGGATAGTCCTGGTCTGGGGCGCGGTGGTGGTTGCCCCGGCGCCCCTGCCTGGCCGACTCGGGCTCCTCCTGGCCGTACATCTCGCCGTAGGAGGGCCAGCTGCCGCCCGCGGCGGGCTGCTCGGGCCAGGCGGCGGGCGTGGCCGGCGGCGCGTACGGGGTGGCCTGCGTCTGCGCCTGCGGCTCGTAACCGGAGGCGCGCTGCGCGCCGCCGCCCAGCACGTCGTCGTACGGCGAGACCGCGCGGCCCGGCGCGGTGGGCGTGGTGGCCGCGGGCGTCGGCCCGGTGACCAGCGCGTCGTCGTCGGGTGCGGCCCAGCCGGAGCGCACCTCGTAGGAGTTGGGGAAGGCGGCGGCGGGCTGGGTGTAGGTCTCGAACGCGGGCCACGACGAGGCGGGGGCGGCGGCGTCGAGCACGTCATGGGCGGGGGGAGCCGGCCACGAGCCGGAGTTCTGCCCCGCGGCGGGCTGCTGCCGTGCCGGCTGCTGCGCCGACTGCCAGGTCGTCTCGGCGTCGGCCGCGCCGTAGGCGGGGAACGGGTCGCTCGTCGGCGCCCCGTGAACCGGAGCGGGCGGCACCGAGGGGAAGGAGCCGCTGTTGACGGCGGGGAACGAGTTGCTGCCGAACGCGGAGAAGGAGCCGCTGTTCGGCTGCGGCTCGGGCTGCGGCGGCGGCACCGGCTTGGCGCCCGCGCCCAGGATGCTCATCACGTCGGGCGTCGGGGCGGCGAACGTCACCGTGCGCTGGTCGGCCAGGTCGGAAGTGGAGACGGCGGGGCGCGGCTCGGCCGCCGGCGCCGGCTCGACCAGGTCGGCCAGCGGCCGCTCGGCGGCGGCGGCCGCCGCGGCGGCGCGGGCAGCGGCCCTGCTCGACCGGGTGGAGCGGGCCGGCCTGGCGGCGGGCGCGGGCGGTGCGGAGGCGGCCGGAGCGGCGGGAGCGGCCGCGGCGGGCGCCGGGGGGGCGGCCGCGGCGGCGGCGGGCCGCGGCGGCAGGGGAAGCTGGACGGTCCGCTCGCCCGAGGGGTCGGCCCCCGGGCGCTCCGGCTCGACGGGCCTGCTGGCCGCCATGCGCGCCTTCACCGTGCCGCCCGCGCCGAAGCCGCCCTCGGTGGCCTCGTTGCGGATGTTGGCCCAGAACTCCTCGTCGTCGTCCTCGGCCGCGCCGTTGCCCCACTCGTCGACACCACGCCTGCCGCGCTGGCCCGTACGTACGGGTTTGGGCTGCTTCGCCTGGTCGATGGGGCTGAAGTCGGGGCTGAAGTTGGACATGCGCGGCTCGTGGGCGGCGAACTCGTCCGTCGACCGAGCCTGGGTCATCTCCTCTTTCTCGGCCATCGCCTTCAGCCGCTCCGGAGGGAGCGAGCTCTCACGCTTGTTCATCGAACGCATGCCCAGTGCCACGACTACGAGCACGAGGAGCACGACGGCGACGAGAACCAGTACGACCGCGGTCATTGCACCACCCTCAAGGCCATGGCCTGCCAGCAGCGCCGGTGAGATCGCGCGGCCATCGACGCGATCTGCCCCCTTTGATCACCAACGCACAGCGAACGGATCTGATTGTGTCGGACCACTATGAGCGTTGTCACACCCAAAGTGAAGAATTGGTAACCATCACTACCGGCAGCGTTTAGGTCATCACTCGATGTGCACCGCCGTCAGGCGCCCGCGCGCGATGGTGTGGTCGGCGATCATCTTCAGGATCTCGGGGAGGGAGGCGCCCACCGGGTCCTGCAGCCGCCCGCTCAACGCGTAGACGCTGAATCGATAGCTTCCGGTCTTCTCGCAGGGCGGCTCGTAGCCGACCTTCGTGCTGGTCACCGCCGCTTGGGCGGCCTCCTTCGGCAGGTCGGAGGCGGCGTCCTCGCCGAGCTCGGTCGTGCGGGGGTCGATGTTGTAGACCACCCAGTGCACGGCGGGGCTGGGGGAGGTGGTTTCGTCGACCACGATCGCGATCGACTTGGCACGGGAGAGCACATCGCTCGACCAGCGCAGCGGCGGGCTCTTCCGGGTGCCGTGACAGGAATATTCCGACGGCAGGGGAGTGCGGTCACGCAGTCGCGAACTGCTGACGTTGATCTCCCTGATCTCCCTCGCGGGACCGTTCAGGATGCCGCAGCCGGACACGCCGAGCGTCAGCGCGGCCACCATCCCCAAGACGGTGACGCGCCGTACGCGCGTGGACGTGTTCGCCTGCCCCATGCCGGAAGATGCTACGCGCCTGCCGGTGGTGCGCCGACCGGTTCGGGAGGTTCGGTCGCGAGGAAAGCCACGGAAATCCACCATAATCAGGGCATCGAAGGGTGACCTTGGACACAACCCTGACCGTCGCGGTCAGTTCCGCGCCGCGCCGGCCAGCCGTTTCAGCCGTCCGGTGACCCTTGATCGATCGATACGGCCGAGACGGAGGGAAACCGGGTGGGCCCTTCTAAGCTGGGCAGTGTGAGTGAGCAGCCCGACCCCGTCGCGGGTCCCCTGCGCGACCCCGAGCATCGCGTCTCGCCCAAGGCCGTGCGCCTGTGGCTGCTGGAGGCCGTGGTCGCCTTCGTGATCTTCGCGGGGGGCTCGTTCGGGCTCGCCGCCTGGATCCCGAGCTGGTCATGGCTGCCGGAGTGGCTGTCGGGCAACTCCTGGCTGGTGCCCGTGCTGGTGCTGGTGCCCGGCACGCCGCTGCTCCTGCTGGAGCCTTTCGTGCGCTATGCCGTCCATCGCTGGGAACTGTCCGGCGACGTCGTCTACGCCAGGTCCGGCTTCCTGACCAGGGAGTGGGTGTTCGTGCCCGTCAGCCGCATCCAGACGGTCGACAAGGCGCAAGGGTGGTTCGAGCGGATGCTGGGGCTGGCCACGCTCGAGATCCGCACCGCCTCACACGCCGGGTCGTCCAGCATCCAGGGTCTCGACCAGGCGGTCGCCGCCGGCCTCGCCGAACGGCTGGCGCGAAGGGCCGAGGAGCTCAGGGACGACGCGACATGAGCGAGGAGGCCCCCGGCACGAAGCTGAGCCCCAAGGTGCTGCTCATCGATCCCGTCCGCATGCTGCCCTCGCTGCTCGTGCCGCTGGTGGGCGTGCTGTTCGTGGGCGGCTTCTCGCCGCGCTCGTTCGGGTGGGCCGCCGTCGGCGTGGTCGGCGCCGTCGTCTTCGCCGTCGTGCGCTGGGCGACGTTCAGCTACCGCGTCGCCGGCGACCGGCTGGAGATCAGGCGGTCGCTCATCAGCAGGTCGGTGCGGACGATCCCGCTGGAACGCATCAGGGGCGTGGACGTCAGCACCCCGCCCATGCACCGGCTGCTGGGGCTGGCCGTCGTCAAGATCGACACGGGCGCCAGCGGAGGCGGCGAGCAGGAGGGCGAGCTCGACGGGGTGACCGTCGCGGAGGCCGAGAGGCTCAAGAGCGTCCTGCTGCGCCGCGCCAGAGCGGTCAGGGCCGAGGAGGCGCGACAGCCGGGAGACACCCTCACCGAGGCGCCCCCGCCGCCGCCCGAGGAGCGGGTGATCGTCAAGGTGCCCCGCGCGTGGCTGCTGTACGGCCCGCTGTCGGGCGCCTACCTGCTCACCCCCTTCGCCCTTGCCGGCGGCGCCATCGGCCTGGTCCTCCAGTGGGGCAACGACCTCGGCCTGCGCGACGTCGCCTGGTACGCGGGCGAGTGGCTGTGGCGGCACCCCCTGCTCATCGTGGCCGCCGTCGTGCTGCTGGTGCTGGCCATGCCGTTCGTCGCGACGGTCATGTACGCCGTCTTCAACTGGGACTTCACGCTGACCGAGCGCGAGGGCTACCTGGTCGCCGAACGCGGCCTGATCACCAGGCGCAGCGTCTCCCTCGAGGCCCGCCGTACCAGGGGCTACGAGATCGTCGACGCCCTGGCCGAGCGCAAGGCGGGCGTCGTCAGGATGTGGGCGATCGTCACCGGCCTCGGCGACTCCGAGACCCGGGGGCAGTTGCTGCCCGACGTCCCCCGCCCCATGGCGCTGGAGGTCGCCGCCCGGGCCGTGGGGCCGTTCACCGCGCCGCTGCGCCCGCACCCGCCCATCGCCCGCAACCGCCGCCTGTTCAGGGCGATCGCCCCCTGGCTCGCCGTGGCGGCCGCCTTCGCCGTCCTGGCCCTGGCGACCGGGACGGGGCTGTGGTGGCTCGTGGCCGGCGTGGCGCTGGTGCTGGCCGGTCTCGGCCTTCCCCTCGGCGACGACCGCTACCGGTCGCTCGGCCACGGCTACGACGGGCGGCTGCTATCCGTCCGCTCGGGTTCGCTGCGGCGCGCCCAGGCGGTCGTCGAACGGCGGGCGGTCGTCGGGTGGCGGCTGCGGCAGACGTGGTTCCAGCGGCGGGCCGGAGTGTTCACCCTCATCGCGGGGGTGGGCGCGGGCAAGGGCGGCTACGAGGCGGTCGACGTCTCCGCCGCGCAGGCGGTCGGATTCCCCGCCGAGGTCACGCCCGAATGGATGACCCCGTTCCTGCGCACCCCGGACAGCCGCCACCCCTGACGGCTCCCCCCGCCCGACCGCTCCTGGCCGCCTGTCCGGGATCCGCCTGAGCGCTCGGTGGTCTGCTTGGGGGTTCGCCGGAGCGCTCCCCGGCCGGGCCCGCCCTTTTGGTCGGGCCTGCTCTCTCGGGCGGGCCTGCTATTCGGGTTCGGGCCGGGTCTGCACGTCCGAGGTGGGTCCGCTCGCACGGCTCAGGCGTGGTTGGTTCGCGCCGGGGTTGCTCGCGGGGCTCAGGCCGGGGTGGCTGGCGCTGTTGGGTCGGGTCGCGCGCTCCGCGTGCGGGTGCGGGGACGGCGCCGGGCGGCGCGTGTGCCCCCGATGACGCGAACGAGGGGCGGTCCCGTGGACCACCCCTCGTGTCGGCTGCTCGCGTCAGTCCTGGCGGCGGGCGCCGAACATGATCTCGTCCCAGGTGGGCACCGAGGCGCGGCGGCCCCTGGAGCCCTTCTTGGGCTGGCGCGCGGCGGGCGCCGGCGGCGGCGACGGCACGGGCCCCGCGTCCCCCGGCTTCTTGGGGACGGGCGGCTTGGGCACCGGCGGCTTGTCCGGGACCGGCCTGCTCTCCTTGGCGCCCTCGTCGGTGCTCGGGCGCGCGGCGGGCACCTGGGCCTTCTCCTCGGGTACGGCCTGCCCCGCCGCCTTCACCGCCTCGGCACCCTGCCCAGCCTCGGTGCTCTGCCCGGCCACGGCTGCCGCCGGGTTCTGGACGGCTTCCTCGGCCTGGGGCGCCTTGGGTGTCTCCGCGTCCCTGTCGGCCCGGGCCGCCTCCACGGCGTCGGCGCTCTGCCCGGACTCGGCGACCTTGAGGTCCTCGGCGCCTCGCTCGGCCTCCGCCCCCTTCGAGACCTCGCCGACCTGGTGACCCGGTCCGCCCTGGGCGCCCTGCCCGGGCTGCGCTGTCTGGTGAGCCTGTCCTGCCTGGGGAACCTGCCCGGCCTGGTCAGCTTGCCCGGTCGGGTCGGCCTGCCTGGTCTGGTCAGCTTGCCCGGTCGGGTCGGCCTGCCTGGTCTGGTCGGTCTGTCCGGCCGGGTTGGCCTGTCCGGCCGAGTCGGCCTGCCTGGTCTGGTCGGCCGCGTTCGCCGCCGGACTACCAGCGCCCGGGTCGGTCGCTGCCGCTGTCGCGGTCGGTGTGCCGGTGTTCTGCTCGGTCACGTCGGCCTTCGGCGCCTCGGTGGTCTGGGCGGTCACATCGGGCTTGGGCGCTTCGGCGCTCACGTCAGTCTTCGGCGTCTCGGTGGCTGGCGCGGTCGTGGCGGGCTTGGGAGCCTCGGTGGCCTCGGCGCTTACCGCTGGCTTCGGCGCCTCGGCGGCCTGCCGCGTGGCGGCTTCGGAAGTTCCTGCGGCCTGCTGCGTCGCGGCTGCCTCGGAAGTTCCTGCGGCCTGCTGCGTCGCGGCTGCCCCGGGGGTGTCCGCGGCCTGCGGGGTTGCGGCTGCCTCGAGAGTCTCGACCGCCTGCTGAGTCGCGGCCCCGGGAGTTTCGGCGGCTTGCGGCGACTCGACGGCCTTCTGCTCCCGCACGGACGCGTCAGCTGCCTCCGACGGCCCTTCGGCCGCCTGCGGCTGCTCAGCGAGGTCCGCGTCGACCCCCTGGGAAGCCCCGGCTGGAGTGGTCGCGTGCTGAGCGGCCTCCGGCTCGGCGGTAGCCACCTGCGCGGCCGCAGGGACGACCTCCGGCCCGGCAGGGGCGACCTGCGCGGCACCAGGGCCATCCTGCGCAGCGGTCGAAGCATCCTGCGCAGTGGCAGGGCTGTCCTGCACGGTGGCCGCAGTGTCCTGCGCGGTGGTCTCCGGGGTCGTGGGGACGGCTTGCGCGGTCTCGACGGCGCCGTCGACAGGCGGGGACACCTCCCCGGCCTCCTTCACCGCGGCGGATCCCTGAACAGCGGCCACGTCGGCGGCTGCCGGTGCGGTCGCGGCGTCAGAAGCAGGCTGCGCGGTGCCGGAAGAGGGCAGCTCGGCGTCGGAAGCGGGCCGTGCGGTGTCAGCGGCTCCTGGTGACTCCACGGCGGTGGCGGCCTGCGCGGTCGGGGTGGCCTCCGGAGAAGCGGTGGCCTTCGGAGAAGCGGTGGCCTCCGAAGAAGTAGGTGCCTCCGGAGAAGCAGTGGCGACGGCGGCAGGCGCGGGCGCGACGGCCCCAACCGTGTCCTCGACCAGCGGAGCGGCCGTGACTGGCGCCTCACCGGGCGCGGCGTCGCCCGTGGCGGCGGGAGCCGGGACGGCCTCGGCTCCGTCAAGCAGGGGCCGACCGGCGGCGGAACCCGCAGAGCCGTGCGCGGGGCCTGCGGGCGCTTCGGGCGACGGCGACGGTGCGGGCTCGCGCACCGCGGGTGCGTAGATCGACTCCGGCTCCCGGGCGGCGCCGCGCCCCCCGGCCTCGGCCGTACGCGAAAGGCTCGGTGTCCACGCCGCGGGCGGCTCGGCAACGGCGGGATGCGCCACCGGCGGCGGGAAGGCCGTCGGATCCTGGCGTGCCACCGGCGGCGGGAAGCTCGTCGGGTCCTGGAACGCCGCCGGAGCGGGCGGCTCCTGCCTGGCCGCCGGCGCGGGCGCGTCGTGGTGGATCAAGGCGGCCGGCGGCTCGTGGCGGACAACCGGAGCGGGTGGTTCGTGGCGGGCCACCGTCGGGAACGGCACGGGCGGCTGCATCAGCGGCTCGGCGGCCAGCGGCGGCACCGGCTGCAGCTTGGCCACACGCGGCGCGAAGGGCGTGACGGTGGTGTCCTCGACCTGCGGGTTCGGGTCGAAGTCGGCCGACGACAGCCGCATGGCCTCGTCGTCGTGCGGGGTGACGTGGCGGCGGCGCGGGTCGAACAGCCACTCGGCGTGCCGGGTGTGACCGTTCCACACGTAGCCGAGCTTGACCCGCCACATGCCGTCGTCGCGCTTGGCGGAGTCCCAGTCGATCTCGTCGGACGGCACGCCACGCCGGGTGAGCCGCTCGGCGACCAGGTCACCGAGCGTGGGGCCGGGGGCCGACTCCCCAGGCATGCGCACGGACACGCGCTGCGCCTGCTGGGCGACGTACTCCCTCTCCTGGAGCACGGGGCCCTCGAACCAGCGGACCCGCTCGACGGGGATTCCCGCGGTCGCGGCGATCTCCTCCGCGGTCTCCCCGGCTCGGATGCGGGCCTGGATCTCCTTGGGGCGCAACGGACTCTCCACTTCGATCTCGTACTGGCCGAGACGGGAGAAGTTTCCGCGGACGGCAGCGCGGAGCCGGTCGTCCACGGGAAGCGTGAAGCGGGTCCCTCTCCCGGCCGTCGCCAGCACGAGATAGGTGCCGTCCTCGCTCACCGCGACGAGTCGGAGCTCCTGCATGCGAGTCCCTTCGTCAGCGTCGTGCTCAATCTTCCCCCGGACCCTTGAGTCTCTCGCGTGTGCCGGTTGCCTGCCAGCACCGTACCCGGCATGTCCGAACATCGCCTTCATGGGACGGGCCCTGTTCGATGTGACGCCGGTCACATTTGATGTTTCCATCCGGAATTACAGCCCGCCACCGTGCAGCAGGAGGTTAGGCGTCCCCGAGGGATTCTGGCGAATCGCGTCACGCGTCGCCGTGAACTTCGGCCAAGTGGCCTGATCTGGCGGGTCGCCGGACGGTCGGGGCTCCAGGTGGCGGGCGAGGACGCCCGCCGCGCGTGGGGAGGTGACCACGGCCACTCCGGCCTCGCTGAGCCGACGTACGGCGGTGGCGAGGGCGGGGGAGTCGCCGGAGTCGACGGGCAGGGTGGCCACGGCGGGGCGGTGGGCGTGCCTGCGCACCCAGTCGAGTCCCGCGATCACGTCGGACAGGCGGCCGGAGCCGTCGCAGCCGAGCACCTTGACCGAGCCGACGTGGGCGCCGGGCGCCCTGCCGTACGGGCTGCCGGCCGCGATGGCGGCGGCGCGGGTGCCGTGCGAGCCGCAGAAGCGGCCGCGCGCGCCCGTGGCGTCGAAGGCGTGCCAGGCCCGGCCGCCGAAGTCGGGACGGGTGACGTCGACGCCGGTGCCGAGCACGTAGACGGTGACGCCCCTGCCGGTCGACGGCGAGCGGGACGGCCCGGCCGACGCCAGGCCGAGCGCGTGGCCCGGCCCCGGCTCGCCCACGCGGCCCCCGAGATCACCCGCGCGGCCGCCGAGCTGGAGCGCCCGGACCCTGCTGTCGGGTTCCACCGCGCTCACCCTGGGGTCGGCGCGCAGCTCGGCCGCCTCCGCCGGAGTCAGCACGGTGGCGAAGCCGGGCAGCGCGGCGGCGTAGTAGCGGCGTACCCGCCAGCGCGCGTCGCCGACCAGTGCCCGGGCCTCGGCTCTGCCGACGGCGGTGACGATGGAGGGGCGGGGCGGCTCGTCGGGCACGGTGAGCGTGGCGGCGGGTGTCACGACAGAGGCCACCACGGGGGCCGCTGTGGTGACCGCCGTCGCCACGGCCGCGGCGGCGTAGACGGAGGGCAGTCCGAATCGGCGGGGCACGAGGGTCCAATCTGCTGTCACGCAGGTCACAGGAACAACAGGACACGCGGTCGCGTCTAGTTACGAAGAAGCTCTTTACCGAACGCGTGACAAGAGGGGACTGATCCGGGGGATGAGCGGCGAGCAGCAGAAGTTCGAGCTGAGCGTGCCGCAGATCGCAGGGGGAGCGCTGGCCGCGGTGACCGCGGCTGTCGCGGCGTCGTACCTCGGGGTGGCGGGGACCTTCGTCGGCGCGGCCGTGGCGAGCGTCGCCAGCACGATCGGCGGCGCGGTCTACACGCACTACCTGAAACGCGCCAACGAGCAGATCAAGCAGCATACCGTCGTCGCCTGGCGCGACCGGTCCGAGCCGCCGGCCCGCGTCGAGGGGGCGGGGGAGCTGGCCACGGCGGTGCAGGCCACCGTGCGGGAGGAGGGCGAGTCCGCGCCCACGCTGGTGATGGCCCCGGTGGTGCCGAAGCGACGGCTGCCGTGGCCCAAGCTGCTGGCGGCCGCGGCGCTGGTGTTCGCGATCAGCACCGGGGTCATCCTCGCCTACCAGGCGCTGGCCCACGAGACCGTGCACGAGACGGTGACCGGCAGGTCCAGCGCCGTCCAGCAGAAGAAGGAGCCGAAGCGCGAGCGGGAGGAGCCGGTGGCGCCGCCGTCGTCCGAGGCGCCGCGGTCGCGGGAGCCGGCGACCACGCCCACCCCGTCTCCCACGCCGACGCCGACCCCCAGCCCGACGCCCACCCGGACGCCCGCGGCGACGCCCACGCCCACGCCACCCGCGACCGAGCCCACGCCGGAGCCCACCGGCTCGGCCACCGAGGCGCCCACGCCCGCCGAGACGCAGAGCGACAGGGGCACCGAGCCGGACCAGGACGCGCCCGCCGAAGACCGTCTCGAGCAACTGCCCGGCCAGTCCTAGCGCTTTCCGGCCTCACCGCGACGCAGGAAGCCCCGGATGTCGTCGAGGCCGTCGAGCGCCCGGTCGTCCTCGTTCAACGCGGTACCGACCAGAGCGTCCGCCGCGGCGGCCTCCTGCGAGCGGTCGCTCAGAGCCCGCTCCAGCGTCTCGAGCACCACCTCATGGGGCAGTGCTGAAGGGTTTCCGAAGCGCCGGTGCGCATCCACCTGGAGCGCGGCCCCGGCCCTCAGGCGCCCAGGACGGTGTCCAGGTAGGGGTTGGCGAACACCCTGCCGGGGTCGAGCCGGTCGCGCAGCGCCACGAAGTCGGCGAACCGCGGATACACCCCGCGCAGGTAGGCGGCGTCCCTGGTGTGGAGCTTGCCCCAGTGCGGCCGCCCGTCGAGGCGCGTCATGATCTCCTCGACGCCCTCGAAGTAGGCGGGGTTCGGGGTCGGCCGGTAGATGTGGCAGGCGATGTAGGCCGACGGCCTGCCGTACGCGGTGGACAGCCAGGCGTCGCTCGGCGGCGTGACGCGCACCTCGATCGGGAAGGTGATCTTCCAGTCCATCCGCTCGACCAGGTCCCTGGTCTCGCGCAGCGCCTGGCCGAGCCGTTCGCGGGGGACGGCGTACTCCATCTCCAGGAAGCGCACGTCACGCACGGAGGTGAAGACCTTGTAACTGGTGTTCACCGATTCGGAGTCGCCGAGGAAGGCCGCTGACAGCGCGTTGAGCCGGGGGATCGCGGCGGGGAAGCGTCCGCCGATGCCGCACAGCGCCCCGAAGAGGGTGTTCTCCAGGAACACGTTGTCCAGCCAGTGCTTGACGGCGCCGGGCGGGCTGGCCGGGCCCGGGTGCCGGTTGTTGGTCTTGACCAGGCAGGCGTCGGTGTGCGGGAGCCAGAAGAAGTCGAGGTGCTCGTTGTCGGCCGTCATCGCGTCGAGGCCGTCCAGGATGTCGCTCAGCGGCATCGCCCTGCGCCGGTTGTGCAGCAGGAAGGAGGGCTCGACCCGGAAGGTGACGGCGGTGAGCACGCCCAGCGCGCCGAGCCCGACCCTGGCGGCGTCGAACAGGTCGTCACCGGGGACGGCCGTCGCCACGGAGCCGTCGGCCAGCACCATCTCGAGCTTGACCACCTGGTCGGCCAGGCCGCCGGTGTCGCGTCCGGTGCCGTGGGTGCTGGTCTGGATGGCGCCGGCGACCGTCTGCGCGGTGATGTCGCCCATGTTGGCCAGCGCCAGGTCGCGCTTGGCGAGCTCCTCGTTGAGCACGCTGAGCGGGGTGCCCGCCAGCACGCACACCGAGCTGGAGCCGTTGTCCCTGGTGACCGAGCGGATGCCGGTCAGCTTGTGCGGCCTGAGCATGATGCCGTCGGTGAGGGCCACCCCGGTGAAGGAGTGGCCCGTGCCGACCATGCGGACGCGGCGCCCGCTCGTGGCGGCGTCCTGGACGGCCCGCGCCACGTCCTGCACGGAGGATGGGGTGCGCACCTCGGCGGGCGTGGCTGACTGGTTGCCGGCCCAGTTCGTGAAGACCATGCGCACCCCTCCGGAGCAACGTTCGGTTAAACGCGAACGATACTCACTTTTCCCATCCTTCGGGAACGGGGAAGATGTCGCCCGGCTGCAGGTTCTGGCTCTTGACGACCTCGGAGACCGTCACGAGATGGTAGCCCTTGCCCTGCAACGTCTTGATGAGCGCGGGCATCGAGTCCACGGTCTGCTTCACCCAGTCGTGCATGAGGATGATGCCGTCCTGCTTGGCCACCGCGAGCGTCTGCTTCTTGATGGCCGCCTCGTTCTTGGACTCCCAGTCGCGCGAGCCGCCGGTCCACAGGATCATCGGCATCCCGAACTCCGCCGCGATCTCGGAGACCTGCAGGTCGGCCAGGCCGTACGGCGGGCGCAGCAGCTTGGGCTCCACGCCGGCGGCCTGCTTGACGGCGTCCTGGGTCTTCTTGATCTCGTTCCGGATGGCCCCCGGCTCGAGCGTGGTGAAGTTGGGGTGCTTGTAGCTGTGGTTGCCCAGCTCGTGCCCTTCGGCGGCCATGCGCTTGACGAAGGCCGGACGGCTCGTCACGTACTGGCCTTCGAGGAAGAACGTGGCCTTGGCGTTGTACTTCTTCAACGTGTCGAGCAACTGGCCCGCGTACTGGCCGGGGCCGTCGTCGAAGGTCAGCGCCAGGCACTTGACCTGGGTGCAGTCGACCTCTTTGGGGGCGGGTGCGGCTGTCGCGGCGGCGGGGGTCGATGCGACCGTTACCGCGGCGATGGCCAGAAGTGAAAGGAGATGTCGGGACATAGCAGACTTTCGTAGGTTGAGGGGGTGTCTGAGGGGATCTCCCGACCGTAGCGGATCATCCTTTGGCGGGTGAAGGAGCCTCAGGAAGTCTCAGCAAACCCGAACCTCCGATGCCGACGACGGCCGCCAGCAGCGCACACGTCAGCGAGAAGCCGTAGGCGTTGGAGGCGCCGAACGCCTCGGTGAGCCGCCCGCCCGCCCACGCGCCGACCGCCACGCCGAACCCGATCGAGGTGGAGATCCACGCCATGCCCTCGGTGAGCAGCGACGGCGGCACCAGCCGCTCGGTGAGCGAGAAGCCGGTGATGAGCGTCGGCGAGATCGCCAGGCCCGCGATGAACAACGCGATCGCCATGACCGGCGCGCTGCCGATGAAGGCGATCGGCAGCAGGCCGACCGCGAAGACCGCCAGCGCCCTGACGAACCTGGCCCGCAGCGACACCTTCCACGCCCGCGAGCCGAACCACAGGCCCGACACCATCGAGCCGCCCGCGAAGGCCGCCAGCAGGAAGCCGGCCATGCCCTTGACGCCGTGCTCGTCGGCGAAGGCCACCGTGATCAGGTCGACCGAGCCGAAGACCGCCCCCAGCGCGAGGTAGACGCACGACAGCAGGGCGATGCCGGGGATGGTGATCGGGCTGCCGCCGACGTGCCGTACCAGGGCGACGGGAGGCTCGGTACGGCGCTGCATCGCGAACGCGAGCGTGCCCACCAGCATGAGCACCAGCGCCACGATCAGCCCCGCGAACGGGTTGACCATGGTCGCCAGGACGGTCACCGTCGCGGGCCCGGTAACGAAGATCACCTCGTCGGCCACCGACTCGAACGCGAAGGCGGTGTGCAGCCGTGCCGAGCCGCCCAGCAGGTGGGACCAGCGCGCCCTGACCAGCGACCCGAGGGAGACCGAGCTGGCGCCGACCACGAAGCCGGAGACGTAGAGCGTCCAGCCGGGCAGGCCGAGTCCCGCGCACAGCATGAGCGCCGCCATGGCCGCGCCGTTGACCAGGGCGAGCGGTGTGATGATCCGGCCCTGGCCGAACCTGTCGACCAGGCGGCCCGACAGCGGGGCGGCGATGGCGTAGGAGAGGTTGGTGACGGCGGCGACGGCGCCTGCCGTGGCGTACGAGCCGGTGATGAAGGAGATGAGCAGGACGATGCCGATTCCCAGCATCGACATCGGCATCCTGCCGATGAATCCCGCGACGACGAAACCCTTCACGCCGGGCATGTTGAACAGCCCCCGGTACGGCCCGACCACTTGTGTCCCCCTACTCTTCAAGCGTTCAACCTTTGCGCACCGTGTGTCCGGACAGCAAGTGATTTTTCGCCTGATCGTCTAACGTGGCGCAGGTGTCTGCTCTTCCCTCTGTCCGGGGACTCATGATCGTTCTCGCCGTCGTGGTGTCGGTGGGCGCCGCGGGCGCGTTCGCGTTCACGATGAGCGAGGAGAAGAAGAAGGGCGCCGATCCCGCCCCGCCCGTCGTCCTCAAGGAGGAGACCCCGCGGCTCGACCAGCTGGTGCCGGTCAAGGAGTTCGGGCAGGGCGGCCCGGGGGTCTCGGTCACGCCGCCGCGCATGCTGGGCATCGCCCGGGCCACGGTGCCCAAGGACACCCGCCTGGCCCTCGGCGGCCTCAAGCACGTGCAGAAGGTGATCGTGGTGGACGCGGGCTCGGTCAGGATCTCCGGCACCGGCGTCAACCTCCTGGCCGTCGACCCCACCGAGTACCGCTCGTGGACCCCGCAGGCGGTCGCCGACCAGCCGGAGGTGTGGAGCGCGCTGGCCAGGGGCGAGCTGGTCGCCGACAACTCCGCCGCCCGCAGGTTCGGCCTGGTCCTCGGTGCCACCTACCAGATCGACGGCGGCCCGAGACTGCGCGTGGCCGCCTCCGCCACGCTCGGCCTGCCCGGCGTGGACGGCGTCGTCAGCACCGAGGTCGGCCGCAGCCTCGGCCTCATGCAGGGCGTGGCCGTCCTCCTGCACGGCAAGGAGGGCAAGATCCGCGAGGCGGGCGTGCGCCGGCTGCTGGGCAAGGACACCCAGGTGGTCACCATCGGCCGCGCCCCCGCCCGGCCCCGGCCGCAGAAGCAGGTGGTACGGCAGGGCAGCTACCTGGACCTCTACAAGTCGGCCGCCACCCGCTGCCCCGGCCTGTCGTGGACCGTGCTGGCCGCCATCGGCCAGGTGGAGAGCTCCCACGGGCGCAACAACGGCCCGTCGAGCGCCGGCGCCCTCGGCCCGATGCAGTTCATGCCCGCCACCTGGAAGGCCTACGGCGTCGACGGCGACGGCGACGGCCGCAGGGACATCTGGAGCCCCTACGACGCGGTGCCGGGCGCGGCCAACTACCTGTGCGCCAACGGCGCCGGCCAGGGCGGGCAGAAGCTGCGCAAGGCGGTGTGGTTCTACAACCACTCCTGGGACTACGTGAACAAGGTCCTCGGCCTGGCCGACGCCTACGCCCGCGCCTACACCTGACCCCGCCCCGCCTGACCCCGCCGGCCCCGGTCTACGAGGGGCGTCGCACGGGCGCCGGGCAGCAGGTCAGCGGGCACGCCACCGGCTCCGGCTCGTCCATCAGCTCGCGCACCATGCGCACGAAACGCGGATGCGTGCCCGCCGTCGCCGCCCGCTCCAGCGGCAGCCCCAGTTCGGCGGCCAGCTGCCGGGCCTCGACGTCGAGGTCGAAGACGACCTCCATGTGGTCGGAGACGAAACCGATCGGCACCAGCACCACGGCGGGCGCGTTCGTCTTGCGCAGGTGGTCGAGCACGTCCGGCTCCAGCCACGGCACCTGCGGAGGGCCGCTGCGCGACTGCCACACCAGATCCCACGGCTCGTCGCGGCCGAGCGCCTGGTTGACCAGCTCGGCCGACCTGCGCAGCTGCGCCTCGTAGAGCCCGCCGGAGGGGCCCGCCGTCTCGGCCATGGAGACGGGGATGCTGTGCGCGGTGAACACCAGCCTGGCGTCGTCGCGGCCCAGCCGGTCGAGCGCCTGCCTGGTGTGGTCGGCCAGCGCGGCCACGAACCCCGGATGGTCGCCGAAGTGGCGCATCTTGACCAGCTCGGGCCCGCCATCGAGGGAGATGCGCCGGATGTCCTCGTAGTACTGCCGGCAGCTGGAGTAGCCGGCGAAGGCCGAGGTGGCGAAGACCGCCGCCTTCCTGACCCCGTCGGCCTTCATCTGCTTGACCGTGTCCTCGCCGAACGGCCGCCAGTTGCGGTTGCCCCAGTAGACCGGCACGTCCAGCTCCGGGCGCAGGGCCGCCATCAGGTCGCGGTTCTGCTGGTTGATCGGGCTGACCCCGCCGAAGGACTGGTAGTGCTCGGCCACCTCGAGCAGCCGCTCGCGCGGCACCCCCCGGCCCCGCACGACGTTCTCCAGGAACGGCATGACGTCGTCGGGCCCCTCGGGACCGCCGAAGGACAGCAGCAGCAGCGCGTCGTAGTTCCCCACGCCGGTAAGCCTAGGCGGACCACGATGTAGGTTCGTGACGTGAGCTCATTCAAGGATATTCGAGACTACGTTGCCATCCCCCGAGTTCTCTCGCTGAAGCTGTCGCCGGACGGATCCCGGCTCGTCAGCGCCGTCCAGTCGCTCAATCCCGACGGCAAGTCGTTCGGCACCGCGCTGTGGGCCATCCCCGTGGACGGCGAGCCGTACCGTCTCACCAGGAGCGCCAAGGGAGAGACCGGCACCGAGTTCACCTCGGCGGGTGACGTGCTGTTCGCCTCACGCCGTCCCGATCCGACCGTCAAGGACGCCGACGAGGAGGTGCCCGCCCTCTGGCTGCTGCCGCGCGCCGGCGGCGAGGCCCGCCAGGTGGCCGCCCGCCCCGGCGGCATCGCCGCGGCCAGGACGGCGGGCGACGTGGTCGTCTTCGCCTCCGACGTGCTGCCCGGCGACGAGGCCGCCGACGAGGAGCGGCGCAAGGCCCGCAAGGACGCAGGGATCAGCGCGATCCTGCACGAGGGGTACCCCGTCCGCTACTGGGACCACGACCTCGGGCCCGGCCGTACCCGCCTGTTCGCCGGCAGGCTCGGCGCCGACCGGCTGGAGGACGTGCGGGATCTGACCCCCGACTCCGGCAGTTCCCTCGGCGACCACCTGGACTTCGCCCTCACCCCCGACGGCGCCACGGTCCTGAGCACCTGGGCGGTGCCGACCGGCGCGGGCCAGCAGCGGATCGAGGTGGTCGCCATCGACGTGGCCACCGGCGAGCGGCGCACCCTGTTCGCCGCCGACGACCACGACTTCGAGGGGCCGCTGCGGATCTCGCCCGACGGCGCCCGCGTGGCCTGCTCGCGCAGCCGCCACACCGCGTTCGACGTCTCGGCCCGCTCCGAGCTGTGGATCGGCGAGATCGCCACCGGCGAGGGCAGGGTCCACGCCGACGATCTGTTCCCCACCGACCTGGCATGGGCGGCCGACTCCACGGCCGTCTACCTCGCGGCCGACCACCAGGGCCGCCGCCCGGTCTTCCGCGTCTCCCTCGACGGCGCCGTCACGCGGCTCACCGCCGACGACGCCGCCTACCTGGCGCTCAACGCCTCCGCGGACGGCCGCTTCCTGTACGTCCTGCGCAGCGGCTACCACGCCCCCGCCACCCCGGCCAGGATCGACACCGCCACCGGCGAGGTCGTCGAGCTGCCCTCGCCCGCCCCCGCGCTGGAGCTGCCCGGCACGCTCACCGAGCTGACGGCCGTGGCCGACGACGGGCAGGAGATCCGCGGCTGGCTGGTGCTGCCCAGGGACGCCTCGGCCGAGAACCCGGCCCCGTTCCTGCTGTGGATCCACGGCGGCCCGGTCGCCTCCTGGAACGACTGGTCGTGGCGGTGGAACCCGTGGATCATGGCCGAGCACGGCTACGCCGTCCTCATGCCCGACCCCGCCCTGTCCACCGGCTACGGCCAGCACATGATCGACCGCGGCTGGGGCGACTGGGGCCCGCGCACGCTGGCCGACCTCGACTCCATCGTCGACGAGGCGCTCAAGCTGCCCGAGATCGACGAGACCCGCCTGGGCGCGATGGGCGGCTCCTTCGGCGGCTACATGGCCAACTGGGTGGCCGGGCACTCCGACCGCTACCGCGCGATCGTCACCCACGCCTCGCTGTGGAACCTCGACCAGTTCGCCGGCACCACCGACGCCTCCATGTACTGGCAGCGGGAGTTCGGCGCGCCCGGCTCCGAGCGGTACGGCAAGCTGTCCCCGCACGTGGCCCTCGACCGGATCAGCACGCCGATGCTGGTCGTCCACGGCGACAGGGACTACCGGGTGCCGATCGGCGAGGCGCTGCGCCTGTGGTGGGACCTGCAGCGCAGCGACGTCGAGTCGAAGTTCCTCTACTTCCCCGACGAGAACCACTGGATCCTCAAGCCGGGCAACGCCGTCGCCTGGTACGAGACGGTGCTCGCCTTCCTCGCTCAGCACGTGCTCGGCCAGGAGTGGAAGCGCCCCGAGTCGGTGGCGTAGATGACCGACTTCGCGGCACTGGCCACGGACATCGCCCGCGAGGCGGGCGACATGCTGCTGGCCAAGCGGCCGAGCAACCCCGAGGTCGTGCAGACCAAGTCGAGCCCCACCGACGTGGTCACCGCGCTCGACCGGGCCTCGGAGGAGCTCATCAGGGCCAGGATCAGGCAGGCCAGGCCCGACGACATGATCCTCGGGGAGGAGGGCGGCGACACCCCGGGCTCCAGCGGCGTGCGGTGGGTCGTCGATCCCATCGACGGCACCGTCAACTTCCTGTACGGCCTGCCCGAGTGGGCGGTCTCCATCGCCGTCGAGGTGGACGGCAGGGTCGTCGCGGGGGCCGTCAACGTGGCGCCGCGCGGCGAGCTGTTCAGCGCCTCCCTCGGCGGCGGGGCCGTCCTGCACAAGGACGGGCTCGCGCAGGAGCGGCTGCGCTGCAACAGCGGGGTGCCGCTGGCGCGGGCGCTGGTGGCGACCGGGTTCGGCTACGACGCCGCACGGCGCAGGGTGCAGGGGCAGATCGTGGCGGCCGTGCTGCCCGCCGTACGCGACATCAGGCGGGGCGGTTCGTGCGCGATCGACCTGTGCTCGGTGGCGGCGGGCCGGGTGGACGCCTACTACGAGCGCGGGATCAACTACTGGGACCACGCCGCGGCCGGGCTGGTCGCCACCGAGGCGGGGGCCAGGGTCGGCGGCCTGCACGGCAGGCCGGCCGGCGGCGAGCTCACCATCTGCGCCGCGCAGGGGCTGTTCGAGGAACTGCACGACCTGCTCGTGCCGCTCGATCCCGAGCGCGACGCCTGACCGGTGGGGTGCGGCGCACCCCGGACACGACGACGGCCGGAGCCTTCAGGCTCCGGCCGTCACGCGTGCGGGTGCGGTTCAGCGCGGCAAGGGGACGCCGTGGTCGTCGGCCAGGCGGCGCAGGTCCTCGATCTCCGCGGTGAGGGTGTCGGCGAGGTAGTCGTCGCCGACGGACCTCGCCTCGTCGAGACCCTTGTAGGCCTGGCAGAGGCGGCGTTCGATCGTGATCGTGAACTCGCCCATCTCACCTTCTCTCTCACATGCATCTCGGGGGCGGCGCGTGCGGTCATGGGGGTTCCACGGCACGCGGCGATGAGTGTCTGCCGGGTGTACCCACCCCGGCCGCGGTCCGAAACCTCCGATCGCGTGTGCCCTGCGTCACGCTGCCGCCGAACATGGCTTACCGTGCGTTTATCGGGGATGTGGGGACAATGAAGCCACATCGAGGAGCAGGGAGAGGGGCCGGCAGCCGTGCGGGTGCTTGTGGTGGAGGATGAGCGGGTGCTCGCCGACGCGATCGCGACGGGGTTGCGTCGTGAGGCCATGGCCGTGGACGTGGCCTACGACGGCGGAACGGCGCTGGAGAAGACCTCCTACATCGACTACGACGTGATCGTGCTGGACAGGGACCTGCCGGTGGTCCACGGCGACGAGGTGGCCCGCCGGCTGGTCGCCGACCGCAGCGCCTCCCGCATCCTCATGCTGACCGCCGCGGGCGACGTCGACGACAAGGTGGAGGGCCTCGGCCTCGGCGCCGACGACTACCTGGCCAAGCCGTTCGTGTTCATCGAGCTGGTGGCCCGGGTGCGCGCCCTCGGCCGCAGGTCGGCGCCCGCCCTGCCGCCGGTGCTGGAACGTTCGGGGGTACGGCTGGACCCCGGCAAGCGCCTGGTGGAGCGCGACGGCAGGGAGATCCAGCTGACGAAGAAGGAGTTCGCGGTCCTGGAGGAGCTGCTGCGCGCCGACGGCGCCGTGGTCAGCCAGGAGGACCTGCTGGACAAGGCATGGGACGAGAACATCGACCCGTTCACCAACGTCGTGCGCGTCACCATGATGACGCTGCGCAAGAAGCTCGGTGAGCCCCAGGTGATCGAGACCGTCCCGGGAGTGGGATACAAGTTGTGAGCGACGAGCAGGACCGCCCGGCGGTCCCCACCCATCCGATGATCAGCCCGCACTCGGAGCGGGCGAGCATGACACGGACGCGGATGGAGCAGCTGGGCCAGGGGGACGGGGACAAGGGCGGGCAGCGGCCGCCGCAGGAGGAGACGTGGGACGGCCCGCCGCCCATCCAGCCGGCGGCCGAGGAGACGATGGCCGAGCGCATCAGGGTGATGCGCGACAGGGTGAGCATCCGCTGGCGGCTCACCCTCACCTACAGCGCGCTGTTCTTCGCCGCGGGCGCCTTCCTGCTCGCGGTGATGTACCTGATCGTCAGCGCGGTGCTGCACCAGGGCTTCTCCTTCACCCTGAAGCTGCCGCAGTGGGCGCCGGAAGGGCTGGCCGAGTCCCTGAACGACCAGTCCCAGCTGTTGATGAACAACAACATCAACCTGATCCTCGAGAACCTGATCAGGCAGTCGATCATGGTGTTGATCGGGGTCGGCATCCTGGCGCTGATCCTCGGCTACTTCGTGGCCGACCGGGCGCTGCGTCCCGTGACGCAGATGACCGCGACGGCCAAGAAGCTGTCCGAGAGCAACCTCGCCCACCAGCGCATCGACCTCAAGGGTCCGCAGGACGAGCTGAAGGAGCTGGCCGACACCTTCGACGCGATGCTGACCAGGCTCAACATCGCCTTCGACACCCAGCGCAGGTTCGTGGCCAACGCCTCGCACGAGCTGCGCACACCGCTGACCATCAACAGGACGGTGCTGGAGATCGCGCTGTCCGACCCCGAGGCGTCCGAGGACCTCAAGGCGCTGGGCCGTACCCTCCTGGAGGTCAACGCCCGCAACGAGAAGCTGATCGAGGGCCTGCTGCTGCTGGCCAGGAGCGAACGCGAGCTGCGCGTGCGCAAGCCGGTCGACGTCAAGGAGGTTGCGACGACGGCCGTGGAGCAGCTGGCGCCCTTCGCGGCCGAGCACGGCGTCACCGTCACCACCGAGCTGTCGGCCGCGCCGACGCTGGGCGACCCCGTCCTGCTAGAACGCTCCATCAGCAACCTGCTCGAGAACGCCGTCAAATACAACATCCCAGAAAACGGAAAAGTCTGGATCCGGACGGGAATGGTGGACGGGGCACTGGTTGTTCAGGTGGCCAACACGGGACAGCATGTCCCGGCGTACGAGGTCAACAGCCTGTTCGAGCCCTTCAGACGGCTCCACGCCGACCGCGTGGACTCGGCGAAAGGCTCGGGTCTCGGCCTGTCCATCGTCCGCGCGGTCGTGCAGGCGCACGGCGGAAACGTGGCCGCGGTGCCGCGCGACGGCGGAGGACTTGTCGTGACCATTCGACTTCCCGGGCGCTAGTCCGGCGTGTTGATCTGACGGGGGAGTCTCGTTCGCGCCGTACATGTGGTTGGATGTGCCGTCGAACACGGTGGTGCATGCCGCCAATGCTGTGTGTTTCGCCATATTTGGCTAACCACGGGCCGTTGGTAGCACGCCCCAACGTGTCGGGAGGTTCAGCAGCCGTTCCTTCGGGGTACCGATGCACAAATCTCCCGGAGGAATCGGGCACAAGATGGGCCTCTCGGACGTTAGACACGCGCGACGAGCGCGAGACCATAGATGAGGGGGATGGAGCGAGCACAATGGCAACCGACTACGACAGCCCGCGCAAGACCGACGACGACCTGGGGGAGGACAGCCTCCAGGAACTCCAGGCGCGGCGCACTGACAAGTCGTCCGGCAGCATCGACATCGACGAGACCGACCTCGCCGAGTCGCTGGAGCTGCCCGGTGCTGACCTGTCGAACGAGGAGCTGTCCCTGCGGGTGATCCCTCGCCAGGCCGACGAGTTCACCTGCTCGCGGTGCTTCCTTGTGCACCACCGCAGCCAGCTGGCCTCCGAGAGGAACGGGCAGCAGGTCTGCAAGGAGTGCGCCGCCTGACGGAGAGGGCACCTCATCGTGTCATCCAGGAATGAGGAGCGGGACGACCCTGTGAACGACCCGACGGTCGCAGAGTCGTCCGCTGCCTCCACCGCGGACGAGGATCGCGAACACGAGGCCGCGGACCTCGACAACGAGGTAGGCGAGCTCGTCGGCCGCCTGGTGCGGCCCGGTGAGCTGAAGAGCGCCGAGCGGCGCAGGCTGCTCGGCCGCCTCGGCGCGGCACTGTCCGAGGGAGCCAGGAAGGCGCAGGCCTCGGGCGTCGGCCGGGGCAGGTGGCTGGCCGAGGTCTTCCTGAAGATCGCACCGCGCATCCCCATCCGAGACCTCGCGACCCTGTCCGACCACCACCACGGCCTCACCGGCGAGCAACTGGCCGACGATCTCGTCCGCACCGCGCAGAAGGCGACGATGACGATCGGCGCGATCGGCGGGGCACTGGCCGCCGCCGAGTTCGCCGCGCCCCCGCTGCTGCTGTCGGCGCCCGCCCAGCTGGTCGCCGAGACCATCCTGGTGGCCGCGATCGAGGTCAAGCTGCTGGCCGAGCTCCACCAGGTCTACGGCGTCGAGGTGCCGGGCACGGGCACCCAGCGGGCCGTCGCCTTCACCGTGGCGTGGTCCAAGCAACGCGGCATCGACCCCCTCGCCCCCGCCTCGGTCACGCTCGCGCTGGGCGGGGCCGCGAAGACGGCGCTCCGCAACAGGCTGATGCGGACCCTCGGACGGCACCTGACGACGCTCGGCCCGTTCCTGACCGGAGCCGTGGCCGGTGGCGCGCTCAACCGGGCCGCGACCAGGCGACTCGGCGCGGCGATCCGCGCCGACCTGCGCATCAAGGGGTCCGCTCTGCCGCGGCCCGCCGACGCCGCCGAGCTCGAGAGCTGATCCGCGCCCAGGTGGCGTGGCCCTTCCCCCGTCGCGCCCCTGGGGTCCGCGTCAACGGGTGCGCAACCCGTCGAAGGCGATCGTCAGGATCGCCTCGGCCAGCTCGTCGGCCGATCCGCCGCGTGACGGCTGGTACCACTCGGTGATCGAGTTGACCGTGCCGAACAGCAACCGTGTCACCAGCGCGGGATCCACGTCCGGTCTGATGTGCCCCTCGGCCGCGGCCTCCTTCACCAGGTGGCTGACGAACCTGTCGAACTCCCTCCGCCGCTCGAGCGCCTGCTGCTCGGTGGCGCTGTTGCCGCGCACCCTCAGCAACAGTGTCACGTACGGCAGCCGTTCGACGAGGATCGACACGCTGCGCCGGACCACCCACTCCAGCCGCGCGATCGCGGGGCCCGAGGTGGCCATGGGGTCGGCGATCATCGTGAACAGGCCGTCCAGCGCCCGGTCGAGGGCCCGGGCGAGCAGCTGCTCCTTGCCCGGCACGTGGTAGTAGATCGCCGACTTGGTCATCCCGAGGGCGCGGGCGAGGTCCTCCATGCTGGTGCCGTCGTAGCCGCGCTCGTTGAACACCGTCACGGCCGTGTGCAGGACGGACTCGGGGTCGTGCCCGCGCCCGCGCTGACGGGTCGGAGTGGTGGTCATGGGCTAATTATCCCGAAGGTCCACTACGCGCTGGAGCTTTCCCGCCGACCTGGCCAGCGTCCCCTGCGCCACGAGCTCGACCGCGATCGTCACGCCGACGGTGTCCTTGACCGTCCTGGCGAGCGCCTCGCCGGCGCCTTCGGCCCCCGGGGCGGCCTCCACCCGGACCGTCATCACGTCGAGGCGCCCGGGCCTGCTCAGCTCGATCAGGAAGTGCGGCGACAGGCCCGGCGTGCGCAGCACGATCTCCTCGATCTGCGTGGGGAAGACGTTGACGCCGCGCAGGATGATCATGTCGTCGGTACGGCCCCGCACCTTCTCCATCCGCCGGAAGGCGGGCATCGCCGTACCGGGCAGCAGGCGGGTCAGGTCGTGGGTGCGGTAGCGGATGACGGGCATGGCCTCCTTCGTGAGCGAGGTGAAGACCAGCTCGCCCCTGCCGGAGGCGTCCGCGTCGACGATCTCGGGATAGAAGTGGTCCTCCCAGATGTGCAGGCCGTCCTTCGTCTCGACGCACTCCTGGGCCACGCCGGGGCCGATGACCTCCGACAGGCCGTAGATGTCGACGGCGTCCAGGCCGAAGGCGTCCTCGATCTCGGCGCGCATCTCCTCCGTCCACGGCTCGGCGCCGAACAGGCCGACCCGCAGCGAGGTCGCGCGCGGGTCGAGCCCCTGCGCCTCGAACTCCTCCAGCAGCGCCAGCATGTACGACGGCGTCACCATGATGACGTCGGGGCGGAAGTCGGTGATGAGCTGGACCTGGCGGGGCGTCATGCCGCCGGAGACCGGCACCACCGTGCAGCCGAGCCGCTCGGCGCCGTAGTGCGCGCCGAGCCCGCCGGTGAACAGCCCGTAGCCGTAGGCGACGTGCACGATGTCGCCGGGCCTGCCGCCGGCCGCCCTGAGCGACCTGGCCATGACGTCGGCCCAGGTGTCGATGTCGCGCCTGGTGTAGCCCACCACGGTGGGCCTGCCGGTCGTGCCGCTGGAGGCGTGGATGCGCACCACCTGCTCGCGCGGCACCGCGAACATGCCGAACGGGTAGCGGGACCGCAGGTCGTCCTTGGTGGTGAAGGGGAACATGGCCAGGTCGTCCAGCTTCTTGCAGTCAGCCGGATGGACCCCCGCCGCGTCGAACTTCTCCCGGTACAGCGCGACGTTGCGGTAGGCGTGGTCGAGGGTCCACCGCAGCCGCTCCAGCTGCAGCGCGGCCAGCTCGTCCGACGAGATCATGGCTCCTCCTCCCGCAGGCGCGGACACGCCGGCGCGACACGGATGTCTCCCTTGTCAGCTGACCGAATGTTCGGTAAACACATCATCGTCCGCAGGTCCTGTCAAGGGAGGGGCGACCATGTTCGACCAGCACAGGCAGACGCTCAGCCGGGCCATGGAGGCCATCGCCGAGCGGGGCTACTGGAGCGCCTACCCCGAGTCGCCGAGCCCCCGGGTCTACGGCGAGGGCGCGGCCGAGCGGGGCAAGGAGGCCTTCGAGTCCTACCTGGGCAAGCCCTTCCCGCTCGACCAGCCGGGCACCGGCCTGTGGATCGGCGCCGAGCGCTCGCCGTACGGGATGGAGCTGGGGGTGACCTATCCGGAGCCGTCGCCCGAGCAGCTCGTCGACGTCGCCGGAGCCGCGATGCCCGCCTGGCGCGACGCGGGCCCGCAGGTGCGCGCGCAGGTCTGCGCCGAGATCCTGCACCGGATCAACCAGCGCAGCTTCGAGATCGCCAACGCCGTCCAGCACACCACCGGGCAGGCGTTCGTCATGGCCTTCCAGGCCGGCGGGCCCCACGCGCAGGATCGCGGGCTCGAGGCCGTCGCCTACGGCCTGGCCGCCATGACCGCCGCCCGGCCCCACGCGCGGTGGGAGAAGCCCGGCAAGGGTGACCCGCTGGTCATGGACAAGACGTTCACCGTCGTGCCGCGCGGCGTCAGCCTGGTCATCGGCTGCAACACCTTCCCCACCTGGAACGCCTACCCGGGGCTGTTCGCCTCGCTGGTCACCGGCAACCCGGTCATCGTCAAGCCGCACCCGGGCGCGATCCTGCCGCTGGCCATCACCGTGGCCGTCGCCAGGCAGGTGCTGGAGGAGGCCGGCTTCGACCCCAACCTCGTCACGCTCGCCGCCGAGGAGGGCCAGGGCCTGGCCACCCAGCTCGCCACTCATCCCGACGTGCGGATCGTCGACTTCACCGGCTCCACCGAGTACGGCGACTGGCTGGAGCGCAACGCCACCCAGGCGCTCGTGCACACCGAGAAGGCCGGGGTCAACCCGATCGTCGTCGACTCCACCGACTCCTACCGGGGCATGCTCGGCAACATCGCCTTCTCGCTGTCGCTCTACAGCGGCCAGATGTGCACGGCGCCGCAGAACATCCTCATCCCCTCCGGCGGCATCGAGACCGACGCGGGTCACAAGAGCTTCGCCGAGGTGGCCACCGACCTGGCCGGCGCCGTCACGCGGCTGCTCGGCGACGACACCAGGGCCGTCGAGTTCACCGGCGCGATCGTCAACGCGGGCGTGCTGGGCCGGCTGGAGGCGGCGCCCTCCCTCGGCGAGGTCGTCCTGGAGTCCAGGGCGGTGGCCCACCCCTCCTTCCCCGAGGCGACCGTGCGCACCCCGGTGATCGTCAAGCTCTCCCAGGCCGACGAGGAGATCTACGGGCGCGAGCACTTCGGCCCGATCGCCTTCGTCATCGCCACGGGGTCCACCGAGGAGTCCCTGGCCGTGCTGCGGCGGACGATCTCGGCCCGCGGCGCGCTGACCGCCTCGGTCTACTCCACCTCCGCTCAGGTGCTCGAGGCGGCCGAGCGGGCGGCGCTCGACGCGGGGGTCAACCTGTCGTGCAACCTGACCGGCGGGGTGTTCGTCAACCAGTCGGCGGCCTTCAGCGACTACCACGGCACCGGGGCCAATCCGGCCGCCACCGCCTCGCTCACCGATCCGGGGTACGTGGCGAGCCGGTTCTTCGTCGTCCAGTCGCGTCGCCACGCCTGACCCGGCGGCGTGAGATGAGTGTGCGGGTCGCGGTGATCGGCGGCGGTCGCATGGGCGCCGGCATCGCCCAGGTCTTCCTCGCCACCGGCGCGCTGGTGACCGTCCAGGAGGCCGACGACCGCGCGGCCGGGGCGGCCGCCGAGCGCATCGCCAAGGGTCTGCGGACGGCCGAGTCCCGGCAGCCGGACGTGCGCGCCGCCGAGGCGCTGCGGCGGCTGTCTCTCGGCCCGGTGCCCGAGACGGCCGACCTGGTGATCGAGGCGGTGCCGGAGGACCCGAAGCTCAAGGCCGAGGTCCTGGCCGAGGCCGAGGCGCGCGTCGGGCCGCAGGCGCTGCTGGCCACCAACACCAGCTCGCTGTCCGTCAGCGAGCTGTCGGCCGCGCTGCGCGGCCCGCACCGGCTGATCGGCCTGCACTTCTTCAACCCCGTCCCGGTCCAGCGCCTGGTCGAGATCGTCGTCACCCCGCACACGCCGCCCGCGGTGCTGGCCGCGGCCCGGCGGCACGTCGAGGCGCTGGGCAAGACGGGCGTGGTGGTCAACGACTCGCCCGGCTTCGCCACCAGCCGCCTCGGCGTGCTCCTCGGCCTGGAGGCCATCCGCATGGTCGAGGAGGGCGTGGCCGGCGCCGAGGACATCGACACCGCCATGACCCTCGGCTACAACCACCCCATGGGCCCGCTCCGGCTCGGCGACCTGGTCGGCCTCGACGTACGGCTGGCCATCGCCGAGTACCTGCACGCCAGGCTCGGTGCCCGCTTCGAGCCGCCCGCCCTGCTGCGGGCGATGGTGGCCAGAGGGGAGCTGGGCCGCAAGACGGGGAAAGGATTTTACATCTGGGACAGTTGACCGATTTGTGTTTCTTTGTGCACGTCCGGGGTATGGGTCTGCGGACCCTCGACTCCCAGGAGGACATGCGTGACCGGCCGCAGCTCGTTTCTGATCGTCGCCAACCGGTTGCCGGTGGACAGGACGACGGAACCCGACGGCACGGCCTCATGGCGCAGGAGCCCCGGCGGGCTCGTCACGGCCATCGCGCCCGTCATGCAGCGCCGCCAGGGCGCCTGGCTCGGCTGGCACGGCGCGCCGGACGAGCACCTGCGGCCGTTCGAACACGAAGGCATGAGCCTGATCCCGGTCCCGCTGTCGGCCGAGGAGGTCGAGCTCTACTACGAGGGCTTCTCCAACGCCACCCTCTGGCCCCTCTACCACGACGTGGTCGCCACACCCGTCTTCGAGCGCCCCATGTGGGAGGCCTACCGGCGAGTCAACGAGCGCTTCGCCGACGCGGCCGCCGCGACCGCGGCGGAGGGGGCGGTCGTCTGGATCCAGGACTACCAGCTGCAGCTCGTGCCCGCCATGCTCCGTGAGCGCCGGCCCGACCTGCGCATCGGCTTCTTCCTGCACATCCCCTTCCCGCCGGTCGAGCTGTTCTGGCGCCTGCCGTGGCGTACCGAGCTGCTGGAGGGCCTGCTCGGCGCCGACCTGGTCGGCTTCCAGCTGCCGGGCGGCGCCTCCAACTTCATCAGGCTGTGCCGCCGCCTGCTCGGGCTGTCGTACAAGAGCAACGAGGTCTACGTCGGCGACCGCGTCGTCACCGCGCAGGCCTTCCCCATCTCGGTCGACTTCTCCGAACTCGACGTCCTGGTCCGCGAGCAGCACATCGTGCAGCGCGCCAAGGAGATCCGCGCCGAACTCGGCGACCCCGAACACGTGCTGCTGGGCGTCGACCGGCTCGACTACACCAAAGGCATCGGCCAGCGCCTGGAGGCCTTCGGCGAGCTGCTGGGCGAGGGCCAGGTCAGCCCGGGCGAGGCGGTGTTCGTCCAGATCGCCACACCGAGCAGGGAACGCGTCGAGGAGTACCGCAGGCTCCGCGACGACATCGAGCTGCAGGTGGGCAGGATCAACGGCGAGCACTCCCTGCTCGGCCACCAGCCGATCCAGTACTTCCACCAGTCGCACGACCGCGACGAGCTGGCCGCCCTCTACCTGGCGGCCGACGTGATGGTCGTGACGCCGCTGCGCGACGGGATGAACCTGGTGGCCAAGGAGTACGTCTCCTGCCACCACGACCTGCGCGGGGCGCTGGTGCTGAGCGAGTTCGCCGGCGCCGCCGACGAGCTGCGGCAGGCCTACCTGGTCAACCCCTACGACGTCGAGGGGCTCAAGCGGACGATGATGACCGCCATGCGGGCCACCCCGCACGAGGTGGCCCGGCGGATGCGCGCGCTGCGCCGGCGGGTGTCTACCTACGACGTCGACCGCTGGGCGAGCGAGTTCCTCACTGCTCTGGAGTCTTGAGCGACTTCCAGGCCAGGTAGCGCTTCTTCGCGGTCTTGTTGACCACGATCTGGGCCACCTGCATGCCCACGCCCATCACCACCGCGTAGCCGATCGCCTCGGCCATGCCGACCTCGTCGGACTCGGTGTCGACGGGCGGCTGCTTGCCGGTCACCTTCAACCAGGCGTAGCCGAGCAGCTTCTTGGCCGCCCAGGCGGTGGCAAGACCCACCAGGCCGCCGATCACCCGCCACGCCAGGTCGGGCTTCTCCTCTGTCTTCATG
Organism: Nonomuraea sp. NPDC004354; assembly: GCF_053602555.1. NCBI lineage: Bacteria > Bacillati > Actinomycetota > Actinomycetes > Streptosporangiales > Streptosporangiaceae > Nonomuraea > Nonomuraea sp. NPDC004354. The sequence continues at coordinate 489,419 of NZ_JBSGDV010000003.1, read as the reverse complement.
TGTGCAACCCTATTCGCCTTCGCCGCGTACCATTTGGAGGCATGACTCAGCGATCACGCCCTGTGCCCATGCCCGAGAAACCCACTCTCGACGGCCTGGAGCAGGTATGGGTAGAGCGCTGGGACTCCGATGGCGTCTACCGCTTCGACCGGTCGAAGACGCGGGAGCAGATCTACTCCATCGACACCCCGCCGCCGACCGTCTCCGGCTCGCTCCACGTCGGACACGTCTTCTCCTACACCCACACCGACACCATCGCCCGTTACCAGCGGATGCGCGGGCGCGAGGTCTTCTACCCCATGGGGTGGGACGATAACGGCCTGCCGACCGAGCGCAGGGTGCAGAACCACTTCGGCGTGCGCTGCGACGCCTCCGTGCCCTACGACCCCTCCTTCCGGCCGCCCGACAAGCCGGGCAAGCAGCAGATCAGCATCTCCCGGCGCAACTTCGTCGAGCTGTGCGAGCGGCTCACCCTGGAGGACGAGAAGGCCTTCGAGCACCTGTGGCGGCGGCTGGGCCTGTCGGTCGACTGGAGCCTGACCTACGCCACCATCGACGGCGCCTCCCGCGCCGCCTCCCAGCGCGCCTTCCTGCGCAACCTGGCCAGGGGCGAGGCCTACCAGGCCGAGGCGCCGACGCTGTGGGACGTCACCTTCCGCACCGCCGTCGCCCAGGCCGAGCTGGAGGACAGGGAGTGGCCGGGCGCCTTCCACCGCGTCTCCTTCTACGGTGACCAGGGCCCGGTCTGGATCGAGACCACCAGGCCCGAGCTGATCCCGGCCTGCGTCGCCCTCGTCGCCCACCCCGACGACGAGCGCTACCAGCGCCTGTTCGGCACCAGCGTGCTGTCGCCGCTGTTCGGCGCCGAGGTGCCGGTCCTGGCCCACCACCTGGCCGAGCCCGACAAGGGCTCCGGCATCGCGATGATCTGCACCTTCGGCGACGTCACCGACGTCACCTGGTGGCGCGAGCTCAACCTGCCCACCAGGCCCGTCATCGGCTGGGACGGCAGGCTGCTGCCCGAGCCGCCGGACGGCGTGGAGGCCGAGCCGTACAAGGAGCTGGCGGGCAAGACCGTCCACAGCGCCCGCGAGCGGATCGTCGAGATGCTGCGCGCCTCCGGCGACCTCGCCGGCGAGCCCCGCCCCGTCAGCCGCCCGGTGAAGTTCTACGAGAAGGGCGACAAGCCCCTCGAGATCGTCACCACCCGCCAGTGGTACATCCGCAACGGCGGGCGCGACGCCGAGCTGCGCGAGCGGCTGCTGGCCAGGGGCGCCGAGCTGGTCTGGCACCCGCCGCACATGCGGGTGCGCTACGACAACTGGGTCAAGGGCCTGGCGGGCGACTGGCTGATCTCCCGCCAGCGTTTCTTCGGCGTGCCGTTCCCCGTCTGGTACGAGGTCGACACCGGGGCGCTGATCCTGCCGGCCGAGGACACGCTGCCCATCGACCCCTCCTCCGACGTGCCGCCCGGCTACACCGAGGACCAGCGCGGCGTGCCGGGCGGGTTCGTCGGCGACACCGACGTCATGGACACCTGGGCCACCTCGTCGCTGTCGCCGGAGATCGTCGGCGGCTGGGAGCAGGACCCCGACCTGTTCGCGCGGGTCTTCCCGATGGACCTGCGGCCCCAGGCCCACGAGATCATCCGCACCTGGCTGTTCTCCACGGTGGTCCGCGCCCACCAGGAGTTCGACTCGCTGCCGTTCAGGAACGTGGCGATCTCGGGCTGGATCCTCGATCCCGACCGCAAGAAGATGTCGAAGTCCAAGGGCAACGCCACCACGCCCATGGCGATGCTGGAGGAGTACGGCTCCGACGCCGTCCGCTACTGGGCGGCGGGCGGCCGTCCCGGCACCGACACCGCCTTCGACACCGGCCAGATGAAGATCGGCCGCCGGCTGGCGATCAAGATCCTCAACGCGTCGAAGTTCGTGCTCGGCTTCCCCGAGGGAGACCGGGTCACCGAGCCGCTCGACCTGTCGATGCTGGCCGCGCTGGCGCAGACGGTGCGTGAGGCCACCGACGCCTTCGAGGGCTACGACTACGCGCGGGCCCTGGAGGTGGCCGAGCGCTTCTTCTGGTCCTTCTGCGACGACTACCTCGAGCTGGTCAAGGCCCGCGCCTACGACGGCGACGCGGCGGCCTCCTCCGCGCACGCCGCGCTCAGGCAGGCGCTCGACGTGCAGCTGCGGCTGTTCGCGCCGTTCCTGCCGTTCGTCACCGAAGAGGTGTGGTCGTGGTGGCGTGACGGGTCGGTCCACCGCGCCTCGTGGCCCGTGGCCGAGCCAGGCCAGGGCGACCCCGCGCTGCTGGCGGAGGTGTCGGAGGTGCTGCGGCAGGTCCGCAAGGCCAAGTCCGAGGCCAAGGTGTCGATGCGCGCCGAGATCGCCAGGCTCACCGTCGGCACGCCGCAGGCCGGGCTGGTCCGCCAGGGCGCCGACGACCTGTGCGGCTCCGGCAACGTCGACGAGTTCGTGCTGGAGCCGGCCGAGGAGCTGACCGTCTCCGTCGAACTGGCGTGATTTGCGGGGGTACGGCCCGCGCCGTACCCCCGTATCTTTCGTCGACGGCGATAACCGCGCGCGTTCGGGCCGGTGACATGCCAGTCTTGAACATGTGTTCTCCGACCGCCCAACCCAGCTGGTACCTCCCGTCGTGGCCAAGATGGCCGCCTGGAGTGCGTGCCTGATCGTCGTCGGCGTGGTCGTCTACGTCTTCGCCTCGATAGTGGCCAGGCTCAGCTTCGTGGCCCTGCCGGTGGCGATCGCGCTGTTGCTGACCGCGCTGCTCTTTCCGCTGACCAGCAGGCTGACCCGTGCGGGTCTGCGGCCCATCTACGCCACCTGGATCACGCTGCTGATCGCGCTCGCCGTCCTGGTCGGCGCGGGCTGGCTCATCGGGGCCAGAGCCAGCGACGAGTTCCCGACCGTGGTCGACCAGGTGCAGAAATCGATCAACGAGCTGCGCGACTGGCTGGTGACCGGACCCATCCACCTCGACACCAAGCAGCTCGACGACTGGGTCCAGACCATCACCAACCAGCTGAAGACCTCGCAGGCCGCCCTCACCAACACCGTGCTGACCGCGGGGCAGGTCGCCATCGAGGTGCTCGCCTCGATCGTGCTCATGCTGTTCGTGACCTTCTTCCTGCTCAAGGACGGCGACCGGATCTGGTCGTGGTTCCTCAAGGGCTTCGGCGGGATGTCCTCGCGCGTCGACCGGGCGGGCCGGGCCGCGTGGACCACCGTCTCCCACTACGTGCAGGGCACGGTGGCCGTCGCCGCCGTCCACGGCCTGCTCATGGGCATCGTGCTGGCCGGGCTCGGCGTGCCGCTGTGGGCGCCGCTGGCCATCCTCATCTTCCTGGCCAGCTTCATCCCCATCATCGGCATCTTCATCGCCGGCACGGTGGCCACGCTGGTCACGCTCGGCACCACCAGCCCGCTCAAGGCGCTGATCTTCCTGGCGGTGCTCATCGTCGAGCAGCAGCTGGAAAACCACGTGCTGCAGCCGCTCATCGTGGGGCGGGCGCTCAACTTCCACCCTCTGGCGATCATCATCGTGCTGGCCGTGGGCGGCATCCTCGGCGGCATCGCGGGGGCGGCCGTGGCCGTACCCGTCGCGGCGGTCATCTACCGGGCGCTCCCCGAGCTCCGGCACGAGACCCCCGCGTTGCCACCGGCGGAGAAGCCGCCGCCCCCGACGGCGGAGACGCCACCATCGCCGCAGCCGCCCGCGGAGAAGGAATCCGAGCAGTCCAAGGGGTAGTCTCATGCCTCATGACGCGTACGTTGGGGTGTAGCGAGGAGACCGCATGACCGTAGAGGTGCTCATTCACCGCCTCGACCCCGACCTGCCGGCGCCGAGCTACGCCCACCCGGGCGACGCGGGGGCGGATCTGGTGGCCGCGGCGGACGTCGAGCTGCTGCCGGGCGAGCGGGCACTGGTCGGCACCGGCGTGGCGATCGCGCTGCCCGACGGCTACGCCGCCTTCGTGCACCCACGGTCCGGTCTGGCCGCCAGGCACGGCGTCACGCTCGTCAACGCGCCGGGCACCGTCGACGCCGGCTACCGGGGCGAGATCAAGGTGACGCTTCTCAACACCGACACCAAGGAGCCGGTCCGGCTGCGCCGCGGCGACCGCATCGCCCAGCTGGTCGTCCAGCGGGTCGAGCGGGCCACCTTCTACGAGGTCGAGCGGCTGCCCGGCTCCGTGCGCGGGAACAACGGCTTCGGTTCCACGGGCAGATAGGGAGTGATCGACAGTGTTCCGACGTCGCAGGCGTGAGCAGCCCGAGCAGGCTGCCGCCGAGGCGGCCGTCCAGCAGCCGCAGGACATACGCGAATCGGGCCCGTGGGACGCCGACGAGCCGCACCCCGAGGCCGACCGCGTCGATCTCGGCGGCATGCGCGTCAACATCGGCTCTGGCTTCGACGTGCAGATCGCGGTGGCCGGCGACCAGCCGATCGGCGTGGTGGTCATCCAGGGCGACAGCGCCCTGCAACTGCACGCCTTCGCCGCGCCCAAGCGGGGAGGGCTGTGGGAGGAGGTCAGGACCAAGCTGGCCGCCAGCGTGAAGGAGGCGGGCGGCACGGTCGAGACGACCGAGGGCCCGTTCGGCCCCGAGCTCGTCGGCACCATCCCCGCCGAAGGCGGCGCCCAGCCGGTCCGCTACGTGGGCATCGACGGCCCGCGCTGGTTCCTGCGCGCGGTGATCAACGGCAAGGCCGCCGTCGACGCCGCCGCGGCCGGGCCGTTCGAGGCCGTCATCCGCGACGTCGTCGTGGTCCGCGGCGAGGAGCCCATGGCTCCCGAAGAGCCCATCCTGCTGCGCATTCCCGGCGACCGGCACGCCGCGCCTGGCGCCCCGGAAGCCGGTCTCGACCCGTTCACGAGAGGGCCGGAAATCACCGAGACCCGTTGAGCGCCGCATCGCATAAGCTGGGTCATCATGACTAGTACGGCAGAGCCCTCCAAACGCGGGGGATTGCGCGGATTCTTCAGCAGACTGGCCTCCACGCAGGCCGAGCTGGAGGCCGAGGAGCTGCGGGAAGACGCCGACCAGGCGGGCGCCACGCCGATCGTCTCCTGCGGAGGCAGGCGGCGCTTCTGCGTAGCGGGTACGCTACGAACGGTGACGTTGCGGCCCCGGGGCGGCGCCCCCGCGCTGGAGGCCGAGCTCTACGACGGCTCCGACGTGATCGACCTGGTGTGGCTGGGCCGACGCAAGATCGCGGGCATCGAGCCGGGCCGCGCCGTCAAAGCCGAGGGCCTGGTCAGCATGCAAGACGGGCGCAAGGTGATGTTCAACCCGCGCTACGAACTGCGCCCAGGCGCCTGACAGGGAGCTAGCGAACACGTGACAGAGCAGGCTACGGCACACCAGACCGTTGAGGCGGCCATCAGGGCGCAGCTGTCGAAGGCGCTCGGCGGCATCCGCGGCATCGTGGAGGCCGCGGTGCCGACCATCGCCTTCACCGTGTCGTGGCTGGTGACCGGGCAGCTCAACAAGTCGCTCATCATCAGCGCGTCCATCGCGGGCGTGCTGCTGGTGGCGCGCCTCGTGCAGCGCTCCACGCCACAGTTCGTGATCAACAGCCTGATCGGCATCGGCATCGGCTGGTTCTTCGCCTCCCGCACCGGTGACGCGCGCGACGTCTACCTGCCGGGCATCCTGTACAACGCCGGATACGCCGCGGCCATGCTGGTCTCCATCCTGGCCCGGTGGCCGGTCGTCGGCTTCATCATCGGCTCGGTCACCGGCGATCCCACCGGGTGGCACAAGGAGCCGAGCGTCGTGAAGCTGTGCACCAGGCTGACGTGGCTGCTCATGCTGCCGTGTGTGGTGCGGGTGGCGGTGCAACTGCCGATCTACCTGTTCGGCGGCGGCGACGAGGCGATCGCCGCGCTGGGCATCGCCAAGGTGCTGATGGGCTGGCCGCTACAGGTCGCGAGCCTGGCCGCGATGGCCTGGATCCTCAGCCGCGGCCGCACCCCCATCGCCGCCGCGGTCTGAGCGCTTCGCCGGTACGGCAGGGACAGAAGAGGCCACCGGGGTCACGGTGGCCTTTCGTCATTTCCGACGCCCTGAGAACCCGCGGTCACGTCTTTCCGGCGCCCTGAGAGCCCGCGGTCACGTCTTTCCGGCGCCCCGAGAGCCTGCGGTCACGTCGTGATCGCCGGCGGGCCGGTGGGCGAACCCCTGGTCAGGCGGTGGCGCCCGACGCGGTGGACAGGACGAGTGACGCGACGGCCAGCGCGAGGAAACCGCCGGGGAAAGCGATGTTGTGGAACACCCGCGTGCGCACGTGGAGGGCGACGGCGCCGACGAAGAACAGGACGAGTCCGATCGCGGCGGCGATCCCGATGAACGGAACACCCAGGAGCCCGAGCAGGAGCCCGGCGGCGCCGGCGGCTTTCAGGGCGGCCAGCAGCGGGATCCACGAGTGCGAGATGCCCAGCTCAGCCGAGTTGGCCAGGACGAACCGGGCCCGAGCGAAGTCGGCGGAAGCGGCCCCGGCGTTCACCACGATCGTGACGAGGGTGACCAGGACATAGGCGATGGACATGCGGAGGGCCTCCGTTCGGCCGGGATGCGGCAAGTGTCGGCGAGGTCGGGTGGCCGGGGTGTCTCCACCACCGTGGACCGTCGCGGCCACCTGCACCAAGCCTCGTCGAGCGCCGGCTTGGACGTCCAATACCTGCATCTATAACCTGACGGCATGGATGTCGACACCCGCTTGCTGCGGTACTTCGTCGCCGTGGCGGAGGACGGCAGCCTCACCCGGGCCGCGGAACGGCTGTTCGTGTCGCAACCGGCGCTGACCAAGCAGATCAGGCAGCTCGAATCGCAGCTCGGCGTACGGCTGTTCACCCGTTCCCGAGCCGGAATGGCTCTCACCGAACCGGGCCGGGCCCTGGCGGAGCAGGTCCCCGCCCTGCTGGACGACTGGGACCGGGTGCTGCGGGAGACCAGGCGCGTGGCCGGCCGGGCGGCCCGCGTGCTGCGGGTCGGCTTCCTGGCCAGCGCCGCCAACGAGGCCACCCAGGACATCATCGCGGCCTTCGCCCGGTGCCGGCCGGGCTGGCGGGTCGACATGCGCCAGGCGGCATGGTCGGACCCGGCGGCCGGACTCGCCGACGGAGAGGTCGACGTCGCCCTGCTGCGCCTGCCCTTTCCCGGCCAGGACGCCCTGCGCGTCGAGGTGCTGTTCACCGAGCCCCGCTGGGTCGCGCTGCCCTCGGCGCACCCGCTCGCCACACGGGAACTGATCCCCTTCCGGGACCTGTGGGACGAGCCGTTCGTGGCGGCCCCGCCCGAACCCGGCCCCTGGCGGGACTACTGGCTGGCTGTCGACGAGCGTGACGGCCATCCGGTCCGCATCGGCGCCGTCACCGACCAGCCGGACGACTGGCTCAGTGCGATCGCCAACGGGTACGGCATCGCCCTGGCCCCCGAATCGGCCGCCCGGTTCTACGCGCGACCCGGCGTCACCTACCGGCCGGTCAGCGGTGTCGGTCCCAGCGAGGTCGGCGTCGCCTGGGCCCCGGCCGACGACGCCAACCCGATCGTCCAGGACTTCGTCGGCTGCTGTCTGGCCAGCCGGTGAGCCGGGGGCGTCGGCTCCGGCCCTGCTGATCTGATCGTTCAGAGGTCGTCGGCTGCTGCCTGGTCGGCCGGGGGCATCGGGTCCGGCCACGACGTTGCCGGTCTGATCGTTCAGGAGGTCGTCCGCTCCTTCCGGGACGGCCGGTCGCCGGGTTGTCGGCGGGCCGGGCCGGTGTGGTGGGGCGTCGGCTGACGGTGCGGGCCTTGCCGGTCAGGATGTGGGCACTGCCGTCCGGACGGCCTGCCATCCCGGTTCCGGTCCGAGCCCAGGGTTCGAGAACGGGGCATCTCATGCGAGTGTTGACGTAACGGGATGCGAACGGCGACAGGGGTGGAAGCGGAGCGTGGGTGAACCCTCCGGGATACGGCTGGTCGGCGGCAGGTACCTGCTGTCCGACGAACTGGGGCGTGGCGGGATGGGCGTCGTGTGGCGAGCCCACGACCAGGTGCTCGACCGGCCCGTGGCGCTCAAGCAGGTGCTGGTCCCCGGCTGGATGGCCGACAAGGACAGGGAGCGCGCGTTCGCCCGTGTGCTGCGCGAGGCCAGGGCGGCGGCGCGGCTGCGCAACCCCTATGTGATCACCATCCACGACGTGGTCATGGACGAGGGCCATCCGTGGATCGTCATGGAACTGCTCGCCGCCTCCTCCCTGGCACAGGCGGTGGCGCGGACCGGCCCGCTGCCGGAGCCAGTCGCCGCCGACATCGGCGTCAAGGTCCTGGACGCCCTGCGCACCGCCCACACCGCGGGAATCACCCACCGGGACGTCAAACCGGCCAACGTCCTCCTGCTCGACGACGGGGGAGTGGTGCTGACCGACTTCGGCATCGCGCACGTCGCCGACTCCCCGACGCTCACCGCGACCGGCATGCTCATGGGGTCGCCCGCGTACATGGCGCCCGAACGGCTCGAAGGCGCGCCCGCCACCGAGGCGAGCGACCTGTGGGCGCTGGGGGCGACGCTGTACACGGCGGTGGAGGGCGTCCCGCCGTACCCGATGGACAGCCCCGTCGCGATCATGGCCGCCATCCTCATGCGGGAGCCGCGGCCGATGCGGCGCGCCGACCGGCTGGAGGGGGTCGTGCTGGGGCTCATGCGCAAGGATCCCGCCGAGCGGCTGTCACACGAGCCGGCCGCCGCGGCCCTGCGCCGGGTGGCGGCGCGACCACCGGGGGAGGAGGGGCGCCGGCGGCGGGGCTCGCGGGCGCTGGCAGCGCTGGTCCGGGACCCGGACGCCGCCGGTCCTCATCCCGACGCCCCGACCACCCCCGGCCCCACCGCCCCACGCCCCGCCGCCCCCGACTCCGCTGCCTCGGGTACGCCCGTTCCGGGTTCCGCCGCGTCGGGCTCTACCGGCTCGGGCACGGTCGCCCCGGGGTCCGCCGCGTCGGGTCCCACCGCGTCGGGTCCGAGCGCGTCGGGTCCCACCGCGTCGGGTCCGAGCGCGTCGGGTCCCACCGCGTCGGGTCCGAGCGCGTCGGGTCCCAGCGCGTCGGGTCCCAGCGCGTCGGGTCCCGCCGCGTCGCATTTCGCCGCCCCGGCCGGGTCCACGGGCTCGGCGGGGGACAGCGGCTCCGCCGGGCCCGTGGGGTCAGCGGATGACGACAGCCCGAGCAGGCCCTCGGGTCCTGCCACACCCGCCGATCCCGCCGACCCCGTCGGGCCGGTCAGGTCTGCTGGTCCTTCTGGTCCTGAGGACCCTGCCGGTCCCGCTGGCTCGGCCGATGCTTCTGGGCCTGCAGGACCCGCGAGGCCTTCGGGTCCTGCGGGACCTGCCGAAGGCGCCACGTCTTCGGGGACTGCCGGTCTCGTTGGGTCTACGGGCCCGGCCGGATCCGGGTCTGACGGGTCTCTCGGGTCCGCCGGTGATGCCAGGTCTTCCGAGGCTGCCGGGGCTGCCGGCCCTGGTGGGGCTACCGGTGGCGGTCAGGCTTCCGGTCCTGTGGGTGCCGGGGCGGCTGGTGCCTCGCCGGACGAAGCGGCCAGTGGTCCCGCCGGGGTGGCAGGTCGAGGCAGGTCGGTGGGGTCGGGTGAAGCCGCCGGGTCGGGTCGCTCTGCCGGGTCGGGTCGCTCTGCTGGGTCGGGTCGCTCTGCTGGGTCGGGTCGCCCCGCCAGGCCGGATCGGTCCGGAGGGTTGGATCACGTCGCGGGGCCCGGTGGCTCTGCCGCGTCCGACCTCTCCGCCGGGTCGGATCACGTCGCGGGGCCCGGTGGCTCTGCCGTGTCCGATTTCTCCGCCGGGTCGGATCACGTCGCGGGGCCCGGTGGCTCTGCCGTGTCCGATTTCTCCGCTGAGTCAGGAGCGGGGGCGGCCGGGCGTGAGGCGAGCGCTGGTTCGGCCGAGGTGCCGGAGGAGCGTGACCAGGGCGTGGGCGGCGCGCCGCGGGACGGCGCCCCCGTACGGGCGGGCCGGCGGGTGGGACGGCAGGCGGGCTGGCGGGTGGGACGGCGGGTGGCGGCGGGGCTCAGGGTTGTGGCGATGATCGCGGCCACCGCCGGGACGGCCGCCTACGCGCTGTCCTGGACGGCCGCGTCCTTCGCCGGGCCGGGCGCCGGGCCGCCCTGGACGGCGATGTCCTTCGTGGGGCCGGCCACCGCGCTGCTGGTGCTGTTCGCCGCCTTCGCGCTGCTGGCCGCCGTGCTGCCCGGATCGCTGCTGCCCGGCGGCGCCACGGCGGCGACCGTGACCAGGGCGCTGCCGTTCGTCGCGTTCGCCGGATACCTGGGCGGCTACCAGAGCGGCGGCGGATCGGCGGTGACCATGGCCATGGTCTACGCGCTGATGTGCGCATGGACGGCCGTGACGGCGGCCCGCCCCTGGTCGCGGTCGAGACCCGCGGCGGTCGTGGCGGCCGCCGCGGTGGTCTGCTTCGCGGTCCTGGCGGTGACGCGGCTCTGGACCGACCTGGCGTCGCCGGCCGGTCCTGCGGTGCCGATCCACTCGGTGACGGACGAGGTCACGCTCGCCGCCTGGCTGGCGGCCACCCTGTGGGGGTGGTGGGCGGCCCGCCGTACCGGCTAGCTAGTGGGGGGACAGGAGCTGGGCCAGCTCCTCCTCGACCTCCTGGCTGGCGACGAACATCAGCTCGTCACCGGCCTCCAGCGGGTCGTCGGCGGAGGGCACCAGCACGCGTCCCTCGCGCAGGATCGCCACCAGCGCCGAGTCGACCGGCCACGGCACCGAGCCGGCGCGCTGGCCCACGACGGGCGCGTCCTCGGGCAGGGTCAGCTCGACCAGGTTGGCCTGCCCCTGGCGGAAGGTCATCAGGCGGACCAGGTCGCCGACGCTGACCGCCTCCTCGACCAGGGCCGACAGCAGGCGCGGGGTGGAGACCGCGACGTCGACGCCCCACGACTCGTTGAACAGCCACTCGTTGTTGGGGTGGTTGATGCGGGCGACCACGCGTGGCACGCCGTACTCGGTCTTGGCCAGCAGGGAGACCACCAGGTTGACCTTGTCGTCGCCGCTGGCGGCCACCACGACATGGCAGTTGTTGAGCCCGGCCTCGTCGAGGGAGGAGATCTCGCACGCGTCGGCGAGCAGCCATTCGGCGCGCGGCACCGCGTCGATCTTGATCGCCTTGGGGTCGCTGTCGATCAGCAGGACCTCGTGACCGTTCTCCAGGAGCTCGGCGGCGATGGAACGGCCGACCGCGCCGGCGCCGGCGATCGCGATGCGCATCAGTGCTCCCCTTCCGGTGCGGCGGCCAGCACCTTGTTGATCCGGTCCATGTCGTTCTCGGCGGCGATCACGTGCAGGATGTCGCCTTCCTGCACCACCGTGTCGTGCCGGGTGACCAGCGCCTCGCCCATCCGGTTGACGAAGGCGACCCTGATGCCGGCGACGTCCTCCAGCGTGGTGACCTTGGTGCCGATCCACGCGGGGTTGGTGGCGACCTCGGCCAGCACGACCGTGCCCGTGGGGTCGCGCCACAGCGGCTCGGCGCCCTCGGGCAGGATGCGCCGCAGGATCTGGTCGGCGGTCCACCGGACGGTGGCCACCGTGGGGATGCCGAGCCGCTGGTAGACCTCGGCTCGCCGGGAGTCGTAGATGCGCGCCACGACGTTGTCGACGCCGAACGTCTCCCGCGCCACCCGGGCGGAGATGATGTTGGAGTTGTCGCCGCTGCTGACGGCCACGTAGGCGGCCGCCGACTCGATGCCCGCCTCCTGAAGCACGTCGCGGTCGAATCCGATGCCGGTGACCCGGCGGCCCCTGAACCCGGCCCTCAGTCGCCTGAACGCCTGCGGGTCACGATCAATGATCGCGACCGAATGGCCGTTGTCCTCCAGGATGTGGGCGATGGTCGACCCGACCCGCCCGCATCCCATGATCACGATATGCATGTGCTCCCCACGGGTTGCCTTCTCCTCAGTATGGCGCGCGGGGGGAGCGCCATGTCGGTGGGGAGGGGAAGGGCGACTAGCATCTTCACGTGGCGAAGGTGACAGATCTTGTCAAGCGTCTCCTGGTAGGGCGCGCGCTCCGTAGCGGGCAGCTTCATGAACAGCTGCTGCCCAAACGGGTTGCGTTGCCCGTTTTCGCGAGCGACGCGCTCTCCTCCGTGGCATATGCGCCGCAGGAGATCCTCGTCATCCTCTCCCTTGCCGGCGTCTCGTTCTACCGCTACAGCCCGTGGGTCGCCGCCGCGGTCGTCATCGTCATGCTCACCGTGGTCGCCTCCTACCGGCAGAACGTCCACGCCTACCCCAGCGGCGGCGGCGACTACGAGGTCGCCACCGTCAACCTCGGCAAGAACGCGGGGCTCACCGTCGCCAGCGCCCTCCTCGTCGACTACGTGCTCACGGTGGCGGTGTCGGTGGCCAACGGTGTCGACTACGTGGGCGCCACGGTCCCCTTCGTCGCCGAGCACAAGCCGACCGTCGCCATCGTCATCGTCATCCTCCTCACGATCGTGAACCTGCGCGGCATCCGCGAGTCGGGCGTCGCCTTCGCCGTCCCCACCTACGCCTTCATGATCGCGGTGCTCGGCATGGTCACATGGGGCGGCTTCCGGCTGCTGGTCCTGGGCGAGGACCTGCAGGCGCCCACCGCGGGCTTCAAGGTCGTGCCCGAGATGACGGACCTGACCTCCTTCGCCGCCGCCTTCCTCGTCCTGCGCGCCTTCTCCTCCGGCTGCGCGGCGCTGACCGGTGTCGAGGCCATCAGCAACGGCGTGCCCGCCTTCCGCAAACCCAAGAGCAAGAACGCGGCGACCACGCTGCTCATGATGGGCCTGATCGCCGTCACCATGTTCTCCGGCATCATCGCCCTGGGGCTGGTCTCGGGCGTCACCGTGGCCGAGCCGCAGCACGTCGCGCAGGACCTGCTACGTCCCGACGGCACCCCGGTCGGGCCCGACTACTACCAGCAGCCGATCATCTCCCAGGTGGCCGACGCGGTCTTCGGCAGCGGCTCGCTGATGTTCGTCGTCATCTCCGCCGTCACCGCGCTCATCCTGTTCCTGGCCGCCAACACCGCCTTCAACGGCTTCCCCGTGCTCGGCTCGATCCTCGCCCAGGACCGCTACCTGCCCCGCCAGCTGCACACCCGCGGCGACCGGCTGGCCTTCTCCAACGGCATCGTCATCCTGGCGCTGGGGGCCTGCCTGCTGCTGTGGGGGTTCCAGGCGGACGTCAGCCGCCTGCTGAACCTCTACATCGTCGGCGTCTTCGTCTCCTTCACCCTCAGCCAGACCGGCATGGTCCTCCACTGGACCCGCCACCTGAAGACCGAGACCGACCCGCGCGTCCGCTTCCAGATGCAGCGCTCCAGGGTCATCAACTTCTTCGGCGGCGTCATGACCGCGCTGGTGCTGGTCGTCGTGCTGCTGACCAAGTTCCTGGTGGGCGCCTGGATCGTCTGCATCGCGATGCCGGTGCTGTTCCTGATGATGAAGGGCATCCGCCACCACTACGACAAGGTCGCCGCCGAGCTGGCCGTCACCGAGGACCTCGACGAGACCATACTGCCCGCGCGCAACCACGCGATCGTGCTCGTCTCCAAGCTCCACAAGCCCACACTGCGGGCGCTCGCCTACGCCCGCGCCACCAGGCCCTCAACCATCGAGGCCGTCACCGTGGGCGTCGAGGGCGAAGAGGCCGCCAACCTGCAGGAGGAGTGGGAGCGCAGGGGCATCCCGGTGCCGCTCAAGATGCTCGACTCGCCGTACAGGGAGATCACCCAGCCCATCCTCGACTACGTCAAGACACTGCGCCGCCGTTCGCCGCGCGACGTCGTGACCGTCTTCATCCCCGAGTACGTGGTCGGCCGCTGGTGGGAGCACCTGCTGCACAACCAGAGCGCGCTGCGGCTCAAGGCGCGGCTGCTGTTCAAGCCCGGGGTGATGGTGACCAGCGTGCCGTGGCAGCTCCACTCCTCCGACCGGCTGCGGGCCCGCCGCGAGCCGTACGCGCCGGGCGCGGTGCGCCGCCCGTGGCACGAGATCGAGGGCGACGACGAGAAGGCCAAGGCCTGAGTAACCTGTGCAGGTGGAACTCGAAGTAGGGCCGGTGGCCCATGGTGGTTGGTGTGTGGCGCGACACGAGGGGCGCGTCGTCTTCGTACGGCACGCGCTGCCAGGCGAGCGCGTCATCGCGGAGGTGACCGAGGAGACCACGCGCTTCCTGCGCGCCGACGCCGTCCAGATTCTGGAGCCCTCGCCCGACCGCGTGACGCCGCCCTGCCCTTACGCGGGGCCCGGCAGGTGCGGCGGCTGCGACTGGCAGCACGCCAGCATGGAGGCGCAGCGCGCGCTCAAGGCCGACGTCGTGGCCGAGCAACTGCGCAGGCTCGCAGGCATCACCCGCGAGGTGGTGGTCGAGGAGGTGCCGGGCGCCAAGGACGGCCTCGGCTGGCGCACCCGTGTCCAGTTCGCCGTCACCCGTGACGGGACGGTCGGCTTCCGCAGGCACCGCTCCCACGACATCGAGCCCGTCGCCGCCTGCCTCATCGCCCATCCCGAGGTCGAGGCCGTCGGCGTCGAGTCCCGCACCTGGGAGGGGGCGTCGGCGGTCGAGGTCATCGCCTCCTCGAGCGGCGACCACGCCGTCGTCATCGCCCCCAAACCGCGCCGCTCCGTCGCCGTGCCCGTGCTCGAGGCACCCGCCTCCATCCTGGTCAACCAGGGCAAGGGCCGTACCGAGCCGCGGCACGGCTCCGGCATGCTGCACGAGCGGGTCGGCGACCGCGAGTTCCAGGTGACGGGCAGCGGCTTCTGGCAGGTCCACCCCGGCGCCGCCGAGACCCTGCTCGACGCCGTGCTCAGCTACGCCGCCCCCGAGCCCGGCGAGTGGGCCCTCGACCTCTACTGCGGCGTGGGCCTGTTCGCGGCGGGGCTGGCCGAGGCCGTCGGGCCGTCCGGGGCGGTGTTCGGGGTGGAGAGCGAGGCGGCCGCCGTCCGCGACGCCCGGCTCAACCTGCGCGACCTGCCGTGGGCGCGGGTGGAGCGCGGCCGGGTGGAGGACGCGCTGGACCGCTACGAGATCGAGCGCGCCGACCTGGTCGTCGTCGACCCGCCACGGTCGGGGCTCGGCCGCCAGGTGGTCGACCGCATCGCGGCGCTGGAGGCGACGCGGGTGGTGTACGTCTCGTGCGATCCGGCGACGCTGGCGCGCGACCTGGCGTGGTTCGCGGAGCTGGGCTACAGCCTCGCGGACCTGCGCGCGTTCGACGCCTTCCCGATGACACATCACGTGGAGTGCGTCGCGCTGCTGGTCAGCTGATCGCGTGTCACGCTGACCAGCGGAAATGCAACAGATGATGTGTAGCTATGATCAGGGGCAACCTCTGTTGCTACCAAACTTTCGCGCATGAGATGCGCACGATCTTGAACGCCCCGCGACCCGCCAACGGTCGCGGGGCGTAACTTCCTCTCGCCCTCACTCCACACACCGCGCTGGAAGTCCTCGACGCCCTGTCACTGCGTCTCGCCGTCGTCATCAGGAAGCTGACCGCGGCTCGACTGGATGTCCTGGGCCCTGTGCGCGGAGACCGACCCGGAGACGTTCTTCCCCGGGAAGGGCGGCTCATCGCGAACAGGTAAGCGGGTGTGCCGCGGCTGCCCGGTGCGCGCCGAGTGCCTCAACTATGCGCTCGAGTGCGACGAACTGTCCGGCGTCTGGGGCGGGCTGTCCGAGAGAGCGCAGATACATCATGCGGAAGGTGGCCGCGTAACTCGACTATGCACTGCACTGCTCCTCTCCGTAGTGAGGGCACCAGCGGTAGTAGCTGGTGTCGAGGTTGCGGCTCGGTGCGGCTCTGCCGTGCTGAGGCTGCCACCCAGCCCAGTGGCGGGTGTTGCAGGTGTTGCACAGCGGCGCGCGGACGAATCCGTGGGTGTGGCAGTGGTCCCACACGCGCGCCCGCGCACTCATGCAGCCCGTGCACATGAACCGTGACGCTCTCGGCCAGCCATGGCGGCCGGCGCGGTCCGCGCGGTAGCGGCGACCCGCCAGCTCGCCGCCGTAGACCGTGGCGTCCGCGTCATCTTGTTTAGGTCCGTAGATGACGACGCTGCGGGTGATCTCGCCGAGGTCGGCCACCACCGCGTCTCTGACGCGCTCGAACCAGCCGCCGGAGTTCTCCCCGTGGTAAGCCCCAAGGCACGAGCAGTCGCATTCCACCCCGGTCGCCTCAAGGCATGCCGTCGTGCATCGCGACAACCTCGACATGTCCCGCCACACCGCGATGTAGCCGTACCTGTCGACCGCTGCCGTCACCAGCTTGACCAGGCAGTTCCGCGGCAGGTGCCACCGGTCGCCGTCGAGGCGGGGGGAACGGATACGGACGGCCTGGCGTAGCCACCGCCAGTTCCCCTTCCTCGCCGGGATCTTCGCGATCACCTGCCCGTCGCGCGGAAGCCATACCTGCGCAATCGGGCCCACCCCGGGCGCAGTGACCACACACCCGTCAACGATGCGAACCTCAGGTACAGGGTCCTGCATTCCTCCACGGTGGCATACGAGTCGGGCAAACCGTGGATGGGCGTAGTGGAGGTGAGCCACGAGCGAGCGCTGGCAGTGTTCGACGAATGGCGACGCCGGGCCCGGCCTGACTGAGCGCCCTCACTCCGTGGGGTGAGAGCGCTCATCGTCTTCCGGGGGCGGGTCGACGCGTCACTGACCGCTGCGAGCGTTAAAGGAGCGGTTCGCCGTGCTGGCTACCTCCATGTGTAGGTGACGGCGTCGCTCCACGGGCCGCAATCCGAGCCGAAGGTGCCGTTGTCGCAGCCTTTGAGCCAGAAAGTCATCTCGCTTCGCCGCCTGGAGTGGCTGGAGGTGAAGCCGATGTCCATGACATCCCGCGTGTTGACGGTGAACTGGCCGCTCCATGGGGTTGTCCGAGCGACGTCGCGCTGGCGGATCTTGTTGCCATCTCGCGAGGTGACCACGACCCTGACGATGTAGAAGTCCCAGTGTGTGCCCATGTGGTCCCACTTGAGCGTGACATTTTGGCCGCGAGTGTTGCGGCCGTTGTCGATCACGGCCAGCGTGGCTGCGGGCCCAACTGCCGGCGACCAGGCGATCGCGCCCCGCGCGAACTGCTGTAGTGCTCCGGACCCGTTCGGGTGTTCGTTCTCGGAGGGGCAGCCGGCGGGCCATGAGGTTCCTTTCAGGCGAGGTTCGCTTGTGCGTCTCATGTATACGGACACCCCCTTTCATCAGGGAAAACGTGACTTGATGGCGGCTTTCGTGACACCTGCCGCTCGGCTCTCGCCCACCGCGGACCTCGTGGCGACAAGCGGCATCTCTCCAGCCATGGCCCGCCCTCCAGCCGGAGGACCGGCTGCTGATCCTCCTCGGCGCCGATCGTGAGCAGACACCCGGGGAACGGGCCGAGGCGACCACAAGGGTCATGCAGCCATACAGCGAATGGATGGCCAACCCGCTACGGAGTAACGGGGTTCGCCCGCCCTGTGGAGGAGGAAGCGCTACGGTGACGACCATGTTCCAGATGCGGCCTGCACGTGTCGGGGACCAGCCCGAGATCGAGACGCTGATCCGGGCCCGCGCCGCATGGATGCGCGAGCGGGATCTGCCCGGCTGGGAGGGCTGGCACGCGAAGGCGGCCGAGCTCGCGGCCCAGGCTGGCGACCCCGCGTTCCCGGTGTGGGCCATGACCGGCGACGACGGCCAGGTAGTCGGGGTGACCAGCCTCTACGAGGAGAGTTCGCCACTGCTGTGGCCAGACCCGTCCGAGCGGTCAGAGCCGTCGCTGTTCCTGGCCACCACGATCACCGACCCGAGCCTGAACGGTCGGCGGCCCGGCAGCCTGATCGCGTGGTGGGCGCTGCACCAGGCCGCCGCCCAGGGCCGCACGTGGGTGAGACGCGGCACCGGCCCATACCCCGGCCTTGTGGCCTACTACCGCGACGTGCAGGGCTGGACCGTCGTCCGCACCGTCGAGCACCAGGGCGTGACCGCCTACGCCCTCCAGCGGCGCGCCAAACCGCAACCGCAGCTCGCCGAGCTCGGCCTGGCGCTCAGCTGAACGCCTACGCCGTCTGTTCGGCCGCCAGACCTCGAACAGCAAGCGCCGCACCGAGCCATGACCGCTGTCCAAGCCCTCGGTGAGTCAATCCGATGACGAAGAAGGAGGCCGCCCATAGGCAGCCCCCTTCTCCTGCAGCAGACGTCCTCTATGCATCCGTAGTGGGAAGCGCCGCGCGTGCCTCCCAGCCGTGGTCGCCGGGCACGAGCGTCACATCGAGGCGGTCCACCCCGGGCCGGCCAACTTCCTGCCAGACTGCCAGGTAGTCCCGAAGTTTCGCCAGCGCAGGCGAGTCGGGCCCGTTGGCGCGCATCTGCCAGGAGTCGGTCAGGACCGCGGCGTTACGGCCGCTGCTGAACCCGAAACCGCTCATCCAGTCCGGCGCGCCCGTGCCCCAGGTGGTGAGGTTGGAGGCGCCAGCCCCGTGGTCACGGGCCGCGCAGTACGCGCGGGCGTCGACCCACGCCTTGGCAGCTTCCGCCCCGTCCAGGCCCACGTCGAACGCCTCGACGTGGGCGGGGCTGTTGAGCAGGGCGAGCGCGGCTGCGGGGTCATCGCTGCCGCGCCAGGCGACCGACACATAGGAGGCGCCGTCGGTGGCGTCCACGTAGAACAAGGGCGTGCCGAGGGTGGTGTTCACCTCGCTGCCCATGTCGACATACACGGCGCTGCTGAGCGCCGCATCGGTCACCTGGTGGCGGTCGTCGACGGTGGCGCGCAGGTGCCCGACCACGCGGGCGACCGGCGCGATGTAGATCGGGGTTGAGATGATCCCGCCTGGGCGTACCTGCTTGAGCCACGCGCCGGGAAGGTGCGTCGGCGTGCACCAGCCGATGATCACGTCGAAGGGCGCCAGGTCGGGCGCTGCCGCGTGTCCGTCGCCGCACAGCACCTGAACGGGGCAGCCGCGCTCGGCGTGCAGGAGGCGGGCGCGTTCGACGAGGGCCGAGTCGATGTCGATCGACACGACATGCCCGGCCGGGCCGACGAGGGCGGCCAGCAGCGCGCCGGTGTAGCCGGTGCCGGTGCCCACCTCGAGGATCCGTTTGCCTGCGAGGTCGGTGCCGATGCGGAGGATGTCACGCTCGATCGCGGCCTGTGCGGTGGTCTGCGGCGGCCGGCCGTGCACGGGGTGGTCGGTGTAGAAGTCGCGCGGAACCGTGGCGACGGCGGCGGATAGAACGTCAGCGTTCATCGGTCTCCCAGGTTTTCGCAGTTCAACAGGTGTCCGACGGCCACGGTAGTGTGCAGTGGCCTGTCAGGCTGGATGGGTTCGCCAAGCAGACCCAAGCAGGTCTGGGTCCATGCGTGGCAGGCGGCCGGCGCGAACCGGCAGCCGATCCGCCAGCTGGCGTGGTAGCCGAGCACAGCGGCGGCCAGGTAGCTGGCGAGGCTGTTTTCCAGGCAGGCGGCACGCCCCGGCCACCGGGCCGTGGCCCAGTCACGGCCGGCGGCCAGCTGGGCGGCCGCTCCGGCGGCCGGGTGGCGGCGCATCAGCCTGGCCGCCGCGCGGGCGCAGGCCAGCACGGCGCGCAGCGGCAGAAGGCGTAGCAGCATGATGGCAGCGACCAGGCAGGCGGCCGCCAGCGCGAGATGGGCCGCTGCGCGGAAGGTGCGGGCGGTCTGCCGGTCGCCGACCGGCTGGATCATGCGGACGGTCGTCACCGCCACCACCACCTCCACCCGTGGCGGCGAGGCCGGACCAGGAGCCGGGCCGCGTCCAGCTGGCGGACGAGGCCGCCTACGTCGGCGTAAGCCTGCTTGGCCGGGATGCCCCAGCGGTGCATCAGCTCCTGGGTTGCTGCGTCGATGTCGCCGCGGGCCAGGTGGGGCCAGCAGGCCACGGCGGCCGGGGTGAGCACGTGCCAGCGACCTCGACGGCGCACGTCGAGCAGCATGCCGCCCTCCTCGGTGATGGTGGCGTGAACGTGGCTGGAAACGTGGAGGAGGCGTGTCATCGGGCCCCCTGGAGTACGGCGCTGCCGGGCGGCTGCAGCTGGTGGCGGGCGAGCCACAGCTCTGCCGACAGGAGCAGTTCGAGCGCCGCCATCCGGCCGGGCACGCCGGCGGCCAGCAGCGCCACGTCGGCGGCGGCTCGCCGGTGGTCGATCAGGCCGGCGTCGACGAGCCGGGAGGAGGCGAGCACGTCGCGGATGTTGTCGTGGTTGGTGGCCACCCCCGCGTAGGCGTTCTGGGCGAGGCTGCCTTTCGTGGCCCGGCTGAGGATCTCGGCCGGCACCATGCCGGTGAGGGCGGCGGCCAGCAGCGGCTTCGGGCTGGTGCGCGATAGCCGCTCCCAGGCGGGCCGTGCCAGCGCGGCGCGCACGACCTGGTTGTCCAGCATGGGCGCGTGCAGGTGGACGCCCGCCTGCCGTACCGCTTGAGCGTACTGGGCGTGGTAGCCGCCGTATTCGACGACGTCGCAGCGCAGCCGGTAGGCGGCCTGCGCGGCGCCGGACAGGCGCGGCGCGGCGTCGGCGGCCTGCATCAGCGCCTGGCCGACGTCGAGGGCGGCATCACGGGTGAACCAGGCAGCGATGCCAGGTGACAGCAGCCAGCCCGAATGGTGGCCCCGACGGCCGGACATCGCGTAGGAGCATTGAGCCGCGGAGACGATCGAGTGGCTGAGACGGCGCAGCGCGCCCGGGTAGCCGCAGGACGCGTCGGCCAGACCCGCCCGCACGGCAGCGGCGACGGGCCGGTGGCGGAGGCGGGCGCGGGCAGTGGTCTCGGCCAGCCACCACCGCCACTGCCCGGCTCGGGCGAGGTCGGCCAGCGCGTAGGCCGGCGGGGCGAACAGAGTGTCGCCGCCGCCGCCCGTCAGATGCGCGTCGGAGCCGTCGGCGGCGATCACCTGTAGGTATTCGGCGTGCACCGCCCAGCGGGCCGCGTCCGCGTACGGCAGGTCGGTGGCCGGCACCCGGTCCAGGTGGTCGAACCAGCGTGCGCTGCCGGGCACGACCCGGTGGAGGACGCCGGGCAGCGCGTCGACGGCGCGCTGTGCGTACATCAGGTCGTCGTTGTCGGCCAGGTACGGGTGATGGGTGAACGCGGGCAGGCGGCGCGGGCTGGCGTGCGCGGCAGCCGCCGCCACGCAGGTCGAGTCGACGCCCCCGGACAGGTCGGCGGACAGCCGCGGATGTGCGGCCGCACGGGCTTCGACGCTGCTGGTCAAGGCGTGCCGCAGCTCATACCGGGCGTCGGCGGGGTCGTGGCTGGCGCAAGTGGCCGGCTCGTAGTCGACGACCGCCCCGGTGGGAAGTTCAAGCAGCCGGCCGGCCGGCACCCGCGCCACGCCTCGGTACACGGTGGTGTGGCCGGCCAGTTCCGGCACGGTCGGCGCGGCCATCCACGCGATCACGCTGGTGAGGTCGATGTCGGCGCCGGTGTGGGCGGCGAGCAGGCCCGCCTCGGCGGCCCACACGATATCGTCGCCGCGCCGCGCGTAGTAGACGGGCCGGACGCCCGCCACATCGCCGATGACGACCGTCTTGACCCCGTCGGTCGCGGCCACCCAGTAGGAGCCGGGCCAGCCGGTCAGCTCACGCCACCGGCCCGCCCGTACCGCCACGAGCGCGGCGTCCAGCTGGCGTTGGCTGGCGTAGCAGTCGCCCGCCACCGCCAGCCACGTACGGCCCGCCTGCGCCGTACGGCACGTGCCGGGCCCATCGACCCATACCGGGTGAGGCGCCTCCCACAGCGATCGTCCCGACCCGGGCTTGTCCTGGCTGCCGCTCGTCCCGGCCAGCCCCATGTCTCCTCCTACGTCCCTCAGATAAGGGCGGGGGCGAGCTGCCCAACGACAGCCCGCCCCCTTGGGCTCGCTACCTAGGAGAAGTAGCGGTTGTTGTCCTGGCTGTCCTCGGCGTACTGGCCGAGCGTGACGGCCTGCACGTCACCGAGCTCGACGACGGCGGGCGGCTGGTAGGCCTGGTCGGTGGTCTGCATTCTGGTTCTCCCTTCGGTGTGGATCTTCCGGTGTGGCGGGGCCGGGCGAGGCTCAGCCGGTCACTTTCCGGTGTGGTTGGGGCACGGGACCTTGATCGGCTTGCCGTTCTCGTCGGTCGTGGTGATGAACCCCGAACCGTCGCAGGTCCTGCATGAAGACATGACGATCTCCACTTCTGTCGGGACATGGCGGAACGGTGATGTCGACGTGATCCGGGTGCGATCACTGACCGGCCGGTTTACGCTCCGGCTATCCGCCCGTACGGATCGTCACCTGGCGGGAGCCGGGCCGCCCAGAGGTCTGGTGTTGCCGCAACACCGCAGCAACACGGCGAGGAGCTGGTCAGATGGACGAGCACCACAGCATGACGGCACACATGTGGGGTACGGCGTTGCGGCACCTGCGCAACCAAGCCGGCCTGTCACAGCGGGAGCTGGGCAAGCTGGCGCTCTACGACCACACGCGCATCTCCCGGGCGGAGAAGGGCGAGATCCTCCCGCCGGCTGACCAGGTGCGCGCCCTCGATGCCGCGCTGGAAGCGGGAGGGATGCTATTGGCCCTCAGTGACGCCGCCCGGGGATGGCAGTGCCTCCCATTCGCCGCGAGCGCCGCTGGCATACACGACGGCGAACCGGTCATGCTGGACATGCAGACACCGGACGGAAGGAGCGTGCGGGTGACCCTCTCGCGACGCCAGTTCACCCAACTGCTCGCCAGCGGAGCGCTCGCCTCCGTTGTGCCAGGCCTCGGCGACCCTGACCAGACCCAGCGCATCGCCCGCGCGATCGAGCAGCCCGCCCGCGTCGACGGCGAGGTCATCGACTACTTCCGCCGCGTCCTCGCCGAGCACTACACCGCCGACAAGATACTCGGCCCCCGCTCACTTCTTCGGCCCGTGCTGGCCCAGATCGACGTGCTCGACGAGCTGCGCCGCGGTGCCGGCGCCCGGCACGCCGAACCGCTGCTGCAGGTCCTGGCCCAGTACGCCGAGATGGCCGGCTGGCTGCACCAGGATCTCGGAGAGCTCAACACCGCCATGGACTGGACCCGGCGGGCGGCCGAGTGGGCGCAGTGCGCTGGCGACACCCAGATGAGCGCCTACATGCTGGTCCGCCAGTCCAACATCTCCGTCCTGACCGACGACTACGCCGCCGTCGTCCACCTGGCGGCTGCCGCCCGCCGCCGCCCGGCTGAACTGGAACCCAAGTTGAACGCACTGGCCGCCCAGCAGCAGGCCCGCGGCCTGGTGATGCTCGGCGAGCACGACGACTGCTTCGCCCTGCTGGACGAGGCCGGCGAGACTCTGCGCGACCATCCACAGGTCACCCACCCGCACGTGCCCGTCTACCTGCACCACTACGACTGGGACACGCTGCAGGAGCAGTCCGCGGTCTGCTACCGGGCCGCCGGCCGCGCCGACACCGCCGTCACCATCCTCGAAGACCAGATCGGCAGGCTGCCCGCGACCCTCGCCCGCGACCGCGGTCACCTGACTGCGAAGCTGGCCGTCGCGGTCGCCCAGTCGGAGCAGGATCCGGGCCGGGCCGCGCACCTCGGGCACGAGGCGCTCGGCGTCGCCCGCCAGACCGGATCGGCGCGCATCCAGCGGGAGCTGCGCACCCTGGACGCCGAACTGCTGGAGCGGTGGCCGAACGATAGCCAGGCTGCCACCTTCCATGAGGCGCTCGTCAGCGCCTAACACCTGCGCTCCGCCGATCAGGGCGGGCGTTCCCTTCAGCAGGGAAGCCCTGAAGGCGACGAACGCCCCACCGGTCAGGGCAAGGCATTCGTATCTCAGCGCTCCAGGCATGCCCGCCGCCTCTCAGCGCAGGCTGCCACCTTCCATGAGGCGCTGGTCGGGCGGGAAACGTGGAAGGTGGCTCCCCCGTGGTACGGGTGGCACGCGAGGCGCGCGTTCCCTCGGTAAAGAGGCTGACCTGACGGAGGGTGGTCGTGTAATAACGGATGGTCAGGTTCTCCACGAAAGGATCCGCGACCATGCGCCTCATCGCCCTCGCCGCGTCCACCCTGCTCACCGCCGGCCTGCTGTGCCTTCCCGGTCCGGCGGCCGCGGCCGTCCCGTCCGGCAACGCGCCGTCCTGCGTCACCGTCTGGGAGCACGTCGGGCGCATCACCAAGACCGGCTACGCGCGCAACGACTGCCGCTCCACGCTGAACCTGAAGATCGTCTGGGCTCGGGGCACGGACGGCCCGTGCCGCAGCGTGCGCCCGGGGCAGACCATCAGCACGCAGGTGCCCCGCGGCGTCCGCTCGTTCGACGGCGCGAACCTGTGCTGACCTGACCGGCGGCACGGCAGCGGACGCCCGGCCGGGATGCCCCGGCCGGGCGTCCGCCCGCGTTCAGGGCGTCAGCCGGTGACGCTGGCGCGGCCGTTCTCGACGTGGCCCATCAGGCGGCGAGCGTAGGAGGGGTCCTCCGCGCAGCTGATCTGCACGTCGTACCAGCCGTGGGACTCCTCGACGGGCCAGACGACCTGGCGGTACTGACCCGGTCGCAACGGCACCGCCTGCTCCTTGGTGCCGTAGGCGTTGGCCCGCACCGTGAGGGTCACGCGGTGGTCGCCGAGGTTGGTGATCTCGATGCGGACCTTGCGCGGATCGACATCGATCACCTGCTGCACCTGCACGCGCGCGGCCCGGCCGCCGAGCTCGCCGGCGAACTCCCGGCGGAAGCCGTTCGGCCCGGTCAGGACCAGGTCGTAGCGGTCCTTGACCGCGACGGTCCGGGTGGCGACGCCGAGCACGTCGAGGTGGAGCGGGCGCTCGAACTCGCCGGCGTAGGGGTAGAGCGTCAGGTGCGCGCTGTCGCTGCCGGCGTTGGCCAGGGTCAGCTCCAGGTCGCCGCCCAGCAGCCGGGCCCAGGCGTTGATCTGGTACGGCAGCGGCCGCGCGGGACGGACCCCGGGCTCCTGCACCGGCATGCGCTGCTCGGCCGGGGGAGCCGGGCGCCAGCGGCCGGTGAAGGCCGGGACCTGGGCGGGCGCGGTCGGGGTCGGCCGGGGACCGGCGGAGGCGAAGTCGAAGGCCGAGGTCAGGTCGCCGGAGACGGTGCGCCGCCAGGGGGAGACGTCGGGGAAGCGCACGCCCAGCCACGTCTCCAGGAACCGCACGGTCGAGGAGTGGTCGAAGATCTGCGAGCAGGTGTAGCCGCCGACGGTCCACGGCGAGACGACCGTCATGGGGACCCGGATGCCCAGCCCGATCGGGTTGCCGTTGTAGAACTCGTCGGTCAGCTCGGCGGGCGGCAGCGGCGGCGGCATGTGGTCGAAGAAGCCGTCGTTCTCGTCGTAGGTGATGAACAGCGCGGTCGACTGCCACACCTCGGGGGTGGAGGCGATCGCGTCGAGGATGTCGTAGGTGATCCGCGCGCTCTGGGCGGGGGACGAGGCCGAGGGGTGCTCGGAGTCGGCCGCCGACGGCACGATGTAGCTCACCTCCGGCAGCCTGCCCGCCTCGACGTCGGCGCGGAAGGTCTGGGCCAGCGTCTTGGACGGCACGCGGCGCAGCGCGCGGTCGAACAGCGAGCGCTCCTGCGGCGTCAGCTGCGCCACTCCCTCCTCCAGGCGGGCCAGCAGCTGCTCCCGCTTGGCCGGGGCGGCCGACTGGACCGCGTCGTAGAAGGAGTCCATGCTCTTGTGGTCGCCGAGCAGCGCCTTGCGGGCGATCTGCCGGAAGCGGGCGAAGAACTCCAGGTTGTTGTCCTGGTAGTTGTCCCACTCGTGGTAGACCTGCCAGGACCGGCCGGCGGCCTCCAGGATCTCCCCGGCGTTGGACCAGGTGTAGCCGGCGTGGGTGTTCTCGCTGTAGGCGGAGTTGTCGATGGCCCGCTTGGTTGTGCCCGGCTCGAAGCCGGTGTGCCCGCTGACGTGGTAGTTGCGGTTCGGGCTGGTGGAGGAGAGCACCGAGCAGAAGTAGTGGTCGCAGAGGGTGAAGGTGTCGGCCAGCTCGTACTGGAGCGGGATGTCCTGGCGCTCGTAGTAGGCCATCGTGGCCGGTGACTTGGCCGGGATCCAGCCGTTGTGCCAGCCCTTGGCCGCCGCGGCCTGGCCGTCGTTCCAGCCGTGGGCCAGATCCGAGATCCACTGCAGGTCCTTGCCGACCAGGCCGGCCGCCTCGCGGACCGAGAAGGGAAGCACCCGGCCGGACGCCGAGGGCTGCTCGAAGACCGGCTTGCCGTCCGGCAGCCTGACGGCGTTGCGGTCGCCGTATCCGCGCACCCCGCGCAGCGTCCCGAAGTAGTGGTCGAACGAGCGGTTCTCCTGCATCAGGAACACGACGTGCTTGATGGCGGACAGGCCGCCTGCCGGCACCGGCATCGCCATCGCGCGGTGTACCGAAGGCGGCAGCAGCGAGCTCGCCAGGACGCCGGCGCCGACCGTGAGGAACCGGCGGCGAGAGTGGCCGTGGGACATGGATCTTTCCTTCCAAGGGGGAACGGAGGAAGGAAATCAATGGATGGGAACCATACCTTTACCGCCGGGTGTCGAACAGATGACGGCGTCGGGGTATTTGCCATGGGCTCCATCGACGGATGCCCGCCTGGCTCAGCCGCGCGGGCCGCGCAGCGCCCTGACGACGGCCGCGGACGGCGGGGCGCCACGGGCCGACAGCCAGGCCAGGTGGTGGCGGGTGGCGTACAACGACAGCTTGCGGGCGTCGAGCAGGCCGAGGTCGCCGGAGCCGGCCAGCACGGCGGTGAGCGCGATCCGCCCCCACGCCGTCGCCTCGTCGATCCTGAGCGCCTCGCGCACCTGGCCGTGCGCGGCCCGCACGGCGGCGGCCAGGCGCCGCATGCGGCCCTCCGGAGCGGTGAGCGGCTCGATCGGGGCCAGCAGGTTGACCGTGCCCAGCTCCGCCCCCGCGGCCCTGGTCTGGCGGAGCATCTCCACGTCGGACGGCGCGAGGCCGGCCGGGCCCAGCGGCAGGCTGTAGATGACCGCGAGGTCCTGGTCGCGTTGCAGGTCGGCCAGCGCGCGGGCCCTGCGCCGTACGGCCGGCAGGTCGCCGCCGTCGCGGACGTCGAACTCCACGAACGAGGCGCCGAAGGCGCCGATCATCCTGCGGTAGGCGGAGGTGAGCGCGTCCTGGGCGACGCAGGCGCCGGCCAGCTCCGTGCCCGCGGGCCCGCCGAAGGCGAGACCGGCCTGGCCGCCGGCCGCGCGCAGCGACGGGATCCGGTTGGCGACGAGATCGAGGCCGGGCTCGAGCGTGCCGCCCCACCGGGGCGCGCAGCCGCTCGGTCCCGCCGTCACCCGGCCCAGCAGGAACCACCGCACCCCGGTACGGCGGGCGGCCTCGGCCGGGTCGAAGCGCGGGTTCTCGGCGGTGTCGACGAAGGCGACATAGCCGGAAGGACTCGCGGCGGCGCTCGCCGAGGGCGTCGCCGTGGTCGAGGGGAAGGCCGCGGCCGGCGGGCTCGCGGCGGTGAGGGGTGAGGGCCACTCGGGCGTGGCCTGGGCGGGCAGGAACCAGACCGCCACGCCGGTCACCCCCACCAGGACGAGCCCGGCCAGCACCACGAGGGCGCGCGGCGGGGTGCCCGGCTCTCTGTGACGCGCCATGCTCACCTACCGTGTCATGCCGATGACCGATGGTGAACGCTAGCAGGGGCGGCGCCGGGGTGACCTGATAATGGCCGCATGAAGCTAAGGATCTTCACCGAACCCCAGCAGGGTGCCACCTATGACGATCTGCTGGCCGTGGCGAAGGCCACCGAGCGGCTCGGGTTCGACGCGTTCTTCCGCTCCGACCACTACCAGCGCATCGGGCCCGGCGACCCCGGCCCCGGCTCGACCGACGCGTGGATCACCCTGGCGGGGCTGGCGAGGGAGACTTCGGCGATCAGGCTGGGCACGCTGGTGACGCCCGCGACCTTCCGCCTGCCGGGCCCGCTGGCCATCAGCGTCGCCCAGGTCGACCAGATGAGCGGCGGCAGGGTGGAACTGGGCTTCGGCACCGGCTGGTTCGACGGCGAGCACACCGCCTACGGCATCCCCTTCCCGCCGCTCGGCGAGCGGTTCGCCAGGTGGGAGGAGCAGTTGGAGATCATCACGGGGCTGTGGACGGCCGAGGAGGGCTACTCCTTCGAGGGCGCCTACTACCGCGTGGCCGACTCGCCCGCGCTGCCCAAGCCCGCCCAGCGTCCCGGCCCGCCGATCATCATCGGCGGGATCGGGGCCAAGCGGACCCCGCGCATGGCGGCCAGGTTCGCCGACGAGTACAACGTGCCCTTCCACTCCGTGGAGGAGACGAGGGCGGCATTCGAGCGGGTCCGGCTGCTGGCCGAACGTCCGATGACCTACTCGGCCGCGCAGACCGTCTGCGTCGGCGCCGACGAGGCCGAGGTGGAGCGGCGGGCGGCGGCCATCGGCAACACCCCGGCCCGGCTGCGCCAGGAGGGCCTGGCGGGCACTCCCGCCGAGGTGCTCGACAAGATCGGCCGTTTCGCCGAGGCCGGCGCCGAGCGGATCTACCTGCAGGTCCTGGACCTGTCCGACCTGGAGCACCTGGAGCTGATCGCGGCTGAGGTACTGCCCCACGTGTGACGCGGCCCGTCCCGGCGACATCCCGGGACGGGTCCCACCGGGATATGCGATGGCATGACAAACCGGGCTACGGCACACTTGAGCCGTGCTGCTGACGATCTCGACCACCGCCGCACCGGCCACCGACCTGGGCTTTCTCCTGCACAAGCATCCCGACAGGGTGCAGGAGTTCGCCCAGTCCTTCGGGACGGCCACGGTGTTCTACCCGGAGGCGGGCGAGGAGCGGTGCACCGCGGCGCTGCTGCTCGACGTCGACCCCGTCGCGCTGGTCCGCTCCAAGGGCCGCACGTCGCCCGACTTCAGCCTGTCGCAGTACGTCAACGACCGGCCGTACGCGGCCTCCTCCCTCATGGCGGTGGCGATCGGCGACGTCTTCCGCACCGCGCGGAGCGGGCGCTGCAACGCCAGGCCCGAGCTGGCGGCGGCGCCGCTGCCGCTGGAGATCACACTGCCGGCGCTGCCCTGCAGGGGCGGCCCCGACCTGGCGCGCAGGCTGTTCGAGCCGCTCGGCTGGGTGACCGAGGCGCAGGCCGTCCCGCTGGACGAGGCCTTTCCCGCGTGGGGCGAGTCCCGGTACGTGCGGCTGCGGCTGCGCGGGCGGCTACGGCTGGCCGACGCGCTCAACCACCTCTACGTGCTGCTGCCGGTGCTCGACGACGGCAAGCACTACTGGATCGCGCCCGACGAGGTCGACAAGCTGATCCGCGCGGGCGAGGGCTGGCTGGCGCCGCATCCCGAGCGGACCCTGATCACCCGCCGCTACCTCGGACGGCGCAGAGCCCTGGAGCGTACGGCCTTCGCCAGGCTCGCCGAGCTGGGCGACGAGACCGAGGAGGCGCTCGAGCCGCGCATCGAGGAGGACAAGGGCGGACCGCTGGAGGACAAGGCCGTCCCGCTGAACACGCGGCGGCGCGAGGAGGTCGTCAGGACGCTGGAGGAACTGGGCGCCGCCTCCGTCATCGACCTGGGCTGCGGCTCCGGCCAGCTGGTCGGCGCGCTGCTGGCGCTGCCGAGGTTCGCCAGGGTCACCGGCGTGGACGTCTCGACGCTCGCGCTGGCCATCGCCGCGCGCAAGCTCAAGCTCGACCGGATGCCCGACGCCAAGCGGGCCAGGCTCACCCTGTTCCAGGGCGCGCTCACCTACACCGACCCGCGCTTCGCCGGATACGACGCCGCCGTGCTGATGGAGGTGATCGAGCACGTCGACCCGCCCCGGCTGGCGGCGCTGGAGCGGGTGGTGTTCGGCCAGGCCGCGCCCCGGCACGTGATCGTCACCACGCCCAATTCCGAGTACAACGTCAACTACGAGTTCCTGACCGGGCTGCGCCACCCCGACCACCGCTTCGAGTGGACCCGCGCCGAGTTCCAGGACTGGGCCACCCGCGTGGCAAGGGAACACCGCTACACCGTCGGCTTCAAGCCCGTCGGCGACGAGGACCCCGTCAGGGGCGCGCCGACCCAGATGGGAGTCTTCACCCGTGAGCACTGAGATCCGCATCCCCGAGCTGTCCCTCGTGGTGCTCGTCGGCGTCTCGGGCAGCGGGAAGTCGACGTTCGCCGCCCGCCACTTCAAGCCCACCCAGGTCATCTCCTCCGACTTCTGCCGCGGCCTGGTCTCCGACGACGAGAACGACCAGAGCGCCACCCACGCCGCCTTCGAGCTGCTCGACCACATCGTCGCGACCCGGCTCTCGCGCGGCCTGCTGACCGTGGTCGACGCCACCAGCGTGCAGTACGGCGCCCGCCAGAACCTCATCGCGCTGGCCAGGAAGCACGACGTGCTGTGCGACGCGATCGTGCTCGACGTGCCGGAGGAGGTGGCGATCGAGCGCAACGCGTCCCGTCCCGACCGCGACTTCGGCGCCGGTGTGGTGCTGAGGCAGCGCAAGGACCTGCGCCGCTCGCTCGGCGCGATCCACCGGGACGGCTTCCGCAAGGTCCACGTGCTGCGCGGCGTGGACGAGATCGACAACGCCACGATCGCCTACGACAGGGCCTGGAGCGACAGGAAGGACCTCACGGGGCCCTTCGACCTCATCGGCGACGTCCACGGCTGCCGGGCCGAGCTGGAGTCGCTGCTCACCGAGCTGGGCTGGGAGCTGACCCGCGTCGACGGCAAGGCGGTGGGCGCCACGCATCCTGAGGGCCGCACCGCGGTGTTCGTCGGCGACCTCGTCGACCGCGGCCCCGACTCGCCCGGCGTGGTCCGCCTGGTCATGGGCATGGTCGCGGCCGGCACCGCCCTCTGCGTGCGGGGCAACCACGAGGACAAGCTGGTCAAGGCGCTCAAGGGCCGCAAGGTGCGGGTGGCCCACGGCCTGGAGCGCTCGCTCGAGCAGTTCGCCGCCGAGAGCGAGGAGTTCACCCGCGAGGCGAGCGCGTTCCTTGACGGGCTCATCAGCCACTACCAGCTCGACGAGGGCCGCCTGGTGGTCGCGCACGCCGGGTTGAAGGAGGCCTACCACGGCCGCGCCTCCGGCAGGGTCCGCTCCTTCGCGCTGTACGGCGACACCACCGGCGAGACCGACGAGTACGGCCTGCCCGTGCGCTACCCGTGGGCGCAGCAGTACCGGGGCCGCGCCATGGTCGTCTACGGCCACACCCCCACGACCAGGCCCGAGTGGATCAACAACACGATCTGCCTCGACACCGGCTGCGTGTTCGGCGGCCGGCTGACCGCGCTGCGCTACCCCTCGCGCGAGATCGTCTCGGTGCCGGCGGAGACCGTCTGGTACGAGCCGGTCAAGCCGCTCGGCGCCCCCGGCCACCGCGACGCCGTCACCCTCGACATCGACGACGTGCGG
The DNA here is from genome assembly GCF_053602555.1 of Nonomuraea sp. NPDC004354. Lineage (NCBI taxonomy): Bacteria > Bacillati > Actinomycetota > Actinomycetes > Streptosporangiales > Streptosporangiaceae > Nonomuraea > Nonomuraea sp. NPDC004354. The sequence continues at coordinate 457,994 of NZ_JBSGDV010000003.1, read as the reverse complement.
GGCACCCGGTACGTCGAGACGCGCTTCGGCGCCAAGGTCAAGATCATGGAGGAGAACGCGGCGGCCGCCCTGGAGGTGATGAGCCGCTTCGCCGTCGACCCGCGCTGGCTGGTCTACCTGCCGCCGACGATGGCCCCGCCGGAGACCTCCCGCCTGGACGGCTACCTGGAGCACCCGCACGAGGCGTTCGAGGAGTTCGCCGCCCACGGGGTGCGCGAGGTCGTGTGCGAGGAGAAGCACATGGGCTCGCGGGCGGTCGCGGTCCTGGCCAGGACCGCCGAGGTCGCGGCCGAGCGGTTCGGCGTGAGCGACGGCACCACCGGCGTGGTCTACACCCGCACCGGCCGGCCGTTCTTCGACGACCTGGCGCCGCTGGTCGACAGGCTGCGTCGGGCGTGCGAGCCGCTGTGGAGCGCGCTCGGCTCCGACTGGGTGGTGCTCGACTGCGAGCTGCTGCCGTGGTCGGCCAAGGCCGGGGAGCTGATCCGCACGCAGTACGCCTCCGTGGGCGCGGCCGCGCGGGCCGCGCTGCCGGCAGCGGTCGGCGCCCTGAACGCGGCGGCCGAGCGCGGGCTGGATGTGGGCGAGTTGTTGGCCCGCACCCGGCGTCGCGAGGACAACGCTGCCCGTTTTCGCGACGCCTATGCGCGCTACTGCTGGCCGGTCGACGGACTCGAGGGGATACGGCTGGCGCCGTTCCAGATCCTGGCGGCCGAGGGGCGCAACACCGCGCTCGAGCCGCACGCCTGGCACCTGGAGCGGCTCGCCCTCCTCGACGACCCGATCATCACGCCCACCCGGCACCTGTTCGTCGACCTGACCTCCGCCGAGTCGCGGGAGCGGGCGGTGGAGTGGTGGCTGGCGCTGACGGCCGAGGGGGGCGAGGGCATGGTCGTCAAGCCCGCCGTCCACCCCGAGGGCCGCGTCCAGCCGGGTGTGAAGGTGCGCGGGCGCGAGTACCTGCGGATCATCTACGGGCCCGACTACACCGAGTCGCTCGACACGCTGCGCCGCCGCTTCCTCGGCAAGAAGCGCTCCATGGCGCTGCGCGAGCACGCCCTCGGATTGGAGGCGCTGGCCCGGCTGGCCGACGGCGACTCACTGTGGCGGGTGCACGAGCCTGTCTTCGCCGTGCTGGCGATGGAGTCGGAGCCGGTCGACCCGCGGTTGTGATCGCCGGATCTCGACCCAGGGCGGAGCCGTAGCCAGGCCTGTCGTGGGTAGTGGGCGCGACCGTGGGTAGTGGGCGCGACATGGTGCGCTCTGAGCATGTACGACAGGAAAACATCGGTCATGTCGTCTTCATCACGGCGGCCGCCGCCATCGGCGGCTTCCTGTTCGGCTACGACAGCTCGGTGATCAACGGCGCGGTCACCGGAATCCGGCACCACTTCCAGGTGGGCGCGGTCGAGACGGGCTTCGTCGTGGCCATCGCCCTGCTGGGGTCGGCGGCGGGCGCGTGGCTGGCCGGCGGGGTGGCCGACCGGTGGGGGCGCGTCAGGACCATGCAGCTGGCCGCGGGACTGTTCGCGGTCAGCTCGATCGGCCAGATGCTGCCCTTCGCCCTCTGGGACCTGGCCTTCTGGCGGGTGCTCGCCGGCGTGGCCATCGGCATGGCCTCCGTGATCGGCCCCGCCTACATCGCCGAGGTGGCCCCGCCCGCCTACCGCGGCCGGCTGGGCTCCTTCCAGCAGCTGGCCATCGTGCTCGGCATCGCGGTCTCCCAGCTGGTCAACTACATGATCGCGCGCCTGGCCGGCGGCAACGTCAACAACGAGCTGTGGGGTCTGCAGGCCTGGCAGTGGATGCTCGGCGCGTGCGTCGTGCCGGCCCTGCTGTACCTGCTGTTCGCCTCGGTGATCCCCGAATCGCCGCGCTTCCTGGTCGCCGTCGGCCGTACCGAGGCGGCCAAGCGGGTGCTGGCCGAGGTCGAGGGAGAGAGCGCCGACCTGGACACCCGGCTGGAGGAGATCCGCAGCGTGCTGCGGACGGAGGAACGCACGCACCTGCGCGACCTGCGCGGCCCCGCGCTGGGGCTGCTGCCGATCGTGTGGATCGGCATCGTGCTGTCGGTCTTCCAGCAGTTCGTCGGCATCAACGTGATCTTCTACTACTCCTCCGTGCTGTGGCAGTCGGTCGGCGTCACCCAGAGCAACTCGCTGCTGATCAGCTTCTCCAGCTCGGTGATCAACATCATCGGCACGTTCATCGCCATCGCCCTGGTCGACAAGCTCGGCCGCAAGCCGTTGCTGCTGATCGGCTCGGCCGGCATGGCGATCTCGCTGGGCACCGCCGCGTGGGCGTTCAGCGCCGCCAAGTACGTCGGCCAGACGGTCACGATGCCCGACCCACAGGGCGCCGTCGCGCTGATCGCGGCCCACACGTTCGTGCTGTTCTTCGCCCTGTCATGGGGTGTGGTGGTGTGGGTCCTGCTGGGCGAGATGTTCCCCAACCGCATCCGCGCCGTCGCCCTGTCGGTCGCCGCGGCCGCCCAGTGGCTGGCCAACTGGGCGATCACCGTGACGTTCCCCAGCCTGGCGGAGTGGAACCTGCCGCTCACCTACGTCATGTACGCGTGCTTCGCGGCGCTGTCGTTCGTCTTCGTCACCAGGTGGATCAAGGAGACGCGGGGCCGCAAGCTGGAGGAGATGGGCTAGCACTCCAGCCGCGCGGCGATCCCGCTGGCGTGCCGGGTTACGGCCGCGGTGGTGATGCGGTGGTGATGCGGTGGTTGGCGGCCACCGCATGATTGTCGTTTGCTGGATGATCGCGGTGGTCGCGGGTGTTCTGCCTGCCCACCACACCGCCCTTGTGAAGGAGGACGCCCCATGCGTTGGCTGGACGTGCGCCGGCACAGCCTGACCAAGAAGGGCGCGATGCGTGGCCGGGGGTCCCATCTGTCGGCTGAAGGCATCGCCCTGGCCCGTTTCATCGGTTCCGGAGCCGGCCCGTACGAGCGCGTCGTCACCAGTTCGGTCCCTCGGGCGGTCGAGACCGCCGTCGCGATGGGTTTCGCCGTCGACGACACCATGGAGATGCCGTCGGGCTACGTATCCGGAGAGATCCCCCGGCATGCCCAGTGGAACTGGGCGCAGCCGTACAGGCGACTCGCGGACGTCATCCGGAAGGGTCATGCCGCGGCGGCGGTGGCCCAGACCCATCGCGCGATCTGGGCGGACACGGTGGCTGGTGTCCCCGAGGGCGGGTCGGCTCTGCTGATCGGGCACGGAGGGGCGATCGAGCTGGCGTTGGTGGCGTGTTTGCCGGATGCCTCGCACGACACATGGGGGACGCCGTTCGCCCACTGCGATGGCGTGCGCCTCGGCTTCACCGAAGGTCACTTCGTCGGCGTCGAGTTCCACCGGGCCCCGCAGAGCCTCTCCAGCCGAACTGAAGATCGCTGAAGTACGAGACTAGAGATCAACGAGGAGTCCAGACTCTCCCGGCGCCGCCCAGGCCGAGCGACCGGCGCTCCCTCGCCCGGCGGGCGGCGGCCTCACGCAGGTCCGTGCGCAGGTCCGGCAGGTGCCGGGCGACCTCGGCGCGCCCGGCGTCGGGCAGGATGATCACGAGGTCGGCCAGACCGCGGGTGTCGCGGGCGGTGATGCGGTCGCGGACCCGCGCCCAGGCGGTCACGAGGCGGCCTTTGCGGAAGTAGATCTGGTCGCCTCCCGCCCTGGGGGCTCGTCAATCGGTGCCCGCAGGGGCTGTGCTTTCGAATGTGGGCGCGTCGGTGCCGGGTTCAATACAAAGCACGCGGGTTCGTCGCGGCCCGACGAATCACTGGGACAATTCATCGGTCGTACCGCGACGAACCCGCGCCGCACTTCACGGGAATCGGATCGACCCGCCGTCATCGGAAAGCGTTGAATAATCGATCCGCGAAAAAACTCTGTCGTTCTGACGGTTCAATTTATTGAGCGGTGATAAACCCCTTGCGGTTCGCGTTCGGCTCGCGTGAGCGCGGGCCGGCGAAGCCGGCCCGCGCCATCAGGTCAGGACTCAGGTGTTCGCACCGTCCCAGTGCCTGTCGCGCTCGACCTCGGCCTCGTTGTTGTTGTTGTTGGTGTTCGTGTTGTTGGTGTTGACGTGGTTGTTGATGTTGATCCTGAGACGGCCGTGGCCGCCCCGGTTGTGGCAGCGACGGCCCCAGCCGCCGCCCCAGCCGCCCCAGCCCCTGAAGCCGCAGCGACGGAAGCCACCGCAGCCCCAGCCGCCCCAGCCCGTCGTGACGGCCGAAGCAGTGGTGGCGGCGGATGCCGCGGTGGTGGTGGCGCCGACGGCGACGAAGCCGCCGCTCACGGCGGTGGTGAGTGCGAGGCCTGCGATGACTCGCTTGAAGCTGGTCATTGGGTTTCCTCCTGAAAGGATTGACTGCCCGTGAATGACGAATTCAGGGTGGTTGAAATGTTCTCTATGGTCACGAGCGACCATCCCTGCATTCTCTTGATTGCCGGGCCGCATGCCAGACAAACGGGACATCACCCCATTTTGCTGTACATTAACGTTGCTATTGCTCTACTTAAAGATCTATCAGTCGATATAGCCCGATTTGGGCCGTTATAACGGGGGTGAATGGCCATTTTTCCCAAACCCCCGCTAATCGGTATAAATTCGGACATATCGCCCAGGCTGGCTGTGCGTGCACCCGCCGTTCGCCGCCCGGCACGGGCCCCGACCGTGCACGGCGACCCGTGTCCTGCGAGAAGCGGGCCCTCGAAGGGGTGGGTCCTGCCCTTCCGTACGGCACGCCCCCTGGACGCCGACCGGCCGTACGTCATCAGCGAGCACGCCGACCCGCAGGACGCGGTGCGCGAGAGGGCGTCCTGGCCGGGGCCGGATCGCCCGCCACTCCGACACCCAGGACACGGTGCTGTTCGCCACGACCTTCAAGGGCCGTGACCCGGTGGCCGGGCAGCGGCACGAGTTCCGCCCGGCCGCCTTCGTCGGCCCAGGTGGCGGCGGGATGTTCAGGACCGCCGGCAGGGGCGGGCACGGGCACCTGGGCCTCGACCTCGGGCGGGCGTGGCAGGATATGCAATCTTCCTGTCATTGACGCCATCGTGTGACGCTGACCAGCATGAAAAGCATGCAGCGGCGCGTCGTGATCGTGGTCTTCGAGGGGTTCCAACTGCTCGACATGGCCGGTCCCGCCGACGTGTTCGCTCTGGCGGGCATGCTGGCCGGCGAAGGCGGTTACCAGGTGGAGGTGACCGCCGTCCGCGCCGGCGACGTGGCCGCCCTCAACGGGGTCGCGACGGTCGTGCGGACCCCGCTGGCGGACGTCGGCGGGCCGGTCGACACGCTGGTGGTCGCCGGCGGGCTGACCACCTTGGACCTCCTGCCGGACCGGGAGCTGATCGACGGCATCACGCGCCTGGCCGGGATGGCGCGCAGGGTCACCTCGGTGTGCGGCGGCGCGCTGCTCCTGGCCGAGGCGGGCCTGCTGGACGGCAGGCGGGCGACCACCCACTGGCTGGCCGCCGACGCTCTGCGCGCCAGGTACCCGCTGGTCGAGGTGGACGCCGATCCGATCTACATCAAGGACGGCACCGTGTGGACCTCGGCGGGCGTGACGGCGGGCATCGACCTCGCGCTCGCGCTGGTGGCCGAGGACCACGGGCACGCCCTGGCCAGGGACGTGGCCTGCGGGCTGGTGGTCTACCTGCAACGGCCCGGCGGGCAGAGCCAGTTCAGCACGCCGATGAGCGCGCTGACTCCGCGCAGCGAGCCGTTGCGCGAGCTCCAGACGTACATCGACGCCAATCCCGCAGGCGACCTGAGCGTGCCCGCCCTGGCCCGCCACGCGGGGATGAGCGAGCGGCACTTCTCCCGCGTCTTCACCGCGCAGGCCGGCCTGTCACCCGGCCGGTACGTCGAGCGCAGCAGGGTCGACGCCGCGCGGCGGCTGCTGGAGCTCACCGACCACCCGCTCGAGCGGGTGGCCAGGGAGGCGGGGCTGGGCACACCGGAGACCCTCCATCGCGTCTTCCACCGCCATTGGCGGATCTCACCCGGCGACTACCGTCGCCGCTTCCAGAAGAAGGAGCACTGACCATGCAGGTCGCCATCCCGCTCTACCGGCGCTTCACCGCGCTCGACGCCGTCGGCCCCTACACCGTGATGGCCTTCGCGCCCGGTTGCACCGTCACGTTCGTCGCCGCCGAGCCGGGCCCCGTCACCGACGACCGCGGCAGCCTCACCCTGCAGGCCACGGCGGGCTACGCCGACCTTCCCCGTCCCGACGTGGTCATCGTGCCCGGCGGCGCGGGGACCTTCGACGCGCTGCACGACCAGGCCCTCGTCGACTGGATCGCCGAAGCGCACGCCCACACCCGGTGGACGACGTCGGTCTGCAGCGGATCGCTCCTGCTGGGCGCCGCGGGGCTGCTGCGGGGCACGAAGGCCACCACGCACTGGGCCATCCTCGACATGCTGGCCCAGTACGGCGCCGAGCCGGTGAGCGAGCGGGTGGTCACGCAGGGCAAGATCGTGACAGCGGCGGGCGTGTCGGCCGGGATCGACATGGCGCTCACCCTGCTGGCCGGCGCCATCGACGTGGAGACCGCGCAGGCCGTACAGCTGGCCATCGAGTACGACCCGCAGCCGCCTTTCAATGCGGGCTCGCCGAAGACCGCGCCCGAGGGACTGGTGGAGCGGACGCTGGCGCTGCTCACCTAGCGGCGTACTGCCCGCGGTCGGCCTTTTCTCGCAGGTCGGCCCGGCTCCCGGGCACTACCGGCCGCTGCTCGACCACCTGGCGCGCGCTCGACGCCCGCCCGGGGGAGCGGGTGCTCGAGTTCTCCACCGTCTCCGCACCTGGTTGGCGGTATCTCCGGGGTACGGCAGGCGGAGGACCCCGGGCGTACGGCGCGGCTGACGGCGTCCGCGGAGAGGGGATCGCCGCAGGCCCGCCGCGCCTGCCCCGTCAGGTCCCGCCGGTCTTGCGGACGGGCAGCCGCACGGGGCGGTGGACCAGGTTCCCCGTGGTCCACGGCAGGGTGTCGGCGGGTTCGGTGAGCGTCAGCCCCGGCAGCCGGTCGACCAGCACGCCCAGGATCTCCTGCAGCTCCATCCTGGCCAGGTTCGCGCCGAGGCAGAAGTGCGCGCCGCGGCCGAACGTGATGTGCTGCGGCCCCTTCCTGTCCAGGACCATGGTGCGCGGCTCGGGGAAGACGGACGGGTCGTTGTTCGCGCCGACGAAGGCGGCGATGATCCCTTCCCCCTTGCCGACCGTGCCCGAGGGCAGCTCGATGTCCTCGGTGGCCACTCTGATCATCGTGCCCTCGCCCGGCGTCTCCAGCCGCAGCAGCTCCTCGACGGCCGTGGGGATCAGCTCGGGCGCGGCGACGAGCCGCTCGTAGCTCTCCCGCGGATCGAGCAGCCTGAGCATCGACCTGGCCAGCACGGAGCCCGTCGTCTCGTGCCCGGCCAGGAAGAGCCCCACGGTCATCCGGACGAGCTCGTCCTGGCTCAGCCGGTCGCCTTCGTCCCTCGCCTCGATCATCGCGGCGAGCAGGCCGTCACCCGGGTCCTCGCGGTGGGCGGCGATGAGGTCGGCGGCGTAGTAGTAGAACTCGGTGGCCGCCGCGAGCTTCTCCTCCGAGGTGAGGCTCGACGTCGACAGCATCGCGTCCGACCAGCCGCGCACGCGCTCGGTGTCGATGCCCGCCACGCCCATCACGTCGCAGATCATCTGGACCGGCAGCGGGAAGGCCAGGTCGGCGACGAGGTCGAAGCCGGCGGGCAGCCGGTCGATCAGCTCGTGCGTGAGCGCGCGCAGCCGCGGCCGCCAGGTGGAGACCTGGCGCGGGGTGAAGGTGCCCGACAGCAGCCTGCGCAGCCTGGTGTGCTCGGGCGGGTCGGTGTTCATCAGGCTGCCGGGGGAGTCGGCGATGTTGTAGCCCTCGAACATCCGCGGCGCGCCGGGGTAGTGCAGGTTCCGGCTGAAGCGGGGGTCGCTCAGCACCGCGACGACGTCGTCGTACCTGGTGGCCAGCGTGACCACGTCGCCGCTGGGCAGCCTGACCCGGCCGAGCGGATCGCTGTCGCGCCGTTGGGCGTAGCGCTCGTGCGGGCATCCACGAGGGCCGGTCAGGAAGGGAAAACTCTCGAGTTCGGCCATGGTTCGGACGGTACCCAGCGATCCGCGGGCTGCCTAGCCCTCCGTACGGCCCCGCATCCCTCACCCTGGTGCCCGGGTCTGCGGCCGTGCCTCGTGCTGGTGTCATGGGCCTGCGGGGCTGCTGCGGCCGTCCCTCGGTCCGGTGTCGCGGGTCAGCGGCTGGCCCTGGGCCGCGTGTCACCGGCCCGCGGGTCAGCGGCCGAGGCGGGCCAGGTGCGACCGGCGGTGCGCGAACCCGAACACCATCGCGGCCACCCACACGAAGAACAGCACCTTCAGCACCGAGAACCCGCTCACCGCCAGGCCGATGACCAGCGCCACGAGCAGGACGGGGGCGAGCGGGCCCGGGCCCCGGTGGCGGCGCCCCAGGTGGGCGTGGCGCATCCGGTGCGCGTGCATGCGCCGCAGGTGCCGGGCCCTTCTCGACCCGCCGTGCCCGTACTCCTCGGCCCACCGGGCCGCTCCCGCCCAGGCGGCCTCCGGCCAGCCGCCCGGCCACGCGTCCTGCCCGCGCCGGGCTTCCGGCCACGGGGCCCGCTCCCGCCAGACGTCCGGCCAGGCGCCCGGCCCGTTCCAGACGGCGGCGCCCCGTGTGGGGGAGTGGCGGTCGGGGCCCGGCAGGTCGGCGTGGACGCGGGCCAGGTCGCCGGCCGTACGGGCCGACAGCGCGAGGTCGAGCCGCTCGTCGAGCTCCTCGCGGGTCAGCCGGCCCTGCGCGAAGTGCTCGCGCAGCGCCGCCATCGTCTCGTCGCGCTCGGCGTCGCCGATGCGCAGTTGGTCGTCGGTGCTCATTGCGTGGCTCCTCTCGGGAGCCCCGTCCAGGGCTCCCGGCCTGCGCTCTGTCGTGATCGGGTCAGGGGCCGCGGCGCGCCGTGCGGCGCCCGCGTCAGGGTCGGGCACGCCATCGGGCACCCACGGGGAAAGCGGGTGGGGTACGCCATCCGGGTACCCATGGGGAAGCGGGTCGGGTACACGATCCGGGCACCCATGGGGTAGCGGGTCGGGTAGCCATCCGGGCACTCTCGGGGAGGGCGGATGGCGTGCCGCGGGGGGTGCCGGGCATGCCGGGGGTCACTCCTCCTCGGGGTCGCCGTCGGCCAGGATCTGGTAGAGCTTGCGGCGCGTCTCGATGAGCGCCTTGCGGGCCTCGCGGACCTGCGCCTCGGTGCCGCTGTGCAGGATCTGCATCATCGCGAACGCCGACTGCTTGGCGATGTCCATCAGTTCGGCCGAGTTGTCGTCGATGTCGGGACGCATCTCGTCCCAGGGCGCCCGCACCTCGTCGGCGTGCTCGGTGATGTAGGCGCGGCCGGCCTCGGTGAGGCGGAAGGTCTTGCGGCCCTCGCTCTCCTCCGAGACGACCAGGCCCTCGTCGGTGAGCTGCTGCAGCGCCGGGTAGACGGCGCCGGGGCTGGGCTTCCAGCCGCCTTCGCTGCGCTCGGCGATCTCCTGGATGATCTGGTAGCCGTTGCGCGGCTCCTCGGCGAGCAGCGCGAGGATCGCGGCGCGGACGTCGCCCCGCTTGGCCTTGCGTCCCCTGCCGCCGAACCCGTGGCGGCCGAAGGGCCCCCCGGGGCCGCCCCACGGGCCTCTGCCGAAGTCGAAGGGGAACGGCCCCGGCCGGCCCCTGCCGCGCTGCCTGTGATCGTGCGGGCCGCCCTCGGGCTGGGGGCCGCGCCTGTGGTGGTGATGCCCGCCGTGCTGCTGCCACGCCTCGGCCATCGTCCGGAACGCCTCGCGCGCGGCTCGCTTCATCTCCCTGGCGTCGGCCCACTGGCCGCCGCTCGCCGCCTGTGCGGAAGTCATGTGTCTTCTCCTTCTTGTTCACGATCGACCTTCGATCGTTCTCGATGCTTCGACGATATATCGGTAACGTGTCGATAGCAACCGATCTTTCGCGATCAATCCTGAGATGGGCGACAGAGTGAGCTAGATCACGAAAAAGTCGCGGAAATCGGGAACATGCATGGGGATGGAGGCCGTTAACTAGAGCAGACGAGGTCGTTCCGCGTCGGCAGGGCTGGGGGGTGCTGTCGCCGCGGTAACGGCCTCGTCTTCGTTTGCGGGCCCTGTCGTCCGGGCCGCAGCCCCCTGCGCTCCTGGAACCGGGCGCCGCTCGCGTGCGGATGTCCGGCGGGCGTGGCGGAACGCCCATACGAGGGCTTGGTGCGCGCTTTGCCGTACGATGACGTAGCGTGATCTTGACATGATGGGGCACACGCACGCGATGTCGGGAGCCGCCGCCTGGCTGGGCCTCGCGCCCCCGCTGGCCATGCTCCCGCTGCTGAACGAGTCGAGCAGGTTCATCGAGACCGGCATCATGGCGGGCGCGCTGACCCCCGCCGAGATCATCGCGGGAGCGCTGGTGTGCGCGGGCGCGGCGATGCTGCCCGACCTCGACCACCCGAGCGCCACGATCGCGCAGACCTTCGGGCCCGTCACCTGGCTGCTCAGCAAGGGGGTCTCATGGCTGGCGGGCGGGCACAGGGGGGCGACGCACTCCCTGGCCTTCGCGGTGGCGGCCGGGTTCGGGACGCACTGGCTGGCCGGCAGCTACCCGATCGGCAGGGACGTCGTGGTGGTGCTGCTCGTCGGGCTGGCATTACGCGCGATAGGCATCGGCATCCCCGGCAACAAGCTGGGCTCGGCGATGGTCAACATCGGCCTGACCGCCGGCCTGTACGTGGTCTTCAGATCGCTGGAGGTGGGCTACGCCTGGCTGGGCCTGGCGGTCGCGCTCGGCTGTCTCATCCACGTGGTGGGCGACTGCATGACCGAACGCGGCTGCCCGGTGCTGTGGCCGATGGCCTACAAGTTCATGCTGCCTTGGAAGATCGGCATCAAGACCGGGAAGAAGTTCGAGCAGAAGATTCTCGCGCCGGTACTTTCTGTCGCGATTATCGGCCTGCTGTACTGGAGACTTGCCTACTAGCCGGTAACTTGATGTCGAGATACTTGCCGAGATATCTTGACGTCGAGAGACCTGCCGCCACCTGCGAGTTAGGGTGACCTAACGTCGTGACAGGTGCTGAAGTGCGGCAGGATCTGTGACGGAGAACTTGTCTAACGAGGAGGCGAATCACCGTGTCCGCGAACAGCTTCGGCAGCCGTGACACGCTACGCGTCGGCGACGCGTCTTACGAGATCTTCCGGCTGGATGCAGTCGAGGGCGCTGCCCGCCTCCCGTACAGCCTGAAGATCCTGCTGGAGAACCTCCTGCGCACCGAGGACGGCGCCAACATCACCGCCGACCACATCCGCGCACTGGGCCAGTGGGACCCGAACGCCGCCCCTAGCGTCGAGATCCAGTTCACCCCCGCCCGCGTCATCATGCAGGACTTCACCGGTGTGCCGTGCGTGGTCGACCTGGCCACCATGCGCGAGGCCGTACGCGACCTCGGCGGCGACCCCGCCCGCATCAACCCGCTGGCGCCCGCCGAGATGGTCATCGACCACTCGGTCATCGTCGACTACTTCGGCCACCCCGACGCCTTCCAGCGCAACGTGGAGCGGGAGTACGAGCGCAACCGCGAGCGCTACCAGTTCCTGCGCTGGGGCCAGACGGCCTTCGACGAGTTCAAGGTGGTGCCGCCCGGCACCGGCATCGTCCACCAGGTCAACATCGAGCACCTGGCCCGCGTCGTCATGATCCGCGACGGCAAGGCCTACCCCGACACCTGCGTCGGCACCGACTCCCACACCACGATGGAGAACGGCATCGGCGTGCTCGGCTGGGGCGTCGGCGGCATCGAGGCCGAGGCCGCGATGCTCGGCCAGCCCATCTCGATGTTGATCCCGCGCGTGGTCGGCTTCAAGCTGACGGGCAAGCTCCCGGCCGGCGCGACCGCCACCGACCTGGTGCTGACCATCACCGAGATGCTGCGCAAGCACGGCGTGGTCGGCAAGTTCGTCGAGTTCTACGGCGAGGGCGTCTCCTCGGTGCCGCTGGCCAACCGGGCCACGATCGGCAACATGAGCCCCGAGTTCGGCTCCACCTGCGCGATCTTCCCGATCGACGGCCAGACCGTCGACTACCTGCGCCTGACCGGCCGCTCCGAGGAGCAGGTCGCCCTCGTCGAGGCGTACGCCAAGGAGCAGGGACTCTGGCTCGACCCGTCGGCGCCCGAGCCGGTCTTCTCCGAGTACATCGAGCTCGACCTGGCCACCGTCGTCCCGTCGATCGCCGGCCCCAAGCGCCCGCAGGACCGCATCGCGCTCAACGACGCCAAGCGGGCCTGGCGCGCCGCCGTCAAGGACTACGCCGCCGAGGAGGACTTCGGGCCGATCGACGAGGCCGGGGCCGAGTCCTTCCCCGCCTCCGACGCGCCCGCCGTCGACCACGACGGCGACCGCGACCAGCCGCACACGCCCGCGCTCAACGGCGAGCGGCCGCACAAGAAGGTGCCCGTCACCCTGGCCGACGGCACCAGCTTCGAGATCGACCACGGCGTGGTCACCATCGCCGCGATCACCTCGTGCACCAACACCTCCAACCCCTACGTCATGCTGGGCGCCGCCCTGCTGGCGCGCAACGCGGTGGAGAAGGGCCTGACCCGCAAGCCGTGGGTCAAGACGTCGCTGGCGCCCGGCTCCCAGGTCGTCACCGGCTACTTCGAGCGTTCGGGGCTCCAGCCGTACCTGGACAAGATCGGGTTCAACCTGGTCGGCTACGGCTGCACCACCTGCATCGGCAACTCGGGCCCGCTGCCCGAGGAGATCTCGGCCGCCATCCAGGAGAACGACCTGGCCGTCACCGCGGTCCTGTCCGGCAACCGCAACTTCGAGGGCCGCATCAACCCCGACGTCAAGATGAACTACCTGGCCTCGCCGCCGCTGGTGGTCGCCTACGCGCTGGCCGGCACGATGGACATCGACCTCGACACCGAGCCGCTCGGCGAGGGCGCCGACGGGCAGCCGGTGTTCCTCAAGGACATCTGGCCCTCGCCCGACGAGGTCGCCGAGGTCGTCAGCTCCTCCATCGGCCGCGAGATGTTCGAGCGCGACTACGCCGACGTCTTCAAGGGCGACGAGACCTGGCAGTCGCTGCCGATCCCGACCGGCGACACCTTCGAGTGGGACCCCGCCTCCACCTACGTGCGCAAGGCCCCCTACTTCGACGGCATGCCGGAGAAGCCGGAGCCCGTCACCGACATCGCCGGCGCCCGCGTCCTGGTCAAGGTCGGCGACTCCGTCACCACCGACCACATCTCGCCCGCCAGCTCCATCAAGGTCGGCACGCCCGCCGCTCAGTACCTGCAGGCCAACGGCGTCGAGGTCAAGGACTTCAACTCCTACGGCTCGCGGCGCGGCAACCACGAGGTGATGATCCGCGGCACGTTCGCCAACATCCGCCTGCGCAACCAGATCGCGCCGGGCACCGAAGGCGGCTACACCCGCGACTTCACCCAGCCCGACGGGCCCGTGTCGTTCATCTACGACGCCTCGGTCAACTACGCCGCGGCCGGCACGCCGCTGGTCGTCCTGGCGGGCAAGGAGTACGGCTCCGGCTCCTCGCGCGACTGGGCGGCCAAGGGCACGGCGCTGCTGGGCGTCAAGGCCGTCATCGCCGAGTCCTACGAGCGCATCCACCGCTCCAACCTGATCGGCATGGGCGTCCTGCCGCTGCAGTTCCCCGAGGGGCAGAGCGCCGCCTCGCTGGGGCTGACCGGCGAGGAGACCTTCGACATCACCGGCGTCGAGGAGCTCAACCAGGGCACCATCCCCGGCACCGTCCACGTGAAGGCGGGCGACGTCGAGTTCGACGCGGTGGTCCGCATCGACACGCCGGGCGAGGCCGACTACTACCGGCACGGCGGCATCATGCAGTACGTGCTGCGGTCGCTGCTGGCCAAGTAGTCGCCTGCCAAGCAGGCACGAACGTCCCGCACCCGCGACCCGGCCATCCGCCGGGCCGCGGGCGGCGGGAGCCCGGCCACCGGCCGGGCGGGCGCGACCCTGAACGCGCCCAACTCGGGGGAACCACCCGACCTGACCGCCGCCCGCCGCACCACCCCGCGCCGGGCGGCGGCGCCATTCCAGGGCCGCATCCATCGCATCTGCTGTGGGGTGGTGTCGCTCCTATCCCGTACGGCAAGCCGTCCCCAGGCCACCGTGGTCACCGGTGCCCGCCCGTCCATCACGCATACTCCAGCGGGACTCCGGTCCCCGCCGCTACGCCGTCCCCCAGCCCGCACACGGGATTCCACCTGCGGCCACCCCGGACGGATCCAGGCGGACGGGCGGCCTCGGAACACGCCTGAGCAGGCCGTCAGGTGGTGTTGAGGGGCGCGGGTGCCTCAGGACACCTTCGACGCCGGTGCCGACCATGTGTCGCACGCCGACGGCGACACCGCCGCGTAGCCCCGCTTGAGCCACGACACGCGGCTGGACCCCGACCCGTGGCTGCGCCGCCCGTCCGGCTCGTCCCCACTGGCTTTGACCGCGTCGAGCAGCGCCGTCCAGTGCTCCGCCGAGCGGCCGAGCGAGCGCCAGACGCTGCCCGCGAAGACCCCGGCCAGGCAGTCGGCCTGCAACTCGTAGCGGCGGCCCAGCTCCGCCTGGTCGCCCGTGCGGGCGCGCACCAGCTTCTCGTAGGCGGCCCTGATGCCTGCCTGCTGCTGGACGTGGTGACCGTACTCGTGCGCGGCGACCTTCAGCGGGTACAGGTCGGTGCGTCCCTCGATCCACTGTCCTTCGAGGGGGAAGACGAGGGTGGCCTGGCCGGTGCAGTAGAACGCCGCGGCCCCGCCCGGCCACCGCACACCGCAGATCCGCTCGGTGGGCGCGTCGACGTAGCGGACCTTCGGCTGCCGGAAAGGCAGCTTCGCCTTGGTGAAGTGCGCTGACCAGCCCCGGTTCAGGCAGGTCATGATCGCGCCCAGGTACTCCTTCGCGCGCGGAATCCCACCCGAGACGAGCGGCGGCTCCGGACAGGAGGCGACGGGCAGCCTGCCCGTCTTGTAGAGCGCCCCCGGCGTTCCCCGCACACCGGCTGCCCAGCCCCGCAGCATGCCAGAGGGTATCGACCCGGCGAAGGCCAGCCCAGGGGAGGGCGAGGCGGGGGAGGGCGGTCCGGGTGTGGGTGTGGTGGGAGAGCGCATGTCAGAGGGCGTCAACCAGGCCAAGGACGGTCCAGGAGAGGGGGAAGCGGGAGAGGTCCGCCCAGGGGAGGGCGAGGCGGCAGAGGACAGTCCGGGGGAGGGCGAGGTCGGCGAGGGCAGTCCGGGGGAGGGCGAGGTCGGCGAGGGCAGTCCGGGGGCGGGCGACGCCGACGAGTGTGACGCGAAGGAGAGCGGCCCGCGGAAGGGCGGGTCAGTGGGGGACGCCTGGGCTGCGGGCGTGGTGGCCGGGAGGAGGACGAGCGCGGCGCACGTGGGGATGGAGAGAAGGGGGAGTCGCACGGTCCTGCAGCATAGAGCCCATGACTTCCGAGGCCGTGATCGTGATATTGGCAGGTTCGGCGGTGCTGGTCGGCGCGATCGTCCAAGGCGGTGTCGGCTTCGGGCTCGGCCTGGTCGCCGCCCCGGTCGTGACGATGCTCGACCCCACTCTCATGCCCGGCGCCATCCAGGTGGTCAACGCCACCCTGCCGCTGTTCACGCTGGCCGCCGAGTGGCGCAGGATCGACTGGCGTGGTCTCGGGTTCGCAGTGGTCGGCCGGTTGCCGGGCAGCGCGGTCGGGGCTCTCGTCGTCGTCCATGTCTCCACTCAGACGCTCGGCGTTTTCGTCGGCGTCATGGTCCTGGTCGCCGTCGCGCTGACCGCCCGGGCCGTCGCCGTCCCCAGGAACGGGTGGACGACCACGACGGCGGGTTTCGCCTCCGGCATCACCGGTACTGCCACCGGCATCGGCGGTCCGCCGGTCGCGCTGGTCTACCAGAGCGCCAAGGGCCCGCAGATCCGTGCCACGCTGGCGGCCTTCTTCTTCCTCAGCGCCTCCCAGTCGCTGCTCATCCTCTGGTTCGTCGACCGCCTGCCCGCCAGGGCGCTGGCGACGGGAGGGCTGCTCGTGCCGTTCGTGATCGGGGGTTTCCTCGCCTCCGGGCCGCTGCGGCGCCATCTCGACGGCAAGGGGGTGAGGGGCGCGGTCCTCACGGTGGCCGTGTTCTCGGCGCTGGCGCTGATCACGCAGAGCGTGATCGGTTGAGCGGGGTGTTTCTGGATTGTTACCCGCCACAACAAACTCAGCCGGATGAGGGTCTTCCAAAGCAGGCCGCGGCGGAATACGTTGCCGCAGACAACATTCACCGCGTACGGCAAGGCGCCGCCGTACGACCGGTGGAACCCCCACCCCCCGTCCATCCCCCAGAAAGGACCTTGCACCATGCGCAAGGGGATCCTCAGCCTGACCGCCGTGGCAGCGGCGACGACCCTCGGTCTCACCGCGTGCGGGGGCGACAGCGGTGGCACCACCCAGGCCGGTACTGCCCAGTCCAGCGCGGCGCCCGCCTCCAGCGCGGCCGCCACGGGCAAGATCGGCGTCATCCTTCCCGACAGCAAGTCCTCGGCCAGGTGGGAGACCGCGGACCGCAAGTACCTCGAGGAGGCGTTCAAGGCCGCGGGCGTCGCCTACGACATCCAGAACGCCCAAGGCGACAAGAACGCCTTCCAGACCATCGCCGACCAGATGATCACCAACGGCGCGACCGTGCTGATGATCGTGAACCTGGACTCCGGCACCGGCAAGGCCGTGCTGAGCAAGGCCAAGTCGCAGGGCGTGGCCACGATCGACTACGACCGGCTCACGCTGGGCGGCGGCGCGGCCTACTACGTCAGCTTCGACAACACCAAGGTCGGCACCCTGCAGGGCGAGGGACTGGCCAGGTGCCTGGCCGACAAGAAGGCCGCCAAGCCCATCGTCGCCTACCTCAACGGCTCGCCGACCGACAACAACGCCACGCTGTTCAAGCAGGGCTACGACGGCGTGCTCAAGCCGAAGTTCGACTCCGGCGAGTTCGTGAAGGGCCCGGACGAGTCGGTTCCCGAGTGGGACAACGCCAAGGCCGGCACGATCTTCGAGCAGATGCTCACCGGCGAGTCGAAGATCGCCGGCGTGCTCGCGGCCAACGACGGCCTCGGCAACGCCGCCATCACCGTGCTGAAGAAGAACAACCTCAACGGCAAGGTGCCGGTCACCGGCCAGGACGCGACCGTCCAGGGCCTGCAGAACATCCTCGCCGGCGACCAGTGCATGACCGTCTACAAGGCGATCAAGAAGGAGGCCGACGCGGCCTCCGCGCTGGCGGTCGCGCTGGCCAAGGGCGAGAAGCCCGCGGCCACCGGCAGCGTCAAGGACACCGAGAGCGGCCAGGACGTGCCCGCCGTCCTGCTCGACCCCCAGGCGATCTTCTTCGACAGCGTCAAGGACGTCGTGGCCGACGGCTTCGTCGCCAAGGAAGAGCTGTGCACGGGCGAGTTCGCCGCCAAGTGCACCGAAGCCGGAATCCAGTAGGCCGGGAATCCCGTGATCGCGGCCGGGGGTACGGCTGGCGGCAGCCGTACCCCCGGTGGAGGACGCAGCATATGAACCCCGTTCTTGAAGTCCGAGGGATCGACAAGAGTTTCGGTCCCGTGCAGGTCCTGCACGACGTCGCCTTCTCCGCCTACGCGGGCGAGGTGACCGCGCTGGTCGGCGACAACGGCGCAGGAAAGTCCACCCTGGTCAAGTGCATCGGCGGCATCCACCCGATCGACGCCGGCGACTACTTCTTCGACGGCAGGCAGGTCCAGGTCAACGGGCCCCGCGACGCGGGCGAGCTGGGCATCGAGATCGTCTACCAGGACCTCGCGCTCTGCGACAACCTCGACATCGTCCAGAACATGTTCCTGGGCAGGGAGCGCAGGAGCGGCCTGGTGCTCGACGAGGCCACGATGGAGGAGATGGCCCAGCAGACGCTCTCCGGCCTGTCGGTCAGGACCGTCAAGTCCATCAGGCAGAAGGTCTCCAGCCTGTCCGGCGGCCAGCGGCAGACCGTCGCCATCGCCAAGGCCGTGCTGTGGAACAGCAAGGTCGTCATCCTCGACGAGCCCACCGCCGCGCTCGGCGTCGCGCAGACCGGTCAGGTGCTCGAACTGGTCCGCAGGCTCGCCGACAAGGGCCTCGCGGTCGTGCTGATCTCGCACAACATGAACGACGTCTTCGCCGTCTCCGACCGGATCGCGGCCCTCTACCTCGGGCGGATGGCCGCCCAGGTCAAGACCTCCGACGTGACCCACGCGCAGGTCGTCGAACTGATCACCGCGGGGCGCAGCGGAGACCTGGGTCTCAGGAACGGGGTCTCGGCATGAGCGGCAGGATTCTCACCAGCGACCCCGCCGAGGACGGGGCGATCGTCACCGCGGCCCGCCGGCCCTCGGTCGGCAACAGCGCCCGCGCCTACCTGGAGCGGGTCCGCGGCGGCGACATGGGCGCGCTGCCCGCCGTGCTCGGCCTGGTCGTCCTGTGCACGGTGTTCGCCGTGCTCAAGCCGGTGTTCCTGACCCCGGTCAACTTCGCCAACCTCTTCCAGCAGGGCGGGCAGGTCACCGTCATCGCGATGGGGCTGGTCTTCGTCCTGCTGATCGGCGAGATCGACCTGTCGGCGGGTTTCGCCAGCGGCCTGTGCGCGGCCGTGCTGGCGGTCACGCTGACCGGCATGGGCCTGCCCTGGTACGTGTGCGTCCTGGCGGCCATCCTCACCGGCGTCGTCATCGGCCTCGTGCTCGGCGTGCTGGTGGCCAAGCTCGGCATCCCCTCCTTCATCGTCACGCTCGCCGGTTTCCTCGCCTTCCAGGGCGTCCTGCTGGCGATCCTCGAGGAGGGCACCAACATCTCCATCCGCGACGAGACCATCCTCGCCATCGCCAACAAGAACCTGCCCGCCGCGCTGGGCTGGGCGCTGTGGCTGGTCGGCGTGGGCGGCTACGCGGCCGTCCAGATCACCAGGTCGGTCAAGCGGAGCGGGCGCGGCCTGGTCGCCGATCCGTTCTCGCTGATCGCCGCGAGGGTCGGCACGCTGGCCGTGCTCACGGGTGTGGCCGTCTTCGTGCTCAACCTGGAGCGCAGCCGCAACCCCGCGGTGGCGTCGCTGAGCGGCGTGCCCGTCGTCGTCCCGATCGTGCTGGCCCTGCTGGTCGTCTGGACGTTCGTGCTCGGCAGGACCCGCTTCGGCCGCCACCTCTACGCGGTCGGCGGCAACGCCGAGGCTTCGCGCCGGGCGGGCATCAACGTCGACCGGATCAAGGTGAGCGCCTTCGTCATCTGCTCGGCGATCGCCGCCGTCGGCGGGATCATCGCCGCCTCGCGCGGCGCGTCCGTCGACCCGAACACCGGCGGCAGCCAGGTCCTCCTCTACGCCGTGGGCGCGGCCGTCATCGGCGGGACGAGCCTGTTCGGCGGCAAGGGCAGGGTGCTGGACGCCGTCCTCGGCGGAGCCGTCATCGCGGTCATCGACAACGGCATGGGCCTGCTGGGCTTCGCCTCCAGCGAGAAGTTCATGGTGACCGGATCGGTGCTGCTGCTGGCGGCGGGCGTGGACGCCCTCGCCCGTCGTAGGGCAGCGGCCGCTGGTCTAAGGTGATCAGCGAATTCGGCACTTCAAAGGATCCACGAACGATGCGAGCGGGCCCGTCCCAGGAGGAGATCAGGCGCCACAACCTGGGCGCGCTGCTTCGTCACGTCCATCTCGGCGGGCCCACCTCGCGGGCCGAGCTGACCTCCAGGATGGGCCTGAACCGCAGCACGATCATGGCCCTGACCTCCGACCTGACCGCGGCGGGCCTGGTGCGCGAGGAACTTCCGCGCGAGACCGGCCGCGCGGGGCGGCCCTCCCTGGTGGTGCGGCCGGAGTCGTCGCGGGTCTACGTCTTCGCCTTCGACCTGGGCCCCGACCGGCTGGTCGTGGCCCGCGTCGGCCTCGGCGGGGTGATCCTCGACCGGCGCGAGACGGTACGGCGGCGCGGCGCCTTCGACCTGGACGAGGTCGTCGGCGCGCTGTCCGGCTTCGCCAGGCAGATGCACCGCAAGACCCGCGCCGACACCGTTTGCGTCGGCGCGGCGGCCGCGGTCGCCGGCGGGGTGCGCAGGAGCGACGGCGTCCTCAAGTACGCGCCCAACCTGCTGGCCGAGGACGTGCCGTTCGGCGAGGCGCTGAGCCGGAAGCTGGCTCTCGGCCTGCCGGTCAGCGTCGGCAACGACGCCAACCTGGGGGCGCTGGCCGAGCACACCCGTGGCGTGGGCGCCGCCGTGCGGGACCTCATCTACCTGCACGGCGACGTCGGCGTGGGCGGCGGCGTCATCGCCGGCGGCCACCTGCTCGGCGGGCACGACGGCTTCGGCGGCGAGCTCGGCCACATGGTCGTCCACCCGGGTGGCCGCCTGTGCGGGTGCGGCTCCCACGGCTGCCTCGAGGCGGAGGTGGGGGAGCGGGCGCTGCTGGAGGCGGCGGGCCGGGCGCCGGCAGGGCGCGTCGAGGGGCCGCTGGGCCGCGACGCGGTCAGGGCCGTCGTCGACGCCGCCGACCGGGGCGACATCGTCGCGCAGGACGCGCTCAGCCGCGTGGGCGACTGGCTCGGCCTGGGCGTGGCCAACCTGGTCAACATCTTCAACCCGGAGATGGTCGTGTTCGGCGGGATGCTGCGCGAGATCTACCTCGGCGCGGCCGCCCAGGTGCGCAGCCGCCTGGCCGTCGACGCGCTGCCCGCCCACCGGGAGAAGCTGCGCCTGCGCACCTCGGCGCTGGGCGACGACGCCACGCTGGTCGGCGCGGCCGAGCTGGCCTTCGCGAACGTGCTGGCCGATCCGCTGGAGGCACTGGCCCGAGCGGGCGGCTGAGGCGAACCCCGCGCCCGGCAGGCCGTCCCCCGCAAGGGGCCCGCAAGACGACGGTGTCCGCGATCGGAGCGATCGCGGACACCGTGGGGTAGTGGGGTAGCGGGACAGGACGTCAGGAGACGCGCGCCTTGGGGGCGCCGAAGGTGTTGCAGGCGTTCGGCGACTCGGCGTCGAAGCCGCGCTTGAGCCAGTAGGCGATGTTGGCGGGCTTGCCGTGGATGCCGTCGTCGAACCCGGCCTGGGCGACCTTCAGGATGTACTTGAAGTCGAAGTCACGCCGGCCGAGCGAGTGCCACACGCTGCCGATGAAGGCGCCGGAGAAGCACTCGGCCTGCAGCTCGATCCTGCGGGCCTCGTCGTAGATGCGCTTCTTGCTCTTGCCCTTGACCCGGTCGACGACGTCGATCATGCCGGTCAGCTCCTGGATGTGGTGACCGTACTCGTGGGCCACGACCTCCATCAGGAACAGCTCGGTCGGCTCGGACAGGATGGCGGGGTCCAGCAGGACCGTCATCTTGCGCTCGGGCGGGCAGTAGAGCGCCTGCGCGCCCAGGGGGAACTTGCCGCACTTGCCCACCGGCTGACCCGGCTTGCTCACGACGCCGAACTTCGGCTTGACGAAGGGGATCTTCGCCTTGGCCAGCTGGCGGCTCCACGAGTCGTTGAGACAGTCGAGCACGAACTCCAGGTAGACCTTGGCCCCGTCGAGCGAGTCACGCTGGACCGGCTGCTCCTCACACTCCTTGAGCTCCATCGCCCCGGTCTTGTAGACCCTGTTGTCGGTCAGGACCCGCGGGAAGCCGGTGGTTCCTGCGGCGGCCGTACCGGCGAACAACAGGCTCGCCAGAACGCCGGAAAGCACGGCGAATAAGGGGGAACGCATAGTCACAGGACTTTAGACCACACAACGGCCGCGCCGGAAGGCGCGGCCGTCGTGTCCGGAGATCATGAACTACGAGACGTACCTGGCGGGAGAGGTCCAGGTGTTGCACGCGGCGGGGGCCCCGTAGTCCCACCCGCGCTGCATCCAGCGGGCCTGGTTGGCGCTGGAGCCGTGGTCGTTCTGCGGCCAGATGGAGGCGCCCTTCTCACCGAACCAGTCGATGATCTGCTGGTAGTAGGCCTCGTCGACCGGCAGGGTGTCCTTCACCGACTTCATGAAGACCGCCGACATGCACTCGGCCTGCAGCTCGAGGCGGCGGGAGTAGGCGAGCTTGGCGGACTTGCTCGCGCGCCAGCTGGCCTGGGCGTACCAGGGCATGATGCCGGCGATCTGCTGCACGTGGTGGCCGTACTCGTGGGCCATCAGCCGGCCGATGCCGACCGGCGACGGGTTACGCAGCTCCGTCTTGGTGATCAGCATGTACATGGTCCTGTCGGCGGAGCAGTAGACGCCGGAGGCGCCCGTCAGCCACCTGCCACAGGCGGTGTTGCGCTTGGAGGTGATGATCCGCAACCTGGGCTTGGCGAACGGCAGCCTGGCCTGCTTGAACTCCGATGCCCACGCGCGGTTGAGACAATTGGTGAACGCCTGGAGGAAGTGCTTGTAGGCCGCCGTGCTGCCACGCTGGATCTCTCCCGGCGCGCAGTTGGAGCGGGCGAGCGTCCCGGTCTTGTACAGCGGGCTGCTCGTCGCCGCGGCCTTCCCTCTCGGAGGCGCCGCCTGGGCGGCCGCGGCCTCCTGGGTGGTCGCGGTCGACGCCTCCGCGACGCCTGCCGTACCCACGCCCATCAGGGCAAGAACCAGCCCAGCCGACACAAGTGACGAGAGTTTCCTAAGGGGGACAGTGTTCATAGTGGGTCAACCCTAGGCCAAGATCGGACAAATCAGGGTGCATTTGACTCCATGGAGTCATCTTCTGCTTCACGAACTAGACTTCGATCCGTTGGCGAGTGGATGAGGGGATGATTCCGTGAGCGGGCTGCTGGCCTCGATCAAGGGACCGCACGACGTCAAACGGCTTGCGGTGGAGGAGTTGCCGCGGCTCGCCCAGGAGGTTCGCGACCTCCTCGTCGAGTCCTGCGCGAGGAACGGCGGGCACCTCGGCCCCAACCTGGGCGTCGTCGAGTTGACCATCGCGCTTCACCGGGTGTTCGACTCGCCGAGTGATCCGATCATCTGGGACACCGGCCACCAGTCCTACGTGCACAAGATGCTCACCGGCCGGGCGGGCGGCTTCGACGCGCTCAAGCAGGAGGGCGGGCTGTCCGGCTACCCGAGCCAGGCCGAGTCCCCGCACGACTTCGTGGAGAACTCCCACGCCTCGACCGCGCTGTCCTACGCCGACGGCCTGGCCAAGGCGTTCAAGCTGCGCGGCGAGCGCGAGCGGGTGGCGGTCGCGGTCATCGGCGACGGCGCGCTGACCGGCGGCATGGCGTGGGAGGCGCTCAACAACATCGCGGCCGTCAAGGACCTGCCGTGCGTGATCGTGGTCAACGACAACGGGCGCTCCTACTCGCCGACCATCGGCGGCCTGGCCACGCACCTGGCCAAGCTCAGGGTCGACCGCCGCTACGAGGACCTGCTCGAGTTCGTCAAGAACAAGATCGGCAACGTGCCCGTCGTCTACGACGCCCTCCACGGCATCAAGAAGGGCGTCAAGGACGTCCTGGCGCCGCAGGTGATGTTCGAGGACCTCGGCCTGAAGTACGTCGGCCCCATCGACGGCCATGACGAGCAGGCCGTGGAGGAGGCCCTGCGCAAGGCGCGCGGCTTCGGCGGCCCCGTCATCGTCCACGTCCTCACCCAGAAGGGCCGCGGCTACGCGCCCGCCGAGAACCACGACGAGGACCAGTTCCACTCGCCCGGCGCCTTCGACAGGGACACCGGCGTGGAGAAGCCCAAGGGCCGCATCTGGACCAACGTGTTCAGCGAGGAGCTGGTCGAGCTCGGCAAGGAGCGCGACGACCTGGTCGCCATCACCGCGGCCATGCTGCACCCGACCGGGCTCAACGCCTTCGCCGACGCCTTCCCCGACCGCACCTACGACGTCGGCATCGCCGAGCAGCACGCGCTGACCAGCGCGGCCGGGCTCGCGCTCGGCGGGCTGCACCCCGTCGTCGCCGTCTACGCCACCTTCCTCAACCGGGCCTTCGACCAGCTGCTGATGGACGTCGCCCTGCACAAGCTGCCCGTCACCGTCGTCCTCGACCGGGCGGGCGTCACCGGTGACGACGGCGCCAGCCACAACGGCATGTGGGACCTGTCGATCCTGCAGGTCGTGCCCGAGCTGCGGATCGCGGTGCCGCGCGACGGCGAGCGGCTGACCGAGCTGCTGCGCGAGGCCGTCGCCGTCGACGACGCGCCGACCGTGCTGCGCTTCCCCAAGGGGCCCGTCGCCGAGACCGTCGAGGCGATCGGAAAGCTCGGCGAGATGGACGTGCTGCGCGCGGGCGAGCCCGACGTGCTCCTGGTCGCCGTCGGCCCCATGGCCCACGCCGCGCTGGAGGCCGCCGTGCTCCTCGACGCGCAGGGCATCTCCGCCACCGTCGTCGACCCGCGCTGGGTCAAGCCGCTCGACGAGGCGCTGGTGCTGGCCGCCGCCGCGCACAAGCTCGTGGCGGTCGTCGAGGACAACGGCAGGGTCGGCGGCGTCGGCGACGCGGTCGCCCGGCTGCTGCGCGACAACGACGTCGACGTGCCGGTGCGCACGTTCGGCATCCCGCAGCGCTTCCTCGACCACGCCAAGCGGCCCAAGATCCTCGGCTACGCGGGCCTGACCGGCCAGGACCTCGCCCGCGACATCACCGAGGCGGTCGCGAAGCGCGGCTCGGCTCTGGAGCGGCAGCCCGCCCAGCAGTGACCGCCCGGCGCACCACGGCGGACAGCGTCACGATGACGAGCGCCGCCACGGCCGCCACCGGCAGCAGCAGTTCGGCGTGCTCGCGGACGACCCCGCCCGCGAGCGCGCCGACCGTCACGTAGGCGCTCACCCACGCGGTGCCGCCGATCAGCGCCCACGGCATGAACCTCCGGTACGGCACGCCGAGCGCCCCGGCCACCGCCGGGGTGAGCGCGTGCACCACCGGCAGGAAGTAGGCCAGGGCCAGCGCCCACCCGCTGCGCTCGAACAGCTCCTCGGCGCGCTGCCAGCGTTCCTCGCCCACCCGGCGGCCCAGGCGACCGTGGCGCAGGCGGGAACCGAACGTCCTGCCCGTCCAGTGGCCGCCGGAGGCGCCCGTCACGCAGGCCAGCACGCCGGCCGCGACGAGCGTGGCGGCCTCGGCCGGTGTGTCGGCGGTCGTGCCCGCGACGATGAGCAGCGCATCGCCGGGGACGATGAGACCGACGCCGACGGAGGCGTCCAGGGTGAGGAAGGTCAGCATGAGGGGCCACACCAGGAGCAGATCCTGGGCGGCGAGCGCGTCGAGCAGGTCCCCGAACATGCCCCCAGCCTGGCGGCGGGCCGGCCGGCACCCATCGGGGCCCGACCCCGGGCCGACCCGGAGGTCGTCCGGCCACTCGGAGGAGGGGCCGCCGCCCTTCCGGCCGGGCCCCGTCGGGCCCCGCTCATCGGGGAAAACGACCGTGGCGCGGGACCGGGGTCGCTGACCTGCGAATGGTCACCGGTCGTGTGGGAAAACTCACAAAATGGAGATCTTCCGCACCAAGAGTGTCGAACAGTCGATCAGAGACACCGAGGAACCCGAGCACCAGCTCAAGAAGCGTTTGTCGGCCGTCGATCTGACCGTCTTCGGCATCGGCGTGATCGTCGGCACCGGCATCTTCGTGCTGACCGGACAGGTGGCGAGGGACACGGCGGGCCCGGCCGTCGCACTGTCGTTCGTGGTCGCGGGCGTCGTGTGCGCCCTGGCCGCACTGTGCTACGCCGAGTTCGCCTCGACGATCCCCGTCGCGGGCTCGGCCTACACCTTCTCCTTCGCCACGCTGGGCGAGTTCCCCGCCTGGATCATCGGCTGGGACCTGATGCTCGAGATGGCGCTGGCCGGGGCGGTGGTGGCGGTCGGCTGGTCAGGCTACTTCACCTCGCTGCTGAACACCGTCGGCGTGCATCTCCCCACGCTCACGGTGTTCGGCCTCGAGGTCAACTATCCGGCCATGGCGATCGTCGCGCTCCTGACCGTGATCCTGGTGCTGGGCATCAAGCTGTCGTCCCGGGTGAACCTCGTGATCGTGATCATCAAGGTGGCGGTGATCCTGCTGGTGATCGTCGCCGGCCTGTTCTACGTCACCGCCCAGAACTACACGCCGTTCATCCCGGCCCCCAAGTCCAGCCCGGCCGTCCAGGGGCTCGGCGCGCCGCTGATCCAGGTGCTGTTCGGCATCACGCCCGTCGCCTACGGCGTGATCGGCATCTTCTCCGCCGCCGCGATCGTCTTCTTCGCCTTCATCGGCTTCGACATCGTGGCCACGGCCGCGGAGGAGACCGTCAACCCGCAGCGCGACCTGCCGCGCGGCATCATCGGCTCGCTGGCCATCTGCACCTTCCTCTACGTCGCCGTCTCTCTCGTCGTGGTCGGCATGCAGCCCTACAGCCGGCTCAGCGTGGACGCCCCGCTGGCCGACGCCTTCCGCGCGGTCGGCCAGCCGTGGATCGCCGGCCTGATCAGCATCGGCGCCATCGCGGGCCTGACCACCGTGGTCATGATCCTCATGCTCGGCCAGACCCGGGTGCTGTTCGCCATGTGCCGCGACGGGCTGCTGCCGCGTGTGCTGTCCAAGGTCCACCCGAAGTACGGCACGCCCGCGCGCATCACCGTCATCGTCGGCTTCGTCACCATGGTGCTGGCGGGGCTGATCTCGCTGAGCGCGCTGGCCGAACTGGTCAACATCGGCACCCTGTTCGCCTTCGTCGTGGTGTCGGTGGGAGTGATCATCCTGCGGCGGACCCGGCCGGACCTGCACCGTGCCTTCCGCGCGCCGATGGTGCCGCTGCTGCCGATCCTGTCCGTGCTGGCCTGCTTCTACCTGATGCTGAACCTGCCGGTGGAGACGTGGCTGCGGTTCTTCGCCTGGCTGATCGTCGGTGCGGTGATCTACTTCCTGTACAGCTACCGCCACAGCATGGTCGCCCGCTCCCGCAGCGGCGCACCCAGGTAACCCCCGGGACGGCCGGGCGCGCGTCCCCGCCGGGCGCGCGGGTCCGCACGCATGAGCATCTTGTAGAAAGCTGCATAAGGAGCTTACGGTGTGCGCAGAATTGCGCAGACCCCCCGGAGGCTCATGCCCATGCGCAGCATCACGTGCTGGTTAGCGACCGCCGCGCTCGTCACCCTCGGCGTGGTGGCGACACCCGCCACGGCGCACGCCGACACCCTCGAACCGATCACCGCGCTCGCCGCCGACAACGGCGTCTACACCGCGCAGGCGGGCGCCGCCAGGCTCCGCGTCACCTTCCAGCGGGACGACGTCTTCCGCCTCGAACTCGCCCCTGACGGCACCTTCACCGACCCCGCCAACACCGGCCAGGGCGCGAAGATCGTCGTCAAGACCGACTACCCGGCGGTGCCCTCCACGTGGAAGGAGCTCGCCGACCGCTACGAGATCAGCACGGGCGCGCTGACCGTCAAGATCGGCAAGAGCCCGGCGCTGGTCAGCGTCTTCCGCGCCGACGGCAGCCAGGTGCTCGCCGAGAGCGCCCCGCTGTCCTGGGACGCCGCCGGCACCCGGCAGACCCTCGCCCCCGTCGCCAAGGAGCAGTTCTTCGGCGGCGGCATGCAGAACGGCCGCCTCAACCACACCGGCCAGGTCGTCAACGTCGCCGCCAACCACGACTGGGACGACGAGGGCTACCCCAACGCGGTGCCGTACTACGTCAGCACCGCCGGGTACGGCGTGCTGCGCGACACCTTCGCGCCCGGCAGCTACGCCTTCAAGCAGCCGCTGGTCGCCACCCACCAGGAGCAGCGCTTCGACGCCTACTACTTCGTCGGCCGGCCGTACGACCTGAAGACGCCGCTCGACCGCTACACCGAGCTGACCGGACGGCCGCTGATGCCGCCGATCTACGGCCTGGAGATGGGCGACGCCGACTGCTACAACCACTCCAGCCCGACCTACACCGGCGGCAAGAACCCGAAGAAGTGGACGACACCCAGCGCCGCCACGGTCGCGCAGGGCTACGTCGACAACGACATGCCGCGCGGCTGGATGCTGGTCAACGACGGCTACGGCTGCGAGTACACCGACCTGCCGGAGGCGGGCCGGCTGCTGCGCCAGCGCGGCGTCGAACTGGGCCTGTGGACCGAGCGCGCGCTGACCAACCAGGAGTCCGAGGTCAGGGACGCGGGCGTGCGGGTCCGCAAGCTGGACGTCGCCTGGGTCGGCGCGGGCTACCGGCACGCGCTGACCGGATGCGAGGAAGCCGCCGGCGGCATCGAGAGGTACTCCGACGCCCGCCGCTTCGTCTGGATGGTCGAGGGTTGGGCGGGTTCGCAGCGCTGCGCCGTGCAGTGGACCGGCGACCACTACGGCACGCTCGACGCCATCCGCTGGCAGGTCCCGGCCATCACCGGCGCCGGCCTTTCCGGCATGCCGTTCACGGCGGGCGACATCGACGGCATCTTCGGCGGCAGCGGCGAGTCGTACGTGCGTGACCTGCAGTGGAAGGCGTTCACGCCGGTGCTGATGTCGATGTCGGGCTGGGCCTCCCACGACAAGCAGCCGTGGACGCGCGGCGAGCCGTACACCTCCATCAACCGCAAGTACCTCAAGCTGCGCGAACGGCTGCTGCCCTACCTGTACACCCACGCCGCCGAGGCGCACCGCACCGGCGTCCCCGTCAACCGGGCGCTGGTGATGGAGTATCCGCGCGACGAGACCGCCTGGCAGGTCAAGGACGAGTTCCTGGCGGGCAGGGACTTCCTGGTCGCGCCCGTCCACACCGCGGGGGACGTCCGCACCGGCATCTACCTGCCCGAGGGCCGCTGGGTCGACTACTGGAGCGGCGAGGTGCACAACGGCCCCAAGACGCTCGGCGGCTACAGCGCGCCGCTGGACCGGCTGCCGCTGTTCGTCCGGGCCGGCGCGATCGTGCCCATGTACCGCGAGGGCGTCAACAACCACGCCGAGCACCGGCCGGCCGACCCGCTGACGCTGGACCTCTACCCGAGCGGCGAGTCGACCTTCGCCATGTACGCCGACGACGGCAGGACCCGCGCGTTCGCCACCGGCCAGTCGGCCACCCAGACCTTCACCGTCAAGGCGCCGCGGGACGGCTCGGGCGTGATCACCGTGGGGATCGGCGCGCTCGAGGGCGAGTACGCCGGCAAGCCCGCCGCCCGGCCGTACGAGCTGGTCGTGCACCTCGGCGGCGCACCCCACCAGGTGCGCTACGGCAAGCAGAAGCTGCCCGAGATCACCGCCGAGCGGTACGCGGCCGGCGAGAGCGGCTGGTACGCCGACGGCGCCACCGTCAGGGCGCGCGTCCCGGCCCTGTCCACCGCCGGGAGCGCGGAGCTCAGGCTGACCGGCGCCACCGTGCTCGGCGGCAGGCACCCCGGCGACACCGACGTCGCCGTCGCCGCCGAGCTGCCCGCCATGCTGACCCCCGGCGCGACGGTCGAGGTGCCCGTCTCCGTCACCAACACCACCGGCGGCACGATCCGCGACGTCGAGCTCGGCGTCCGCGTGCCCGAGGGCTGGAGCGCGCCGGCTCCCGTCCCGGCGGGAAGCGTCGCCGACGGCCGGCGCGTGGACAAGACCGTCGCCGTCGCCGTCCCCGCCGACGCCAAGGCCGGTACGGTCACCCTCACCGTCACCGCCGCCTACCGGGCGCACCAGGAGCGCCACACCGCCACGGCGGCGACCGCGGCCAAGGTGCCGCACGCCTCGCTCGCGGCCGCCTTCGCCAACATCGGCGTCACCGACGACGCCGACCCGGGCAAGGGCAACATCGACGGGGGCGGCGGCAGCTTCTCCTACCAGCGCCTGGCCGCGGCGGGCGTCACCCCCGGCGCGTCGCTGACCGTGCAGGGCGTGCCGTTCACCTGGCCCTCCATCCGGCCGGGGCAGCCCGACAACGTGGCGGCGGCAGCCCAGACGATCGCGCTGCAGGGGCAGGGCAACACCCTGGCCTTCCTCGGCACCGGCACCAGCACGCAGGCCAGGGGCCCGCTGACCGTCCACTACGACGACGGCACCAGCGACACCGGCACGCTCGGCTTCGCCAACTGGTGCTGCGTCGACCCGGGCTCGCACGGCTCCAAGCCCGCCTTCTCGCACAAGGGCAAGAACCTGCCCGCGGGCGCGAACCAGTTCCCGACCGTCGACTACCGCGTCTTCTACAACCAGGTCAGGGTGAACCCGGCCAAGAAGATCGTCGCGGTCACGCTGCCCGACAACGCCGCCGTCCACGTCTTCGCCGCCACGGTGGCGACCACGAAGCTGCCCGACCCGCCCAAGGGCCAGGCGTGGGCGTCGGAGGTGACCTGGCTGTCGGCCGACAACGGCTGGGGGCCGGTGGAGAAGGACCGCAGCAACGGCGAGAGCGGCGCCGGCGACGGCCGGCCGATCACGCTCGGCGGGACCGGCCACGCCAAGGGGCTCGGGGCGCACGCCCCCTCCAGGGTCTCCTACCACACGGGCGGCGCGTGCTCGGCGTTCACCGCCACGGTGGGCGTGGACGACGAGGTGCAGGCCGGGTCGGTCACCTTCGCGGTGCTGGCCGACGGGAAGGAGGTCTACCGGTCGCCCACCCTGACGGGGGCGGCGCAACCGCTGGAGATCGCGGCCGACATCAAGGGTGCCACCTACGTCGACCTGGTCGTGGGCGACGCGGGTGACGGCAACGGGGCCGACCACGCCGACTGGGCCTCGGCCGCGTTCACCTGCGCCCCCTGACAGCCTGGCCCGCGCCTGGCCGGACCCGCCACCGGAGCACACCGGTGGGGCCGGCCGGGCGCGGGCGGGAACCCCGAGGGGCGGGGCGGTGTATCGGGAGCATGAGACGCATCGTGCTGGTCCTGGCCCTCCTGCTGCCCGCCCTGGCCACCGCGGCCCCCGCGCGGGCGGGCGGCTGGGCCGCCACCTACCTCGACCCTGTCCCCGCGACCTTCGCCCCGGACGCCACCTACACCGTCGGCTTCTGGATGCTGCAGCACGGCACCCACCCCTACGAGGTGGCCAGGAAGCTCGGCACGGTGGGCCTGAAGTTCACCAGCGGTGCCAGGAGCCTCGAGTTCACCGGCGTGCCGCTGAAGGAGAAGGGCCACTACGCCGCCGCGATCGCCCTGCCCGCGGGCCACTGGCGGGTGGAGGCGATCCAGGGCTGGTTCGCGCCCTACGACGTCGGCACGCTCACGGTGCCCGGCCCCCTGGCGGTCAGGCCGCTCGACCCCGAGCTCAAGCGCATGATCGCCGGCTACCTGTCCATGAACGGCGGCAAGGACCCGTGGGGCGCGGTGCGCCCTCCGGGCTTCGTCAGGCAGGGCGCGCCGGCCACACCCGCCGCGGCGGCGCTGCCCGCCGCTTCAGCTCCCGCCGCCGCTGCCACTCCCGGTCCGGCCACCGGCCAGGGCGGCCGTCCGGGCGCTGAACCCGGCCCGGTCCCGGCCGGCGGGCCGTGGCCGTACTGGCTCGGGCTGGGCGTGGCCGCCGCGGCGGGCCTGACCCTCGTCGTGGTCAGGCGGCGGCGCGTCAGAGCGTGAAGACGGCCCCGCCCGCCGCCTTCATCAGGCCGGAACCGAGGCCACCCCAGGCTCGAGGAAGCGCGGGGCCGACACGCCCGCCCTGTCCAGGTACGGCGTGACGCCGCCGAGGTGGAAGGGCCAGCCCGCGCCGAGGATCATGCACAGGTCGATGTCCTGCGCGGCGGCCACCACGCCCTCGTCGAGCATGATGCGGATCTCCTCGGCCAGCGCCCGCAGCACCCGCTCGCGGACCTGCTCGGCCGTCGAGGGCGACGTGCCGCCCGCGAACATGGCCACGACCTCCGGGTCGAGCGAGAAGTCGGCGGCGTAGACGCCCGGCTTGCCCGAGGCGACCAGCTTGGCCATGTTGTCGGACACGCCGAAGCGCGACGGGAAGGCCGCGTGCAGGGTCTCCGACACGTGGTGGCCGACGGCCGGGCCGACGAGCTGCAGCAGCGCGAACGGCGTCATCGGCAGGCCCAGGTCGTCGAGCGCGTGCTCGGCCACCTCGAGCGGCGTGCCCTCGTCGACGGCGGCGAAGACCTCGCCCATGAACCTCGTGAGCAGCCGGTTGACCACGAACGCGGGCGCGTCCTTGACCAGCACCGCCGACTTCTTCAGCGACCTGGCCACCGTGAACGCCGTCGCCAGCGTCGCGTCGTCGGTCGAGGCGCCCTTGATGATCTCCAGCAGCGGCATCACGGCGACCGGGTTGAAGAAGTGGAAGCCGACCAGCCGCTCCGGGTGCCTCAGCTCGGCGCCCATCTCGCTGAGCGACAGCGAGGAGGTGTTGGTGGCCAGCACGCACTCGGCCGAGACGTGCTCCTCGACCTCGGCGAAGACCTTCTTCTTGACGCCCATGTCCTCGAAGACGGCCTCGATGACGAAGTCGGCGTCGGCGAAGGCGTCCTTGGTCAGCGAACCGGTGACCAGGGCCTTGAGCCGGTTGGCCTGGTCCTGGCTGACCCGGCCCTTGGACAGGAGCTTGTCCACCTCGGCGTGCACGTAGCCGACGCCCTTGTCCAGGCGCGCCTGGTCCAGGTCGGTCAGCACGACCGGCACCTCGAGCCGGCGGGCGAACAGCAGCGCCATCTGCGAGGCCATCAGGCCCGCGCCGACCACGCCGACCTTGGTGACCTTGCGGGCCAGCGCCTTGTCGGGCGCGCCCGCCGGCCGCTTGGCCCGGCGCTGCACCAGGTCGAATGCGTAGAGCCCGGCGCGCAGCTCGTCGCCCATGAGCAGGTCGGCCAGCGCCTCGTCCTCGGCGGCGAAGCCGGCGTCGCGGGTGGCGTCCTTGGCCGCGGCGATGAGATCGAGCGCCCGGTAGGGGGCCGGCGTCGCGCCGCGCAGCTTCATGTCGACCAGGAAGCGGGCATCAGCCACGGCCTTGTCCCAGTCCTCCTCGATCGCGGGCCGCTCGACCGTGACCGCGCCGGTCAGCACCTGGGCGGCCCAGCGCAGCGACTCCTCCAGGAAGTCGGCCGGCTCGAACATGGCGTCGGCGACCCCGAGCGCGAACGCGTCGCCGCCCTTGATCATGCGGTTCTGCGACAGCGGGTTCTCGATGATCAGCTTGATCGCCTTGGCCGGGCCGACGAGGCGGGGCAGCAGCTGCGTGCCGCCCCACCCCGGCACCAGGCCGAGGAAGCACTCCGGCAGCGCCACGGCGGGCACGCCCGAGGAGATCGTCCGGTAGGTGCAGTGCAGCGCGATCTCCAGGCCGCCGCCCATGGCCGCGCCGTTGACGAACGCGAAGGAGGGGATGTCCAGCTCGCCGAGGCGGCGGAAGACGTCGTGGCCGAGCCTGCCGATCTCCAGCGCCTCCTCGCGGGTGCGCACCAGGGCCGCGCCCTTGAGGTCGGCGCCGACGGCGAAGATGAACGGCTTGCCCGTGACGCCGACGGCCGCCAGGTCGCTCCGGGCCGCGATGGCGTCGACGGCCTCGTTCAGCAGGGTCAGCCCGCCGGGGCCGAAGGTGTTCGGCTTGGTGTGGTCGAACCCGTTGTCCAGGGTGATCAGCGCCATCGTGCCCGCGCCGTGCGGCAGTTCGACGTCGCGCACCAGCGCCTTGGTGACTACCTCGTCCTTGAACAGGTCGCTCATGCCAGGTTCTCCCAAATGACCGTGCCGCCCATGCCCATGCCGACGCACATGGTGGTGATGCCGTACCGAACGTCGGGCCGCTCGCCGAACTGGCGGGCCAGCTGCGTCATCAGCCGGACGCCCGAGGAGGCCAGCGGGTGGCCGAAGGCGATCGCCCCGCCGTACGGGTTGACCCTGGGGTCGTCGTCGGCGATGCCGAAGTGCTCCAGGAAGGCCAGCACCTGGACGGCGAACGCCTCGTTGATCTCGAACAGGCCGATGTCCTCGATGGACAGGCCGGCCAGGCGCAGCGCCCGCTCGGTCGACGGGATCGGGCCCACGCCCATGACCTCGGGGTCGACGCCGGCGAAGGCGTAGGAGACCAGGCGCATCTTCGGCGCGAGACCGAGCTCGGCGGCCACGTCGGCGGCGGCCACGATGCAGCCGGTCGCGCCGTCGTTGATGCCGGAGGAGTTGCCCGCGGTGACGCGGCCGTGCGCGCGGAAGGGGGTCTTCAGCCCCGCCAGGCCCTCGACGGTCGTGCCCGGTCGCGGCGCCTCATCGGTTACCGCCAGCCCCCAGCCCTTCTCGGCGGTCCTGACGGCCGTGGGCACCAGGTCGGGCTGGATCTTGCCGTCGGCGTAGGCCTTGGCGACCTTCTCCTGCGAGAGCGCGGCGTAGGAGTCGGCCCGCTCCTTGGTGATGGTGGGGTAGCGGTCGTGCAGGTTCTCGGCGGTCATGCCCATGACCAGCGCGCTGCCGTCGACCAGCTTCTCCGACAGGAACCTGGGGTTGGGGTCGACGCCCTCACCCATCGGGTGGCGGCCCATGTGCTCGACGCCGCCGGCGATGGCCACGTCGTAGGCGCCGAAGGCGATGCCGCCCGCGACGGTGGTCACCGCGGTCATCGCGCCCGCGCACATGCGGTCGATGGCGTAGCCGGGCACGCTCTTGGGCAGCCCCGCCAGCACCGCGGCCGAACGCCCGATGGTCAGGCCCTGGTCGCCGATCTGGGTGGTGGCCGCGACCGCGACCTCGTCCACCCGCTCGGGCGGCAGCGCCGGGTTGCGCCTCATCAGCTCGCGGATGACGCGGACGACCAGGTCGTCGGCTCGGGTCTCCGCGTACAGGCCCTTCGGCCCCGACTTGCCGAACGGCGTGCGAACGCCGTCGACGAAAACGACGTCACGAGAGGAAGGCACGGATTCGCTCCTCGTTGCAGGACTGGTTCGGCCCACCATGCTACTCGCGAGTAACTACAACTGAGACGAGGGCCGCCGCCATCAGCACGCACACCAGCCAGCCGGCCGGTTCCCACAGGTGGGCCCGCGCCGCGACCAGCGCCGCCGTCGTCACCGTGGCGCCCGCCCACGCGGCCGGTCTGCCCGCTCTCGCCTGACCGGGATCCCACGGGTCGTGCGGAGACCCGGTACGGCCGGCCAGCGCCTCACGCGTCCACCACAGCGCGAAGCAGACGCCCGCCGCCAGGCAGGCCGGCGCCGCGACCTCCAGCGCCCCGGCCAGCGAGTCGGCCAGGCCGTACAGCGCCGACTCCTGGAACAGCCGCGGCACCGTGAAGCCGAGCAGCAGCGTCACCGCCCAGCCGCCGGCCATGGCGAGCCGGCCTGCCGACTGGCGCGGACCGGCCGAAGGGCGTCCGTAGAGGGCGTGCTCGCGCCGCCGCACCCGCCGGGCCCGTGCCGCCCAGACCGCCTGCGTCGCCGCGAGCACGGGGACGGCCAGCGCGAAGGCCGCCAGCGCCAGCCAGGCCAGCGGCCTGGTGCCCTCCCTCGTCGGCGCCCGCTCGGCCAGCAGCTGCGTGGTGGCCAGCGCGGAGATCGCCACGGTGAGCGCGACCAGGGCGGAGCGGCGCGCCGACCTGGCGCGGCCGCGCAGGCCGGCGAGCGCGGTGGCGCCGGGAAGGGACCCCGCGGCGGGGTCGGGAAGGGGGGTGACCATGGGGCCATCTTCGTCGGCGATGGCTCCCGGTTCGCTCACATCGCGCCGGATTCCTGGGCCACCAGGTCGAGAAGGCCGGGGAAGCGGGCGTCCAGGTCGGCGCGGCGCAGCGTGATGAACAGCTTGCGGCCCTCCGGCCGCTGGCAGATCACTCCCGCCTCGCGCAGCACCCGCCAGTGGTGGGTGAGCGTGGACTTGGGCACGTCGGACAGGACGGACCCGCAGAACATCTCCTCGTCCGCCCCCCGCTCCCAGAGCCTGCGGACGATCTGGGCCCGCACGGGGTGGCCGAGCGCGGCCATGACCTCGATGAGCTGGATCTGCTCCCGCGTGGGATGAAGCGCCACCATCGGACCAGTGTACGAAACTGTCGAACTTGACGTGGTCAGACTACTGTACGAACATCTCGTACTGTTCGTTGATCCCGGACATATGAATGGACTGCCAGGCGCAACCTCCGCGCCCTCGCCGGTGTTCACCGTCCAGTCCCTACCGAAAGGTCGCCACATGTTCGATGTCGCTGTCGTCGGGGGCGGACCCGTCGGCATGCTGCTCGCCGCCGAGCTCGCCCTCCAGGAGGTCGACGTCGTGGTGGTCGAGCGGCGTGCCGTACCGCTCACCGAGTCCAAGGCGGGCACCCTGCACGCCCGCACCGCGCAGAGCCTCGACCGGCGGGGGCTGCTGACCGCGGTCGGCCACCCGACCTGGGGGAGCGTCAGGTTCCACTTCTCCGGGATGTTCGGCCTCGACCTGGGCGCGGTCACCGATGGCGGCCCGTCCATCGTCGGCAGCCCGCAGGCCTGGGCCGAGCACGTCTTCGCCGAGCGGGCGCAGGCGCTCGGCGCGACGATCATGCGCGGGCAGGAGGTCACCGGGCTGGAACAGCGCGACGACCACGTGCTGCTGTCCAACGGGGTGACGGCCCGCTACGTGGTCGGCGCCGACGGCGCCCGCAGCGCCGTCCGCAAGGCCGCGGGCATCCCGTTCGACGGCACGGGGGCGCGCGTGGCCGCCCTCATGGGCGAGGTACGGCTCCCGCCCGGCCTGCCGGGCGGCTACCACAGGACCCCTCGCGGCTGGCTCATCGTCTGGCCCGGCGGCCGGATCACCACCTACGACTTCCGGCGACCGCACGCCGACAGGGAGGCGCCCGTCACCCTGGAGGAGCTTCAGGAGGTGGCCGAGTACATCGCGGGCTTCCCGATCCCGATGTCCGACCCGCGCAGCCTGACCAGGTACGGCGACGCGGCGCTGCAGGCGCGGGACTACCGCAGCGGCCGGGTGCTGCTGGCGGGCGACGCCGCCCACGTGCACTTCCCGTGGGGCGGGCAGGGGCTCAACACCGGCCTGGAGGACGCCGTCAACCTGGGCTGGAAGCTGGCCGCGCAGGTGAAGGGCAGGGCGCCGGACGGTCTGCTCGACACCTACCACGCCGAGCGGCACCCCGTGGCGGCCAGGGTGCTGTGGAACGTCAGGGCGCAGAACGCGCTGGCCGATCCCGATCCGCGGATGGACCCGCTGCGGGAGCTGTTCGCCGAGCTGATGCGCTTCGACGAGGTCAACGCCTACCTCAGCGGCATGATCAGCGGCGTGGACACCGTCTACGACGTCGGCGTGCCCGGCGCCGGCTGGATGGCCCCCGACCTGACCATCACCACTGACCGCGGCCAGGTCACCCTTGTCGAGCTGCTGCGGGCGGCCCGCCCGCTGTTCCTCGACCTCGACGGCCGAAGCGACCTCGTTCGTGCCGTCGGGACCCGCGCGCGGGTGGTCAGCGGGAAGGCCGACAGCCCCTTCCAGGCCCTGCTTGTGCGCCCGGACGGGTACGTCGCGTGGACCTCGGAGGCGGGGGACGAGACACTGCGTGGAGCACTGGATCGCTGGTTCTTGTGAAATATCCAGACAAACTGTGGCGGCTTCTGTTAGGAAGGTGCGCGATCACGTAAGCACTAGAGAGGTTCCACCGTGGCGCGCGACGAGAACGACAGCCCTGACTTGACCGGTGACGTGCTGTCGGACCGCTGGACCCCCGAGTCGGCTGACACCGACGAGCAGCCCGCCGTCGTCGCGGAGGACAAGCCCCCCGCTCCCGCGCCTGCCGCTGCGCCGGCCCCCGCCCCCGCTCCCGCTCCCGCTCCCGCCGCGGAGGCGGATGAGGTGCCCCTGGTGACCGTCCTGGACGCGCCCCCCGTGGTCGCGATGGAGGTGCCCGAGACCGAGGCCCAGTACCTCCCCCTCGACCAGGGCTTCGACTCCGCGGGCGAGTCGTCCCCCCGTGGCTTCCTCGGCTCCGGCTGGACCGAGGACGGCGACGCGCCCGAGCGGGAGGTGCGCAGGCGCACCAGGCTCCTGCTGGCGGGGGCCGCGGCCGTCGTGGTGGTCGGCGCGGCCGGCGGCTGGATGCTGATCGGCTCCGGCGGCGAGGCCTGCGCGGGCGGGTCCTGCGCCTCCAGCCGCTCGGTGGCCCCCGCCGTCACCGTGTCGCCGGTCGAGGAGCCGGCGTCGAGCGAGCCCGCCGTCGAGCCGGTCACCGACCCCTCGCAGACGCCCGAGTCGTCCGCGACGGTCAGCGCCACCCCCGAGCCGCCCACGCGCGTACGGCAGAGCAAGGCGCCCCAGACGCCCAGGCCCACGGCCACCCGTCTCGGCACCCCCACCACCAAGCCCAGCTCCAGGCCGGTCCGCACGCTCAACGACGAGACCGTCAAGGAGCGGACGAACAAGAACGAGCCTGCCACCGAGCCGACCGCCGAGCCGACCACCCAGGCCCCGCCGGCGACCGGCACCGAGGCGCCCGCTCCCGCCACGGAGGCGCCCGCGCCCGTCCAGCAGCCGCCCTCGGACGACAGGCGTTCCGGGGGGCTCCTGGACTGGCTGTTCGGCTAGGACCCCTCGACCGCGGCCGCCTTCCCCTGGGAGGGCGGCCGCGGCGTCGTTGCCGTACCATCGCGCGAAGGCCGCCGGTCTGACAGACTGGAAATCGCTTTCCGGGAGGGGTCATGGTCACGCTCGAGGACGTCGCCAAGCAGGCGGGCGTCTCCCTCGCCACCGCCTCGCGCGTGCTGAACGGCAGCACCCGCCAGGTCGGCGCCTCCCTGCGCGCGAAGGTCGAGCGGGCCGCGGTCGAGCTGGGCTACCGCCCCAACCTGGCGGCCCAGACGCTGGCGCGCGGCGCGAGCAACGTCATCGGCATCGTCGTGCACGACCTCACCGACCCCTACTTCGCCGCGCTGGCCGACGGCGCCATGCGGGTGGCCGCCGACCAGGGACTGCTGGTCATGGTCGGCGCCACGCACCGCGACCCGGAACAGGAGATCGCCTACGTCGCCTCGCTGAACGCCCAGCGGGTGCGGGCGGTGCTGCTGGCCGGCTCGCGGGTCGACGACCCCCATGTCACCCGGCGGCTGCGCGAGGAGGTCGCCCGCTACCGTGCCGGCGGCGGCAGGGTGGCCTGCGTCGGCCAGGACCTGCTCGAGGTCGACACCGTCGCGCCCGCCAACCGGGAGGGCGCCGCCGACCTGGCCCGTTCGCTGGCGGCGCTCGGCCACAGCCGCTTCGCCGTCCTGGCCGGGCCCGCCGGGCTGCTGACGGCCGCCGACAGGTGCGCGGGCTTCACCGACGCACTGGCCGCCCTCGGTCTGCCCGCGCCCCTGGTGATCCACGGCGCCTTCGACCGCGACGGCGGCCACGCGGCCGCGCGCGAGACCGGCGACGCCACGTGCGTGTTCGCCGTCAACGACGTGATGGCGGTCGGCGCGCTCGCCTCCTACCGCGAGCGCGGGATCCGGGTGCCCGACGACGTGTCGGTGGCCGGGTTCGACGACATCACGACCCTTCGCGACCACGTCCCCGCCCTGACCACGGTACGGCTGCCGCTGGCCGACATGGGGGCGAAGGCGCTGACCCTGGCGCTGGAGGCCGGCGAGCGGACCCGCGTGGAGCGGGTCGCCGGCGAGGTGGTTCTCAGACAGAGCGTACGGAGGCACGAGTGAAGCTGGCGGTCAGCACGCTGGGAATGCCGGGAGAGGGCCTGGAGTCGGCGATCGCGGTCGCCGCCGCGGGCGGCTGTCAAGGGCTGGAGCTGCGGCTGCACCCCGACACGGGCGTGCACGCGGGGCTGCCCCCCGCCGATCGTGCCGCGGCGCGCGAGAAGATCGCCGACGCGGGCCTGTCCATCGCCGCCCTGGCGGGATATGTCGGCATCTGTGATCCCGCACCCGCCGACGACATCGTCGTCGGCGACCTGCTGGCCGACCTCCGGCTCGCCGCCGACCTGGGCGCGCCGGGCGTGCGGGTCTTCCCGCGCGGCGACGACCCCGCCGTCGGCGCCCGCCGCCTGCGGGCCGTCGCCGACACCGCCGCCGCGCTCGGCGTGCGCGTGTTCGTCGAGACGCACGACAAGATGCCGACGGGCGCCGCCGTCGCCGCGCTGCTGTCGGCCACGGGACGGCCCGACGCCGCGGTCGCGCTGTGGGACCTGCTGCATCCCTGGCGGCACGGCGAACCCCTCGACGAGACGCTCGGGGCGCTGGCGCCGTACCTGGCCTACGTCCAGGTGAAGGACGCCGTGTCCGCGACCGACACCACCCCCGTCCCGCTGTGGTCGGGCGCGGTGCCGCTCGACGCGGCGGGTGAGCTGCTACGCGCGCACGGCTACGACGGGTGGGTCTCGCTGGAGTGGGAGCGCACCTGGTACCCGCAGGTCGCCCCGGTGCAGGACATCCTGCCCGGCGCGGCCGACTGGGTGCGCCGCTTCTCCGCCCCGGCCGCGGCGTGACGCCGACGGCCAAGGTGCTCGTCGTCGGGATGGACGGGCTCAGGTTCGACCGCGTGCCGGCCATCAGGCCGCCGGTGCTGCTCGGGCTGATGGCGGCGGGAACCCACGGCACCGCCCTGCTCCCGTACGGCGAGGCCGTCGCGCCGCGCACCGGGTCGCCGGGCGAGGTGGTGCCCGGCAGCCGGGCGGGCGTCACGGCCAGGACGGACTCCGGGCCCGGCTGGTCGTCGATCGCGACGGGCGTGTGGCCCGACAAGCACGGCGTGGTGGACAACAGCTTCGCCGCCGCCAACTTCACGAAATATCCGGACTTCCTCACGCGGGCGAAGGTAGCCCGCCCCGACCTGTCCACCTACGCGATCTTCTCGTGGGCCGCGCTCGCCGAGCACGGCGCGTTCGGCGAGGCCATCGACGTGCGGATCGCGCTCGACGGCTACGCCGACACCTTCGCCGCCTGCGACGCCCGCGTCGCCGACGCGGCCGCCCGGCACCTGGCGGCGCAGGACCCCGACCTGGCCTTCGTCTACTTCGGCGACACCGACGAGGTCGCCCACGACCTCGGGCCGCTGTGCCAGGAGTACACCGACGCCCTGCTGCTGCAGGACGCCTTCCTCGGCCGGCTGCTCGCCGCGGTCAGGAGCCGCGCGAGCTACCCGGGCGAACGGTGGACCGTGATCGTCACCACCGACCACGGGCACGTCGACTCCGGCGGGCACGGCGGCGTCTCCGACGAGGAGCGCACCACCTTCGTGGTCCTGTGCGAGCTCGACCGCCCGACGCGGCCGGTGCGCGCCCCCCGCCTGGTCGACATCGCCCCGACGGTCCTGTCGCGCCTCGGCATCCCCGTCGACCCCGCCTGGAACCTCGACGGCCACCCCCTCCCCTGACCCCGTCCGTCCTCGCTCCCAGGCATCTCCCACCGGGGGGCCACCACGTCGTGTCTCCCACCCACAGGGCCACCCCGGCGCGTCTCCCACCGGCGGGGGCCGCCCTGTCGCGTCTCCCACCGGCGGGGCCACCCTGTCGCGTCTCCACCCACAGGGCCACCTCGTCGCGTTCTCCCACCAGCGGGGGCCGCCCTGTCGTATCTCCCACCGGGGCTGCCCTGACGTGTCTCCCGCCCGCGACTCCCGTCGTCTCCATCGCCCCGGTCGGCCCTCGCCCATCCTGTCCACTCCTTTCCGCGGGCCCGGCCGTCTCCTTCGGCCCCTGCTTTCCCTGGCCCGGCCGCTTTCCCTGGCCCGGCCGCTTTCCCTGGCCCGGCCGCTCCTGCGGTCCCGTTCTCCATGCATAGCCGTCCGCGACTCGCGGCCCCTCGACCCTCGGGCCGTTCCTCGCCTCCTCCCGCGCTCCCTCACGCCTGCGGTTCCCGTCGGCTCGACCGCTCCGGCGCCGGACCGCGTCGAACGCCTCAGGGCGGCCGCGCCAGGGGGTCAGGTGCGCGGCGCAAGACCGACCCCGACGCCCGCCGCCACCGGATCCGGCACCCGCCGACCGCCCACCGCCGGCCGCCGCCCCTCTCCGGCCACTCGCCCGCCAGCCGCTTGCCGTTGGCCGCGCCCCGGTTG
Organism: Nonomuraea sp. NPDC004354; assembly: GCF_053602555.1. Classification (NCBI taxonomy): domain Bacteria; kingdom Bacillati; phylum Actinomycetota; class Actinomycetes; order Streptosporangiales; family Streptosporangiaceae; genus Nonomuraea; species Nonomuraea sp. NPDC004354. The sequence continues at coordinate 416,082 of NZ_JBSGDV010000003.1, read as the reverse complement.
GCCGTGTCCCGGTTGGTCGTGCCTCGGTTAGCCGCCCCGGTCGGCCGCGCCTGGGCCGGCTGCTCCGGTCGGCTGCTCTCCGCCGATCGCTCGTCGTCGCCCGCCCAGTCATCGCCATCCGCAGGTCGGTCGCGTGCTGGCGTCGTCCGACGCTGCCGGGATCCCAGCGCCCAGGCCGGTCCCGCCTGCCGTACGCCCTGGAGCGCCTCGGGCCGGCCTGCCGTACCTCTCGGAAGACCTCGGGCTCGCCTGACGTACGCCCTGGAACGCCTCGGGCCGGCCTGCCGTACACCCCGGAAGACCTCGGGTCCGCCTGACGTCCGGAACGTTCTGGCTCGCCGTCCCAGGTAGTCGGCCGAGAGAGAAGTTCATCACTTGATGAATTTTTTCACAGAAAGGCATTCCATCGCCGCTCTCCGCGATGCACACTGCTGGCAAACAGGGATGAGAAGTACAGCCGACCGCAAGGGGAACACCGGATGAAGACCGCACGCGAACCACTCGCCCTCCCGTTCGCGGACATCGACGCGGGCATGCTGGCCCAGGTCGGCGGTAAGGCCGCCAACCTGGGCGAGATGACCGCCGCTGGTCTCCCCGTGCCGCCCGGCTGCTGCCTGACCACCGAGGCCTACCACCGGGTCGCGGAGGGCACCGCGCTGAAGGACGTCATCGCCGAGCTGGCCACCACCGAGCCCGCCGACGCCGCCCGGCTCGCCGAGCTGGCGGGCAGGGCCAGGGCGCTGCTCCTCGAGGCGCCGGTTCCCGAGGAGGTGCGCGAGGCGGTCGACGACTCCTACGCGCGCCTCGGCGACCGGGTGCCCGTGGCCGTGCGGTCGTCGGCGACGGCCGAGGACCTGCCGTACGCCAGCTTCGCCGGCCAGCAGGACACCTACCTCAACGTCGTGGGCCCCGAGGCGGTGCGCGACGCGGTCCGCCGCTGCTGGGCCTCGCTGTGGACGGACCGGGCGGTGGCCTACCGGGCGGCCAACGGGATCGACCACGCGGCCGTCCGGCTCGCGGTGGTGCTGCAGCGGATGGTCGCCGCCGAGGTGGCCGGCGTGATGTTCACGGCCAACCCGGTGACGGGCCGCCGCCACGAGGCGGTCATCGACGCGGCCCCCGGCCTGGGCGAGGCGGTGGTGTCGGGCGCGGTCAACCCCGACAGGTTCGTCGTCGACATGGCAGGCGGCCGGATCACCGAGCGCGGGATCGGCGACAAGCGGGTGTCGATCCGCCCGCTGCCCGGCGGCGGCACCGAGCGCGCCGACCTGGACGGCACGCGGGAGGCGTGTCTCACCGACCGGCAGGTGCGCGACCTGGCCGCGCTCGGGCGCAGGGTGGAGGACCACTACGGGGCGCCGCAGGACACCGAGTGGGCGATCGACGCCACCGGCGCCCTCTGGCTCACCCAGGCCAGGCCCATCACCACGCTGTACCCGCTGCCCGCCACCACCAGGCAGGGCCTGCGGGTCTACTTCTCCGTCAACGTCGCGCAGGGCGTGATGCGCCCCTTCACGCCGATGGGCATGGCCGCGTTCAGGCTGATCAGCGGGGGAGCCACCGCCATGGCGGGCTTCCCGCCCGCCGACCCGCTGGCCGGGGCGCCGATCGCGGCCGAAGCGGGACAGCGGATGTTCCTCGACATCACCGCCGCCGTGCGCAGCAGGATGGGGCGGGCCGTCCTGCCCAGGGCGCTGGCGTTCGGCGAGGCCCGCGCGGGGGTGGTCTTCGCCCAGGTCGCCGAGGATCCGCGGCTGTCGGTGACCACCACCTCCCCGCTCCCGTTCGTCCGTGCGGCGCTGCGGGTGGCCAGGCGCGTCGGCGCGCACCGGCGGGTGGCGCTGGCGCTGGCCAGGCCCGAGGCGGCGCTCGCCTACACCAGGCGGCTCGGCAAGGCGCTGGAGGCGCGCCTGCGCGTCGACCCCGGCGCCACCGCCGAGCAGCGGCTCGACCACGCCGAGCGCTGCCTGCGCGGCACGTTCCCGATGATCTTCTCGATCATGCCGGTGGCGCTCCTGGGTTACGCGGGGTTCGGCCTGGCGGGCAGGCTCTCCGGCGCGAAGGGCGACCAGTTGCAGGCCGTCCTGCGCAGCCTGCCGCACAACCCGACCACCGAGATGGACCTGGAGCTGTGGCGGCTGGCCACGGGCATCGGCGCCGATCCCGAGGCGGCCGCGCCGTTCCGGACCCTGCCGGTCGGCGAGCTGGCGGCCCGCTTCGCGCGCGGTGAGCTGAAGGCGCAACGGCTGATCGAACGCTTCCTGGCCCGCTACGGCCAGCGCGGCGTCGCCGAGATCGACCTCGGCATGCCCCGCTGGTCCGACGAGCCGGCGCACATCCTCGGCGTGCTGGCCAACTATCTCCGGCTCGAGGACGGCGGCCTCGCGCCCGACGAGATGTTCGCCAGGGGAGCGGAGGAGGCCGAGCGCGCCGTGCGCGCCATCGTGTCCATGGCGGCGGCCAAGGGCCGGTTGCGGGGCCGGCTGGCGGCGGCCGGGCTGCGCCGGACCAGGATGTTCGGCGGCCTGCGCGAGCTGCCGAAGTACTACATGGTCGAGGTCCTGGCCACGGTACGGCGCAGCATGCGCGTGGTGGGGGAGGAACTGGTGGCCAAGGGCGTGCTCGAGGCCGCCGACGACATCTACTTCCTCGACTTCCGCGAGGTCCGCCAGGCGCTGTCCGGCGGGTCACGGGCCGCGCTGGTGGCCGAGCGGCGGGCCGCCTACGAGCAGGAGGTGCGCCGCCGCCACGTGCCCAGGATGCTGCTGTCCGACGGCACCGAGCCGGAGGCGCTTGCCGTACCGGCGGTCGCCGAGGAGGGCGCGCTGACCGGCACCCCGGCCTCGGCCGGCACGGTCACCGGGCCCGCCAGGGTGGTGCTCGACCCGGTCGGCGCGCACCTGGAGCCCGGCGAGATCCTGGTCGCCCCCTCCACCGACCCGGGGTGGACGCCGCTGTTCCTGACGGCGGGCGGGCTGGTCATGGAGATGGGCGGCTCGATGTCGCACGGCGCGGTGGTCGCCAGGGAGTACGGGATCCCCGCGGTGGTGGGCGTGGCCGAGGCAACCCACCGGATCGTCACCGGGCAGACGATCACCGTGGACGGCTCGGCGGGCGTCATCTCGATCGACTGACCCCGGCCTCCCCGGCCTCCCCAGGCTCCCGGGCGTTCCCGGCATCCCCGCTGTCCGCGGTCTCCCCGGCCGCGGCGGACCTCCGCCTCCGGTCAGGGAGGGTGCCCGCCGTCGATCAGGGCGCGAGGACGACGGAGGCGAAGCGCTCCTTCATCGTGGACACCACCGTGTCGGGGTCGGCCGCCCAGACGTCGGCGTTGAAGATCTCCACCTCCACGTCCCCCGTGTAGCCGGCCGCCCGCACCGCCCGGGTGAGCGGCGCGAAGTCGATCACCCCGTCGCCCATCATCGCCCTGCCGAGCAGCACGTCGGCGGGCAACGGCTGCAGGAAGTCGCACACCTGGTAGGAGGCGATCCGCGACCCCGCCCGCGCGATCTGCACGAAGACCGCCGGGTCCCACCACACGTGGAAGGTGTCGACCACCACCCCCACCTGCTCCACCGGGTACGGCTCGGCCAGGTCGAGCGCCTGGCCCAGCGTGGACAGCACCGCCCGGTCCGCGCAGTACATCGGGTGCAGCGGCTCCAGCGCCAGCCGCACCCCGCGCTCGCCCGCGTAGGGGGCCAGCACGGACAGCGCCTCGGCCACCCGCTGCCGCGCCCCCGCCAGGTCCCGGGAGAACCCCTCGGCGGGCGGCCGGCCGGCGGGGACGCCGGGCAGGCCGCCGACGACCATCACCAGGCAGGCCGCGCCCAGCTCGGCGGCCTCGTCGACGGCCCGCCGGTTGTCGTCGAGGGATTCCGGCGAGCCGCTGGTCAGGAAGCCGCCCCTGCACAGCGACGAGACACGGAGCCCGGCGCCGGTGACCCGCTTGACCGTCTCGGCCAGCCCCTGCGCCGCCACCTCCTGCCGCCACAGCCCGATGGCCTCGACGCCGTGCCGTACGCACCCGTCGACGGCCTCGGCCACCGTCCACCGCCTGGTGGTCCACTGGTTGAGAGAGAGCTTCACAGCCCGTTCACCGCCAGCAGGGCCCGCATCCGCCGTACGGCGAGCTCCTGGTCGGCCAGCAGCCCCGCCCGGTCGGCCAGCCTGAACACCTCGCACAGGTGCGGCAGCGACCTGGCCGCCTGGGCGCCGTTGACCATGGTGAAGGCGTCCTGGTGGCCGTTGAGCCAGGCCAGGAAGACGATGCCGGTCTTGTAGTGGTACGTCGGCGTCTCGAAGATCTTGCGCGACAGCGGGACGGTCGGGGCGAGGATCTCGTCGTAGTGCGCCAGCAGCCGGTCGCGGGCCTCGTCGGTGCAGGCGGCCTCGGCGGCGTCGAGCACCTGCAGCGCGGCGGCCGCCGCGGGCGCGATCGCGTCGAAGATGCCCAGCAGCGCGTGGGAACCGGTCCTGATCAGCGACGGGTAGTTGAAGTCGTCGCCGGTGTAGAGCTTGACGCCGGGCGGCAGCGCGGCGCGCAGCGCCACCTCGTGCGCCTCGTCCAGCAGCGACACCTTGACCCCGTCGACCATCGCGGCGTGCGCGTGGACCAGCTCGAGGAAGGACGCGGTGGCCCCGGCGACGTCGCGCGCGCCCCAGTACCCGGCCAGCTGCGGGTCGAACATCTCGCCCAGCCAGTGGAGGATCACCGGCCGGTCGGCCACGCCGAACAGCTTGCCGTACACCCGGTGGTAGTCGGCGGGCCCGGTGGCGAGGCGGGCGAGCTGGCGCGAGGCCATCACGATCACGCGCGCGCCCGCGGCCTGGACGGTCTCGATCTGCTCGGTGTAGGCGGCGACGACCTCGTCCAGGGTGGCCGCGGCGGGCGCGTGGTCGGTGCCGGCGCCGCAGGCCACCAGCTCGGCCGGGTCCCCGACGGTGGCGGCCTCGGCGGCGCTGCGCCTGATCAGCTCCCGGGTGGCCGCCCAGTCCAGGCCCATGTTGCGCTGGGCGGTGTCCATGGCGTCGGCGACGCGCAGGCCGTGCGACCACAGGTGGTGCCGGAAGCGCAGCGTGGCCTCCCAGTCGACCGCCGCGGGGGAGCCAGGGGTGTTGTCGCCCAGCGGGTCGGCGACCACGTGGGCGGCCGCGTAGACGACGCGGCTCGTGGCGGGCCCGTCGACGGCCGGCCAGGTGACGGGATCGCTCAGCGTGTGGCTCCCGCCGGGCAGGTCGATCCTCACAGCTCCGCCACCGCCATCCTGCGGCCCTCGGCCGAGCTGCGCAGCCCGAGCTCGGCCAGCCGTACGCCGCGGGCGCCGGAGGCGAAGTCGTAGGGGAAGGGCGCGTCCTCCACGACGTGCCGGACGAACAGCTCCCACTGGATCTTGAAGCCGTTGTCGAAGTCGGCGTTGTCGGGCACCTCCTGCCAGTCGTCGCGGAAGCGCGCCGTGACGGGCAGGTCGGGATTCCAGACCGGCTTCGGGGTGGTGGCGCGGCTCTGGACGCGGCAGTTGCGCAGGCCCGCGACGGCGCTGCCGTGCGTGCCGTCCACCTGGAACTCCACCAGTTCGTCGCGGTTGACGCGGACCGTCCAGGAGGAGTTGATCTGCGCGATGACGCCGCCGGCCAGCTCGAAGACGGCGTAGGCCGCGTCGTCGGCCGTCGCCTCGTACGGCTCGCCCCGCTCGTCCACCCGGGTCGGGATGTGCGTGGCCGCTCTGGCGTAGACCGACTCGACCGTGCCGAACAGGTTCTCCAGCACGTAGTTCCAGTGCGGGAACATGTCCAGGATGATGCCGCCGCCGTCCTGGGCGCGGTAGTTCCAGGAGGGCCGCTGGGCGCTCTGCCAGTCGCCCTCGAAGACCCAGTAGCCGAACTCGCCGCGCACCGACAGGATGCGGCCGAAGAACCCGCCGTCGATCAGCCGCTTCAGCTTGAGCAGGCCCGGCAGGAACAGCTTGTCCTGCACGACCCCGTTCTTCACGCCCTTGGCGGCGGCCGCCTCGGCGAGCGCCACCGCCTCCGCGTAGGACTCGGCGGTGGGCTTCTCGGCGTAGATGTGCTTGCCCGCCTCGATCGCCTTCAGCACCGACTTGACCCGGGCCTGCGTGACCTGGGCGTCGAAGTAGACGTCGGCCTCCCGGAGGGCGGCGTCGAGGTCGGTGGTGTGGTCGGCGATGCCGTGCCGGGCGGCCAGGTCGGCGAGCTTGGCCTCGTTGCGGCCCACCAGGATCGGCCGCAGCACGACCCTGCCGCCGTCGGAGAGGGTCACGCCGCCCTGCTCGTTGATGGCCAGGACCGACCGCACCAGGTGCTGGCGGTAGCCCATCCGGCCGGTGACGCCGTTCATCGCGACACTGATCGTGCGCACGCTCATGTGACCTCTCCTCAGGGAAAGCGCTTTCCAGATGACCGTACGGCGGCCGGAGCCGGGCCGTCAAGCGGCTTGCACGCGTCCTTGTCGTCAGGCGCCTTGCACGGCGCCCTTGGTGGCCAGGTGCTCAGACGGCGACCTTGGTCGCCAGGCTTACACGGCGCCCTTGGTCGCCAGGCGGTCGAGCGCCTTAGCCAGCGGGCGGGAGACGAGCACGACCTGCCACTCGCGGGCGCCCAGCGAGCGCAGCCGCTCGGCGACCGCCTGCTCGCTGATCTCCTCCGGCGGCTCCCAGGTGAGCCGGCGCACCGCGTCGGGCTGCAGGAGGTTCTCCGTCGGCATGCGGTGCTCGTCGGCCAGGGCGGCCACCACCGAGCGGGCCGCGGCCAGCCGCTTGGCGGCCGCGGGGTCGCGGTCGGGCCAGCGGTTGGCGGGCGGCGGGCCGTCGCCCGGCATGCTGGGCGACGGCAGCTCCGAATCGGACAGCGCGCGGGCGCGGTGGACCGCGTCGAGCCAGTCGCTCATGTGGCGGCGGGCGGCCCGGCCGGTGAAGGCGGTGATGTCGGTCAGCGCCTTCTTAGTGCGCGGCATCTCCAGCGCCGCGGTGACGATGGCCGCGTCGGGCAGCACCCTGCCCGGGGCGATGTCACCCTCACGGGCGATACGGTCGCGCATGGTCCACAGCTCGCGCACGATCGCCAGCGCCCTGACGTTGCGCACCTTGTGGATGCCGGAGGTGCGCCGCCACGGGTCGGAACGCGGCGCCGGCGGCGGGGTGGCCAGCACCGCGGCGAACTCCTCCTCGGCCCACGCCAGCTTGCCGCTGTCGACGAGCTGGCCGTGGAGCACGTCACGCAGCTCGACCAGCACCTCGACGTCGAGCGCCGCGTAGCGCAGCCAGTCTTCCGGCAGCGGCCTGGTCGACCAGTCTGCCGCCGAGTGGCCCTTCTCCAGGCGCAGCCCCAGCACGGTCTCGACCATCGTGCCGAGACCCACCCGCTCGTAGCCGAGGAGCCGCCCCGCCAGCTCTGTGTCGAACATCCGCCGCGGCCTGAACCCGACCTCGGTCAGGCACGGCAGGTCCTGCGAGGCGGCGTGCAGCACGATCTCCGCGTCGGCCACCGCCGCGTCGAGCTTCGACAGGTCGGGACAGGCGATCGGGTCGATCAGCGCGCTGCCCGCACCCGCCCGGCGCAGCTGCACCAGGTAGGCCCGGCCGCCGTAGCGGTAGCCCGAGGCGCGCTCGGCGTCGACCGCCACGGGGCCGCTGCCCTTGGCGAACTCCTCCACCGCCCTGGCCAGCTCCTCCTCCGAGCCGATGACGGGCGGGATGCCCTCCCGCGGCTCGAGAAGGGGGACGACGGTGTTGTCCTGGCTCAGGAGGTCTCCTCCTGCGGCCTCGGGAGGCTGCTCGCTGCGCCTGCTGGTGCCCTCACTACGTTCGGTCACGGCCTGGTGGACTCCGGATCTTCGCGTCGGCGCGGCATCGTGGCCACGTCAGGTGGTAGCGGTGGAATGCCGGCCGCCAGGCACATCAGATCGCACCAGGCGGCGACGTGGCCGGAGAGCTCCTCCTCGGCGGGCGACCACGACGCCCGCAGCTCCAGCTCCGTGGAGACGGGGGCGTCGGCCTTGTCGCCGAAACCCTCGGAGACCGCGCGGGTCACCGTGCCGCCCGCCGCGTGGTAGCCCGCCGCGTGGGCGTCGAGCGCCTCGGTCAGCCAGCTCCACACCACGGGCCCCAGCAGCGGATCGGAGGTGATCTCCGGCTCCATGTCGGCCCTGACGTAGGCGACCAGGCGGAACTGCCCCTCCCACCCGCGCTGCCCGTCGGGGTCGTACAGCAGGATAAGCCTGCCGACCGCCAGTTCCTCGTCCTCGCGGTAGACCGACGCGCCGATGGCCGCGGAATACGGCGCCAGCCGCTGCGGGGCGGGCAGGTCCTCCAGCTCGATCTCCGGCCTGACCTCGGCCGCGCGCAGGCTCTCGGCCGCCCGGCTGAAGGCGGCGGGGGCCGGCGGCGCGTCACCGAAGGTCATAGCCGAAGCGTAGGTCGAGGAGGGTCGCATGGGGACCACGGGGGTGCTCATCGGTGCCGATCAAGCCGCGACCGTCAGCGGGCGCGCGTGGGGGACGGCCAGATCGAAGGGAGCGACGAGCAGCGCATGACCGCACTCCAGGCAGGCCCACTCCGGGCACACCTCATGCTCGTCCGGGCACGGCGGCTGCTCGAACAGCCGCTCGCGTGCGCAGGACGGGCAGTGCTCACTGCGGCGCTCGGGGGAACTCCACAACGCGGTCATCGGTACGGAGCCTTTCTTCGCGGACGTGGCTCCGACGTTGGCATGCCACGCTGACAATTCCGCGCAACGCGCTCGGCGTGTCACGAAAGTCGGGCGGTATTCGATGACGCGCGGTGGATTGGCGAACATTTGGTCCAGTCAGGAGGGGATTAAGGGGAGATCGTGACAGGAACTGTACCGGGGTGGCGCCGATGGCGGAGCCGGGTGAGGGTGGCAGGCCCTCGCTAATGGGATGAACTGCGCTAAACCTCATGTTCGACTCCTGATCGTGACTTTAGCGGTTGCATGCGTATGTTTCCGATTAGCGCCGATGGAGCGACCGCCACCGGCCCATGGCACCCTTGAATGGTGAATCTCGCCGACTCCGCCTTCCTGCGCGCCTGCCGCCGCCAGCCCGTCCCGCACACCCCGGTGTGGTACATGCGCCAGGCCGGGCGGTCCCTGCCCGAATACCTCAAGGTGCGCGAGGGCGTGCCGATGCTGACCGCGTGCGCGCGTCCCGACCTGATCGTCGAGATCACCCTGCAGCCGGTCCGCCGCTACGGCGTCGACGCGGCCATCTTCTTCAGCGACATCGTCGTCCCGCTCAAGGCCATCGGCGTCGACCTCGACATCAAGCCCGGCGTCGGCCCGGTCGTCGCCGACCCCATCCGCGACCGCGCGGGCCTGGCGGCGCTGCGCCCCCTGGAGCCCGGCGACGTGCCGTACGTCACCGAGTCGATCGAGGCCCTGGTGGGCGAGCTGGGCGGCACCCCGCTCATCGGCTTCGCCGGCGCGCCCTTCACGCTCGCCTCGTACCTGATCGAGGGCGGGCCGTCCAAGAACCACGACCACACCAAGGCCATGATGTACGGCGAGCCCGCGCTGTGGCACGCGCTCATGGACCGGCTGACCGGCATCGTCATCGAGCACCTGCGGATCCAGATCAGGGCGGGCGCCTCCGCGGTCCAGCTGTTCGACTCCTGGGTGGGCGCGGTCGCGCCCGACGACTACCGCGAGCTGGTCCTGCCCTACACCCGGCGGATCTTCACGGCGGTCTCCGAGGTGCCGCGCATCCACTTCGGCGTGGGCACCGGCGAACTGCTCGGCGTGCTCGGCGAGGCCGGGCCCGACGTGGTGGGCGTCGACTGGCGGGTGCCGCTCGACGAGGCCGCGCGCCGCGTCGGCCCCGGCAAGGCGCTGCAGGGCAACCTCGACCCCGCCATCCTGCTGGCCCCGTGGGAGGCCGTCGAGCGCAAGGCTCGGCAGATCCTGGAGCGCGGGCGGGCCGCCGAGGGCCACGTGTTCAACCTCGGCCACGGCGTGCTGCCCTCGACCGACCCCGACCAGCTGCGCAGGCTCACCGACCTGGTCCACTCCTTCACCCCCGAATCCGCCTGACCGGACCGGACCCCCGGCCACCGGCGGCCCGATCACTGAGGGCCCAGTCGCCAAGGGGCCGCGGTCGCCAGGGGGGCCGATCGTTGAGGGCCCGGTCTCCGCAGACCCGATCGCTGTGGGTCCGATCGCCCAGTGCCGGGTCGCCCAGTGCCGATCACCGAGGGGCCCGACCGGTGCGGATTCGGTCTCCGCGGGCCCGGTCGCGGCGCCGTCTAGGGCGGGGGTGGCGCGTCGCCGGTCCGGGGGCGCCGCGGGTTCGGCTGGGCCGGTGCGTCGTCGGGCCGCGGGTCAGCCTGGGCCTGCTGGGCCGGGGGCTGGTCGTCGCCGGGCCGAGGGTGGTGCGGCCGTTCGCCGGACGCCTGCGGGTCGCGCGGCCCGCCGTGGGCCGCGGGCACCGGGGGAGCGGCGGGCCCGGTCCGGGACACCGGACGGCGGGCCCGGCCCCGCCGTACCAGGAGCAGGATGACGACGGCCACCGGAAGCATCGCCACGAGCCACGGCAGCAGCACGCCGACCACGGTCAGCGCGATCTGCACGAAGCCGACCAGCGCCGACCAGCCGGCCCGCAGACCGCCGAGGAAGCCCGCGGGCTCCTCCGACGGCTCCGCCACCGGCGTCACGGGCCCGATCAGCCGCAACGTCAGCGTCGCCGTCGACACCTGTGCGGCCAGCGCCTTCTGCCTGGCCTGCAGCGACTCCAGCTCGGCCTCGCGGGTGGCGATCTCCCGCTCGACCTCGATCACCTGCCCGACGGTGTCGGCCCTGGTGAGCAGCGTGCGCATGGCGGCCAGCGCCTGCTCGGCCGACTTCAGCCGGCTGGCGACGTCGGCGACCTCCTCGGTCACGTCCGTGGTGTTCTGCCGCAGCGACTCCCGCTTGCCGAGCAGCTTGCCCATCCGGTCGAGCAGCCCCTGGTAGGCCGCCGGCGGGATCTTGAAGACCAGCGTGGAGCTGCCGTCGCCGCCGTCGAAGGCGTCGGACTCCTCGCTGGACAGGTAGCCGCCCGCCGCCGTGACGAGCTGCTTGGCCTGCTCGGCCGCCTTGGTGACGTCGCCGGCGCGGACCGTCATCTCCGACACGTAGATGATCGAGCGCTGCTCGGGCGCTATCGTGACCTTCTTGGCGGACTCGCCGGAGACCGTGCTCCGCCCGGTGCCCGCCGTCTCGGCCTGCGCGGCAGGCGCGGCCGCCGGCGCCGTGCCCCCGGAGTCGTTGCGGGCGGCGGAGTTCCCGCCGCCGCAGCCGGACAGGACGAGCACGGCGCACGCCGCCGTTAACGCCATGCCGTACCGAATTCTGCTCATATCCGTGAGACGGATCCGGTACGGGAGCTGCCGTCACGAAGGCGTCACGTTCGGCATTCCACCCGATCACGGCACGACCGCGGTACCAGAGAGAAATCGTCCTCGCGGACGATCATCGCGGCGCCGCGTCGCGCAGGCTGGAATCATGCGGACGCTTCCTGACAGGCTGCACAGGACCTTCTTTCGCACGATGTCGCTGTTGCCCGCGCGCGGGCAGGGTCGTTTCCTGCAGCGTTACTTCGACTGGTTCCACCGCAACCCCGATCCGTGGCGGCACGCCGTCGACCCCTACGAGGCGGCCAAGTACGACGCCACCCTCCGGCACGTCGGCGCCGGCGAGTTCGGCAGGATCCTGGACGTCGGCTGCAGCGAGGGCACCTTCACGCTGCGGGCCGCCGCCGCCTACCCCGCGGCGGACGTGGTCGGCGTGGACGTCTCCGACCGCGCCGTCGAGAGGGCCACGGCCAGGGCGGAGGGCAGAGCCGCCTTCGTCGCGCTCGACTTCCTCAACCAGGATCCCGGAGGCCGCTTCGACCTGGTCTTCTGCGCCGAGACGCTCTACTACGTGGGCAGGGAGGAACGGCTGCGGCTCGCCTGCGGACGGCTGCGCTCCTTCCTGGCGCCGAGGGGCACGCTGGTCGTCACGCATCCGTGGCCTGAGGCGCGCCGGCTGCACGGATTCCTCGACCGGGATCCGGCGTTGAGCAAGGTCGGCGAGCGCGTCGAGAGCGGGAACGGACGGCCGTTCGCCGTCAGCTCCTACCGGCTCGGCGAGGCGGCGGGGTGAGGCGGTACCGTCAGGAGACGTGGAAGGGAATCAGCGGCATGTAGTGATCGTCGGCGGCGGCATCTCAGGGCTGGCCGCGGCGTGGTTCCTCAGCCAGGGCGGCGCCGGCCGGGTGAGGGTGACCGTGCTCGAGGGCAGCCCCAGGATCGGCGGCAAGCTGTACGCCTCCGAGGTGGCGGGCATCGCCGTGGACGAGGGCGCCGAGTCGATGCTGGCCAGGCGGCCGGAGGGCACCGAGCTGGCTCGGGCGGTCGGACTGGGCGCCGACCTGGTCCACCCCGGCACCACCCAGGCGAGCATCTACTCCAGGGGCGTCCTGCGGGCGATGCCCAAGGGCCAGGTCATGGGGGTGCCCGGCGACCTGACCGAGCTGGCCAGGTCGGGCATCGTCTCGCCCGGCGGGCTGCTGCGGGTGCCGCTCGACCAGGTGCTGCCCGCCACGCTGGTGCGCACCGACGTGTCCGTCGCCGCCTACGTCCGGGCGCGGATGGGCTCGGAGGTCGTCGACCGGCTGATCGAGCCGCTGCTCGGCGGCGTCTACGCGGGCCGGTCCGACATGCTCTCGCTGGAGGCGACGATGCCGCGCATCGCCGCCGCCGCGCGCTCGGAGCGGTCGCTGCTGGGCGCGGTCAGGGACATCGTGCAGGAGACGCCGAAGGACGCCGGCCCCGTCTTCGCCGGCCTGCGCGGCGGGCTCGGCAGCCTGCCGGAGGCCGTGGCCAAGGCCTCCGGCGCCGACATCAGGACCGGCGTGACCGTCAGGGAACTGCGGCGCACGCAGGACGGCTGGCGCCTGGTCACGGGCCCGGTCCCGCGGCCGGAGATCGTCGAGGCGGACGCGGTGATCCTCGCCACGCCGGCGACCCCCGCCGCGCGGCTGCTGAAGGACGAGGTGCCGAAGGCCGCCGCCGAGCTGTCCAGGATCGAGTACTCCAGCATGGCCATCGTCACTCTCGCCTACCCGCTGGCCGCCTTCCCCTCGCCGCCCACCGGCAGCGGCTACCTGGTGCCGCCGGTCGAGGGTCGTCCCGTGAAGGCGGCCACGTTCAGCTCGGTCAAGTGGCCGCACCTGGCCGCGTCCGACCCCTCGGTGGTGGTGGTGCGCTGCTCCATCGGCCGCATCGGCGAGGAGCAGCTGCTCCAGCGCGACGACGCCGAGCTGGTGTCGCTCGCCACGGCCGAGATGGGCGAGGTCGCGGGCGTGCGAGGGCTGCCGCTCGACACCCGCGTGACCAGGTGGGGCGGATCGCTGCCGCAGTACAACGTCGGCCACCTCGACCGGGTGGCCCGCGTCCGCGCGGCCGTGACCGTCGAGCCGGGGCTGGCCGTCTGCGGCGCCGCCTACGACGGGGTGGGCGTGCCCGCGTGCATCTCGACCGCCCGTACGGCCGCGGCCCGGATTCTGGACCACCTGGGTGGCAGGGGAGAATGACCACATGACTGAGGGGACGACCCAGCGGCCCAAGGCCCGCGACCTTAACCAGGTGATCCGCTACACGATGTGGTCGGTGTTCAAGGCCACCGAGCAGTGCCCTGGCAACCGCGAGGGCATGGCCGACGAGGTCAACGAACTGCTCGAGCAGGCCGCCGGCAAGGACGTCGTGACGCGCGGCTGCTACGACGTGGCCGGCTTCCGCGCCGACGCCGACTACATGCTCTGGTGGCACGCGCCGACGGCCGAGGACCTGCAGGACACCTACTCGCGCTTCCGCCGCACCACGCTGGGCCGGCTGAGCGAGCCGGTGTGGTCGGCGATGGCGCTGCACCGGCCCGCCGAGTTCAACAAGTCGCACATCCCCGCCTTCCTCGCCGAGGAGGAGCCGAGGGGGTACGTCTGCGTCTATCCCTTCGTGCGGTCGCTGGAGTGGTACCTGCTCGACGACGCCGAGCGCCGTTCGATGCTGGCCGAGCACGGCAAGATGGCGCGCGAGTACCCGGACGTCAGGTCCAACACGGTGGCCTGCTTCGCCCTCAACGACTTCGAGTGGATGCTCGCCTTCGAGGCCGACGAACTGCACCGCATCGTCGACCTCATGCGCCACCTGCGCGGCGCCGAGGCCAGGCGGCACACGCGGATCGAGGTGCCGTTCTACACCGGCGTCCGCAAGCCGGTGGGCGAGCTCATCGCGACGCTGCCCTGACGGGTCGAGGCGCTCGCCCGGCGGATCCGCCATCTCCCGAGACGGATCTCTCCTGCGCTGTCATAATCAGGCCAAATCCCCTGTCGTTGTGAGGCAAAGGGTGGCTGAAGGCGGCGGCCTGGCACGCTCCAGGCGTGGCAGGCACGGGCGGCGGCGCGGCAGAGCGCGCGGGTTACGGGTGCTGGAGGGCGCGGTCGCCGGGGCGGCGGTGGTGGCGCTCGCGCTGGCGGCCGGCGCCGGGATGTTCGGGCGGGAGCGGGCCCAGCGGGCGGCAGGCACGGTGGTGACCGTCGCTCCCTCCGCCCCGGTCGCCGCGGCGGCCTCGGTGGGAGGGGTGGGCGAGCCGACGAGCCGGGCCCCTTCGTCCGGGGCGGCGCCCGCGGCCGTACCGGACAGACGGAAGAGGTCCGAGCACACCGACCAGCGGGCGGCCGAGTACTTCGACAAGCGGTGGGGCCGCGGCGACAAGGCGGCCAAGCGGCTCAAGGACATCCGCAGCGTGGGGGGATACCTGCGCATCTATACCGACCTGCCGGAGTCGGCCCACAACTCCAAGCAGGCGATCACGCTCTGCGAGCGGGGGCTGGAGTACCTGCGGGAGATCGGCGAGGACCGGCCCGTGGTCTTCGTCCAGGCCGAGTTCGGGGAGAACGGCAATCCCGTCCTCGCCAACGTCCTCGGCCCCGACGACGGCGACTGCCGCGTCACCCATCCCGCTCCCGGCTGACGCTACGCCTTGGGCTCGAGCCGTACCGAGATCGAGTTGATGCAGTAGCGGTCGTCCGTGGGCGTGGGGTAGCCCTCGCCGTGGAAGACGTGCCCGAGATGGGAGTCGCACGTGGCGCAGCGCACCTCGGTGCGGACCATCCCATGGCTGTGGTCCTCGATCAGCGTGACCGCGCTCGACTGGGACGGTTCGAAGAAGCTCGGCCACCCGCAGTGCGACTCGAACTTCGCGTCGGACCTGAACAGCTCGGTGCCGCAGGCGCGGCAGGAGTAGACGCCCTCGGTCTTGGTGTCGACGTACTCACCGGTGAACGGACGCTCGGTGCCCGCCTCCCGGAGGACGTGGTACTCCTCGGGGGTGAGCTGCGCGCGCCACTCGGCCTCGCTCTTGACCACCTTGTTCATGCCCTCCACCTTATGCGGAGGAAGAATCATTCGAGCGAAGCATCCATTCCGGGGTCTTTCTGCGTCTTTGTCGATGTGGGGGTGACTTCGCCTCCCTAGAGGGGTGAGACCGCTCGCCTGGGGTCGTCGCCGCTGCGCAGCATGCCCGTACTGCGCGCCGGCGGCCCGTTGAGGCCGGCCGGACGATGCGCCAGCGTCCGGGACGGCGTGAAGGCGGGCGGTCGTCAGGTTCGTCCTGTCGAGCGCCCGGTCCCGCCACCGCGGCGCTCCGGGACGAACCCACCCACTCCTTCGCTCGTCGGCCCCGTCAGGGGCGTCATGCGGGGATTCGGGGTAGGTTCAGCCCCATGGCGTCGCCCTTCATCGAACTGCAGGCCGGGGACCGTACCATCAAGGTCACCAATCCCGACAAGGTGTACTTCCCGGGCATCGGGGCCACCAAGCGAGAACTGGTGGAGTACTACATCAGCGTGGGCGAGGGCGCGCTCCGGGCGCTCAGGGACCGCCCGACGCATCTGAAACGGCACCCCGACGGCGTCCAGAGCGAGGCCATCTACCAGAAGCGGATGCCGGCCAAGCGCCCCGACTGGCTGCGGACGGTCACCGTGACCTTCCCGAGCGGGCGGACGGCCGACGCGCTCAGGGTCACCGAGGTGGCCTCGATCGCCTACTGCGCCAACCTCGGCACCATCGACTTCCACCCGTGGCAGGTGCGGGCCGACGACGTCGAGCACCCCGACGAGCTGCGCATCGACATCGACCCGCAGCCCGGCCTCGGGTTCGACGCGGCCCGCCGGGCCGCCTTCCTGGCCCGCGAGGTGCTGGCGGAGGCGGGCCTGACCGGCTTCGTGAAAACCTCCGGCAACAGGGGCGTGCACATCGCGGTCAGGATCGAGCCCCGCTGGGACTTCGTCGAGGTACGGCACGCGGGCATCGCGCTGGCCAGGGCGGTCGAGGAGCGCGACCCCGACCTGGTGACGACGGCCTGGTGGAAGGAGGAGCGCGGCGAGCGGGTGTTCATCGACTACAACCAGAACGCCAGGGACAGGACCGTCGTCAGCGCCTACGCGGTGCGCGCCCAGCCGCACGCGCCCGTCTCCGCGCCGCTCACCTGGGACGAGCTGGCCGACGCCGAGCCGGGCGACTTCGACATCAGGACCATGCCCGAGCGTTTCGCGCGGATCGGCGACGTGCACCGCGACATCGACGAACGCGCGTACTCGATCGAGACGCTCCTGGACTGGTACGCCAAGGACGATCGCGGCGACCTGCCGTACCCGCCGAACTATCCCAAGATGCCCGGCGAGCCGAAGCGGGTGCAGCCCAGCAAGGCCAGGGACGAGTGACGTGTATCACTTGAATCACATTACTTGACGCCCGGTCCAATAGTTCGGGAGGCTCTCGGACTATGGCTCTGGCATCAGCACGACGGCTCGCCGCCGCTGGAGCGGTGACGGCCTTCATCATCGGCGGCGTGACCATGGCGGCGGGTGTGGGCACCGCCATGGCCGCCGACTGCAAGCTGCTCGTCCTGGCATGCGAGGACGATCCGGTCCAGGGTGGCGACCCGGGAGATCCGTGGCAGCCCGAGGTGCGGCCACCGCAGCTGCCGGTCCCCGACGACGTCTGGTCCGACGTCCCCGTCCCCCGCGACACCTGGTCGAACGCTCCCGCGCCGCAGGACACCTGGTCCAGCGGCCCCGCCCCCCAGGAGACCTGGTCCTCGGGCCCCGCCGAGCCGCCGCGGCCTGAGGCGCCGTGGAAGCCGGCGGACGAGGACAAGCACCGCATCCCCGACGGGCCGCCGCAGACCGGCGCGGGCGGGCTCGCTCCCGCCGACCCGATGTGGCCCTTCGCCGCGGGCGGCGCCGCCCTGCTGGCCGGCGCGGGTCTCGCGGGCTTCGCCGTACGGCGCGGCGCCGCGGAACGGCGGAGTGGCTAGGCCGCCCGGGCACAAGCCGATCATGGCGGGGGCCGTGCTGGTGTCGCTCGCCGGGCTCGCGCTGATCTGGTTCGGGATCACCGGCATGGCCGGCGCGCCCGAGAGCGCGCCGGCGTCCGCCACGACCGGCACGGCGCTGCCCGAGGTCGGCGCGCCGGCGCTGACCGGGCCGCCCGAGGCGCTGGTCGGCCGGGTGGCCGCGCCCATGAGAGCCGCCAGGCCGACGGCGGTGTACATCCCCAAGCTCGGCGTGTCGGCCCCGCTCATGGAGCTCGGGCTCGACGCCAGAGGCGCCATCGAGAACCCGCCGCTCGACCATCCCAACGTGGCGGGCTGGTACCGGTACGCGCCGGTGCCGGGCGCGCGGGGCGCGGCGGTCATCACCGGTCACCTCGACACGCGCACCGGCCCCGCGGTGTTCGCCAACCTCCGCTCCATCAAGCCGGGTGACCAGGTGCAGGTGATGCGGGCCGACCGGTCGGTGGCCATCTTCGTGGTCGACCGGGTCGAGCAGGTGGCCAAGAGCGCCTTCCCGAGCAGGAAGGTGTTCGGCAAGGTGACGTACGCGGGGCTGCGGCTGGTGACGTGCGGTGGCGCCTTCGACAGGAAGGCGCACAGCTACCGGGACAACACCATCGTCTACGCGCACCTCGCCCACGCCTACCACCCCGGCTCCTGACGCGCACCAGGGCGGCGCGGACCCGGGCGGCGCGGACCCGGATCGGGGATCGCGGGGAAGGCTTAGCGCGCTCAGCCGGCCGGGGCCCGTCACAGGTTGATGATCGCGGCCTTCTCCCTGGTGTACTCCAGCACAGCGTCGTGACCGTAGCCGCTGTCCTTCACCCCGCCGAACGGCAGGCTGGGCGGCATCTGCCGGAAGGTGTTGACCCACACCGCGCCGCTGTCCAGGTCGCGCACGAACCGGTGGGCCCGGCCCAGATCGCGCGTCCACACGCCCGCCGCCAGCCCGTAGACCGAGTCGTTGGCGATGGCCAGCGCCTCCTCGTCGCTGCCGAACGGCAGGGCCACCGCGACCGGCCCGAAGATCTCCTCCTGGCAGACGCGCAGCGCGTTGTCGGTGGCGGTGTAGAGCGTCGGCGCGACCCAGTAGCCGCCGGGCAGGCCGGGCACCACCTCGGCGCCGGTCGTCCCGCCGAAGACGAGCTCGGCGCCCTCCTTCTCGGCGATCTCCAGGTAGGAGGCGACCCTCTCGTACTGGCCCGCCGACACGATGGGGCCCATCGTGGTGCCCAGGTCGAGCGGGTCGCCGAGCACGATGCCGGCCGCGGTCGCGCGGATCCGCTCCAGCATCTCGTCCCAGATGTCGCGGTGGATGAGGATGCGGGAGCCGGCCACGCAGACCTGGCCGGCGTTGCCGGTGAAGACGGAGTTCACCGTGACGCCCTGGGTGGCCGCGTCGAGGTCGGCGTCGGGGAAGACGATGTTGGGCGACTTGCCGCCCAGCTCGAAGGTGAGCGGCTTGATCCCGGCCGCCTGGGTGATCGCGATGCCGGTCTGGGTGGAGCCGGTCAGGCTGATCTTGTTGACCCCGCGGTGCCTGACCAGCGCCTCGCCGACGTCCTCGCCCATGCCGGAGACGAGGTTGAGCACGCCCGGCGGCAGCACCTCGGCCAGCAGCTCGCCCAGGCGCAGCACCGAGGCGCTGGCCTGCTCGGCCGGCTTGACGATGACGGTGTTGCCCGCGGCCAGCGCGAAGGCCGCCTTGGCGGAGAACGTCGAGACGGGGGAGTTCCACGGGATGATCGCCAGCGCCACGCCGTACGGCTCCCGCCTGGTCAGCCCCAGGCTGTCGGGACCGAGGATGACGGTGTCGCCCTTGACCGCGTCGAATACCTGGCCCGCGGCCAGTTCCCAGAGGAAGCGCATGCCTGGCAGGTCCTTGTGCAGGGTGTCGCGCAGGATGCGGCCGTTGTCGCGGGTCTCGATCCTGGCCAGCTCCTCGGCGTGCTCGGCGAAGACCGCCGCGACCTTGCGCAGGTACTGGGCCCTGCCCAGGGCGGGCATCGCCGACCAGGCCGGCAGTGCCGCCCGGGCGGCCGCCACGGCGGCGTCGGCGTCGGCCTTCCCGCTGGCGGGGATCCGCGCCCACACCTCGCCGGTGGCCGGGTTGACCGAGTCGAGGGTGCGGCCGTCGGCCGCGCTGACGAGCCTGCCGCCGATGAGGTTGCGATACTCCATCACGCAACCAAGCATATGCTTGCTTGCTCGACGAGGCTAGCGGCGCGACGACCCCAGTGTGAAGGCGACGTTCACCAGGACGACGCCGCCCCAGACGACCAGATAGGTGAGCAGCCCCGCGTCGCCGACGGTGATCGCGATGGTCGCGATCGTGCCCATCACCAGCGAGACGATCGCCAGCGCCAGCCGCATGCCGGTGATGCTCTGCTGCTGCTTCAGCGTGTGCCACGTGGCGCCCGACTCGGCGGCCACGCGATCGTCCACGCGCCGGTCGACCTCCTTGCCGATCTTGTCGAGGAAGGACTCGACGAGGGAGTCCTCGAAGTCGGGCCCGAGGTCGCGGCGCGCCGCGACGGCCGCACGCAGCTCATCGCCAGGAGTTGACGTCATAGATCGAGATATAACGTATCTTGCGCTCAGCGGGCAAGAATGTCATCAAGGTTGTACGAAACTGGCCTTTCCAGCTGCTCATAGGTGCAGGATTCGGGCGTCCGATCCGGCCGCCACCGCCGGAACTGCGCGGTGTGGCGGAACCTGTCGCCCTCCATGGCGTCGTAGGCCACCTCGATCACCAGCTCCGGCCTGAGCGGGATGAACGACAGGTCCTTCTTGGCGTTCCAGCGCGACACCGCGCCCGGCATCCGCTGGCCGCCGCTCGACGGGGTCGCCGCGGGCAGGCCCGCGCGCAGCAGCGCCTGGTCGGCCCACTCGCCCCAGGGATGCTCGCCCAGCGCGGCGAGGTACGGCTTGAGCTCCTCGACCAGCTCGGCCCTGCGCGCCATGGGGAAGGAGGCGGCCACCCCGACATGGTGCAGCCTGCCGTCGGGGCCGTAGAGGCCGAGCAGCAGCGACCCCACGATCGGCCCCGTCTTGTGCTCGCGGTAGCCGGCGATCACCACGTCGGCGGTGCGCTCGTGCTTGACCTTGAACATGGTGCGCTTGTCGGGGACGTACGGCTGGTCGCCGGGCTTGACGATGATGCCGTCGAGCCCCGCCCCCTCGAACATCTCGAACCACTCCGACGCCTGCTCGTCGTTCGTGGTCACCGGGGTCAGCCTGATCGACTCGCGGGCCTCGGGGAAGAGCTCCTCCAGCCGCGCCCGCCGCTCGGCGAACGGCGCCTCCATCAGCGAGCGCGAACCCAGCGCCAGAAGGTCGAAGGCGACGAACGAGGCGGGCGTCTGCTCGGCGAGCATCCGCACCCTGGAGGCGGCAGGATGGATGCGCTGCTGCAGCGCCTCGAAGTCGAGCTCCTGCCCCCTGCGCAGCACGATCTCGCCGTCGACCACGCACTTGTCGGGCAGCTCCGCCCTGACCGCCTCGACCAGCTCGGGGAAGTAGCGCGTGAAGGGCCGCTCGTTGCGGCTGCCCAGGAACACCTGCTCGCCGTCGCGGAAGATGATGCAGCGGAAGCCGTCCCACTTCGGCTCGTAGAACAGCGTGCCGTCCTGCTTGGGCATGCCCTTGACCGCCTTGGCCAGCATCGGCGCCACCGGCGGCCGTACCGGCAGGTCGAGCTGGGGATCGAGCTCGTCGTCCATGGCTACTCCCTGATGTATCTGCAGAAGAGGAAGCCCTCCTCCTCCAGCACGTGCGCCAGGCCGAGGCCGGTCTGGTTCGCCTCGCCGTTCAGGATGCGCGCGGCGCCGCCGCCGATCAGCATCGGGCTGATCGACAGGCACAGTTCGTCGACCAGCCCGGCGGCGGCCAGCTGGGCGTTGAGCCGCGGCCCGCCCTCGCACAGGATGCCGCCGAGCCCCCGGTCGTGCAGCGCCTCGACGGCCAGGCCGAGGTCGACCCGGTCGGCGCCCGCCACGATCACGTCGGCGAGCTCGGCCGCCTCCGCGCGGCGGTCCTTCGGCGCGGCCTCGCAGGTGATCACGATCGTCCGCGCGTACGGCGCCGCCTCGGTGAACAGCGGGCTGCCCAGGTCGAGGTCGAGCCGGCGGGTCACCACGGCGATGGGCGGTGCGGGAGGGCGGCCCTCGCGCAGCGGCTGCCACGACTGCCTCGGTCTGGCCGGGCCGTAGCCCTCGGTCCTGACGGTGGCCGCGCCCGCCATCACGACGTCGGCCAGGCCGCGCAGGACCCCGAAGATCCGCCGGTCACCCTTGCTGGACAGGCCGCCCGACAGACCCTTCACCCACGAGCCGCCGTCGGCGCTGGCGACCATGTTGACGCGCAGCCAGGGCCGCCGCTCGGGGTAGGCGTAGGCCTGGGGGATGTCTGGATCGTCTGCTGTGTCGGGATGGATGCGACGCACCCCTCTACCTTGGCACACAGCACCGACGAACCGGGGCGAGGGGCGTTATTAGCAGTTTGGTGTAACAGGAGACGTACATAGCCGTTTGTGCATAACGTGGCGGCAGGGCTGCTGCTTCGGAGGAGGCCGGGTGGGCGTGGTCACGGTCGCGTCGTGGGTGCTCAACGCTCTGATCGGCGGCTACCTGCTGTACCTGTGGCTGTCGGGGGGCGGGCTGCGGCAACAGGCGACGAAGGTCACCCGCTTCCCCGTGGCGCTGATCTTCTCCCATCCGGTGCTGGCGTGCTCCGCGCTGGCCTGCTGGGTGGGATACCTGGTCACCGGGCAGCGGGCGCTGGCGTGGCTGGCCTTCGCGGTGCTGTCGGTGGCGGCGCTGCTGGGCTTCACGATGTTCACCAGATGGCTCGGCGCCGGACGCCACGCGCGGGGCGCCGAGCAGCGCTTCCCGCTGCTGGCGGTGCTGGCGCACGGGGTGGTGGGCGTGACCACCTTCGTCCTGGTCCTGCTGTCCGCGTCGTCGATCAGCTGAGCCGCGGCGCGGGCGGGGCGAGGGTCGTGGCCAGGGTGGCGAAGGCGTCCACCAGCGGGTCCCTGGTGTCCGCCCGCCAGGCCAGCGCGACGCTCGTCGTCGGTGCGCCCGCCAGCCGCCGGTAGACCACGCCCGCCGGCCGTACCATGCCCGCCGCGGCGGGGGCCAGGCTGACGCCGAGTCCGGCCGCGACCAGGCCCGCCACCGTCTGCCACTCCACCGCCCGCTGCGCCACCCGCGGCTCGAAGCCCGCCGCCCTGGCCAGCCCCAGCAGCCGGTCGTGAAAGCCGGGGCCGTGCTCGCGAGGGAAGAACACGAACGGCTCGGCGGCCAGGTCGGCCACCTCGATCCGGCGCCGCGCCGCCAGGCGATGGCCCGAGGGCAGCACGGCCACCACCTCCTCGGCCCGCAGCGGCCGCAGTTCGAGCCCGGGCTCCTGCTCCACCTCGCGCACCAGTCCCACGTCGATCACCTCGTCGCGCAGCGCCGCCAGCTGCCGCGTCGTGGTCATCTCGTGCATCTCCACCCGCACCGCCGGCCGCGCCCGGCCGAAGGAGGCGATCAGATCGGGCACGACGGTCAGCGCGAGGGAGGCGGCGAAGCCGACGCGCAGCCGTCCCACCTCACCTCGCCCGGCCCGCCTGGCGGCCTCCAGGCCGTCGGCGACCTCCTCCAGCGCCCGCCGCGCGGCCGGCAGCAGCTGCGCGCCCACGGCGGTCAGCTCGCGGGCGGCCCGGTCGAACAGCGGATGCCCCACCCGCTCCTCCAGCCGCCTGATCTGCTGGCTGAACGGCGGCTGCGCGACGCCGAGGCGCTCGGCGGCCCGCCCGAAGTGCAGCTCCTCGGCCAGCACCACGAAGGCGTGCAGCTGCCTGAGGTCCAGCTCCGGGCGTTCCATATCTCAAGAGATATCAGGCATGCCCACGCCGCGTCTTGGACATATCGCCCGTGCCGCTGTGAGGATGCCTGCCATGACAGCACGCACGCTCATCTCCAGCGGGTCGACCTTCGAGGAGGCCATCGGCTACTCCCGCGCCGTCGTCCAGGACGGTTGGGTCTTCGTCTCCGGCACGACCGGCTTCGACTACCGGACGATGACCATCTCCGACGACGTGACCGAGCAGGCCGCTCAGTGCCTGCGCAACATCGGCGACGCCCTCGACCGCGCGGGCGCGTCACTCGCCGACGTCGTCAGGGTCACCTACATGCTCCCCGACCCCGACGACTTCGAGCCCTGCTGGCCGGTGCTCCGCGCGGCCTTCGCGCAGGTACGGCCGGCCGCCACGATGATCGCCTGCCGCCTGGCCGACCCGCGGATGCGCATCGAGATCGAGGTCACCGCCCTCCTGCGCGCGTCCTAGCGCCCGGCCGTGCCGCGGACGGCCGCTCACCGTCCGGTGCCGGCCGGCGGCATGCGCGCCCACTGCTCGAAGGCGCGCGGGGACGCCGGGCAGGGTAGCGGTGCCGGCGACCTCGGCACTCGTCTAGGGCTGGGACGCCGGCCGCGCGTGGCGCAGGACCTGCATGCTGTGGGCCGTGACCGGCACCAGCGCGCCCGGCGACCGCTGATCGTCCAGGGACTCCTCGCGCGGCGTCTCGTCGTCCGTGTTCAGCACGATGGTCCACGAGTCGGCGAACTCCGCGCCGGGCAGCGTGAACGTCATGTCCTCGTGGTGGGCGTTGATCAGCAGCAGGAAGGAGTCGTCCACGATGCGCTCGCCGCGCGGCCCAGGCTCGGTGATGGCCTCGCCGTTGAGGTAGACCGACATCGACTTGGCGTAGCCGGTGTGCCAGTCGCTCGCCGTCATCTCCGCCCCCGCGGGGGTGAGCCAGACCAGGTCGCGCTTGCCGTCCTCCGGCGTGTGGCCGCGGAAGAAGCGGCGGCGCTGGAAGACCGGATGCTCGCGGCGCAACCGCGACAGCGCGCGGACGAAGTCGAGCAGGCCCTCCTCGGTGCGGGCCATCGACCAGTCGACCCAGGCGATCTCGTTGTCCTGGCAGTAGGCGTTGTTGTTGCCGCGCTGGGTGCGGCCCAGTTCGTCGCCGTGGGAGAGCATGGGCACCCCCTGCGACAGGAACAGCGTGGTCAGGAGGTTACGGCGCTGGCGGTGCCGCAGCCGGACGATCTCCGGATCCTCGACGGGCCCCTCGGCGCCGCAGTTCCACGAGCGGTTGTCGTCGGTGCCGTCGCGGTTGTCCTCGCCGTTCTCCTCGTTGTGCTTGCGGTTGTAGGAGACCAGGTCGGCGAGCGTGAAGCCGTCGTGGCAGGTGACGAAGTTGATGGAGGCCACCGGGCGGCGGCCTGAGGTGGCGTACAGGTCGGCGGAGCCGGCCAGGCGGGAGGCGAACTCGGGCAGCGCCGACCCGGTGCCGCGCCAGAAGTCGCGCACCGAGTCGCGGTACTTGCCGTTCCACTCGGTCCACAGCGGCGGGAAGTTGCCGACCTGGTAGCCGCCCGGACCGACGTCCCACGGTTCGGCGATCAGCTTGACCTGGGAGATCACCGGGTCCTG
The DNA here is from genome assembly GCF_053602555.1 of Nonomuraea sp. NPDC004354. Lineage (NCBI taxonomy): Bacteria > Bacillati > Actinomycetota > Actinomycetes > Streptosporangiales > Streptosporangiaceae > Nonomuraea > Nonomuraea sp. NPDC004354. The sequence goes on along the minus strand of NZ_JBSGDV010000003.1, from coordinate 391,211 downwards.
CTGGATGAGGTCGAAGAAGGCGCTCAGCCGGTCGACGTCGTGCAGCTCGCGGGCCAGCGCGGCGGCCAGGTCGAAGCGGAACCCGTCGACGTGCATCTCGAGCACCCAGTAGCGCAGGGAGTCCATGATGAGCTGCAGCGCGTGGGGGGAGCGCACGTTGAGGCTGTTTCCGCAGCCGGTGTAGTCGAGGTAGTAGCGCCGGTCGCCGTCGTGCAGGCGGTAGTAGGCGCCGTTGTCGATGCCGCGGAAGCCGAGCGTCGGGCCCATGTGGTCGCCCTCGGCGGTGTGGTTGTAGACGACGTCGAGGATCACCTCGATGCCCGCCTCGTGCAGCGCCCGCACCATCGCCTTGAACTCCAGCACCTGCTCGCCGCGCTGGCCGGCGCTGGAGTAGGCGCCGTGCGGCGCCAGGTAGGCCATCGTGTTGTAGCCCCAGTAGTTGGTCAGCCCGCGGGCGACCAGGAAGTGCTCGGGCACGAAGTGGTGCACCGGCATGAGCTCGACCGCGGTGACCCCGAGCGAGAGCAGGTGGTCGATGATCGCCGGGTGCCCGATGGCCGCGTAGGTGCCGCGCTGCTCCTCGGGGACCGCGGGATGGCGCATGGTCAGCCCGCGCACGTGCGCCTCGTAGATGACCGTCTGGTGGTACGGCGTGTGCGGCGGCCGGTCGTTGCCCCACTCGAAGAACGGGTTGATGACCACGCTCTTCGGCATGTAGGGGGCGCTGTCGACGGTGTTGATCTTGGAGGGGTCGGTGAAGTGGTAGGAGAAGACCGCCTCGTTCCACCGCAGCTCGCCCTCGATGGCCTTGGCGTAGGGGTCGAGCGTCAGCTTGGCGGGGTTGCAGCGGTAGCCGCGCGGCGGGTCGTAGGGGCCGTGCACGCGGTAGCCGTACCGCTGGCCCGGCATGATGCCGGGCAGGTAGCCGTGCCAGACGAAGCCGTCGACCTCGGGCAGCTCGATGCGCTCCTCGGCGCCGTCGTCGTCGAACAGGCACAGCTCGACCCGCTCGGCGACCTCGGAGAACACCGCGAAACTGGTGCCTACGCCATCCCAGGTGGCGCCGAGGGGATAGGGCTCACCCGGCCAGACCTCTCGCATGTGGCCCGATTGTCGCACGTGTCCGCCTTTCCGTCGCTATGACGAGAGTACGAACCCTTGAGGGGTTCTCGCTCCCGCGGCGTGTCGCCGTCCCGTCAGGGGCGGGGAAGATGTCGCGTCGCGGGCCCCGCGTCGAGCGGCGGCGCCGGGCCCGCGCCGACCGGCGGGCCTCAGCCGAGCAGTTCGGCGTTGAGCGAAATGATGGTGCCCGCCAGCGCCTTGCTCACCGGGCAGTTGGCCTTGGCCGTCTCGGCCGCCTCCTGGAACTGCTCGGCGGTGATGCCGGGCACCTGCGCGCGCACGCTCAGCACGATGCCCGTGATGCCCTCGCCCGGCTGGAAGGTCACGTCGGCCTTGGTCTCGATCGTCTGCGGCGGGGTGCCTGCCTGCGCCAGCCCGTGGGACAGGGCCATCGAGAAGCACGAGGAGTGCGCGGCCGCGATGAGCTCCTCGGGAGAGGTCTTGCCGTTGGCCGCCTCGGCCCTGGAGGGCCAGGAGACGTCGAAGGTGCCGACGCCCGAGGTGTCGAGCGAGACCTGACCGGAACCGTCGAGGAGCGCGCCCTTCCACTGCGTGGTCGCGGTACGGGTGGTCGCCATGGCGATGTCCTTTCGCTGGAAAACCCCAACATATCCCGCTGGTCGTCGATGATCGCCGGTACCCGCCGCGGGGTCGCGGGGCCGCGTCGACGGCCGGCGGGCGGTCAGTCGCAGCCGCCCGAGCCGCGCGTGCTCAGGCAGGCCCAGCCGAGCGTGCCGGCCTGGCGGCGCGCGCCCGAGGGCAGCGTGTTGGGGCTGCCCAGGTAGGACCCGTAGACCTTCACGGTGGGGGTGTCACGGGTGCGGCGCAGCAGCAGCTGGGCGGTGTGGTGGTTGTTGTGCACCGAGCCGAACCGGTCGATCCGCAGGTCGACCCACTTGCCCTTACCGCTGAGCACCCACTGGTTGCCGCGGTAGCGCGACCGCTCCCAGAAGCAGGCCACGCCCGAGTCGCAGTCGCCCTGCCCGTCGAGACTCGCGCACGTGGACGGGAAGACGTGGACGCTCAGCGCGCCGTCGTCGTAGCTCACGGTGTTGGTGTCGACCCTCGTGCCGCCGGGATGGCGGGCCAGCTGCGCCGCTATCGCGTTGTCGCTGTCGAGCGCGCACTGGTCGGTCGGGTCGGCGGCGGCATGGCCTGCCGAGGCGGGCAGGCAGGCGGCCAGGAGGGTGATCGCGGCGGCGAGTCCGATGTGCACGCACGGTCCTAACGTCGGAGGCTGATGACGAACGGAACGTTAGCGTGTGACTGCGCTGTGTTACACCACCTTCTCGCCAAAGTCGCCGCGTGACTCCCGCGCGGCACGTCGGGGAGTCACGCGGCGTGCGCGCTCAGCCCTCCAGGGACCTGCGGGCCTCCTCGGCCACCTCGCGGGCGTAGTCGTCGTCACTGTCGGCCAGCACCCGCTCGAACCCGGCCCTGGCCCTGTCGTCCTTGCGCAGCGCGAGCCCGCGGGAGGCCTCGGCGACGGTGCGCAGGTCGCTGTCGGCCAGCCTGTTCGCCAGCGCCTCACGGATCTGCGGGGTGTCGGCGTCGAGGTTGGCCAGACCCGTGGTGGCCCAGTCGCGGACCTCGTCCTCGTCGTCGGCCGACATCTCGACCAGCAGCGCGAGGCCCTCGCTCCAGAGCCCGCCCTCCTCGCCGCCCAGCTGTTCGGCATCGCCCGGCAGCACGTCGGCCAGCGCGATCGCGTCCGTCATGGTGCGCTTGTGCCCGGGGCGGCCGATGATGCCGAGCACCTGGGGCAGCGCCCTCGGGTCGCCCTGGTGGCCGAGCGCCGCCAGCACCGACCGCAGCACCTGCGGGTCGCCCTCGGTCGTGGCCATCTTGCGCAGCAACGGCAGGGTCCGCTCCCGGTACGGCTTGTCGCCGTCCTCGGTGACCCCGAACTGCGCGATGGCGTCGACGCCGAACTCCCGCTCGCGGGCGTCCTCGCTGACGCACAGCCGGGACAGCGCCTCGTAGGTCTCCTCGTCGGCGCGCTTGCCGAGGGTGTCGGCGACGATCCACCACGTCTCGGCGTCCTCGTCGGTGTCGCGGTGCGCCACCGCCCTGGCCACGAGCTGGTCGACGGGGGTGTGGATGCCGTCGGCCTCCTCCAGGAGGGTGGCGATCGCCGCGTGGCCGCGCTGGGCCTGGACCTGCTCGCGCTCCTCGCCGTCGGGGGACTGGCCGGCCACCGTGACCAGCTCGGTGCCGTCCTTGGCGTACTGGCGGCCCACGACGTACTCCCAGCCCTCCTGCTCGATCTGGTCGAGCAGCGCGCTCTCCAGGTGGACGCCCACCCAGTCGACCGCGATGTCGAGCGGTGTGTCGCCGTCGGCGTCGTACTTCTCGATGTCGGCGCCCGCGTCGAGCAGCACCCTGACCACGCCGAGCGCGCCACGCCTGGCGGCCAGCGTCAGCGGCGTGTCACCGTCGTCGTTGGCCGCGTTCACGTCCGCGCCCGCCTCGATGAGCACCTGGGCGGTCTCGGCATGGCCGTTGGCCGCCGCCCACGCCAGCGCCCGCCAGCCGCCGCTCTCGGCGCCGTCGACGTCGGCGCCCCCGGCCAGCAGCGCCTGCGCCACGGCCACGCGGTCCCACGCGGCCGCCGCGCACAGCGGGAGGCCCTCCTCCTCGCCCTGGCTGACCACCTTGGGGTCGGCGCCCGCGGCCAGCAGCTCGCCCACGGTCTCCAGGTCGCCGGTCAACGCCGCCCTGTAGAGCTGTTCCTCATGCATGACAGGACCCTAGCGTCTTCCGTCTCGGCCCAGACTCGTGCGGCTCGGCGATCTCGGGCTCCGCAAGCCCGTCAAAACGCGATATGTTGCGTCTATGAATGAACCGGGGGACCTGCGCGCCTCAGACGCCGAGCGAGAGGCCGTCGTCGAGCGGCTGCGAGAAGCCTCGGTCGAGGGCCGGTTGACGCTGGTCGAGCTGACCGACCGGACGGAGGCCGCCTACCAGGCGACCACGCACGCCCAACTGGCCCTGATCACTCAGGACCTGCCGGCCGCCGGCATCGCGGCACCCCTGCCCGCCGCGCCGCCCTCACGTCGCCGGCGGTGGTTCGTGGCGATCATGGGTGACTCCAAGCGCCGCGGCAAGTGGCGGATCGACCAGGAGCTCGGCGCCGTCGCGGTGATGGGCGACGTGCTGCTCGACCTGCGCGAGGCCGAGGTCCGCACCAACACCATCGACGTCACGGCCGTCTCCGTGATGGGCGATGTGAAGATCATCGTTCCGGACGGCGTGGACGTCGACCTCGACGGCATGGCCGTCATGGGCGACAAGAAGGTCGACGTGCTGGAGGCCGCGCCCGGCATGAACGTGCCCGTGGTGCGCGTGCACGCCTACGCGGTCATGGGCGACGTGAAGGTCATCGGCGACTCGCGGGCCAAGCCGATCAAGCGAGGCTGGGCCGCCTGGCGCGAGCACCTCGGCCTGTCCCACGAACAGCTGTGGAGCGGCGAGCGGCGGCAGCTCGACCGCGACTGACCCCGCGGGACCGGGCCGGGCCGACCACGCCGGGTCCGGGCCGGGCCGACCACGCCGGGTCCGGGCCGGGCCGACCACGCCGGGTTTCGAACCGGGCCGGACGGGGTCGCCCCGATAGGCCGGGGCAGCCCCGATCAGGCCGGGACCGCGGCGGGTTCGGCCCGCAGCGCGAGCTCGTAGCGTTCGAGCAGCACCTCGACCAGCTCGGGGGCCGGACCGAGCACGTCCGACACGACGTCGGCGCCCGCGCCGCGCCGTACCTTGTCGGCGAAGAAGCCGGGCGCCAGCAGGTACGGCGCGACGGCCACCCGCGGTGCTCCCGCGGCACGCAGGGCCGCGACCGCCTCGGCGGGGGTGGGCCCGGCCGCGGACGCGTAGGCGGGCGTGACGGCCCACCAGCCGGACCGGCGGTCCCAGTCGCGGGCCAGAGCCGCGACGACGGCGTTGGCGCGGGCGTCGCTCGAGCCGGCCGAGACCAGCACGACGGCCGTGCCGGGATCGCCGGTGGCGACCCCCGCCTCCGTCAGGCGGCGGTCGAGGGCGTCGAGCAGCAGCGGGTGCGGGCCCAGCGTCGTGCCGTAGCGCACGCGCAGGCGGGCGTCACGGGCGCGCGCCTCGGCCAGCGCGGCCGGCAGGTCGACCCTGCTGTGGTAGGCCTCGGTCAGCAGCAGCGGCAGCACGACCGCCTCGCGCAGGCCGTGCAGCGCCTGGCCGAGCGTCGGCGGGCCGTGGTCGAGGTAGGCCGAGCGGACCTCCAGGCCGGGCCGCCGCCGGCGGACCCGGTCGAGCAGGGCCTCCACGGTCGCGGCGGCGCGCGGGTCGCGTGACCCGTGCGCCACCGCGACCAACGGGATCGCGCCCCTGCCAAGGCGCGCTCCCTCACCCGCCGAATGCCGACCGGCGGTGGCAGGAGGTCCCGGGGCATGCGGTTCAGCGGCCACCGCTCCCGGGACGACAGCTCGCGGGGTCACAGCTCCCTGGGCCACCGCTCCCGGGAGCAGGGCTGCAGGGATCGGAGTCCCTGCGGCCAGGGTCTCCGGAGCCGGCGTTTCCCGCGTCAGCGCTTCCTGGATCAGCGCTTCCTGGATCAGAGGTGAATGCCGCATTCGGTCTTCCCCATGCCCGCCCAACGGCCGCTGCGCGGATCCTCGCCCTCGGCCACCTGTCGCGTGCAGGGCGCGCAGCCGATGGACGGGTAGTTGTCGTAGTGCAGCGGGTTGATCAGGACGCCGTTGTCGGCCATGTAGTTGTCGACGTCGTCCTGGGTCCACGCGGCGATCGGGTTGACCTTGACCATCTGGCGCTTGGCGTCCCACTCCACGACCTTGGTGCCCGTGCGCGTCGGCGACTCGTCGCGGCGGATGCCGGAGAGCCACGCCAGGTACGGCTCGAGCGCCCGGTTGAGCGGCTCCACCTTGCGCAGGTAGCAGCACAGGTCGGGATTGCGGCCGAACAGCCGCGGACCGAGGTCACGCTCCTGTTCCTCCACCGTCCGCGACGGCTTCACATCGATCACGTTGACGTCATAGACCTGCCGTACCGCGTCACGGGTGCCGATCGTCTCGGCGAAGTGGTAGCCCGTGTCGATGAACAGGACGTCAACACCCGGCTTCACCCTGCTCACCAGGTCGATCAGCAGGGCGTCGCTCATGGAGGAGGTCAGGCACAACCGGTCGCCGAACGTGGCGGCCGCCCACCGGATGATCTCCCTGGCGGGCGCGCCCTCCAGGAACACGGCGGCGGACTCGACAATGGACTGCAGGTCGAGCGTGCCGCGCTGTTCTCTTAACGTCACCTCGATGTCAACCAGCGTCATATCCTCACTCCGATCCCGAGAAACTTGAGCTTGAAGGCGCGGGCGCAGGCCCGGCAGTACCAGCCGCCGTCGCCCTCGTAGGGCTCCAGGTCCTCCTCACCGCAGTACGGGCAGTGGAAGGGAACCGCGCGCTCGCTCATCTGAGGTCCGCCTCGTCCGCTCGCTGGACCCAGTCGGCGAACGACTCGCCCTCTTTCTTCTGGTCCTCGAAGTGGGTCAGGACCCGCTCGACGTAGTCGGGCAGCTCCTCGGCCGTGGTCTTCAGGCCGCGCACCTTGCGGCCGAAGCCCGCGTTGACGCCGAGCGAGCCGCCGAGGTGGATCTGGAAGCCCTCGACCTGCTCGCCCTTGTCGTTGACGACCAGCTGGCCCTTCAGGCCGATGTCGGCGACCTGGATGCGGGCGCAGGAGTTCGGGCAGCCGTTGACGTTGATGGTCAGCGGCTCGGCGAAGGACGGCAGCCGCTTCTCCAGCTCGTCGATCAGGTGGGAGGCGGTGGCCTTGGTCTCGACGATGGCCAGCTTGCAGTACTCGATGCCGGTGCAGGCCATCGTCTGGCGGCGGAAGGTGGAGGGCGTGACCTGCAGGTCGTGCGCCTCCAGCGCGGCCACCAGCGAGTCGACCTGGTCGGGCGCGACGTCGAGGATGACCATCTTCTGCTCGACGGTGGTGCGGACCCGGGCCGAGCCGTGCCGCTCGGCCAGGTCGGCGATCACGTGCAGCGTGTCGCCGTCGAGTCGGCCGACCTTGGGCGCGAAGCCGACGTAGAAGTTGCCGTCCTGCTGCGGGTGGACGCCCACGTGGTCGCGGCGGCTGTTGCGCGGCTGCTCGGGCGCGGGGCCGTCGGGCAGGTCCTCCTTGAGGTACTCCGTCTGCAGCACCTCGCGGAACTTCTCCGGGCCCCAGTCGTTGACCAGGAACTTGATCCTGGCGCGGTGCCTGAGCCTGCGGTAGCCGTAGTCGCGGAAGATGCCGATCACGCCGCCGTAGACGTCGCCCACCTGGTCGGGGCGGACGAACACGCCGAGCCGCTTGCCGAACATCGGGTTGGTGGACAGACCGCCGCCCACCCACAGGTCGAAGCCCTTCTCGCCCTGCTCGTTGACGACCCCGACGAAGGCCACGTCGTTGATCTCGTGCACCGTGCAGTGGGCCGGGCAGCCGGAGATGGCCGACTTGAACTTGCGCGGCAGGTTGGAGTAGGCCGGGTCGCCGATGAAGCGCTCGTGCACCTCGCGGATCGCCTCGGTGGCGTCGAGCACCTCCTCGGAGTCGATACCGGCCAGCGGGCAGCCGAGGATGACGCGCGGCGTGTCGCCGCAGGCCTCGGTCGTCGACAGGCCGACGGCCTCCAGGCGCTGCCAGATGTCGGGCACCGCCTCGATCTCGATCCAGTGGTACTGGATGTTCTGCCGGTCGGTGACGTCGGCGGTGCCCCGGCCGTACTGGTTGGAGATGTCGGCCAGCACCCGCAGCTGCTCGACGCTCAGCTGCCCGCCGTCGATGCGGACGCGCAGCATGAAGTAGCGGTCGTCCAGCTCCTCCGGCTCCAGGACGGCGGTCTTGCCGCCGTCGATGCCGGGCTTGCGCTGGGTGTACAGGCCGTACCACCGCATGCGTCCACGCAGGTCGGCCGGGTCGATGGAGTCGAAGCCGCGCTTGGAGTAGATGTCGATGATGCGCTGGCGTACGTTCAGCCCGTCATCGCTCTTCTTGTTCTCCTCGTTCTTGTTCAGCGGCTCGCGGTAGCCGAGAGCCCACTGACCTTCGCCGCGCGGGCGCTTGTGATGCCGGCTGGCAGGGGTGGTCATAGCGCGTCCTTTGGGTCATGGGCGCGCGCCGGCCTCCTCCTGCCTCATCGTCGAGTGCAGGGGACCGGGGTGTGCGACGCGCGCGTCGTTCCAGAAAGAAAACGGAAAGGAGAGCGGGCGTCGCTAACAGATGGCGCTGCGGACACGCTGAAGGTCGACGTGACGTCGCACGACGAGCATTGGGTCCGCTGGCATACCTCAGACCATACCTTGGCGGTCTGCCATGTCCAACAGTGGTCCAGAGTCTGGACGATCTTCAGCCCTGCCTGGGCCAGTCGAGTTCCGACTCCTTGGGCGTGTCCTCGCTCTGGTGCTGGCAGTCGCACCACGAACCGCCCCTGCACTCCTCGTGATGCTTCTCCTTGCACTTCTCGCAGATCACCACTTGATTATTCATCGTGGACTTCTTCCCGGCCCTGCTCATCGACCTGCGCGACGAGACCGCCGACCTCGAGTCGCTCCTGGAGGGCGCCGACTGGGAGCTCCCCACGCCGGCCGAGGGGTGGCTGGTCCGCGACCAGGTCGGCCACCTGGCGTGGTTCGACGAGGCGGCGGTCAGAGCCGTCACCGACCCCGGCTCCCTGCGGGCCGGCGAGGTGGCCGAGACCTTCGTCGACGACCTGGTGGCCGAGGCCCGCGCGCTGCCCGCCGCCGAGGTGCGCGCGTGGTTCCGTACGGCCCGCGCCCGCATGCTGGAGGTGTTCGCCACGCTCGATCCCAGGCGGCGCGTCCCCTGGTACGGCCCGCCCATGTCGGCCGCCTCCTTCGTCACCGCCAGGCTGATGGAGACCTGGGCCCACGGCCAGGACGTGGCTGACGCGCTGGGCGTGGTCAGGACTCCCACCGCCAGGCTCAGGCACGTGGCCACGCTGGGGGTGCGGGCCATGCCGTACGGCTTCGCGGTCAGAGGCAGGCCGGTGCCCGCCGACCCGGTGCGGGTGGAGCTGACGCTGCCGGACGGCGCGCCGTGGACGGCCGGGCCCGCGGGAGCGCGGGACGTGGTGCGCGGGCCGATGCTCGACTTCTGCCTGCTGGTGACCCAGCGGCGGCACCTGGACGACCTGCGCCTGGAGGTGACGGGCGAGACGGCGCGGGAGTGGACGGCGGTCGCGCAGGCGTTCGCGGGCCCGCCGGGGAAGGGCAGGGACCCGTCAGGGGTGATTCAGGGCGATTCCGGATGATCGTTTGGGATATGTGCTGACATGCTGAGCATATGCGCACCATTCTGAACGTGATCTGGCTGGTCCTGGCCGGCCTCTGGCTGGCGATCGGCTACGTGATCGCCGGCGTCATCTGCTGCATCCTGATCATCACGATCCCCTTCGGCATCGCCTCGTTCAGGATCGCCGGCTACGCGCTGTGGCCCTTCGGCAGGACCGTCGTGCGCGATCCCGACGCCGGCGCGATGTCGACCATCGGCAACGTCATCTGGATCATCTTCGCGGGCTGGTGGCTGGCGCTCGGCCACATCATCACCGCGATCCCGCTGTTCATCTCGATCATCGGCATCCCGCTGGGAGTGGCCAACATCAAACTCATCCCCGTCTCGCTCCTGCCCCTCGGCGCGCGTATCGTCGAAACCTGACACGAGATCGGATTGTCACAGGTCATGCGGGGAAGCTGACCTCGGACAGCGAATACCTTGGTTGCCATGACGTCCACCGACGCACCGCCCGGCGCGAAGCGCCGCGGGCCGCGGCTCAGCATGAGCCGCGCGAGGGAGCGGCTCAGCTGGGTGCTGGACACCCGGTCGTGGGCCATCGTTCGCGCGTCCGTGGACGCCGGCGTCAACTACCGCGTCACCGGTCTGGCCGGCGAGGCCGCCTTCTTCGCCCTGCTGTCGCTGCCGCCGTTCGTGCTCGGGCTCATCGCCGTGCTGGCCCAGCTGAGCTTCGTGCTGGGCCCCGACACCGTCCAGACCGTGCGCGCCGAGGTGGAGAAGCAGGCGCAGTTCATCTTCACCGACAACGCCATCGACCAGGTGATCAAGCCCCTGCTGGACGACGTGCTCAGCAGCGGCAACACGGTGCCGCTGATCTCGGTCGGCTTCCTGCTGGCGCTCTGGTCAGGCTCACGCGCGCTGTACGTGTACGTGGACCTCATCTCGGTGGCCTACGGCCTGGGCGAGGAACGCGGCATCATCCGCACCCGGCTGATGTCCTTCGGCCTCTACCTCATCGCCCTGCTCATCGGCGTCGTCGTCATGCCGGTCATGCTCATCGGGCCCGACCTGCTCAGATCGGCGATCAAGGACTACGCGGTGCTGGTCGACGTGCTGTACTGGCCCGTCGTCATCATCGGCTCGGTGCTGTTCCTGACCCTGCTCTACCACGTCAGCGTGCCCGTGCGGACCCGGTGGTTCCGCGAACTGCCCGGCGCGGTCCTGGCGCTGTTCCTGTGGCTGGTGTGCGCGATGGTGCTGCGCACGGTCCTGGCCTCCTGGTTCTCGCCCGTCTCGGTGTACGGCTCGCTGGCCGCGCCCATCGCCGTGCTGCTGTGGCTGTACATCACCGCGCTGGCCGTGCTCATCGGGGCCATCCTGAACGCCGAGGTCGACCGGCTGTGGCCGGGGGAGGGGACGACCAGGGGCAGGGCCGGCCGTACGGCAGGCTGACAGCCGATGGACATCCGATATCGTCTAGGGCGTCGCGACTGGCGCATTAGGTGGTTGACCACCGGGGAGCGGAAGGGGCGAAGGCCGAGCGCCTGGGTCTTCGCGCAATGTCAATGATGACAGGGGAGTCATGAGTTCTCTCGCCAACGTCGACCCGCAGCTCGCCGAGCTCATCAAGGCCGAGGAACGCCGTCAGGCCGACACCGTCAAGCTCATCGCGTCCGAGAACTACGTGTCCAAGGCGGTCCTCGAGGCCACCGGCACCGTTCTCACCAACAAGTACTCCGAGGGTTACGCGGGCAAGCGCTACTACGAGGGCCAGCAGGTCATCGACCAGATCGAGACGCTGGCCGTCGACCGGGCCAAGGCGGTGTTCGGGGTCGAGCACGCCAACGTCCAGCCCTACTCCGGCTCGCCCGCCAACCTGGCCATCTACATGGCCTTCCTCAACCCGGGCGACACCGTCATGGGCATGGGCCTGCCGTTCGGCGGCCACCTGACCCACGGCTGGTCGGTCAGCGCCACCGGCAAGTGGTTCAACCCGGTCCGCTACGGCGTCCGCCAGGACACCGGCCGCGTCGACCTCGACCAGGTCAGGGAGCTGGCCCTGGAGCACCGGCCGAAGCTGATCTTCTGCGGCGGCACCGCGATCCCGCGCACGATCGACTTCGAGGGCTTCGCCTCGATCGCCCGTGAGGTCGGCGCGGTCCTGGCCGCCGACATCGCGCACATCGCCGGCCTCATCGCCGGCGGCGCCCACCCGTCGCCCGTCGGCCACGCCGACGTGATCTCCACCACCACGCACAAGACGCTGCGCGGCCCGCGCGGCGCGATGCTGATGGCCTCCTCCGACGAGCACGCCACGGCGCTGAACAAGGCCGTCTTCCCCGGCCTGCAGGGCGGCCCGCACAACCACACGACCGCCGCGATCGCGGTGGCCCTGCACGAGGCGGCCCAGCCGGCCTTCCGCGAGTACGCCGCTCAGGTCGTCGCCAACGCCAAGGCGCTGGCCGAGGAACTGTCGAGCCGCGGCTTCGACCTGGTCTCCGGCGGCACGGACAACCACCTGATCCTGCTCGACCTGACGCCCAAGGGCATCGGCGGCAAGCCTGCCGCGCAGGCGCTCGACCGGGCGGGCCTGGAGACCAACTACAACACGGTGCCGTTCGACACCCGCAAGCCGTTCGACCCGTCCGGCATCCGCATCGGCACGCCGTCGGTCACCTCGCGCGGCATGAAGGAGGCCGAGATGCGGCAGATCGGCGCGTGGATGGACGAGGTCGTCACCGCGCTGGCCAAGGGTGACGCCGAGGACGTGATCACCCGCGTGCACCACGAGGTCTCCGAGCTGACCGCGCGCTTCCCCGCGCCCGGCCTGTCCTAGACCGCCCAGCTCATCCCGCCCCGCCGCGCACGTCGTGGCGGGGCGGTGGCGTTTCGGCCCGTCGGCGTGTCAGCCCGTCGAGGCGCGGATGACCAGGCGGGTCGGGACGTGCAGCCGGTCGGCCGCCTTCCCGGCCAGAACGTCGATCAGCGCCGCCGCCGCGATCGCGCCGCGCTCGGCGGCCTCCAGGCTGATCACGGTGAGGGGCACCTCCCAGCGCTTGTCCTCCGAGGTCTCGCACATCATCGACACGCGCAGGTCGCCGGGGATGGACAGGCCAAGCCTCCTGGCGGCGGCCAGCAGCGCCTCGCCGTAGGTCTCGTTGAGGCCGTGGACGGCGTCGGGCCGGTCGGCCCGCGACAGCAGCCGCTCGGCGGCCATCTCGGGGACCTCGTCGGGCTGCAGCGCCTCGACGATCGGCGGGTTGCCGGTGGCCGCGCACCAGGCGCGGTAGGCACGGTCGGTGTCGATCGTGTAGGAGTCGGCCTCGGTGCCGGTCAGCAGCGCGATGCGGCGCGAGCCCGTGGCGCGCAGCCGGTCGAGCAGCGTGCGCAGCACGTCGTCGGCGTCGCTGTGGATGACCGGGACGGTCGCGTGCCCGGGGTCGAGGGGCGCGCCGTCGGCGACCACGGGGATCGCCCTGCGCAGGCAGTCGGCCAGGATGGCGTCGTTCGGCTCGGGGTCGACCACGATGACGCCGTCCAGCGGGACCCTGCGGATCATCCCCGAACCGGGTGCGGCCGGCACGACGACCAGGGCGTGCTCGCGCTCGACGGCCAGCATGGTGGCGCCGGCCGTGAACGCGGCGTAGTAGGGCCGGTAGGTGTGGCCCCAGTGCCGCGAGTCGAGGTGGACGACGGGCACGCCGATCACGCCCACCCGGCCGGAGGCCAGGCCCGCGGCGATCGGGTCGGGCCGGTAGCCGAGCTCCTCCGCGGCGGCCAGGACCATCGCCCTGGTCTTGGCGGAGACGCGGCCCTTGCCGCTGAGGGCGTGGGACACCGTCGTGATCGACAGCCCGGTGGCGGTGGCGACGTCGCGGATGCCGGCGCGTGAGCTCATGGAATGATCCTATCGGCGTTTGAGAAAACGTTTTGGCAACACCCATTGACCGAGCCAAAGCGTTTTTGCAACCGTGGCGTACCCCAGAACGACTCAGGAGTGAGCCATGACCCGAACCCGCTCCGGCCTCGCCGCCGCCGGTCTCACCGTCCTGCTGCTTGCGGCAGGTTGCGGATCCTCCACCTCCAGCACCACCGAGGCCAGCGGCACCGCCTACGGCAACTGCACCGTGACCGGCAAGCGCGGCGAGTTCAAGCTCGCGACCGTAACCGAGGACACCCTGACGGTGCAGGGCGACCTGCCCTCCAAGGGCTGGTGGAACGGCGACACGGTGGCCGACATCAAGGACGGCTTCGAGTACTGCATGGCGGCCACCATCGCCTACCGCGCGGGGCTGTCCAAGCTGGCCGTCGAGAACGCGCCCTTCGACGCGCTGGTCGCCGGCCACACCAAGGACTTCGACCTGGCCCTGGCCGAGATCTCCATCACCGAGGCGCGCAAGAAGGTGGTGACCTTCTCGGCGCCCTACTTCGCCTCCAACATCGGGGTGATGACCAAGAAGGGCGCCGACGTGACCGCAGGCAACCTGCGCACGCTGCGCCTGGGCGTCAAGCAGGGAACCACCGGCGCCGACTTCGTGGCCAACGTCCTCAAGCCCGAGCAGCAGCCCAAGGTCTTCCCCAACGACCCCGAGATGGCCGCCGCCGTCAAGGCCGGGCAGATCGACGCCGGGCTCCAGGACGTGGCCATCATGCTGGGCACCGCCGCCAACTCGCAGGGCGCGCTGACCGTCGTCGGCCAGTACTCGACCGGCGAGTCGTACGGCGCGCTCTACCCCAAGGGCTCGCCCAACGCCGCCACCCTCGACGCGATCATCCAGCAGATGAAGTCCGACGGGACGTTCGACAAGCTGTCGGCCGACCACCTGGCCAAGGTGTTCGGCGGCGACCCGGCCTCCGTCCCGCTCTGGCAGGCGTCGTGACCGCCCAGCAGACGCTCCTCGGGGGCGCCTCGGCCGCGCCGGAGCGCGCCCAGCCCGTCCCCGCGCCGGGACGCGGTTTCGCGGCGGCCGGCATGACGGGAGCGGCGCTCGCCACCGCCGCCACCTGGGCCGTGGCCGCCGACCTCGTCGGGGCGGCCACCGCCGGGCCCTGGCGCTGGGTGCTCGGCGCCGTCGCGGTCGCGGGCGCGCTGGCCGTCCTGGCGGTGTTCCGGCCCGCGTGGGACGCCTGGCGAGCCTCGCGTGCCTGCGCCGCCGCGCTTGAGGAGACCGACGTAGTGGCGGCGCGCCGGCTGGCCGCGCGCGTGCGCGAGTCGGCCTGGACGGCGCTCGGCGCGGCGCTGGCCGTCCTGTGCGCGCTGGGCGCGATCGTCTTCGTGCTCGCCAACGACGCGGCGGTGCAGAAGACCTTCCTCGACGGCGCCCTGATGTGGGCGAGCTTCCCCGACATCGCCCGCGCCTTCGCCACCAACCTGGTCATCGCCGTGGTGGCGCAGGCGCTCGTGCTGGTCTGGGCCCTGGTCCTGGCCCTGGCCAGGCTCGCGCCCGGCCGGGCGGGGCGGCCGATCAGGCGGCTGGCGACCTTCTACATCGACGCCGTCCGGGCCGTTCCCGCGATCATCGTGATCTACCTGATCGGCTTCGGCCTGCCGCTGGCCGAGGTTCCGCTGCTCAGCGGGCTCAACCAGACCTGGTACGCGATCCTGGCGCTCACCGTGGTCTACGGCGCCTACGTCGCCGAGGTCTTCCGCGCCGGCATCGAGAGCATCCACCCCAGCCAGATCGCGGCCTCGCGCTCGCTCGGCTTCTCCTACCTGGCGACCATGCGGCACGTGGTGGTGCCGCAGGCCACGCGCCGGGTGATCCCGCCGCTGCTGAACGACTTCATCAGCCTGCAGAAGGACACCGCGCTGGTGAACGTCATCGGCAGCATCGACGCCTTCAACCAGGCCAAGATCCTGGCCGCCAACAACTTCAACCTCTCCTCGGTCACGGTCGTGGCGGTGCTGTTCATCCTCATCACCATCCCGCAGGCCCGGCTCGTCGACCGTCTCCTCACCCGCGAACGGAGCACGTGATGGCCTTCCTGGAGCTCGAAGGGCTGCGCAAGAGCTACGGCGGCCACGAGGTGCTCAAGGGCATCGACCTGTCCGTGGAGCGGCACGAGGTGATCTGCCTGATCGGCGCCTCGGGCAGCGGCAAGTCCACCCTGCTGCGCTGTGTCAACGCGCTGGAGTCCATCGACGCCGGCACCGTCCGCCTGGACGGCGAGGTGGTCTCCGGAGCGGGCGTGGACGTCAACCTGCTGCGCAAAGACATCGGCATGGTCTTCCAGAGCTACAACCTGTTCCCGCACATGAGCGTGCTGGACAACATCACGCTGGCGCCGGTCAGGCTCGGCGGCCTGCCGCGTGAGCAGGCCCGTGCCCGCGCGCTGGAGCTGCTGCGCAGGGTGGGCCTGGAGGAACGCGCCGACGCCTACCCCGACCGGCTGTCCGGCGGGCAGCAGCAGCGGGTCGCGATCGTCAGGACCCTCGCCATGGGGCCTCGCGTGCTGCTGCTGGACGAGATCACCTCGGCGCTCGACCCCGAGCTCGTCGCCGAGGTCCTCGGCATCGTCCGTGACCTGGCGGCCGAGGGTCTGACCATGCTGCTGGCCACCCACGAGATGGGCTTCGCCCGCGAGGTGGCGAGCCGGGTGTGCTTCCTGCACCAGGGCTGCCTGCTGGAGGAGGGGCCGCCCGAACAGATCTTCACCGAACCACACGAGGAGCGTACGCGCATGTTCCTGAAGTCCATCATCGAGGCGGGACGCCTGTGATCCTCGGCATCCAGCACGAACACGGCACCGGCCCCGGCCTGATCGGGGAGCGGATCGAGCGGGCCGGGCACAAGCTCGACCTGCGCCACCCGTACCTGGGCGAACCCCTGCCCCCCGACCTGTCGGGACACGACGGCCTGGTCGTGCTCGGCGGCACCCCGGGAACCGGCGACGTCGGCCTGGCCCCGTGGCTGCCCGCCGTGGAGGCGCTGCTGCGGGAGGCGGTCCGCGACGAGGTCCCCGTCCTGGGGGTCTGCCTCGGCGGCCAGCTGCTCGCCCAGGCCTGCGGCGGGACAGTCACCGTCGCCGCCGCCGCCCAGGTCGGCCTCTTCCCGCTCGGCGCCTACCCGGCGGCCGACGACGACGAGCTGTTCTCCGGCTTCCCCGCCGACGGCCAGGCCGTCCAGTGGCACTGGGACGAGATCGCGGAGCTGCCGCCAGGGGCCGTCCCCCTCCTGCGCGACGACGCCTTCCCGCACCAGGCCTTCCGCCTGGGCCGGCGCGCGTGGGGTGTGCAGTTCCATCCCGAGGTGCTGCTCGCCTCGGCCACCGAGTGGGCCTCGGGGGAGTCGCCGCAGCTGGCCGAGCTCGGCCTGGACGTGCCCGCCATGCTGGGCGGCGTCGCCGCGGCCGAGCCGGCGCTGCGCGACCTGTGGGGCGGGATCACCGACCGCTGGCTGGCCCTGGTCCGCGAGCCCGCGTGACCGCTCACGACGCACGTGATCTGCGGGAGTGATACTGTTCGGCTAGGCAGACGGCCACGACACATGGGAGGTGAGGACTATGCGGGTCTTTCTGAGCTGCTCGCTGTCCGAAAACTTCCGGGTGCCCGCCTGACCTTTCACGCCGCGGGGCCCGGCTTCCGAAGGGTACCCAAGCGTGACCACACACGATCTTTCCCTGCTCGGCTGGACCGGCTCGCTGGCCGCCGAGCTTCCCGCGGACACCGTTCCCGCGCGCGTGGCGCGGGTCGACCGCGGAGCCGCGGAGGTCATCGCCTCCGACGGCCATCACCATGTCAAATACGGCGCCCGCGTGCGCAGGGCCGCGGCCGGCGACCCGGTCGCACTGCCCTGCGTGGGCGACTGGGTGGCGCTGCGGGCGCTGCCCGAGGGCCGCTACGAGCTCGACGAGGTACTGCCCCGCCGTACCGCCTTCGTGAGGGGCGGCGTCAGCCGCGTCTCGCGCGGGGGACTGTCCGGCGACGGACAGGGGCAGGTGCTCGCCGCCAACGTCGACGTCGTCTTCGTGGCCGAGCCGTCCATGCACGCCACCGACTTCGCCGACCTCGGACGCATCGAGCGGCTGGTCGCCCTGGCGTGGGAGAGCGGCGGCACGCCCGTCGTGCTCATCACCAAGTCCGACCTGTTCGAGCTGGGGCTCGACCAGCTGCTGGCCGACGTCTCGGCGGCGGCGCCCGGCGTGCCGGTGCACGCCGTCTCCTCCCTGCTCGGCGAGGGTGTCGCGCCGGTGCGCGAGCATCTCGCCGGCTCGCGCACGGCCGTGGTGCTCGGTCCTTCGGGAGCGGGCAAGTCCACGCTGGTCAACGCGCTGGCCGAGGAGGGGGTGATGGACACCCAGCAGGTCCGCGCCGCCGACGGCAGGGGCCGGCACACCACCGTGCACCGGGAGCTCATCCCGCTGCCCGGCGGTGGGCTGATCATCGACACGCCAGGCATCAGGCGGGTCGGCCTCTACGAGATGACCGACGGGGTCGACCTCGTCTTCGCCGACATCGAGGACCTGGCCCGCTCGTGCAGGTTCGGCGACTGCTCCCACAACGGCGAGCCGGACTGCGCCGTGCAGGCGGCCCTGGATTCGGGTCTGCTGCCCGAGCGCAGGCTGGAGAGCTGGTTCAAGCTCCAGCGGGAGGCCGCGTGGATGGCCGGCAGGACCGACGCCAGGCTGCGCAAGGAACAACAGCAGAAGTGGAAGATCATCCACAAGGAGATGCGCAGGTCAGGGCGTAATCGGTCCTAGCCGGCGCAGGGATGCGCGGCACCGGTACGGGTATGACTCGGGCATGGGGCCGCTGTTCGCCGACAGAGCCGAGGCAGGCGCCCTGCTGGCCGAGCGCCTGCGCGGGCTGAAGGACCCCGTCGTCCTGGCGTTGCCACGCGGCGGGGTCGCCGTGGCGGTGCCCGTGGTCCGCAGGATCGGCGGCGTGCTGGACATCCTCGTCACCAGGAAGATCGGCTACCCCGCCCAGCCCGAGCTGGGCGTGGGCGCCATCGCCGAGGGAGGGGAGCCGGTCTTCGACGAGCGGCTGATGGCCGGTCTCGGCCTGACCCGCTCCGGCCTGGAGAAGGTGGTCGAGCGGGAGCGCGAGGAGCTGCGCCGCAGGGTGCGCGTCTACCGGGGGGACCGGAAGCTGCCGTACCTGACGGGCCGGGACGTGGTGGTCGTCGACGACGGGCTCGCCACCGGCGGTACGGCGAGGGCGGCGCTCAGGGCGGTCGAGGCGGCCAAGCCGGGCAGGCTCACCCTGGCTGTGCCGGTCGGAGCGCCGCAGACGGTCAGGGCGTTGCGCGGCGAGGCCGACGAGCTGGTCGTGCTGGCCACGCCGCCCGACTTCCACGCGGTCGGGCAGTGGTACGGAAGCTTCGAGCAGCTGACCGACGCCGACGTGCTGGCGCTGCTGGCCCAGCAGTGACGTGGGCCGCCTCAGTTGAGCGCGGCCCAGACGAGCTTGCCGCCGCCGGCCGGATGAAGCCACCCCCAGGTGGTCGTGAGCGCCTCGATGAGCGGCAGCCCCCTGCCGAACTCGGCCAGGAAACCGGTTGTCGCGGTCACCGGCACCGCGCCGCTGAAGTCACGGACCGCGCATCCGAGCCGGCGCTGCGAGCACACCAGCCTGAGCGACCTGGCGCCCCCGCCGTGCCTGATGGCGTTGGTCACCAGTTCCGAGACGACGAGCTGCGCGTCGAACACCGCGTCGCAGGACTCCCATCCCGCGAAGGTGGTGCGCACGAACGACCTGGCCACCCCCACGACGGCCGGGTCGGCGGGCATGGCGAAGTCGAGCACCACCGCCTGGTCGCCGGGCGGGCTGCCGGACAACAGGGTGCTGAGCCAGTCGGGCGGTGCGGTGCCCGTGGCGGCGTGCCATGGTGCTGATGGTGCGGCGGAAGTGGTCATGGAGGTCCCCGGGGCTCGGATACTTCGCGCGGTCCAAGTGACCATATTTACGGCGAGAGCTTACAGATGCAAGACTTTCCGTGCTTTACCGATGCAAATCGCAAATGCACGTGCGTGAAGGGTGATGCCCGCCCCGGATCCGTGTCACACTGGATCTTTACTCGAGAGGAGACAGCGCGTGGAAGCGGCGGAGAACGTGCGACCCCTGAGCTCTGTCAAGGGTGGCGGCCCGACGGTTCTGCGTATCCTGCTCGGTGCCCAGCTCAGGAGGCTGCGCACCGCCAAGGGGATCTCCAGGGAGGACGCCGGCTACGCCATCAGGGCCTCGCACGCCAAGATCAGCCGACTCGAGCTGGGCCAGGTGAGCTTCAAGGAGCGCGACGTCGCCGACCTGCTCACCATGTACGGCGTGACCGACCCCGGCGACCGGGCGCGCCTGCTCGACCTGGCCAGGCAGGCCAACCAGCCGGGCTGGTGGCACAAGTACAACGACCTGCTGCCGAACTGGTTCGAGGTCTACATCGGCCTGGAGGGGGCGGCCTCGATCATCCGCACCTACGAGAACCAGTTCGTCCCCGGCCTGCTGCAGACGCCCGACTACGCGCGAGCGGTGATCTCGCTGGCCCACGACAAGGCGCCGAAGAGCGAGATGGAGCGCCGCGTCACGCTCCGGATGACCAGGCAGGAACGCCTCGGGGGCGAGCGGCCGGTCGCGCTGTGGGCGGTGCTCGACGAGGCGGTGCTGCGCCGCGCGCTGGGCGGGAACGAGACCATGCGTGGCCAGATCGGGCACCTCATCGAGGTCGCCGACCTGCCGAACGTGACGGTGCAGGTCATGCCGTTCGAGCGGGGCGGGCACGCGGCGGCCGGCGGCGCCTTCTCCATCCTGCGCTTTCCCGAGCCCGAGCTGCCCGACGTCGTCTACATGGAGCAGCTGTCGAGCGCGCTCTACCTGGACAAGCTGGGTGAGTCCGAGCACTACATGAAGGTCATGGACCGGCTCAGCGTGCAAGCGGACACTCCCGCCGAAAGTCGGCGCTTTCTGGAGCGACTGCGCAAGATCTTCTAGTTCGCGTATCCTCGTGCCCTGCAAGCACCGATGCACGTGCATTCGCACGCACGAGGAGGAACCATGGGGGAGATTCCCAACGGCATCGCCGCGAGCAGACTCGCGGTGGCCTGGCGCAAGGGCAGGCGCAGTAATCCGAACGGCAACTGCGTGGAGGTGGCCGCCCTGCCGACGGGCCAGTACGCGGTGCGGAACTCCCGCTTCCCCGACGATCCCGCGCTCGTCTACACCAAGGCGGAGATGACCGCGTTCGTACTGGGCGCGAAGGACGGGGAGTTCGACGACCTGATCGCCTGAGGCGCGGCATCGTCACGCTGCCCTCGACGGGGGGGAGTCGCGCGCCCCCTGTTGGGAGGGGGGATGTGATGCCGGCGACGCCCGTGGTGCTTGATGGTGCTTGATCAGGCAGTTGTCCCGACCGGGTTCGAGGTGGTCATCGGGACAACTGCGTGATCACGCTGCTGCTGGACGCTGCCGGGGTGGACCTCAGGCGGCGGAGATGCCTGCGCTGGCCGCGCGGCGCATGCGACGGCGGCGCTCGGAGGCGCGCTCGTCCTCGTTAAGACCGCCCCACGTGCCGTACTTCTCGGGCCGGGACAGCGCGTAGTCAAGGCACTCGGCGCGAACGGGGCACTGGGCGCAGATCGCCTTGGCCTTCCGCTCGCGAACGTCACGCTCGGGCTGCCGCTCGCCGTCGGGACCGAAGAAGAGCACGAGGTCCTCACCTCGGCACGCGGCATCATCCTGCCAACCCCAGCTGGGGCGCGGGCGGGCGATCTGCCGACGTACCTGAGACATGAGAAAACCACCTTCGTGAGAGGTATTTCAGTGATTGAGCCGCATTGGACGCTTTCGGCGTCACTGTTCCAACGCAGGGGTGTGCCGTGATGTTCCCGTGATCAGGCGAGAGCGGGCGTGGCGTACCGCACAGGCGCGAGCCTGTCCAGCGAGACCAGCCGGTAGGTCGTGATCGTCTCGGCGCAAGCCGTACCACACGGTGTTGGGAACACCGCTGGCTCAACCACAACCTGGAACCGGACGTCACCGCAGCGCACGAGGGCCTCGGTGACGTCGCCGTCCGACCTGGAGGATTCCACGGCCACTTCGCCGACCGACAGTTCACCCGTGTGGGCACGGGCGAAATGCTCGGCGGCCTGCAATGGCTCAGGGATGCCTGCGCGTCCCCGGTAACGGTCGAGAATCACCTCGCCGGACCGGTACGCGTTGACTGCTGCGATCGCAGCAGCCTGAGACATGCTGCCGTAGAAAATTCCGTGTGGCAAGCACACGAGGTTGGCGGCGTAGCGATCGCCGCCAACATGTGAGGTTTCCCACACTCTGTCCGGCAAAACTTCTGCCAGCCGTCGAGCGAGGGGTAGTCCAATGCGGGCGCAGCACGCATTGCGCTTGGCGTGCGTGCAGACCAGAAATACCGGCTCGTCTTCAAGTATGCAGGACTCTGGGACCACTCCGGCCACCACGGCGTCCAAGTCAAGATCGTCAGGACCTGCGATGACACCGCTGGCCAGCCAGGGGTTCTCGCCTGCCGCGTAGCCGACTAGCACACGGATGTGCTGCTCCCGCTGCCGGGTTCGGCGCCCTGGGCGGCGGATGAGCTGGGGTCTGATACCGCGTTCGGCGGCTCTTCGCACGAGTTCCGCGATCTCTTCAGGAAGTTCACAGTTTTCCAGGTGCGAGGCCCACGGACCCTCGTGCTCGATGAGCAGCCACAGGCGGGCGCCGACCGTCGCGCTGGCGAGGGTCGGCACGTCGCCCGTGTGACAGCCGACCGGATGGTCGCACCCCTTGGCCATGCCCACCTTCCCCTTGATCCTTCTTCCTTAGGTAAGACTAACCTAACGGTTTGGGGAGTGTGCATGCGGCCGACACGCGCTCAGAGGGTCAGGGCGTGCCGGGCCGCCGCGAGCGCCGCCGCCCGGTCCTCGGGGACCAGCCCGATCCTGGTGCGCCGGTCGAGCAGGTCGGCCTCGTCCAGCGCGCCCTCGTGCCGGACCGCCCACACCAGTTCGCCGAGCGTACGGCCCGCGCCCACCGGCTCGGGATGCCGCTTCACCAGCTCGTGGACGGCCGCCGCCTCGCCGCCGTACCGAGCGACGAGGTCCGCGGGGCCGCCCGCGAGCCGGGCGCCGACCAGCGGCAGCCGATCCGACACGCACGGGCCCGCCGGCAGCGCCCGCCGCGAGACGGCCAGGTCCACGGCGTCCTGCGCCATCCGCCGGTAGGTGGTCAGCTTGCCGCCGGTGACGGTGACCACCCCGTCCGCCGACATCAGCACCGCGTGCCGGCGGGACAGGTCGGCGGTGCGTCCCTCGGCCTCCAGGAGCGGCCTGAGACCCGCGTAGGCGCCCGCCACCGCGCCGCGGTCCACGGGGACCTCCAGGACCGTGTTCAGCACGCTCAGCAGCGCCGTGACGTCCTCTTCGGGCACCTCCGGCACGTCGGGGACCGGGCCGTCCACCGGCTCGTCGGTGAGACCGACGTAGACCCGCCCGTCGTGCTGGGGGAGGACCAGGGCGAACCGGTTGCTCTCGCCGGGTATGGGCACGTGAAGCCCGGCGCGCAGCCCGGGCAGCGTCTCGCCGCGCAGCACCAGATGGGTGCCGCGCGAGGGGCGCAGCCTGAGGTCGGGGTTGAGCAGGCCGGCCCACACGCCCGCCGCGTTGATCACCGCGCGGGCCCTGATCGTGAACGTCTCGCCGGTCAGCTCGTCGCGCACCTCGGCGCCGTCGCCGTGCAGTTCCAGGGCCCTGCACCTGGTCAGGATCCGGGCGCCGTGGCCGGCCGCCGTCCGGGCGATCGCCACCACCAGGCGGGCGTCGTCGACGAGCCTGCCGTCCCACGACAGCAGCGCCCCGCGCAGGCCGTCGCCGCGCAGGGGCGGCGCCAGCTCCCGCGCCTTGGCGGAGGGCAGCCGCGACGGCCCCGGCAGCAGCCCGCGCGGCGTGCGCGCGGCCACGCGCAGCGCGTCGCCCATCCGGTAGCCGGTCATGACCAGCGCGGCCTGCGCCCGCGAGACCGCCGGGGTGAGCGGCAGCAGGTACGGCGCGGCCCTGACCAGATGCGGCGCGGTGCGGGTGAGCAGGATGCCGCGCTCGACCGCGCTCTCGCGGGCCACCCCCACCTGGCCCTTGGCGAGATAGCGCAGCCCGCCGTGGATCATCTTCGAGCTCCACCTCGAGGTGCCGAAGGCCAGGTCGTGGGCGTCGATCGCGGCCACCGTGAGTCCGCGGGAGGCGGCGTCGAGCGCCACGCCCGCCCCCGTGGCGCCGAGCCCCACGACCAGCACGTCGACGGTCTCGTGGCGGACCCGCTCCAGCTCGGCGAGCCTGCGCGCGGCGGTCAGGGAGGTGTTCGTCGCGGGTGTCATGCCAGATACCTCTCCAGGAGGGTCGTCAGTTCGGCGTCGAGGGCGTCGGGGTCGCCCATGGTGTGGGCCGACAGCAGGAACGACTGGGCGGTCAGCAGCACGGCGCGGGCCCGCGCCGGGCTCATGCTCCGCTCCAGGACCTCGAGGATCGCGTCGTGGCTGGCGCCCCTGCGCACGGTCAGGTACGGCAGCAGCAGTTCGGGGTCGACCTCGACGATCTTCCGCCACAGCGGGTGCTCCCGCAGCGTCCGCACGCCCTTGACCACGGCCGGCACGGGATCGCTCAGGTCGAGCTCGGCCACCACGCGCAGCCACTCGCGGGTCATCAGATCCGCCACCAGGCTGCCCACGTCGGGCCAGCCGCGATAGATGGTCATCCGCGACACCCCGGCCCGCCTGGCCACGTCGGTCAGCGTCGTGCGCCGCACCCCGTAGGCCAGCACGCAGGCACGGGCGGCGTCCAGTACGACGTCATTGTGACGAATTGCCGTCATGTGTCACAGTGTAAGGCGTGGAGAACGAACCGATGCTGTGGAGCGGCTGGGGCGACCCCGCCAAGGCCCGCGAGCTGCCCGACCAGATCCGCAGGCTCCTGCACGACCTCATGGGGGTGAGCGCGCCCGCGCCCGCCGTGGCCATCGACGAGGTGAAGCTCCCGCCGGCCTCGCTGCCCGGCGCGGCGCTGGCCGAGCTGCGGGAGGCGGTGGGAGCGGCCCACGTGCGCGACGACCACGAGGCCAGGGTCCGGCACACCCGCGGCAAGTCCACCCCCGACCTGCTGCGCATACGGGCCGGCGACGGCTCGGAGGCCCCCGGCGCGGTCGTCCTGCCTGGCTCGCACGAGGAGGTGCTGCGCGTCCTCGAGGTGTGCGGGCGACACGGCGTGGCGGTCGTCCCCTACGGCGGCGGCACCTCGGTCGTCGGCGGCGTGACAGGCGGCGTGACGGGCGACGTGACGGGCGGCGGCGTGATCGCCCTCGACCTGGCCAGGCTCGACCGGCTGGTGTCGGTCGACACCGAGTCGATGGTCGCCGAGCTGGAGCCCGGCCTGCGCGCGCCCGACGCCGAGCGGCTGCTGGGCGAGCACGGGCTCACGCTGGGGCACTTCCCCCAGTCCTACGAGTACGCCACGCTCGGCGGCTTCGCCGCCGCCAGGTCCAGCGGGCAGGCCTCGGCCGGGTACGGGCGCTTCGACGACATGGTCGTGGGCATGACCGTGGCCACCCCCACCGGGACGCTCGACCTCGGCCGGGCGCCCAAGTCCGGCGCGGGCCCCGACCTGCGCCAGCTGGTCCTCGGCTCGGAGGGCGCCTTCGGCGTCATCACCTCGCTGCGGCTGCGGGTGCGCAGGATCCCGGCCGAGACGGTCTACGAGGGCTGGCGGTTCGAGTCGTTCGCCGCCGGCTCGGCGGCGATGCGCGCCCTCGCGCAGGCGGGGTCGCTGCCCACCGTGCTGCGACTGTCCGACGAGACCGAGACGATGATCGGCCTGGCCAAGCCCGAGGCCATCGGCTCCGGCGACGCGGGCTGCCTGCTGATCGCCGGCCACGAGAAGGACCGGCAGCCTGCGGCGGCCGTGCTGGCCCAGGCGGGCGGCACCTACCTGGGCGCCGAGCCGGGGCAGGCCTGGGCGCACGGCCGCTTCGCCGCGCCGTACCTGCGGGACTCGCTCCTGGCCGCCGGCGCCACCGTCGAGACGCTGGAGACCGCGACCTTCTGGGCGAACCTGCCCAGGCTCTACGACGCGGTACGGCTGGCGCTGCTCGGCGCGCTCGGCACGCCGCTGGTCATGTGCCACATCTCGCACGTCTACGAGACCGGCGCGTCGCTGTACTTCACCGTGGTGACCGGCCACGGCCTGGCCGCATGGGAGAGCGCCAAGCGGGAGGTCAACGCCGCGATCGTCGCCGCCGGCGGCACCATCTCGCACCACCACGGCGTCGGCAGGGACCACCGGGAGGCCTACGCGGAGGAGATCGGCCCGCTCGGCGTGGAGATCCTGCGCGCGGTCAAGGAGCGCCTCGACCCCGCCGGGATCATGAACCCCGGCGTGCTCATTCCTTCTCCGCCTCGACCAGCAGGATGAACGCCTCCTCCTTCCGGCCGAGCGCCGTCAGCACCTCGGCGGTGCAGCCCAGCGCCATGACCAGCGGCGCGCCGCCGAGGCTCCTGGCCAGCTCCAGCGCCTCCTCCGCCAGCGGCAGCGCCCTGGCCGGCCGGCCGCGCGACATCAGCAGCCCGCAGCCCGCCCGTAGCGCCCTGACCAGCAGCCCCGTGTGCGTGACGGGATCGCGGGCCGCCAGTGCGCGCGCGCCCGCGATCGCCCTTTCCGTCGTTCTCATCGCCGCACCGCCGAACCCCCGCTGCGTCGCGGCATAGGCGAGCAGGCCCTCGACGGCGTCGGCGCTGATCCCATCCCCTGAACCGGTGCGGGCCATCCCCAGCCCCCCGCAGCATCGACAACCGCTTGCTTGGGGGTGAAGGCTACCGCACGTGGTCGCCTGATGACAGCTTCATGAGATCAGGTAAACATATGACCATGGTCGACGTCGCCGCAGAGCGTGGAAAGCGGTCCTCCTCCCGCACCTCGGAGGAGGGCGCCGGATGGCGGTGCCAGCAGATCGGAACCTACCGTGACCTGCGCCCGGACAACGACACCTTCTCCTGGCTCAACCCCCGGACCCTCTGGCGTTCGCGCAACGAGATCCTCGCCGGCCTGTTCGGCGACCCCTCGGGAGAGGTACGGCGGCGCTGGGTCGAGGCGCAGCGGCGGCGGGGCGTCGACGCCGACCTCAGGATCAGGCCGGGGCTCGGCAAGCGCTTCGGCTTCCTGCTCTTAGGTGATCCCGGCGAGGGCGACGCCTCCCAGTACGCGGTGGTGCCGGGGATGCTCGAGGTCGGCCGGGACACCTCCTTCGCCGTCATCGCCAGCGACGTGATCTATCCGACGGGCGCGGGCAACGAGTACCCGAACAAGTTCTTCCGGCCCTACAAGGACTACCCGGCGCCCGTCTACGCCGTTCCCGGCAACCACGACTGGTACGACGGGCTGGGCGGGTTCATGCGCGTCTTCTGCGACGCGCCGCCGCTGAAGCCCCGGCCGGACCGGGGCCCGCGCGGCCTGCTGTGGCGCAAGCCCGAGCCGATCGACGAGGCGGCCCTGGCCGCGGCCCGCCGGCTGCGCGGCGCGCCGGAGCAGCAGGCCCTCCAGCCGGCCTCCTACTGGGCGATCGAGAGCGAGAGCCTGCTGATCGTCGGGATCGACACCGGGATCCGCGGACTGATCGACAAGGACCAGGTCGCGTGGCTGCGCAGGACCTCCCTGGACCCGCGGCCCAAGATCCTGGTCACCGGCAAGCCGATCTACACCCGCAACGTCTACAAGCCCTCGCCGCTGGAGGGCGGCGGGACGATCGACGACATCGTCCGCGACCCCGCGCACCGCTATGTCGCGGCCATCGGCGGCGACGTGCACAACTACCAGCGCTACCCGGTCAGGGTGGGGGACCGGGTGATCCAGTACGTCGTCGCGGGCGGGTCGGGCGCGTTCATGCACGCCACCCACACCATCGAGCGCGTGGACGTGGCCGGCGTGCACGAGGACGACTTCAGGTGCTACCCGCTGCGGGGCGACTCGCTGTCGTTCTACAGCCAGTTGTACGCCAGGCGGCTGCGCATGCGGTGGCTGTACCTGACCCCGGCCGAGGCGGCCTGCATCATGGCCGACCGCGTCAAGAACACCCCGGTCAGGCCGATCCGCCCCGAGGTGACGATCACCCGGCGGATGCGGTGGGCGGCGCGCGTGCTCGGCGCGTGGCCGATGCCGCTGCGGCTGCCGGTGGGCAGGACCTTCCACCGGTCGCTGTCGGAGCTGTCCGACTGGGACACCCCGCCGTTCTTCAAGAGCTTCCTGCACCTGGACGTGACGCCCGAGGCGCTGACGCTGCGCTGCTTCGCGGCCACGGGGTGCCTGCCGCAGGAGCTCGACCCGCCGCTGGAGGACGAGGTGACCATCCCCCTGACCCCGTGACTCTATGACCCCGCGGCCCCCTGACTCCCCGGGACCCCGACCTCCTGGCCTTGTGACCGAGACCTCGTGACCTCCTGGGAGGCGCGGGAGAACTGTCGGTACGGCCTGGCAGGCTGGAGGCGTGTACGTCGCCCTGACCCCTGACTCCTCGGGCGGCGGGACGCTGCGCCCGATCGAGGGCCGGGCCCGCCGCGTCGCCGACCTCGCCGCCGCCGTCGGCGAGCTGGAGCCGCGCCGCCCCCGCTGGGTCTGGGCCGACGCGCGGCAGGTCTACCCGGCGCTGCTGGCGGCGGGCGTGCGGGTGGCGCGCTGCCACGACCTGGCGCTGACCGAGGGGCTGCTGCTCGCCCACGAGGGCAGGTACGGCGAGCCGCGCTCGGCCGAGGCCGCCCACGCCAGGCTCCACGGGCTTCCGGTGCCCGACGACGGCGGCGGGCCCGCGGCCAGGCAGGACACCCTGTTCGAGCCGGAGCGGGCCGAGCTCGGCGCCGACGCGCTGGCCGAGGTGCTGCACGACCAGCTGGCCAGGATCGAGGCGCTGCCCGACCCCGGCCGCTTCCGGCTGCTGGTCGCCGCCGAGTCGGCAGGGGCGCTGGTCGCCGCCGAGCTCGGCCACGACGGCATGCCGTGGCGCAGAGACGTGCACGACGACCTGCTCACCGAACTGCTCGGCCCGCGGCCCGTCCACGGCATGCGGCCCGCCAAGCTGCAGGCGCTGGCCGACCAGGTGTCGGCCGCCTTCGGCCACCCCGTCAACCCCGACTCCGTGCAGCAGCTGGTCAAGGCGTTCAAGACGGCGGGCGTGGCGGTCAAGACCACCAGGTCGTGGGAGCTGAAGAAGATCGAGCATCCCGCCGTCGCGCCGCTGCTGGCCTACAAGGAGCTGGCCAGGCTCCACAGCTTCCACGGCTGGGCGTGGGCCGACCAGTGGGTGCGCGACGGGCGTTTCAGGGCCGAGTACGTCGTGGGCGGCGTGGTCTCCGGCCGCTGGGCCACCAGCGGCGGAGGGGCGTTGCAGATCCCCAAGGTGATGCGCAGGGTCGTGCTGGCCGACGAGGGGTGGGCGCTGATCGTGGCCGACGCCGCCCAGCTGGAGCCGCGGGTGCTGGCCGCCATGGCGGGCGACAGGGGCCTGGCCACCGCCGCCGGCGAGATCGACCTCTACTCCGCGCTGGCCAAGGCCTTCGGCGGCGAGCGCGACCACGCCAAGATCGCGATGCTGTCCGCCATGTACGGCGGCACCAGCGGCGACGCGCCCAAGCTGCTGGCCGTGATGCGGGAGCGCTTCCCGCTCGCCTACCGGTTCGTGGAGGACGCGGCCAAGGCGGGGGAGGAGGGCAAGCTCGTCAGGTCGTGGCTGGGCCGTACCAGCCCGCCGCCGTCCCAGCGGTGGAAGCAGCTCGTCTCGGGGCCCGACGGGGCGCGTGCGGCCCGCGACCGGGGGCGCTTCACCCGCAACTTCGTCGTCCAGGCCACGGCGGCCGAGTGGGCGCTGGCCCTGCTGGCGGTGCTGCGCGGGCTGCTGCCGGAGCCGGCCAGGCTGGTGTTCTTCCAGCACGACGAGGTGATGGTGCACTGCCCGCTCGACCAGGCCGAGCAGGTGAGCGCCGCCGTGGCCGCGGCCGCCGCCGAGGCGACACGGCTGCTGTTCGGGGCGACGCCGGTGCGCTTCCCGATGGAGACGGTGACCGTCTCCTGCTACGCCGACGCCAAGTGAGCGTCAGGCCGCGGGTGCCGCCTGACCCGGCCGTCCGCGCAGCACCAACCAGCCGCCCGTGATCGTGACCATGACGCCGACGACCAGACCGAGCACGCCGTACGACAGCGCCCCCACGATCGCGCCCGCGACGATCGTGCCGGTCGCGCCGCAGACGTTCATCAGCAGGTCCGACAGGCCCTGCACGGCGGGACGGCGTTCGATCGCCACCGACTCCGACAGCATGGCCGAGCCCGCCACCAGCCCGCACGACCAGCCCACCCCCAGCAGGACGAGCCCCACGGTGACCTGGCCGACGCCGTGCCGGCCCGCCGTACCGGCGAGTGCCGCCGCGGCCAGCAGCAGCGCCATGCCGAGCACCAGCACGGGCACCTTGCCCAGCCGGTCGGCGAGCCAGCCGACCACCGGCGACAGCATGAACATGCCCGCGATGTGCAGGCTGAGCACCAGCCCGATGACCTCCAGGTCGGCGCCCCCGTGGTCCAGGTGGACGGGCGTCATCGACATCACCGACACCATCGCGGTGTGGCTGACGGCGATCGCGAGCAGCGCCCTGCGCGCGGTGGGGGTGGCGCGCAGGGTGTCCCAGGCGTCCCTGATCGTCCTGGATCCCGCCATGGACGGTGTGTCGGTGCCGCTCAGCTGCCTGGCGAGCGTCAGCGGATCGGGGCGCAGGCCCACCACGACGATCAGCAACGCCACGGCGAAGGAGAGCGCGGCGACCGCGAACGGCCCTGCCGCGGGCACCAGCCCCAGGTCCCTGCCGATCGTGTCGGCCGGCCCGGCCAGGTTGGGACCGGCCACCGAGCCGATGGTCGCGGCCCACACCACCAGCGACAGGTGCCGGGCGGCGTGCCCCTGCGGTGAAAGGTCGGTGGCCGAGTAGCGGGCGGCGAGGTTGCCCGCGCTGCCGCCGCCGACCAGGACCAGCCCCGCGAGCAGCAGCGGCCACGAGCCGACGGTGATCGCCAGCACCGAGATCAGGCACCCGGTCAGCGCCGCCAGGTACGCGAGGCCGAGCCCGGCCCTGCGCCCGCCCTTGCCCGACACCTTCGCCGCCGGAAGCGCCAGCAGCGCCGCGCCGAGGACGGTGGCCGTGCCGGCCAGTCCGCTGACCGCCTCGGAGCCCGACAGCCGGAAGACGACGAGCGAGCTGAGCGCCAGCCCGACGGCCACGCCGACGCCTCCGGTGATCTGGGCGGCGGAGAGCACGGCGAGGGTACGGCGCTGCACGCCCTGTACTGACGACACTGACGGTTTTGTCGGGCTGGTGGTCACCGGTGAAGTGTCGCATAACCTCCAACATCATCCCAAAGCGGACGATCTGGCGGGGCGGGGGGCCGGGACGCCCGGCCGCGGGCGGGGCGGGAGGTGGTCGGCCGCGGGTCGGCCGGGAGGTGACCGGGCAGTCCGGAGGCGGTCGGGAGGCGATCAGGAGGCGGTCACGGGGTCGCCGGCGCGGATCACGCCGGGACCGTCGGGGATGAGGTTGACCGCGAACAGCAGCTTCCTGTCGATCTTGCGATGCTTGCCGAGCGTGCGCAGCGGCTCCTTGCCTTTCTCCAGGGTGTCGGGGTCGATCGTGGTCAGGACGCACCTGGCGCACGGCTTGGTCACGCGGAAGTCCACCTCGCCGATGCGCACCCGCTTCCAGCCGTCCTCGACGAACGGCGCCTCGGCACCCGAGACGACCACGTTCGGCCGGAACCTGGTCATGGGCAACGGCGCGGGCGGCTCCTCGCCGCGTTCGACGGCCCCTTCGGCGATCCAGTCGTTCAGCTGGTCGAGGGAGGCGATCGAGGCCAGCAGCAACGGGTAGCCGTCGGCGAGCGAGACCCGGTCCTCGGGCGTGCCGTACTCGGGGTTCACCGGACGGCGGGTCGGATCGTCCAGCCACATGAGTCGCACGGGCCTGTCCACCAGGGCCGACAGCCACGCGGCCGCGTCGTCGCCGCAGTCGGTGAGCTTGACGCGGGTGCGCCACACCTGCGTGTCGCTCAGCTCGGCGGTGGGGGTCACCAGCAGCGGCGGGCGGTGGGGGCCGGTGAGCGTGAGGCGGCCGCCGGACAGTTCGGCCCTGCACGCCAGCAGCCTGGGCTCCTCCCTGGCGGTCAGCATCCCTCCGTCGGGGGTGGCGACCATGTAGCGGCGGTCGTCCTTCAGACCCCATGGCTCCACCTCGGCCTCGGTGACATCGTGGCCTCGGGTGGACTTGACCGGATAGAAATGGATGCTCGCCAGCTTCATGGCGTGACGGTAGCGCACCGGCGGACGCGCCACGGTGCCCGCCCCTGCCGCTGCGCGGGTCGGGCAGCAGCAGGGGAGGCCCCGCTGTCTCCGGGCCCGGGAGCACGGGGCGCCGCCTGCCGGGACAGCGGCTCGGGGCCTGCTCACTCCGGGCCCCGCTGTCTTCGGGCCTGGGAACGCGGGGCGTCTGCCGGGACAGCAGCCCCCGGGGTGGGGGCGGGTCAGGAGGTGGGGCGGAAGGTGTCGAGGAAGATCCTGCGGGTCTGGGCCTGGTCGTCCCACTGCAGCTGCGGCATGGTGAAGGTGATCTTGAAGGCGTCCCTGTCGTCCAGGGTGACGTAGCGGGTCAGCGCCTGCATCGGCACCCCGTTGCCCTGCGTGTACTGGTACTCCCAGTCGGCCGCCTTCCACGAGCGGTACTTCACCTGCTGCAGCTGGACCTGGATGTATCCGTCGACGCCGCCGTCGGCCTCCTCGCCGGTCAGCTCGGCCAGGCCGCCGTCCTCCTGTGGCGAGACCTGCTCGACGGCGATCTTCATGCCGGAGTCCTTGGGGCCGGTGAAGATCGCCTCCCCGCCCGACGCGGACAGCTTCCACGCCTCGGGTACGGCCGCGGTGAAGCCTTCGGGGGTGTGCTCCTTGAACCCGTCGGGTACGGCCACCGCCGCCATCGGCTGCTTGACCGGCTCGGAGGCGGCCGGGGTGGCATTGGCGACGCCAGGCTCGGACGGGGAGCCGCCCGAGGTGAGGAAGAAGACCGTGGCCGCGGCGACGCCGAGGGTGGCGACGACGGTGAGGATCAGGCGCGGGGTGGGACGCCCGCCGCGCATCCACCCGCCGCCGTCGGTGCTCCTCCTGCGGCCGGTGGCCGGGCGGTCGCGGCGGTCGCTGGCGCCGGGGCGGGGCTTCTCGTCCTGGGACAGCGGCCACGGGGCCTGGGCGGCCGAGTCGGGGCGCAGGCCGTCGGTCAGCGGCAGGATCGGCGGCGGCTCCGCGCCACCGCTCGCCGCAGCGGCCGACGCCGGAAACCCGCCCGACCCCGAGTGCGGAAACCCCGCCGACCCCGAGTTCGGAGCCCCGCCCGACCCGGAGACCGCGAACCCGCCCGATCCTGGGGTGGGGAAGCCGCCTGATCCTGGGGTGGGGAAGCCGCCTGATCCTGGGGTGGGGAAGCCGCCTGATCCTGGGGTGGGGAAGCCGCCTGATCCTGGGGTGGGAAACCCACCTGATCCTGGGGTGGGGAAGCCGCCCGATTCTGAGGTGGGGAAGCCGCCTGATCCTGGGGTGGGGAAGCCGCCCGATTCTGAGGTGGGGAAGCCGCCTGATCCTGAGATGGGAAACCCACCTGAACCTGAGGTGGGGAAGCCGCCGGACGCCGATGCCTGATGCGCGCCCGAGCCCGGGGCGGGCGACGTGCCGGACCCCGACGGGGCCGGGGTGGGGTAGGGATCGGAGGAACCGCGCGGCACCTCATGGCCGCGGGGGTCCGACGAGCTCCGCGGCGCGTCGTACCCTCGCGATCCCGGCGCGCCGCCCAGGGAGTCGTACCGGTGCGGTCCTGAGGCACCTCCCAGGGAGTCGTACCTGTCCGACCCCGAGGGCCCGCCCAACGAGCTGTACCCGTGCGATCCTGCAGGTCCGCCCAACGCGTCGTAGCCGGGCGACCCCGCAGGTCCGCCCAGTGCGTCGTAGCCGGGTGACTGCGCAGGTCCGCCGAGCGCGTCGTACCCGGGTGACCCCGCAGGGTGGCTCGGCGCGTCGTACCGGTGGGGGCCTGACGCGCCGCCCTGCGTGTCGAACTGGTGCGGTCCCGAGGGGCCGCCCAGGGAGTCGTGGCCGCCCGGCGAGTCGTACGGTCCTTGACCGCCCGCCGCGTCGAAACCGCCCATCGAATCGAAACCGCTCGTCGAGTCGTAACCGCTCATCGAGTCAAAACCACTCTTCACATCGGAACCACTGCTCGAACCGCCCGGCGGGCCGTCCACCGCCGGGTCGTAGGGAACCCGCACCGGCCCCGAGGGCGTCTCGACGATCCGCGAGGGCAACGGCCCCGACGGAGGGTCGAGCGGCGGCAGCAGGTGCGCGGGAGTCGAGTCCGACGGCGTCGGGATGGGCCCCGCCGATCGCGCGGCCCCGCCGCCGTGGCTGGCCAGGATCCGTTCGAGCAGGCCGGCGACCTGGGCCGCGTTCATCCGCTCGGCGGGGTTCTTGCGCAGCAGCCCCTCGATGACCGGCAGCATGGCCCCGGCCCGCTGCGGCTTGACCGGCTCGTGCGTCAGCACCGCGCCGAGCACGGCGATCGCGTCGGGCCCCTCGTACGGCGGCCGCCCCTCCACGGCCGCGTAGAGGGTGGCGCCGAAGGACCACAGGTCGGCCGCCTGCGTGATGGGCTGTCCCGACAGCCGTTCCGGCGGGACGTAGGCGGGCGAGCCCATGAGCAGGCCGGTCTGCGTGATGGACACGTCGCCTTCGATGGCCGCGATGCCGAAGTCGGTCAGCACGACCCGGTCGGCGGTGAGCAGGACGTTGCCGGGCTTGACGTCGCGGTGCAGGATCCCGGCCGCGTGCGCGTGCCGGAGCGCGTCGAGCACCCTGATGCCGATCTCGGCGGCCTGGACGACGGGCAGCGGGCCGCTCCGCCGTACGGCCTGCTCCAGCGACCACGCGCGGACCAGTTCCATCACGATCCACGGCCGGCCGTCCTCCTCGACCACGTCGTGGACGGTCACGATCCCGGGGTGGCCGAGCCGCGCGGCCGAGCGGGCCTCGCGCATCATGCGCCGGTGCGCCACCTGCTTGCCGGCCTGGTCGAGCCCATAGGGAAGGATCAGCTCCTTCACCGCGACGGGCCGGTCGAGCAGCACGTCGTGCGCGTGCCACACCATGCCCATGCCGCCTCTGCCCACGGGGGACAGCAGCTTGTACCTGCGACCGATGAGACGACCCCGGCTCTCGGCGCCCCCCGGCGCACCAGGTCCCTCGGCAGGGACCTTTCCGAGCAAGCGGTCAGACATCTCCCGCCCCCTACCTATTTCCCCTACGCCGAATTGCGAGGTTCGCCACCATATCGGCATGCGATTAGTAAACGGAAGTCGACACGCGATCAACGTAATCAAACGGCCGGCAATGGGCGGGTGACCAGCGAGAATACGGAAACTGCTAATTGATCACTTATCGAATGCGAGTGCGTTGAGCGCGGCAATGAAGGCTTCGGCGGGCGGGTTCACCAGCCCCGCGCCGACCTGTCCCGTTCCCGCGACCTTGCCGGCGATACCGGTGTTGACGACGGGCAGCAGCCCGGTCCTGGCCACCAGGACCACGTCGATGCCGACGGGCGTGCCGCGGAAGCCGAGCCCGGGGATCTGGTAGGCGGGATGCTCGGCGAGCGTGATCTCGTACATCGAGCGGGTGGCCGTGATCGCGTCGCCCACCTCGCCGCCGACGAACCTGACGATGGCGGGCGCCGCGGCCATGGCGAAGCCGCCCAGGCCCGAGGTCTCGGTGATCGTCGAGTCGCCGATGTCGGGGTTGGCGTCGTCGGGGCCGTACGCGCCGAGGTAGAGGCCGTCGGGGACGCCCGCGGGCCCGGTGAACCAGCGGTCGCCCAGCCCGGAGACCTGCACGCCGAAGTCGGTGCCGTTGCGGGCCATGGCCACCACCAGCGACGAGCCGGGCACGCCGCGGGCGGCGTCGGTGCTG
The DNA here is from genome assembly GCF_053602555.1 of Nonomuraea sp. NPDC004354. Taxonomy (NCBI): domain Bacteria; kingdom Bacillati; phylum Actinomycetota; class Actinomycetes; order Streptosporangiales; family Streptosporangiaceae; genus Nonomuraea; species Nonomuraea sp. NPDC004354. Next base: position 355,795 of record NZ_JBSGDV010000003.1, on the reverse strand, counting down.
ACCTTGCCGGCGGCCATGGCCGGGTTGAGGAAGAAGTGGTCGTTGCCGGCGGCGAAGCGCAGCACCTCGGCGGCGCGCGCGGGGGCCGCCTCGACCAGCGCGGGCGCCAGCTCGCGCAGGAACAGCGAGGTGGCGGCGCGGTTGCGGTTGTGCAGCTCGTCGCCCATCTGCAGCGCCTGCGCGATCATCGCGCGCAGGTCGACGGGGCCGCTGATCCGCAGCGCGTCGCGCAGGGCGGGGCCGAGCACCTCGCCCATCCAGCGCAGCCGGTCGAGCACCTCGGGGCCGTAGGCGCCGTAGCGGAGCACCTTGCCCAGGCCCTCGTTGAGGGAGCAGTAGGCGGTGCCGCCGTGCTCGGCGTCACGCACCTCGAACAGCCACATCGACGGGCTGACCACGCCCGCCATCGGGCCGACCGTGCGGTGGTGGTGGCAGGAGTCGAGGGTGACCTCGCCGGCCGCGAGGCTGCGCTCGGCCTCCTCGACCGTGGCGGCCAGGCCCTCCAGGAGCATCGCGCCGATCAGCGCGCCGCGCAGCGGGCCCGAGGCGCGCTCCCAGGTGATGGGCGGCCCCGCGTGCAGGAAGGTCCCGCGGGGCAGGCCCAGCGCGTCGGCGGCCGGCCGTACGTCGACCAGCTGGGGGCGGGCGCTCAGCAGGCGGGCGACGGCCGCCTCGTTGGCGGCGGCCCTGCGCGGGTCGGCCAGCACCCTGGCCAGCGCGTCGGCGGTGCCGGGCAGCGGCGGCCGCCAGTCGACGGCGGTCCTGGGCACGGCCTGGGCGTCCAGCGCCTGGCCGAGCAGGTCGGCGCCGACGGTGACGACGTGCGGGTCGACGGGCAGCAGGCTCACGTGTCGCTCCCTGCGGCGTGCCGGGCGGCGTGGGCGTTGGAGGTGAAGACCGACGCGCCCGCCTCGTGCAGCGCGGCGGCCTGGCGGAGCAGCCCCTGCGGGTCGTTCTCGGTGCCGACCAGGGCGACCACCACCTGGACGCCCCTGCCCGCCGCGGCCTCGATCGCCGGGGCGAGCCGCAGCGCCGGGTCGGGGTCGGCGCCGTGGCCGAGCACCACGTCCATCAGCGCCACCTCACCGGGCCGCACCTTGGTGAGGGCTTCCAGCCTGAGCGTCGGGTCGATCATCGGGTGCGCCCTGCCCCGCGTGAAGACGTCGTCGCCGTAGTCGACGAAGCCGCCGGGCGTGATCAGCGACGCCTCGGTGCACAGCGTGCCGCCGGAGTACAGGCCCCTCACCGGGCCGCGGGCGACCGGTCTGCTCCAGGACGGCCAGGCGGGCGGCGTGCGGCCGAGCGCCTCCAGCGCGCTCTCCGCGGCCGAGGTGAGGTCGCCGCCCGAGGTGCCCAGCAGCGCCTGGACGACGGGCGTGCGCAGCTTCTCCACGACCTCCTGGACGGCCCGCGCCACCTCGGGCGCGGGCGGTTTGGAGATGAGCACGATCAGCTCGGTGGCCGGATCGTCGTCCAGCCGGCGCAGCGCCCGCATCGCCGACAGCCCGCCCACCTGGGCCGACAGGTCCCGGCTGCCCACCCCGAGCACGTGGCTGACGCCCACGCCCGCCAGATCGAGCAGGGAGGTCACCTGCTGGGCCCCGGTGCCGGAGGCGGCCACGACGCCGACGGGCCCGGGGCGCAGCACGTTGGCGAATCCGAGCCCCGCCCCGCCGATCACCGCGGTGCCGCAGTCGGGACCCATGACCAGCCCGCCGCGCTCCTCGGCCAGCCGCTTGAGCAGCACCTCCTGCTCCGCCGGCACGTTGTCGCTGAAGATCATCACCGGTACGCCGGCCTCGACGGCGTCGAGCGCCTCGGCGAAGGCGTGCTCGCCCGGCACCGAGACCAGCACGAGGTCGGCCGCGCCCGCCCTGATCGCCGAGCGGGTCGTGCGCGGCGGGACGTCGGAGGCGTGGGCGGGCAAGCGGCCCGACAGCTCCGTCAGCAGGCGGTCGAGCTCGCCTGACGCGGCCGCCACGTCCTGGGCCCTGATCGCCACCAGCAGCTCGGCCGCGGCCGGCGCGGCGGCGGGAACCTCGAAGCCCAGCTCCCTGGCCAGGTCGAGGTTGAGGGGTGTGGCCATCGCGATGACGGCCACGTCCACGCCCGGCATGGCCGACAGCGACTGGCTGACCCGCATCAGGCTCACCGAGTCGTGGTAGACGCCGGCGACCAGTTTCACCAGGGTGTTCATGGGGCCGCTCCGAGGGCCAGCACCGCGTCCAGACCGATGCGCACGCCCTGGGCCAGATCGGCGCCCGAGGTGTGGCCCAGGCGCAGCAGCCGCCTCAGCGCGGGCTCGAGCGGCTGCAGGCCGGCGATGCCGCGCAGGACGCCCGTCACCTCGGGGCTGGCCTCGCCTCTGGCGGCGCAGTGCAGGAGGGTCGCCGAGATCGGCGTGGTACGGGTGCCGGCGTCGAAGGTGACGGCGGCGGCCAGCCAGTCGGCCAGCCACACCGCCCGCCCGACCCGCGCGGCCGCGCCCAGGTGGCGCAGCGCCACCAGCAGGCCGGCCAGCACGTCGTCGCCGCTCGGCGTGAGGCCGGGGCCGAGCCCCACCAGCTGCTCGGCCGCGGTGACCGCGCGCACCAGCGACGCCTGCGCGCAGCCGGCCGCCAGCTGGGAGATGGCGGCGTTGCCCTCCAGCCCGGGTCTTCTGGCCGTCTGCGGCGACATCGCGGGTACGGCCCCGGCCAGCCGTGCGAGCTCCACGGGCGGCAGCGGAGGCGCCGGATCCCACCAGCGCCGCGCCTTCACCCGGTAGCGGCCGACCTCGATGACCCCGTCACCCACGACCGCCTCGTCGCCCACGCTCACCCGGGGCAGCTCGCCGGCCAGCACCACCGCGTTCGGCAGCCTGGTCGCCTCGCCGGTCACCATCGCGATCACCGAGGGCTCCAGCTGGGTCCGCACCTCCAGGTACACCCCCACCGGCACCGTCGCCAGCACGCGGGCGGGCATCCTGGCCGACTCCAGCACAGGGCGCACGGCCGCGCTGGCCGCCCCGGTGAGGTGGATGCGCGGCTGGACCCGTCTCTGCGTGCCGAGCGTCATGGACCCGACGGTAGAGCGGCCCCCCACACCTCCGTACGGAGAAATGTGCCAACACTCCATCAAAAGGTTGGCTCTTCCTGACACACAGGGTCATCGGTAACAATCGCCTCATGGAGCCACCTGTCCGCCTGGCCAGCACCGGAACGATCATCCACGGCGTTTCGGTGGGCGAGGTGCTGGGCGTCTCCACGCTGGCGAAGGCCAGACTGATCGCGGGGAAGGCGGGCCTCGACCGGATCGTCCAGCGGCTCAACGTGATGGAGGTCCCCGACGTCCTGGCCTGGGTCAAGCCGCACGAGTTGCTGCTCACCACCGGCTACCCGCTGCGCAACACCCCCCAGTCGCTCGACCGCCTGGTCGCCGACCTCGACGAGCGCGGCCTGGCCGCGCTGGCCATCAAGCTCGGCCGCTACCTGGACGAGCTGCCCGACGAGATGGTCGCCCAGGCCGACAGGCTCGGCTTCCCGCTGATCCTGCTGCCCGACGACGTCGGCTTCGACGACATCCTCAACCAGGTGCTCACCGACATCCTCAACCGGCAGGCGGCCGTGCTCGTCCGCGCGGAGGAGGCGCACCGGGCGCTGGTGCAGGTGGTGCTGGCCGGCGGCGGCCTCGGCGAGGTCACCGCCGAGGTCGCGGGGCTGCTGGACGTGGCCGTGGTCGCCGTCGACTGCGCGGGCAGGCTGCTGGCCGCCGCGGGGCCGCCCGAGCACGTGGCCGCCCTGCGCCGGCTGTCCGACCCCGCGGGCCGTACCGGGGACGATCCGGGGGGCCGTGCCAGGGGCGCCGATCCCACGGGCCGCAGCGGCCACTACGCCTCCGTCCCTGTCGTGGCGGGTGGCCACCACCACGGCAGGATCCTCGCCCACAGCCCCGCGGGCGTGATCCGCGACAGCGACATCGGCATCCTGGAACGTGCCGCCACCGTCGCCGCGCTCGTCATCACCCGGCAGGACGCGGTCAACGCGGTCGAGAGCAAGTACCGCGCCGACTTCCTGCGCGACGTCCTGACCGGCAGGGCGGGCTCGGCCGAGCGGATCGCCAACCGGTCGCGGGCCTTCGGCTGGGACCTCGAACGCCCCGTGACCGTCCTGGTCGCCGAGCTCGACCCGGAAGGCGACGAGCGCACCGCGCAGGACCGCCTGGTCACCTCGTGGACCTCCGCCATGCGCCGGCACGACCCGAACGGCGCGGTCGCCGGCTTCTCCCACGAGGTGGTCGCCGTCGTCGACGCCGCCGTGGACAGCGCGCGGGTGGCCAGGGACGCGGCCACGTCCTTCGCCGACGCCATCTCCGCCGGGACCTTCTCCACCGGCACCAGCCGTACCTGCCCAGGCGCCGACAGCCTGCCCGAGGCCTACGGCCAGGCGCTGAAGGCCGCCAGGGTCGGCCGCCAGCTGCACGGCCCCGGCGCGATCGCGCACTTCGACCAGCTCGGCGTCTACCGGCTGCTGTCGCTGGTCAACGACACCGCCGAGCTGCACGCCTTCGTGCGCGAGACGCTCGGAGCGCTGGCCACCGACGACGACAGCGACAACGCCGACCTGCGCAGGACGCTGCAGGTGCTGCTGGAGACGAACCTGAACGTCGCCGAGACGGCCAGGCGGCTGCACTTCCACTACAACACGCTGCGCTACCGCATCGGCAAGCTCGAACGCCTCCTCGGCAACTTCACCGAGGACCCCCACCTGCGCCTCAACCTGACCCTGGCCCTGCACGTGCTGCGCATGCGGGGCATCTAGGCTGGGGTGCGTGGATCTGGACTTCGAGCTCAACTCCGACTACATCCCGCTGTGCGACCTGCTGAAGTACTGCGGCGTCACCGAGACCGGCGGGATGGCCAAGCACCTGATCGCCGAGGGCATGGTGCTGGTCGACGGAGAGGTGGAGCTCCGCAAGACCCGCAAGATCAGGCCCGGTCAGGTGGTCACCGGCGAGGGGTTCAGCATCCACGTCGCCTGATGACCGCCCGGCTTCCCACTGCCTCTAAGGTTCTCTCCGACATCACGTAGGAGACGTAACCGCAGGTTGGGAAGTGGTCCGATGGCATTGGGATGGAAGCTGCACGGCGAGGGGAAGGCGCCGGCGGCCGGTGAGGTGGTCAGGCCGGGCGAGCGTCTGACGTGGCCGCGCATGGTGGGGTTCGGCGCGCAGCACGTGATCGCGATGTTCGGCGCGACGTTCGTGTTCCCGCTGGTCATGGGCCTGGACGCGAACCTCGCCGTCATGATGTCGGGGGTCGCGACGATCCTCTTCCTGCTGATCGTGAAGGGGAGGATCCCGAGCTACGTCGGCTCGAGCGCGTCGTTCGTCGGCGCGGTGGTGGCCATCAGGGCCGCCGGCGGCGGCGACGGCACCGTGACCGGCGCGCTGCTGGCCGTCGGCGTGGTGCTCGGGCTGGCGGGCCTGGCGATCCACCTGCTGGGCGTGCGGATCATCAACAGGGTCTTCCCCCCGGTCGTCACCGGCGGGGTGGTCATGCTGATCGGGTTCGGCATGGCCTACGTGGCGGCCGACGTCTACTGGCCGCAGGACCCGTGGGTGGCCCTCATCACGATGATCGCCACGTTCGTGTTCGTCGGCGTCCTGCGCGGCTTCCTCGGCCGGATCGGCGTGCTGCTCGGGCTGGTCTTCGGGTTCGTCCTGTCCTGGGTGTGGGACCGCGTGGGCGGGCCGATCACCTCGCCAGGCGGCGACGGGAAGGTCACCGAGCACTTCAGGGTGAGCTTCGACCAGGTCGCCGCGGCCGACTGGATCGGGCTGCCGACGCTGCACGGCCCCGTGTTCGAGGTGTCGGCGATCGTGCTGGTGCTGCCGGTGGTCATCGCGCTGATCGCCGAGAACGTCGGCCACGTCAAGGCGGTCGGCGAGATGACCGGCACCGACGTCGACCCCTACCTGGGGCGGGCGGTCATGGCCGACGGCGTCGGCACGGTGGTCTCGACCGCGGTCGGCGGCCCGGCCACCACCACCTACGCGGAGAACATCGGCGTCATGGCGGCGACCAGGGTCTACTCCACGGCCGCCTACTACGTCGCGGCGGTGATCGCGATCCTGTTCGGGCTGTGCCCGAAGTTCGGCGCGCTGGTCGCCGCCACGCCCGGCGGCGTGCTCGGCGGCGTGACGACCATCCTGTACGGCATGATCGGCCTGCTCGGCGCCAAGATCTGGATCGAGAACAAGGTCGACCTCGACGACCCGGTCAACCTGGTGCCGGTCGGCGCCGGCGTCATCTGCGCGATCGGGCCCGTGGCCTTCCCCGTGACCGGCACCTTCGCCCTCAGCGGCATCGCCCTCGGCACCGTCGTCGTGCTGGCCGGCTACCACGCGCTGCGCGCCGTCAACAGGAACTGACCGCCCTGGTCGGGGGTGGGGGTCTGTGCCGCGGGGTACGGCGTGCGGTAGCGGTCGGTCACCGGCGGCGCATGACCCGGCTTGCCGTACGAGATCCGGAACGTTGGCAGATCATGCCGGTGAACGCCCGCCGGAGACGTCCTAATGTGCCCGCAACGGCCTGCGGGGCGGCCACCGAACCGATGGAGCGCGAAACAGAGGGGCTCTCATGGTTTTGGGTTGGACCAAACACGGAGACGGCAAGCATCTGGGCCCCGGAGAGGTCGTCAAGCCTGACGAGCGCCTCTCCTGGCCCCGCATGGTGGGGTTCGGCGCGCAGCACGTGATCGCGATGTTCGGCGCGACGTTCGTGTTCCCGCTGGTCATGGGCCTCGACCCGAACGTCGCGATCATGATGTCCGGCGTCGCGACGATCCTCTTCCTGCTGATCGTCAAGGGGAAGATCCCCAGCTACCTCGGCACCAGCGCCTCCTTCGTCGGCGGCGTGCTGGCCATCAGGGCGGCCTTCGGCGGCGACACGCCGGCCGTCGACGCCATCGTGACCGGCGCCATCCTCGTCGCCGGGTTCGTGCTGTTCCTCGCGGGCGTGGCGATCCACGTGCTGGGCGTGGAGATCATCCACAAGATCTTCCCGCCGGTGGTCACCGGCGCGGTGGTCATGCTGATCGGCTTCGGGCTGGCGTTCGTCGTCGCCGACGTCTACTGGCCGCAGGACCAGTGGATCGCGATGATCACGATGGTGATCACCTTCGTGGTGATCGTCGCCTTCAAGGGGTTCATCGGCCGCATCGGCATCCTCATCGGGCTGATCGCGGGGTTCGTGCTGTCCTGGGCGGCCGACCGGATCTTCGGCGACATCACCGCCTTCAACGCCGCCACCAGCAAGATCGACACCCATCCCCGGCTCAACCTGAGCGCCATCGCCGACGCCCCCTGGATCGGGCTGCCCAACATGCACCTGCCCGACATCAGGTTCTCGGCCTCCCTGCTGGTGCTGCCCGCGGTGATCGCGCTGATCGCCGAGAACATCGGCCACGTCAAGGCGGTCGGCCAGATGACCGGCGCCGACGTCGACCCCTACATGGGCCGCGCGGTCGCCGCCGACGGCATCGGCACGATGGTCACCAGCGCGGTCGGCGGCTCGCCCACCACCACCTACGCCGAGAACATCGGCGTCATGGCCGCCACCCGCGTCTACTCCACCGCCGCCTACTACATCGCCGGCATCATCGCCATCCTGTTCGGGCTGTGCCCGAAGTTCGGCGCGCTGGTGGCCGCCACGCCGGGCGGCGTGCTGGGCGGCGTCACCGTGATCCTCTACGGCATGATCGGCCTTCTCGGCGCCAAGATCTGGGTCGAGAACAGGGTCGACTTCTCCGACCCCGTCAACATGGTCCCCATCGGGGCGGGCATCATCATGGCGATCGGACCGGTCAAACACATGATCACCAGCGACTTCACCCTGGAGGGCATCGCGCTCGGCACCATCGTGGTGGTGGGCGGCTATCACCTGCTGCGCGTGATAGCGGGCCGGACACCGGCGAGGGAGCACACCGGGTGAAGCCGGCCCCGTTCGTCTACCACGCCCCACGCGACCTCGACGAGGCCATGGCGGTCCTGGCCGAGGCGGGGGCGCACGGCAAGGTGCTGGCCGGGGGCCAGAGCCTGATCCCGCTGCTCAACATGCGCCTGGCCGCGCCCGAGCAGCTGGTCGACATCAACCGCGTCGCCGCCCTCGAACCCTTCGGGATCGAGGGGGCGGGCGTGCGCGTCGGCGCGCTGGCCCGCCATTCCCAGATCGAGCGCTCGGCCGAGGTCGCGCGGGCGCAGCCGCTGCTGCGCCAGGCGCTCAAGCTGGTCGCGCACCCGGTGATCCGCAACCGCGGCACCGTCGTCGGCAGCCTGGTGCACGCCGACCCCGCCGCCGAGCTGCCCGCCGTCCTGGCGCTGCTCGAGGGCACGGTACGGCTGGCCCGCGTCGACGCCGTACGCGACGTGCCGGCGAGCGAGTTCTTCACCGGGCCGCTCGAATCGGCCCTGGAAGCGGGCGAGCTGGCCGTCTCGGCCTACTTCCCCGCGCTGCCCGAACGGGCCGGCACGGCCTTCGTCGAGGTGGCCAGGCGGCACGGCGACTACGCGCTGGCCGGCGTCGCCGCCTTCGTCCGGCTCGACGACGACCTGCGGGTGGCCACCGCGAAGGTCGCCTGCGTCGGCGTCGGGCCCGTCCCGATGGTGGCCGACGTGAGCGAGGAGTGCGAGCACCGTCCCGCCTCGACCGTCGACTGGGCGGGCGTGGCGCGTGCCGTACAGGACGGGACCGAACCGGAGGCGGACATCCACGCGACCGCCGAGTACCGCAGGCACCTGGTCGGGGTGCTGGCCGTGCGGGCACTGACGGAGGCGGCGAGAAATGCGGCATGACATCACGCTGGTCGTCAACGGCGTCACCCGGCGGGTCAGCGTGCCCGCGCGCCGCCTGCTGTCCGACTGCCTGCGCCACGACCTCGGGCTGACCGGCACCCACGTGGGCTGCGAGCACGGGGTGTGCGGCTGCTGCACGGTGCTGCTCGACGGCGAGCCGGTGCGCTCGTGCCTGACCTTCGCGGTCACCGTCGACGGCAGGCGGATCACCACCGTCGAGGGCCTGGCCGGGCCCGACGGGCTGTCGCCCGTGCAGCGCGCCTTCGCCGAGTGCCACGGGCTGCAGTGCGGCTTCTGCACCCCGGGGTTCCTCTGCACGGTCACCGCGCTGCTGGAGGAGAACCCTTCGCCCACCGACGAGGAGATCGTGGACGGGATCTCCGGGAACCTGTGCAGGTGCACCGGCTACCAGAACATCGTCAAGTCCGTCCACCGGGCGGCCGAGCTGATCGCGGAGGAGGAGAGCAGATGACGACGCGGCTGTTCGGAGAGCGGATCCAGCGCAAGGAGGACCCCCGCCTGCTGACCGGGCAGGGCCGCTTCCTCGACGACCTGGGCCGCGACGCCCTGGCCGTCGCCTTCGTCCGCTCCCCGCACGCGCACGCCCGCATCCTCGACATCGACGTCTCCGGCGCGCTCGACGTCGAGGGCCTGGTCGCCGTCTACACCTGGGAGGACCTGCCGGGCCGCGTCGCCGAGCCGCTGCCGCTGCTCATCCCGCACCCCGCGCTCACCCACGGCCGCACCGCCTACCCGCTGGCCAAGGAGTTCGTCCGGCACGTCGGCGAGCCCGTCGTCATGGTCGTCGCCGAGGACCGCTACCTGGCCGAGGACGCCTGCGCCCGCATCCACGTCCACTACGAGCTGCTCAAGCCGGTCGTCGGCATCGAGGAGGCGGCCCAGGGCGCCGCCCTCGTCCACGACGACGTGCCCGGCAACATCGGCGCGCACCTCGTGCAGGAGGTGCCCTCCAGGGAGGGGAGGAGCGCCCGCGAGGCGATCGAGGCCGCGCCGCACACCCTCGCCTTCCGGCTCGACATCGAGCGCAGTGCCAGCATCCCGCTGGAGGGCCGCGGCGTCCACGCCCGCTGGGACGGCACCGACCTGCGCGTCCACTCCTCCACCCAGACCTCCACCAGCGTGCGGATGGCGATCGCCGCCAAGCTCGGCCTGCCCCTGCCGCACGTCGAGGTGATCGCGCCCGACGTCGGCGGCGGCTTCGGCGTGAAGATCGTGCACCCGTGGCCCGAGGAGATCCTGGTGCCCTGGGCGGCGATGCTGCTGGGCCGCGAGCTGAAGTGGACCGAGGACCGGCGCGAGCACTTCATCTCCTCGGCGCACGAGCGCGGCCAGGTCCAGCACGTGCGGGTCGGCTTCGACGACGAGGGCCGGGTGCTCGGCCTGGACGTGACGATCCTGCACGACCACGGCGCCTACACGCCGTACGGGATCATCGTGCCGATCATCACCTCGACGCAGCTGCTCGGCCCCTACAAGATCGGCGCCTACCGGGTCGCGTTCAGCTCGATCTACACCAACACCGTGCAGGTCACGCCGTACCGGGGCGCGGGCCGCCCGCAGGGCGTGTTCTGCATGGAGCGGACGATGGACAAGATCGCCCAGTACCTCGGCAAGGACCGCACCGAGGTGCGCTCGGCCAACTTCATCCAGCCCGAGGACTTCCCCTACGACCAGGGCATGATCTTCCAGGACGGCCGGCCGCTGATCTACGACAGCGGCGACTACCCCGCCATGCTCGCCATGCTGAAGCGGCTCATCGGCTGGGACGACTTCGAGAGGCGGCCGGGCCTCGGCATCGGCGTCGGCTGCTACGTCGAGGGCACCGGCGTGGGGCCGTACGAAGGCGGGCACGTGCAGGTCACCTCCGACGGGCGCGTGCACGTCTCGACCGGCCTCACCTCGCAGGGGCAGGGCCACGAGACGGTGTTCGCGCAGATCGCCGCCACCGAGCTCGGCGTGCCGATCGAGCGGGTGTCCGTGGTCACCGGCGACACCCGCAGGTTCGGGTACGCCGTGGGCACCTTCGCCTCCCGGGCGGCCGTCATGAGCGGCAACGCCATCGCCCTGGCCTGCCGGAGGGTGCGCGAGAAGGCGCTGCGCATCGCGGCCGACGCGCTGGAGGCCGACCCGCGCGACCTGGAGATCACCGACGGCGTCGTCCACGTCGTGGGCGCCCCGACGGCCGCCATCCCGCTGTCGACGGTGGCGGTGCTGTCCAACCCGCTGCGCTACTCCTTCGACGCCGAGACCGCCAAGGCGACGCAGTTCTCCGGCACCGGCTCCTTCGACAAGCCGCCCGTCGCCGAGGGCGACGAGCCGGGGCTGGAGGGCCGCGACTACTACTCGCCGCTGCGCTCCACCTTCGCCGCCGGCATGCACGCCGCGATCGTCGAGACCGACAAGGACACCGCCGAGATCCGCATCCTGCGCTACGCCGTCGTCCACGACTGCGGCAGGCTCATCAACCCGATGATCGTCGAGGGCCAGATCCACGGCGGCGTCGCCCAGGGCGTGGGCGGCGCGCTGTACGAGCGGATGGTCTACGACTCGCACGGCCAGCTGCTCAACGCCTCCTTCATGGACTTCCTCATGCCGTACGCCACGGAGATCCCGCGCATCGAGACCGACCATCTCGAGACGCCCTCCCCGCTCAACCCGCTGGGCATCAAGGGCGCAGGCGAGGCAGGTGTCATCCCGGTTGCCGCGGTGATCGCCAGTGCGGTCGAGGACGCCGAAGGACTGGCCGTCGACCGGATGCCGATCTCGCCGTCGGAGCTGTTCCATCTAAGATCCGGCGGGTGAGCGAACTACGAGCACCCGCGGCGGGCCTGACCGAGCTGCCCGCCGTGCCCGCCGACGTCCGGCTGATCGACCTGGCCTGGAACGCGCTGACCGAGCTGCCCGCCCGGGTGGGCGAGCTGGCACTGCTGGAGGAGCTGCGGCTCGACGGCAACCGGCTCGCCTCGCTGCCCGCGCTGCCGTCCTCGCTCAGGGCGCTGCACGTCGACGGCAACCGGCTGACCCGGCTGCCCGCGTGCCCGCCGGCGCTGGAGACCCTGTTCGTGTACGGCAACGCCCTGACGAGCCTGCCCGCCGAGCTCGGCCCGCTCAGACACCTGGCGGCCGGCGGCAACCGGCTGACGGAGGTGCCCGCCGCGGTGTGGCGCCTGGAGCGTCTCGAATCACTCAACCTCGCCGAGAACCGGCTCACCCGCCTGCCGGAGGCGATCGGCGGCCTGGGCCGCCTCCGGATGCTGGACCTGGCCCACAACGAGCTGCGCGAGATCCCGCCGGCCATCGGCGAGCTCGACCTGACCGACTACCTCTACCTCGGCGACAACGCCTTCACCTCGGTGCCCGAGACGCTGGGCAAGCTGACCCGCCTGGCCTACCTCAACCTGGCCGACAACGCCATCGCCGAGCTTCCTGACACGATCGGCGGGATGGCGGCGCTCAAGGAGCTGCGGCTGTCAGGCAACAGGCTGGCCACGCTGCCCGGGACGGTCGGCGGCCTGGGCGAGCTGCGCGAGCTGCACCTGCGGGGCAACCGGCTGACCCGGCTGCCCGCGCTGCCGGCCGGGCTGCGCCTGCTCGACCTGCGCGACAACCATCTCCCCGAGATCCCCTTCCTCGGGAACCTGGCCGCGCTGACGCACCTCGACCTGCGCAACAACCGGCTGCGCGCGGTGCCGTCCTGGCTGGGCGAGCTGCCCGCGCTGGAGAAGCTGGACCTGCGGTGGAACAAGCTCGACGGCGGCACCGCCGTCCTGCGCGACCTGCAGGCGCGCGGCTGCGTCGTGCTGCGCTGAACGGCGCGGGCCGAGGGCTCGGCGGCGACCCGCACCTGAAGGACCACCGCGTCAGGAGCTGATCAGCGGCCGGACGGCTCCTGCGGCAGGTCGCGCATCGTCCGCAGCGGCGACAGCAGCAGTGGGATGACCGACAGCGGCGTCAGCGCGCAGGCGATCCACAGCGCCGCCACCACGCCCAGGCGCTCGCCGAGCACACCGCCGATGAGCGCCCCCAGCGGCAGCGTGCCCCACACGATGAAGCGCATGGTCGCGTTCATCCTGCCCAGCAGATGATCGGGGGTGATCGCCTGGCGGAAGCTGAGCTGCGACACGTTGTAGACCACGATGCCGGCGCTGACCACGAACCAGGCGAGCACGTACAGGCCCAGCCGCCACCCCTGCGCCGCGAGCGGCACCAGCAGCATGAACGGCGAGGTGAGCAGGGCCGACAGCCAGATCGTCCGGGCCGAGCCCGCCCACCTCGACACCGGGCCCACCAGCGCCGCGCCCGCCAGACCGCCCACGCCCGCGGCCGAGAACAGCAACCCCATCACGCCCGGGCTGACGCCGACGACGTTGATGAGGAAGAGCACGGCGAGCGCGTTGTTCATGGCGTTGGCCAGGTTGGCCGAGGCCGTACAGGCGGCGATCATCCGCAGGATCGGGTGCCGCAGCACGAACGCCAGGCCCTCGCCGATCTCCCTCACCAGGCCGCGCCGCTCGTCACGGGCAGGGGTGTCCCTGTCGCCCTTGATGCCCGCCAGCAGCAGTCCCGACAGCAGGAAGCTGACCGCGTCGACCAGGATCGCCACCGGCGCCGTGACGAGATGCACCAGCCATCCGGCCGCCCCGGGACCGGCCACCTGCGCGCCCGAACGGACGATCTCCAGCTTGGCGTTGCCCTCGACGATCCGGTCGCGCTCGACCAGCGACGGCAGATAGCTCTGGTAGGCGACGTCGAAGAAGACCGTCGCCACGCTGACGCACAGGCCCACCACGTACAGCTGCGGCATCGACAGCACGCCCAGCCACCACGCCACCGGCACCGAGGCCAGCAGGGCCGCCCGCGCCAGGTCGCCTGTGATCAGGATCGGCCGGCGGCGCAGCCGGTCCACCCACACCCCGGCCGGCAGCCCGATGAGCAGGAACGCCGCGGTCTCCGCCGCGACCAGCAACCCCATCTCGAACGGCGTGGCGCGCAGCGCCACGACCGCCACCAGCGGCAGCGCCACCATGCTGACCTGCGTGCCGACCTGGCTGATGGTGTCCGCGCCGAACAGCAGGAGGAAACCGCGATGCCGTAAGAGACCCATCTGCGGTATCCAACCAGACCGCGCGGGCCGGCCCCCCGCCCGGTCCGGTCGGCGGACGTGGGCCACCGGCGCCGCGGTATCGGCCGCCGTGCGGGGCGCGGCGGCCTAGTGGCCGATACCCGCCGGGGCGCCCTCCACCCGGGTAGCGCGCCCGGGGGCTGCGATCCGCTTCCTGAACACCCAGTACGTCCAGCCCTGGTAGCCCAGCACGAACGGCAGGACCGCCAGGCCGATCCACGTCAGCACGCCCAGCGTGTAGGGGCCGGACGCGGCCTCGGCCAGGGTCAGCCCGGGCAGGGGCCGCTGCGCCAGCATCCCGAACACCGCGACGGAGGTCAGGACGATCGCTCCCGCCGTGGCGGCGAACGCCCAGCCCTCCCTGCGCCGCCAGATCAGCGAGCCGCCCGCGGCCAGCAGCGCCATCGCGCTCACCGCGGCGACCCACACCGCCGGGTCGCCCTCGCCGGGGATGGACGACAGGGCCACGATCGCCAGCGGGATGACGGCGACGGTGGCGCCCGTCGCGACGGCGCGGGCGCGCTGCCGTACCCGGCCCTCGGTCTTGAGCGCCAGGAACACCGCGCCGTGCAGCACGGTGACCGCCAGGGAGAAGGCGCCGCCGATCAGCGCGGCCACGCCGCTGTCCAGCAGCACGTCGGCGAAGACGGCGCCCCACAGGAAGGCGGGCAGCGCGCTGCCGGCCAGGATGCCCGCGTCGGCCCAGGCCCGGTCGGCGGCGTGCTCCAGCTTGCCGCGCCACTCCAGCGCGACCCCGCGCACGATCAGCCCGACCAGGACCAGCGTCAGCGGCAGGTAGAAGGTGCTGAGCAGGCCCGCGTACCAAGCGGGGAAGGCGGCGAACATCGCGCCCACGGCGGTGATCAGCCAGACCTCGTTGCCGTCCCACACCGGGCCGATGGTCTGCAGGATCTGCTTGCGCTGCCCCTCGTTGCGGCCGAGGAACGGCGACAGCATGCCCACCCCGAAGTCGAAGCCCTCGAGGACGAAGTAGCCGGTCCAGAGGAAGGCGATGATGACGAACCACAGATCGATCACGGTGCTCTCCTCAGTACATCAGCGACGGCTCGCGCACCGGTTCGCGGACCGGCGCGGGAAGCGGTTCGGGACCCTTCTTGACGTTCCTGACCAGCAGGACGCCTTCGGCCACCGCCAGCAGGCCGTACACGAGGGTGAACAGCGTCAGCGACGTGGCCACCTCGGCCAGCGACACGCCGGGCGAGACGCTGGAGGCGGTCAGCAGCTCGCCCGCGACCGTCCACGGCTGCCGCCCGATCTCGCTGAGCAGCCATCCGGCGATGATCGCGAGCAGCGGCAGCGGGAGCGCCAGCACCAGCGCCCTGGCGTACCAGGACGGCACCTGCCGGCGCCTGCGGGTCAGCCACAGGCCGAGCAGCGACAGGCCCACGGTCGACAGGCCGAAGCCGAGCATCACCCGGTAGGACCAGAAGACGATCTGCTGGTCCGGGCGGTAGTCGCCGGGGCCGAACCGCTGCTCCAGGCGGCGCTGGACGTCCTCGGTGCCCTGGACGACGGCCTCGGTGTCGCCGGCCGACAGGAAGCTGAGCAGCTTGGGGATCTCGATGCCCGGCACGACGTGGAACGGCGCGCCCTTGGTGTCGTGCGTCAGGCCCTCGGCGGCGGCCAGCTTCATCGGCTGCTGCTCGTACATCAGCTTGGCCGACATGTCGCCGGTGCCGGCGACCACGGCCCCGGCGATCGCGGTCATGACCAGGGCGCCGCGCAGCGGGCCGCGGAAGGTCGTGTCGCCCTTGAGCAGCCGGTAGCCGCTGACCGCCAGCACGAACCCGCCGGCGACGATGAAGCTGGCCGCGACCACGTGCGGCACCTGGGCGAGGGCGGTGGAGTTGGTCAGCACGGCCCACAGGTCGGTCATCCTGGCCTTGCCGTCGACCACCTCGTATCCCACGGGGTGCTTCATCCACGCGTTGGCGGCGAGGATGAAGTAGGCGGAGATGTTCGAGCCGATCACCGCCGCCCAGATGGTCGCCAGATGGACTCGCTTCGGCAGCTTGTCCCAGCCGAAGATCCACAGGCCGAGGAACGTCGACTCCATGAAGAAGGCGACCAGCGCCTCCAGGGCCAGGGGGGCGCCGAACACGTCGCCCACGAACACGGAGTACTCGCTCCAGTTCATCCCGAACTGGAACTCCTGCACGATGCCCGTCACCACGCCCATCGCGAAGTTGATCAAAAACAGCTTCCCGAAGAACTTCGTCAGGCGCAGGTAGTGCTCCTTGCCGGTGCGGTGCCAGGCGGTCTGGAGTCCGGCGACGAAGACGCCGAGCCCGATCGTCAACGGTACGAACAGAAAGTGGTAGACGGTGGTCACCCCGAACTGCCACCGTGCCAGGTCAAGCGCGTCCATCTTCCCCTCAGCGGGCTTGGAGCTCTACGAGCTGTAGTTCTACTAGAAGTAGTACTACGGCTTGTAGAGCAATGCGACGGGGGAGCGCTGCGATCTTTGTCACAGACATGACTCGAGGGGTGCGAGGCCGCACACCTCGCACCCCTCGAGAGCCCCCTGGAGTTCCCCCTCCGAGGTCAACAATGGCCGGTCGGGGCGGTGCCGCGCGTCACCCGTGCGGCTGATCCTCCCCTACGCCGCCCGGCGGAGCGCCGCCCGGGGGCATGCGTCGGGATTGTCGTCGTCGACGGTCGGGAGGACCACCGCGCGTGGCGTGCGATCGAGCGACGACCCGGTGGGGGTCGGCGCGACCTCGCCGGCCGCGATCCCGGCCGGCGCGCGCACCAGGCGCGTCGCCGCCGGTCGCCCCGCGACCGTGGGCCCCATCCTGCCATGGATCATGTGCCATTCTCGGCGTGAGTTGCCATGAGGAAGGGGCGCGGGGCTGCCTAGAGTGGCCTGTGTGAAGGTCGCAGGCAGTGCGGTGCTCGGCATCGGCAGAGATCGTGTGTGGGCCGCGCTCCAGGACCCGGCGGTGCTGGTGCGCACCATCCCGGGCTGTGAGCGCCTGGAGGAGACGGGCCCCGGCACCTACCGGATGACGGTCAGTGCCGGCGTCGCCTCGATCAAGGGCGTCTACCAGGGGGAGGTGGCGCTGTCGGAGCCGCTGCCGCCCGAGCGTTTCGTGCTGCGGGCGCGCGGGCAGGGCGCGCCCGGCACCGTCGACGCCACCGTGGAGGTACGGCTGGCCGAGGTCGAGGGCGGCACGCGCGTCGACTACGACGCCGAGGCCGTGGTCGGCGGCATGATCGGCGGGGTGGGCCAGCGCATGCTGGGCTCGGTCGCCAAGCGCACGGCGGGCGAGTTCTTCAGCGCCGTCGAATCCCACCTGGTCGCCGGGGTGCCGGTCCACGCGGCGGCGGGTCAGGCCGCCCTCGCCGGATCGGCGGCCGCGCCCGGCCATCCGGTCCCTGCCGTGCCGGCGGCCGCCCTCGACCTGCCGCGCCAGCGGGGCGGCTCGCCCGCCGCGCCCGCTCCGGCGCCCGCTCTCACACCCGCTCCGGCACCCGCGGCCACGGGACAGGTCTTCGAACGGCCGCAGCCGGTGAAGGAGCAGGCGCAGACCCGGCCGTGGGTCATGCTGGCCGCCTTCGGCATGGGCGCGGGCATCGCCCTGGGCAGCGCCGCCATCGGCTGGGTCCTGGGCCGCGCGGGCCGCCGCTGAGCCACTGAGTCGCTGAGCCGCTGAGCCGGGGGCGCTAGTGGCTCCTGATCGAGGTCCGGGGGTCGGCCGGCCAGAGGCGGCGCAGTTCCCCGGCCAGCACCGCGGTCAGGTCCTCGAGGTCGGCGCGCGCCGTGGCGTGCATCGCCTCGGCGACGATCAGGACGGCGCTCGTGCCGTCCCTGACGGCGGAGTGGCCGCTCTGCCGGTTGGACCAGCGGCGCGCGTGCGCCCGCCCCTCGGCGTCGGCGAAGATCACCTCGCCGGGTTCGGGCCGCTCCACCTCGCCGCCGAAGGTGAGGTAGCTCTCGTCGCCGGCGGCGTAGCGGACCTCCAGGTCGCCCGCGACGCGGGCGAGATCGAAGACCCCGACGGGGATGGCGTAGGCCAGCGAGATCGCGTTGCACAGGTCGATCAGCGGGTGGAGGCGCGGCAGCGCTCCCTCCCGCCGGAAGCGCCGCAGCAGCGACTCCGAGGCGCACCGGTACTGGGTCGGCTTCAGCCCCATCCGGGAGAAGGCACGGCGCCACGCCTGGATCTCGGGAAGATCGGCCTCGGTGCCCGAGGCGAGCCGTTCCTTGGCGGCGGCGGTGAACCTGTCCAGGTCGGGCGCGGCGTCGGGCGTGATGCCGTCGGCGCGGACCACTCCCACCGCGAGCTCGGGGAAGTCGGACCAGACCGACGGTGAGTGCTGGAAACGCATGAGGATCCCTAGAGGTCGGCGAAGGCGAGTCGGACGCCGAGAGCGACGAAGGAGGCGGCGAAGACCCGCCCCATCCAGGCCATCACCCTCGGCCGCGAGGTCACCTGGTCGCGCACCGAGGCGGCGCACACGCCGTACGCGGCGAACACGACGAACGTGACCAGCATGAACACCCCGCCCAGCCACAGCATCTGCGCGCCCGAGGTGGCGAACTGCGGCAGGAACGCGAGGAAGAACATGGTCAGCTTCGGGTTGAGTATGTTGATCAGGACGCCGGAGACGATCGTCCTGGTCGCCGAGCGCGGGGCGGCCGCCTCGTCCACGGCGACCGCGCCCCTGTCGCGCAGCGCGTGCCAGGCCATGAACAGCAGGTAGGCCACGCCGAGATACTTCAGCACCTGGAAGGCCGCCGGGCTGGCGTGCAGCAGCGCGGCGAGCCCGGTGACCGTGGCCAGCAGGTGCGGCACGATGCCGAGCGTGCAGCCGAGCGCGGCCACGACGCTCGCCCCCCGTCCGTGGGACAGACCCGCCGACAGCGTGTAGACGACGCCGGTGCCCGGTGTGGCCACCACGACGAGCGTGGTCAGCAAGAACGCGAAACTCACCCGTCCACCCTGCCGCCACAATGGCCTGATGAACAGGTCCAAAGAGGGCGGCTTTGACAGGTCCATAACCGTCGGCTCCGATTTCCTGCAACTGGATGCCGGCGACGCGCCGCCGGGCGGGCTGTCCGACTGGCTGGCCGGGCGGCTCAGGCTGGCCATGGCCGACGGCCGGCTGCCGGTCGGCGGCAGGCTGCCACCGACCCGGGTGCTGGCGGGCGAGCTGGGCGTCTCGCGGGGCGTGGTCACCGAGGCCTATCAGCGGCTGCGGGAGGAGGGTCACGTGGCGGGCCGCGGCAGGGCCGGAACGGTCGTCGTCGCCGTCCCCGCGACGCCTCCCGCTCCCGGCCCGCCACGCCTGGCCCCGGCGGGCGGGCCGTTCGCGGGCGAGCCGGCGGCCGACGTCTTCGACGCGCTGCGCGCCGCCCCCGCCCGCGTCGACCTGTCGCCCGGCCTGCCCGACCTGGCCGCCTTTCCCCGCGCGGCCTGGCTGAGGGCCGAGCGGGCGGTGCTGGCCCACCTGTCGGCCGCCGACCTCGGCTACGGAGATCCCAGGGGCGCGCCCGCCCTGCGCACGGCCGTCGCCCACTGGCTGGCGCGCACCAGGGGGATCGGCGCCGACCCCGGCGACGTCCTGATCGTGTCGGGGACCGCCCAGGCGCTCGGCCTGCTGGCCCGCGTGCTCGGCGGCGATGGGATCGACGAGGTGGCGGTGGAGGAGCCGGGCTCGCTCGGCGCCCGCCAGCACCTCAACGCGGCGGGCGTGCGCACCCCGCCCGTCACCGTCGACGCCGAGGGCGTGCGGGTGGACGAGCTGCGCGCGCTCGGCTCGCCCGCCGTCCTGCTGACCCCGGCTCACCAGTTCCCCACCGGCGTGGTGCTCGCCGGGCGGCGGCGACGGGCGCTGGCCGCCTGGGCGAGGGCGGGCGGCCTGATCGTCGAGGACGACTACGACGCCGAGCACCGCTACGACCGCGCCCCGGTGCCCGCCGTCCGCTCGGTGCTGGCCGAGCAGGTCTGCTACGCCGGAAGCGTCTCCAAGCTGCTCGCCCCCGCCCTGCGCCTGGGCTGGCTGCTGGCGCCCGCGCGATACCGGGAAGCGCTGGTCGAGGCCAAGCGGTTCGCCGACCTCGGCAACGCCGTCCTGCCGCAGCTGGTGCTGGCCGCCCTCATGGACGGCGGGGCAATGGAACGCCACCTGCGCCTGGTGCGCACCCGTCACCGGCGGCGCAGGGACGCCATGGTCGAGGCGATCGCCGCGCACCTGCCGGGGGCGGTGGTGCACGGGGCGGCCGCCGGCCTGCACCTGACGGTCACCTACGAGGCGGGGCCCGCCGACACGGAGCTGGCCGCGGCGGCGCTGGCCCGCGGGGTGAAGGTGCAGCCGCTGTCGTGGCACGCCCAGCGTCCCGGCCGGCCCGGGCTGGTGCTGGGCTACGCCGCGCGGACGGCCGCGGAGATCGGTGAGGGCGTGGCGATCCTGGGGGACCTCCTGCGCGAGTAGACAGGCAACCATATGGTTGCCTATTCTGCGGGTGTGGACGCGGTGTTCAAGGCGCTGGCCGACACGAGCCGCCGCAGGCTGCTCGACCGCCTCAACGAGCGCAACGGGCAGACGCTGCTCGAGCTGACCCAGGGGCTCGGCATGAGCAGGCAGGCGGTGAGCAAGCACCTGGCGGTGCTGGAGGCCGCCAACCTGGTCAGCACCGTGCGCCATGGCAGGGAGAAGCTGCACTACCTCAACCCCGTTCCCATCCACGAGATCGCCGACCGCTGGATCGGCCGCTACGAACGAGGGCGGCTGTCCGTGCTGGCCCGGCTCAAACAATCGCTGGAGGCACCTGTGAACAAGCCCGAGTTCGTCTACGTGATCTACATCCAGACCACCCCGGAGAAGCTCTACCAGGCCCTCACCGACCCCGAGCTCATCAAGGTCTACATGGGCGGCACCGGGCCCGAGTCCACCTGGGAGATCGGCTCGCCGGTGCGGTGGAAGTCCTTCCCCGACGGCGAGTTCCAGGAACTGGGCCAGCGGGTGCTGGAGGCCGAGCCGGGCAAGCGGCTGTCGTTCACCTGGCACACGCTCCAGCCCATGCACCGCGAGATGTTCGACTCCGACGAGGCGTTCGCCGTGGCGGTGAAGGAGCGCTCGAAGGTGACCTTCGAGATCGAGCCCGCCGAGCTGGAGGTCTTGGGCGTCAAGCTGACGATCATCCACGACGGCTTCGACAGCCCTGACAGCAAGATGCTGGGCAGCGTCAGCGGCGGCTGGATCATGATCCTGTCGGCGCTGAAGACGTTCCTGGAGGGCGGCAGCCTCGTCACCGGCCAGTGACGGCCGCGCGCCGCGGGCGTGCCCGCGCCGTGCGGGCTCGTGATAGATAGGGGGACATGGGCAGACGGGCCGGGCGGCGCAGGCAGGACGTGCTCGAGGGGGCCGCGCGGGTGATCGCCGAGCGGGGCGCGGAGGCGACCAGGTTCGCCGACGTCGCCGAGGCGTCGGGGGTCCCGATCAGCACCCTGCAGTACTACTTCGGCAACCGCGAGGACCTGCTCGTCGCCGCCTTCCGGCACGCCGCGGCCACCGACCTCGAAACGGCCAGGCAGGGGCTGCGGGGCAGCCCCTGGGAGCGGCTGCTGCACATCGCCCGCCACGTGGCGGGCGAGGAGGGCGGCGGCTGGCGCGTCTGGGTGGAGTCGTGGCGGTGGGCGCTGCGCGACGCCGAATGGCGGGGGGAGTTCCTGCGCGACTACGAGGCGTGGCGCGGGCTGCTGGCCGAGGTGATCGCCGACGGTGCCGCCGACGGCAGTTTCGCCGCCGGCGACGACCCCGTCCTGCTGGCCAGCCAGGTGCTCGCGCTGCTCGACGGCCTCGGCATGCCCTCGGCGCTGGCCGACCCCGCGCTCAAGGACCCTGAGGTGCTCACCGGGGCTCTCCGGAGGCTGCTGGCCGTGACCGGCTGACCCCGCTGGGCGTGACCCCGCTAGGCGTGCGCGCGGGAGACGGCGGGCTGCTGCTGGGTGATGCAGTGGATGCCGCCGCCGCCCGCGAAGATCTGCCTGGCGTCCACCAGCTCGACCGCCCGTGAGGGGAACACCTTGGCGAACAGCGCGGCCGCCTCCTCGTCGCGCGGGTCGTCGAAGGCGCACAGCACGACGGCGTCGTTGGCCAGGTAGTGGTTGATGTAGGAGTAGTCGACGGGCTCGCCGTCCACCTCGGTCACCGTGGGCGCCGGCACCTCGACGACCTCGAGGGCGCGGCCGCGGGCGTCGGTGAACGAGCGCAGCAGGGCGATGTTCTCGCGGCACACCTCGTGGTCGGGGTGCGACGGGTCGGGCTGGCTGTGCGCCAGCACCAGGCCGGGGCGGGCGAAGGCGGCGAAGACGTCGATGTGGCCGCGCGTGCCGTACTGGCCGTAGTCGGCGGTGAGGCCGCGCGGCATCCACAGGCACTTCTCGGCGCCGATGAACGCCTTCAGCTCGGCCTCGACCCGCTCGCGGGTCCAGCCGGGGTTGCGGAACGGGTCGAGCTGGACCGTCTCGGTCAGCAGCACCGTCCCCTCGCCGTCCACGTGGATGCCGCCGCCCTCGTTGACCATCTCCGACGCGTACGGCACCGCCTCGGCCATCTCCGAGACGAGCGTGCCCACCTTGGAGTCGTTGTCCCAGCGCGCGAAGCTCTGCTGACCCCAGCCGTTGAAGACCCAGTTCGCCGTGGCGAGCCCGCCCTTGCCGTCCACCAGGAAGGTCGGCCCGCTGTCGCGCAGCCACGCGTCGTCGATGGGCCGCTCGACCACGGTGATGCCGGGGTCGAGGTAGTAGCGGGCGTCGGCGCTCTCCCCGGTGTTGGCGACCATCACCACGGGCTCGTACCTGGCGATCGTGTCGGCCACCTGGCCCCACGCCCTGCGGGAGGCCTCGAGGTCGGTGAAGGTCGGGTTGGCGGTGGGGAAGGCCATCCACGTGCGGGCGTGCGGCTCCCACTCGGCGGGCATCCGGTAACCGGCGGCGGCTGGAGTCATGGCGTGTCCTTTGGGCTAGAGGAAGTACAGGCGGCTGAGCGGGACCGACGTGGCGGGCTCGACGCCGACGAGTTCGCCGTCGAGCGTGACCTGCCCGGTGCGGGGGTCCACCCTGACCTCGCCCAGGCGGTCGTTGCGCACCATCGAGGCGGGCCCGATCCCGCGCGTGCCGCGCACCGGCACCTGGCGGCGCCTGGTCGGCAGGGTCTGTGACACCCCGCTGACGAAGGCGACCGACAGCTCGGCGGGGGTGGCGCCGTGCCCGCCGAACTGCGGGCCGTACACCAGCGGCTGGCAGCCGTCGGTGGAGGCGTTCGGGTCGCCGGTGACGCCCCAGGCGGGAAAGCCCGCCTTCAGCACCAGCCACGGCTTGGCGCCGAACGAGGCCGGGTCCCACAGCACGATGTCGGCCAGCTTGCCGACGCTGATCGAGCCGACCTCGTGCGACAGCCCGTGCGCGATCGCCGGGTTGATCGTCAGCTTGGCGATGTAGCGCAGCACGCGCGCGTTGTCCGGCTCGCCCGAGGAGAACCTGGAGGCCAGCTGGAAGGTACGGCGGACGGTCTCGCCCGCGCGGCCCATGCCCTGCGCGTCGGAGGAGGTGATGCCGATGACGCCGAGGTCGTGCAGCACGTTCTCGGCGCCCATCGTGCCCGCCCTGATGCGCTCGCGGGCGATGATCTGGTCGCTGGGCAGGTCGGGCTTGAGCCCGTGCGCCGCCACGATCATGTCGTAGTGCTCGCCCAGCGCGTCGCGGCCGAAGGGCAGCGTGGGGTTGGTGGACGAGCCGATCACGTTGGCGACGCCCGCCATGCGCAGCACGTTGGGGACGTGGCCGCCGCCGCAGCCCTCGATGTGGAAGGCGTGGATGGTCCTGCCGTCCAGGACGGCCAGCGTGTCCTCCACCGACAGGCACTCGTTGAGCCCGTCGGTGTGCAGGGCCACCTGCACGTCGTGCTCCTCGGCCACCCGCAGCGCGGTGTCGAGCGCCCTGGTGTGCGCGCCCATGTCCTCGTGCACCTTGAACCCGCACGCGCCGCCCTCGACCAGCGCCTCCACCAGCGGGTCGGCCACCGACGACGAGCCTCGGGCCAGGAAGCCGATGTTCACCGGCCAGGCGTCGAACGCGGCGAAGGCGTTGCGCAGCGCCCACGGCGAGTTGACGCCCACCCCCCACACCGGGCCGAACTCCTGGCCGATGATCGTCGTCACGCCCGACGCCAGCGACGCCTCCATGATCCGCGGCGACATCAGGTGGACGTGCGTGTCGATGGCGCCCGCCGTGGCGATCAGCCCCTCGCCCGAGACGATCGTGGTGCCGGTGCCGACCACCACGTCCACGCCGTCGAGCGTGTCGGGGTTGCCGGCGCGGCCGATCGCGTGGATGCGGCCCCCGCGCACGCCGATCGACACCTTCCTGACGCCCAGCAGCGCGTCGATCACCAGCACGTTGCTGATGACCAGGTCGCAGGTCTCGCGGATGGCGGCGGCCTTCAGGTGCAGGCCGTCGCGGGCCGTCTTGGCGAACCCGGCCAGGAACTCCTCTCCCGGCTCCTGCGAGTCGTGCTCCACCTCGACGACCAGGCCCGTGTCGCCGAGCCGTACCAGGTCGCCCTGGCGCGGCCCGTGCACCCCGATGTAGTCGTCCACCTACGCCCCCTCGTATCCGCAGGCGCGCGCCCGGCGCAGCGCCTCCTCCTTCGCGCCCGGCGCGTCCAGCGGCCCGTCGACCAGTCCCGCGAACCCGACCGCGGTACGGGCGCCGCCGATCGCGACCAGCTCCACCTCCACCGTCGAGCCGGGGTCGAAGCGCACGGTCGCGCCCGCGGGCACGTTGAGCCGCATGCCGTACGCCTCCTCCCGGGGAAAGCGCAGGCGCGGGTTGGCCTCGAAGAAATGGAAGTGGGAGGTGACGGAGACCGGCACCTCGGCGGTGTTGAGCACCTCGAGGCGCACGGCCGCCGGCGGCAGCTCCCACGTGGACCTGGACACGACGGCTCCCGGCGCGGCGGCGCCGAGCGAGCCGCCGCCCAGCGGGTCGGTGACCACCGCCAGCCTGCTGCCGTCGTCGAAGACGGCCTCGACCGTCACCTGGGTGACGATGTCGGCCACCCCAGGCAGCACGTCGTCGGGGCCCAGGACGCTCTGGCCCGCGGCGATGGCCTCGGCCAGCCGGGCCCCGTCCCTGGCCGCCTCGCACACCGTGTCGGCGATCAGCGCGGTCGCCTCGGGGACGTTCAGGCGCAGGCCGCGGGCCCGCCTGGCGCGGGCCAGCTGCGCGGCGGTGAAGAGCAGGAGCCGGTCCCGCTCGGTCGGCGTCAAGCGCACCAGTGCCTCCTTCTTTCGATGGCCCGATGGCAACAGTGGAACATTCGCAGGTGGGAACCGCTGACGCGGGTGACCGTATCGTCATACAGGTTCGCCGTACAAGCTGTTGGAAAAGGATCTCCCGGCGTAGCGTGGCTGGTATGCGGGAGGCACACGCTGAAGACGCAAGGAACGAGGCCCGACGAGTCATCAACAACCTGCTCGGACAGGAGCGGCCGACGGCGGCCGCGCTGATCGCCGAAGCGCGCGCCACCCTGGGCGAGGACCGCACCTCCCGATGTCTCGAGCTGGCCCTCGGCGCGTCGCTGACCAGGCGTTCGGCCGAGCTGTCGGCCATCGCCGCGCTCGTGGTCGGCGTGCGGGAGCTGGGCGCGGTCTGGTGGGAGTCCGAGCGGGGCGCCAAGCTGCCCGCCCCCGTCGAGGTGCTGCACACCGCCGCGGCGATCGAGCCGTGGACCGACCTGACGGTGCTGGAGATGCTGGCCGCGTGGATCGCCGACGACGCTGCCGACGAGCTGTGGGGACGCCCGGTGGCCGAGGTCGACCTCAACTCGTGGCAGGCCGAGGACCGCGTCGAGCTGCCCGGCGGCGTCCAGGCGGGCGACCGGCTCGTGGTCCACTTCGACGCCGGCGGCAGGCTGGACGCCGTGGTGACCAGGCGATCCGACGGCGAGCTCGGCTCCAACCTCGACTTCTCCTCCCTGCGCTACTCCAGGCCCGCCGAGGCGCAGTGGAGCTGGGGCGTGGCCGCGGGGCTCGGACCGCATCCGCTGCCGGGCGAGGAGCCCGACCCCTACGCGCGGACGGTGCCCGACGACGCGGTACGCATCCTGCGCGGGTGGGCGCTGGGCCACGGCGCGACACGCGAGCAGCTCGGCGAGGGCTGGTCGAACGTCGGCGACGTGGTGGGCGCCATCGAGCGGGTCGACTGGATGTGGCGCAGCGCCGAATGGTTCGGCTGGTGGCGCGGGGCGTCGGCGCTGGTGGACGCGTCGGGTTATCTTCCCCACAGGCTGGAAGAACTCGCGGCGGGCTGAGCGTTACGCCATGTCGTGAAAGTTGAGATCTTCTCCGACGTCGTCTGTCCCTGGTGCTACATCGGACACCGGCGCTTCGCCCGGGCCGCGGCGCGTTTCGCGGGCGAGGTCGAGGTGACCTACCGCCCCTTCGAGCTCAACCCCGACGCCCCGGTCGAGGGTGAGCCGCTGCTGGAGGCGCTCGGGCGCAAGTTCGGCGGCTCGGCCGCGCAGATGACCGAGCACGTCGCGGCCGTCGGCGCCGAGGAAGGGCTGGAGCTGCGCTTCGGCCAGGCGATCAGCGCGAACTCCTTCGAGGCGCACCGGCTGATCGAGCTGGCCGCCGGCCAGGGCCTGGCCGCGCGGATGGCGGACCGGCTGTTCGCCGCGCACTTCACCGACGGGCTCAACATCGGCGACCCCGAGGTCCTGGCCAAGCTGGCGGCCGAGGTGGGCGTCACCGACACCGGGGAGGCGGCCGCGCAGGTGCGCGAGCAGCTGGCCAGGGCGCGCGAGCTGGGGATCACCAGCGTGCCGTTCTTCCTGTTCGAGGAGCGGTTCGGGGTGTCGGGCGCGCAGCCGGAGGACACCTTCCTGGCCGCGCTGGAGGAGGTCGCCCAGCGCACGGCCGGCTGAACGGCGCGCCCCGTCCCTGTCGGCGCCCTGTCCCTGCCGGCGGCCCGTCCCTGCTGGCGGCCCGTCCCTGCCGGCGGGCCGTCCCTTACGGCGGGCCGTCCCTTACGGCGGGCCGGGCCATCCCGTAGGGTCGGCCGGGCCATTCCGTACGGCGGCCTCACAGCCCCAGTTCGACGGCCAGCCGGGTGAGCTCGGCCTTGCCTGCGATCCCGAACTTGGCCCTGACCCTGCGGAGATAGGTGTCGATGGTGTGCATGCTGACCCCCATGCGCCGCGCCGCCTGGGCGTAGGTGCAGCCGGCGGCGATGTGGCGCAGGGTCTCCGCCTCACGGGGCGACAGGCTGGTGCGTTCACCGCCGCGGGCCCGTCGGACGAACAGGACCATCTCGTTTCTTCCGGTGACTCGGCGACGGCAGAGGAGACGTCGTGCTCCTCCGCCATGGATCTGCCGCCGCCGCGGCCTGATGTGCCGCGCCGGGACCGTAGGCGGCCGGCGCCTGCCGGTTCGCCCGTGACGGATGCGGACGCGGCCCGCCACGGCCCCGACCCTTCCGCTGTGTGCTGTCGCTGAGATTTGTACCGGTATCTGGTTGCAAGTCGCTTTCGGGTGGCTTGCCGGGCGAGCGGGTCAGGGGAGGCCGCGTTGGACGTCGGCGGTGCCGGCGAGGCCGGACTCGGCAGGTATGCGGGAGGCCGGACTCGGCGGGTACGCGGGAGGCTGTCGCCGCGACGCTGCCGGGGTTCACGAGGCGCGCGGCGCACCCGTCGATCGGCGTGACCGGCCGCCCGGGTGACCCGCTCACGGCGCGGCCGCGAGGGCATGCTGGTCGGGCATGTCGGACCTCCTGGCCGCAGGGGCCCTCCCGGCTTTACTTCCGAACATCTGGCCACACGTTTAAACGCAGTGCAATGACTCCATTACTCTCCGTATGGAGAGCATGGAGCACGTGCACGCTCACGGCCCCGGCCGGGTCTCGGACGGGGGCGCCGATCGGCTGACCCCCGCGGCGGTCCACCACCAGGTCTTCACCGTGGTACGGCTGCGCGAAGGCTACGACCTGGCCGAGGTCGACGCCTTCCTGGCGCGGGTGGAGGCCGGCCTGGCCCTGCTGTGGGAGGACAACGCCCGCCTGCGGGAGCAACTGACCGCCGGCCCGGTCGCCGCCCACGAGCGGGCCGGCCGGATCCTCGTCGAGGCCCAGGCGCGGGCTCTGGCCGTCGAGGACGAGGCTCAGGCGCGGGCGCGTGCCGTCGAGGACGAGGCCAGGGCGCGGGCGCGTGTTCTCGAGGACGAGGCGCAGGCACGCGGGCAGGCCGTCGAGGACGAGGCGAGGGCACGGGCCAGGACCGTCGAGGACCGCGCGCAGCAGTCCGCGAACGCACTCCTGGAGCGGGCCGGCGCCGCCTACCGGCAGTCGGCCGAGTTCCACCTCGACCAGCTGGCCCGCCTG
The DNA here is from genome assembly GCF_053602555.1 of Nonomuraea sp. NPDC004354. NCBI lineage: Bacteria > Bacillati > Actinomycetota > Actinomycetes > Streptosporangiales > Streptosporangiaceae > Nonomuraea > Nonomuraea sp. NPDC004354. The sequence continues at coordinate 327,412 of NZ_JBSGDV010000003.1, read as the reverse complement.
GCCGCCGCCCACGGCGGGCACCTGCCCGACGGCCTCGCCGGTCACCTCGCCGAGCTGCGCCGCCTGCTGGACGGCACGCAGGGACGCGATCCCGCCACCGGACCGGCCGGGCACCCCCAGCACTCGCCCGTCGCCTGACCGCTTCACCATCCGCATCAGAAAGGCGGCGTCATGCCCGTGCCATCAGCGGCGCCCGCACTCGCCCTGACCCTGCGCCACGCCCTCGGACCCGACCTTCCCCAGCCGGCCGCCCCCACCTGGCCACCGGCCTGGCCACCCGCCGGGTCGTCGGCCTGGCTCGCCGCGACCCCGCCCGGCACCTGGCTGGCGGTGCTGCTGGTGTCGCTGTCGACGCTGGCCGGGGCGTGGCTGGCGCGCCGCAACATCGGCAGGATCGGGCTGTGGCTGGCCGTCGCCTCCGCGCTGATGCTCATCACCGCCCTGGTGGAGCTGCTGCCCGACGCCTGGCACGAAGCCGGCGACACCGGCACCCCGCTGTGGCTGCTCGGCCTGTCGGCCGTGTTCGGCTTCGCGGTCATCACCTACTTCACCCGCAAGGGATGCGGCCACGCCCACGACGAACCCAGGCGCGGACAGCACGCCCCCGGCCTGCACCGCCGCGTCACCCGCGCCGTCGGCGCCGCGCTGTTCGGCGGGGTCGGCACCGCCGCGGCGCTCACCGTGCACCGCCTCGTCGAGGGCGCCACCCTCGCCCTGGCCGCCTCGGTGGTGGTCGTGGCGGCCCTGATGATCCACTCGGCCAGCGAGGGCCTGGCCCTCACCGCCCTCCTCGACCTGGCCCGCCGGCGCCTGACGCCCTGGCTGGCGGCGTCGTGCCTGAGCCCGGCGGTCGGCGTGGTCCTGGCCGTGCTCGCGCCCCTGCCGCCGTCGCTCGTGCCGCTGCTGCTCGGCATGATCACCGGCGTGCTGCTGCGGACCGCCGTCGTCGGTCTCAAGCTGGCCCGTACGGCGGGCGGCGGCCGGCTGTCGGCCCGCCATATGGCGATCACCGGCGCCGCCGTCCTGGTGACCACGACCCTGCTGGTCGCCGCCCAGTACGCGCTCGACGACAGCCGCACACCCCCGGGCCTCGGCACCACCTCCAACGCCATCGGCGGCCACACGACCACCCCCCACCAGATGACCGGCCAGACGACGACCGGCCAGACGACGACCGGCCAGACGACGACCGGCCAGACGACCACTGACCAGACGACCACCGGCCAGGAGACAACGGAGCAGGCGACCACCGGCCAGGCGACCACCTCCGCCGAGAGCACCGGCCAGGAGACGACCGGCCAGGCGACAGCCGGCCAGGAGACCATGGAGCAGAGCCCCGGACAGGAGAGCACCGGCCAGGCGACCGTGGCACAGGGGACGACCAGTCAGGCGACCGTGGAGCAGGGGACGACCGGCCGGGCGACCGGGGAGCACGGGACGGACGGGCACGCGACCATCCCCGGCGAGGCCACAGGGCAGCAGGCCGCTGCCCAGACGGCCACTCCCGGCGCGACCGCGGAGCAGCCGACCCCCGGCCAGGCGAGCACCCCCCGCGAGACCACCGGGCACGGCCGGGCGGGCGGCCGGGCGGGCGGCCGGGCGGGCGGAACCCTCCTCACCCCGCAGGCGCTCCCCGCCCCGTCCGCGGCACCGGCGCCCGCTCTCAGCCGCGCGCAGCTACGGCAGGGGTTGGCGGACGGTCGTCTGGACCTGGCCGGGCTGCTGCGGCGCACCGACGCCACGACCGCCGCCACGCCGGTCGGCTGGCTGCTGCGGGCGGTGCCGGAGTTGCGCGACCGCCCGGTCGGCAGGCTGCTGAGCAGGGGCGGAATCGCCGCGGACGCCACCGTCGGCGAGCTGACCACCCGCCAGCGCCGCTACCTGCTACGCGCCCTCGCGCAGTCGTAGGCACGCCGGGTGTGCCGGCAGACCCTGGCGCAGTGGCAGGCACGGCGAGCCCTGGCGCAGTGGTAGACACGCCGGGTGCGCCGGCAGGCCCTGGCGCAGTCGTAGGCACGCCGGGTGGCCGGCGGGTTCTGGCGCAGTCGCAGACAGGCCGGGTGTGCCGGCAGGCCCTGGCGCAGTGGCAGTAACGCCGGGCGCGCCGGCGGGACGAACTCTCGCCGGCGGTCAGGAGGCCGACAGGCTGGGCTCGGGCATCGCCAGCTGTCCCGACCGGTGGTGGCGCCGGCACAGCACCTGGTAGCGCACCGGGGAGGCGTCGGTGTCGCCGATCACCACCTGCTCGCCGCTGCGGGCCATCGTCCCGCCCACCACGCGGGCGTTCAGCAGGCCTGGGCGCCCGCACCAGCACAGCACCTCCACCTGCAGCCTGCACACCTCGTCGGCCAGCTCGAACAGGCGCTGTGCGGCGGGGAACATCTGCGAGCGGAAGTCGGAGGCCAGGCCGAAGGCGTAGACGTCGATCCCGTGGTGGTCGACCAGGTCGGCCAGCTGCTCGATCTGCGCCACCGTGTAGAAGCACGCCTCGTCGCAGATCAGGTAGTCGATCCGGTCGTGCGCCACCACCAGCGCGACCAGGTCGAGCCCGTCGTCCACCTCGATCGCGTCGAGGCCGAGCCCGATCCGGCTGGTGACCTGGGGCCCGCCCGATCTGTCGTGCTTGGTCAGCACCAGCCCGCGCCTGCCCTGCCGCCCGTGGTTGTAGTTCATCTGCAGCGCCAACGTGGACTTCCCGCAGTCCATGGGGCCGAAGTAGAACTTCAGCACGGCGTCGCGGGCGGCCGAGGGGACGGGCGAGAGCGCGGACAATTCGGTCACAGGCCGCTAGCTTACTGCTCACCACTACTGCTCCCATCTGTAACAGGAGGCGACCTTGGCCACGGACAAGCCGGCGGCGCTGGAGGCCCTGATGACCCCTGACGACCTGACCGCGGCGCAGGCCGACGCCGCGCGCTGGCGCTACGGCTTCTTCGTGGTGCTGACCGGCATCATCGTGATCCTCGTCGCGTTCGGCGCCGCGGTGTTCGCCACCAAGGAGTTCGCCACGATGTTCGCCGGGGTCTGCGGCGTGATCGGCACCATCATCGGCGCCTACTTCGGCATCCAGGCCGGCCAGTCCGGCAAGGCGAGGGTGGAGATGGAGCTGCACCGCGCCCACGAGCTCGCCGTACGGCTGGCCGCCTACGTGGGCACCGAGAACGCCCCCAGGGTGATCGACGACGTGCTGGGCAGCAGGAGACGGTCAGCTTCTCGGCCGTGAACGACCGAGCTCGCAGCTCCTCATCGTCGATGGATTCGACGGTTCAGGCCGCGTCGTCGGCAGCGTGACTCACTGCCCAGCCCGTCACACCGCGTGAGGCGATGTTGCGGGCCGCGTTGACGTCGGCGTGCTCAGCGAAGCCACACGACGTACAGGCGAAGGCTTCCTGGCAGGGCCGGTTGCGTTTGTCCACGTGCCCGCAGCGCGAGCACCCCTGCGAGGTGTGTGCGGGATCTACGTAGACGACCGCGACCCCGGCCAAGGCCGCCTTGTAGGAGATGAAACTTCCCAGCTGGTGGAAGCTCCATGAGTGCAGGGTGACCCGCTGGGGCTTGCGGAGCCGTACCCGGTCACGTATCCCGCTCAGATCTTCGAGCGCGATGCCGCGGCCGGTGCGTTCTGCCTCGGTCACGATGCGTCTGGCGATGGTGTGATTGGTGTTGGCCGCGAACCGGGCCTCGGCCCGACGGCGGCGCTTGAGCAGCCGCTTGGCAGACTTGGTGGCCTTGGCCTGCAACCGGCGGCGCAGCTCGCGGTGGCGGCGCCGGACCGCGTTCAGCGACTTGCCCGAATGCCGGACGCCGTCGCTTGTGGTCGCGATGTTTGCGATCCCGAGATCGACGCCGACAAACCCGTCCGGGGCAGTCACAGGCACGTCGGGGATCTCGCAGGTAGCGATCAGCAGCCACAGACCGTCCCGGTGGATGAGGTCCGACTCGCCCTTGCGGTAAGCGGCCAGCATCCGCAGATGGTCAGCCGATCCGCTGAACGTGATGTTCTTCAACCGTCCGGCGACCGTCCAGATGGAGACGGTGCGCTCCTCGATCTGCCAGGACAGGCACCGGTCGTCGAACGGCTGCGCCGCCTTGGGCCGGAAGGCGATCGGCTTCGACTCGGCGTGGGTTCGGCGGTGGGAGCCTGCTGGTCCCAGGTTCCCCGCGCGGATGTTCGCCTTGAGCGCGGTGTAGGCGTGGGCCACCTTCTTGATCACATGCTGGGCGACCTGTGCCCCCAGCCCGAGTGTCTTCAGCTCGCCGTAGGTGTGCTTGCGCAGCGCGTACTCGCGTTTGGCGCCGCTGGCAAAAGCCACCTTCGAGACGAGATTGGCGGCATCGTTGACTGCGCGCAGGGTCTCCTCCAGCGCCGCCGACTGCTCAGGGGTCGGTCGCAGCCTCACCTGTACCACTAGCTTCATCTCGAACACAGTATCGTTTTGACTGGCGTGCCGTGCCCGATTCCGATGGCGAACACGACCACGTCATCCGGCAGGTCCACCACCGGGTCGAGGTCGCTCTCTCGACTACGGTCGAGGAGTGATCGCATCACACACGCGCGCCGGGCGGACGGCGGCCTAGCCCAGAGCCGGGCTGCTTCGCTAGATAGCGCTGAAGAATCGCCGGTTGTTCGGCAGGTTTCGCTGATCCCCGCGGGTCAGGGCCCAGGTAGACACTGAACCCATGCGCATCGGAGTGGACACCGGCGGCACGTTCACCGACGTCGTCGCGGTCGACGAGCGGACCGGCGAGATCTTCACGACCAAGACCCCCTCGACTCCCGCCAACCCCGCCGACGGCTTCATGGCGGGCATCGAGAAGGTGGGCGGCGGGCCGGTCACCGGGCTCGTCCACGGCACCACCGTGGCGACCAACCAGCTGCTCGAGGACAGGATCGCCGACCTGGGCTTCGTGACCACCGAGGGGTTCGAGTTCATCCTGGAGATCGCCAGGCAGAGCGTGCCCGACGGCTACGGCAACTCCTACTTCTGGGTCAAGCCGCCGCGGATCGTCCCGGTGCACCGGGTCAGGACCGTCGGCGGCCGGCTCGACCACCTCGGCGGGGAGGTCAGGCCGTTCGACGAGGATCAGGCCGTCGAGGTCGCCCGCTGGTTCAGGGACCAGGGGATCACCGCGATCGGCGTGTGCTTCCTGCACTCCTACGCCGACCCCGCGCACGAGCTGCGCATGCGGGAGGTGCTCGAGCGGGAGCACCCCGAGGCGGTGGTGTCGCTGTCGAGCGATGTGCTGCGCGAGTACAGGGAGTACGAGCGGTCGGTCACCACCCTGGTCGACGCGGCCGTCAAGCCGGCGATGCGGCGCTACATCGCCAACCTGTCCGAACGGCTCGGCATGCCGTACGCGGTGATGAAGTCCAACGGCGGCGTGCTGAGCGCCGCCGAGGTGGTGCACCAGCCGATCACCACCGTGCTGTCGGGCCCGGCGGCCGGCGCGCTGGGCGCCGCGCTGATCGCCTCCACGGCCGGGCAGCCGTCGGTGATCACGCTGGACGGCGGCGGCACCTCCACCGACGTGGCGGTGATCGTGGACGGGGAGCCCTCGCTGACCACCGAGGGGTCGATCGGGCGCTACCCGTGCAAGATCCCCATGATCGACATCGTGACCGTGGGTGCGGGCGGCGGCTCCATCGCGTGGATCTCGCCCGAGGGGACGCTCAAGGTGGGGCCCAAGTCCGCGGGCGCCGATCCCGGCCCGCTGTGCTACGGCAAGGGCGGCGGCGACGTGACGGTCACCGACGCGCACGTCTTCCTCGGCCGGATCCCGCCGCACCTGCTCGGCGGGGAGATCCCGCTCGACCGCGAGGCGGCGCGGCAGGGAATGGAGGCGCTGGCGGGCAAGCTGGGCATCACCCCTGAACGCACCGCGACGGGCATCCTGGAGATCAGCGCCTTCAACCAGTGCAACGCGATCCGCCAGATCACCGTCAAGCGCGGACTCGACGTGCGCGACTTCCCGCTCGTGACGTTCGGCGGTTCGGGGCCGCTGCTGGCCTGCCGCCTGATCGACATCCTGAACCTGCCCGCCGTCGTCGTGCCGCCCGACCCCGGCAACGTCTCGGCGTTCGGGCTGCTCACCGTGGACGTCAAGAACGACTACGTCCGCACCCACGTCACCCGCGAACCCGACGCGGACGCGCTGGCCGCCGTCTTCGCCGACCTGGAGGGCCAGGCCGTCGAGGCGCTCGAGCGGGAGGGCTTCACCTCGCCCGTCTGCCAGCGCGGCGCCGACCTGCGCTACTACGGCCAGGCCTACGAGGTGCGCGTGCCCGCGCCGCCCGGCCCTCCTGACGACCGCTGGCAGGCTGAGGTGGTCGCCCGCTTCCACGAGGCGCACGAGCGGCTCTACGGCTACGGCTACCGCGACGATCCCCGTCACGCCGTCGAGTGGGTCAACCTGCGGGTGTCCGGCATCGGGCCCATCACCCGTCCCACGATCCCCGTGCGGCCCGGACGCGACCGGCCGTCCGCCGAGCCGGGCAGCCGTCCCGTCTCCTTCGAGGACGCAGGGTGGGCCGCCTGCCCCGTGCACCCGCGCGCCACGCTGTTCGCCGGCGACGTGGTCCGCGGCCCCGCCGTCATCGAGGAGTACGGCTCGACGCTGCCGCTGCACCCCGGCTTCACCGCCACGTGCGACGCCCACGGCAACCTGATCGTCCGCAAGGAAGGGACCGCCCCGTGACCGCCGACCCGATCCTCGTCGAGATCGTCGAGGGCACCCTCGCCTCCGTGGAGAAGGAGGTCGAGACCGCCATCGCGCGCACCGCCCGCTCCCCGATGATCCGCGACGCCCACGACTTCCGCGCCGGTATCCACGACGTCAGGCTGCGCAAGCTCACCGGCCGCTCCTACTCCGCGCTCGTCCAGCCGATCGTGCGTGACTTCCCCGTCGAGACCATGAACCCCGGCGACGTGTTCTTCCACAACGACGTCTACCTGTCCGAGGGCGGCATCGGCCACCTGCCCGACCTCTGCGTGACCGTCCCGGTCTTCCACGCCGGCGAGGTGGTGGCCTTCGTGCAGGCCTTCGGCCACCACGACGACATCGGCGGCGCCGTACCGGGCAGCATGCCCTCTCACGCGCGGTCGGTCTTCGAGGAGGGGCTGATGGTCCCGCCGATCAGGCTCTGGGACCGCGGGGTGCCCAACGAGGCGGCGCTGCGGATCATGACCCGCAACTCCCGGATGCCCGACTCGCTGGCCGGCGACCTCGACGCCGAGTGCTCGGCCTGCCTGATGGGCGCGCGCAGGCTGGGAGAGCTGTTCGACCGGTACGGCAAGGCGGCCGTCGAGGAGTGCTTCGACGCCATCATCGCCAACACCACGGAGACCTTCCGCAGGGAACTGCTGTCGAAGATCCCGCTCGGCACCTACGTCTGGGAGGACTACGCCGAGCACGACGGCGTCGACGAGCCGCGCCTGCACACCCAGCGCATCACGCTCACCCGGCTGGAGGACCGCCTGGTGATCGACTTCGCCGGCACCTCGCCGCAGGCCAAGGGGCCGATCAACCACGCGGGCGACTACGCCGACGGGGTGTTCCTGAAGAAGTGGCTGGCGCCGATCCTGCGCAACCTGGCCGACACCCCGGCGCGGATGGCGGAGCTCGACGTCAACGAGGGGGTCGTCCCGCTCATCGAGATGAGGTTCCCCGAGAAGGGGACGCTGCTGACGCCGATCTTCCCCGCGCCGACCAACGCCAGGACCTTCGTCATCCTGCGGCTGCTGGGCGTGCTGGCCGGGGTGCTGGCCAAGGCCACCGGCGGCCGGATGCCCGCCGACCAGGAGACGATCAGGTACACCGGGGTCTACGGCGAGGACGCCGACGGCGTGCCGTACCTGATGAGGGAGGTGCTGGGCGGCGGCTCAGGCGGCCGGTGGTACGCCGACGGGGAGGACACCATCCACGTCGTGCCCGACTCGCGCAACATCCCGGTGGAGTTCGCCGAGGCGCGCTGGCCGTTCCGGGTGGAGCGGCTCGGGCTCGCGGTCGACTCCGGCGGTCCGGGGCTGTTCCGCGGCGGGCTGGGCTACGACAAGCACATCAGGATGCTGCGCGACGCCTCGTACATGTCGATCGCCGACCGGTCGATCCTGTCGTGCTGGGGGGTCAACGGCGGGCGGGCGGGGCGGCCCTTCACCGTCTCGGTGGCGGGACGCGAGATGGAGGGGCTGGTCGACGACCACCCCGTGCCGGCCGGCGAGATCATCCGCATCCGCACCACGGGAGGCGGCGGCTGGGGCTCGCCGTACGAGCGTGACCCGCGGCGCGTGGCCGACGACGTGCGCGACGGGAAGGTGTCGGTGCGGGGGGCGCGGGAGGACTACGGCGTGGTCCTGGCGGACGGCGTGGTCGACGAGAAGGCCACGGCGGAGTTGCGCGCCGGGCTCGCCGCCACGCCCGCCACGTTCTTCGACCGGGGGCCCGGGTATCCGAGGCTGGCGGGCGGCCGGACCGCGGCGGAGGTGGACCAGCCCTGACGCGGGCGCGGGGGCGTGCCGGGCCGATCATGCTCTTCCTGGGCGGGGGGTGGACCGGCTCTGACGCGGGCGCGGGGGTGTGCCGGGTCGGGGGTGCCATGATGGCGCGCATTCCCGAATTGGAGGACACACCGTGCGTATCGCTCTGGCCGGGTTGGCCACCAGCCACCCCTACACCGACGCCCGTACCCTGGCCCGCCACGCCGAGCTCGTCGTGTGGGAGCAGGACCCCGACCGGCTGCGGCGCTTCACCGACGAGCATCCCGGCGCCAAGGTGGTATCCAGCCTCGACGACCTGCTCGGCACCGGCCCCGACGGGGTGGTGCTCACCGTGCCGAACCCGCAGGCCCCCCGGGCGCTCGAAGCGGTCCTGGCGACCGGCGCGCCGGTGTTCATGAACAAGCCCGCCGCCGCCACCCGCGCCCAGCTCGACGCGCTCGACCGGCTGGAGATCACCGACAGGGTGCTGTCCACGTCGGTGCTCCGCTTCGCGCCCGCCTTCACCGCGGCCACGGTGGACCCCGCCTCCGTGCTGTCGGTGCGCGCCACCGTCCGGCACGACGTCGGGATCTGGGCGACCGGCCACAACCCGTGGCAGGACACCCCCGGCGAGGGCGGCGGCACGATGGTCACGATGGGCATCCACGGCGTCGAGCTGCTCGTCGCCCTGCTCGGCCCGGCCGTACGGCTGGCCGGCGCGGCCGGCGCCGTCAGGCACTACACGGGCCTGCGCTCGGAGGACACCGGTGTCATGGCGCTGCGCTGGGACAGCGGCGTCACCGGCACCGTGGAGATCATCGGCGTGTCGGAGTCCGAGGCCTACACGGTGACCGTTCACACCAGGGAAGGCTCGCGGGAGATCGTCATCGAGGGCGGCGACGACGTCCTCAAGGGCCTCGGGTACGAGGGCACCGTCGAGGCGTTCCTGGCCATGGTGGGCGGCGCGCCGAGCCCCGTTCCATGGGCGCAGACCAGGGCGATCCTCGACGTCCTCGTCCGCGCGCGCGAAGCCGTACCGGCCTGACCCGCCCGCACCCCATTGACAGGGCGAGACTCTCGAAGTTACGGTCTGGACCGTAAATGAGAGGAGTTCGGGGTGCGGACGGTAGTGGAGCTCGAGGAGCGGCTCGCGCGGCCCGGCGAGGGGCTGATCGCCGACATGGCCAGACTCGACGGCGACATCATGATCCTTGGCGCGGGCGGGAAGCTCGGGCCCAGCCTGGTCAGGCTGGCGCTCAACGCCACCAAGGGCGACCGGCGGATCGTGGCGGTGTCCAGGTTCTCCGAGCCGGGCCTGGCCGACGCCCTCACGGCGGAGGGGGCCACGGTGGTCAGCGCCGACGTGGCCGACGAGCAGGCGCTGCGCGACCTGCCCGACGTGGAGAACGTGGTGTTCCTGGTGGGCGCCAAGTTCGGCACGCAGGGCGCCGAGCACGCCACCTGGTTCACCAACTCCTACCTGCCAGGGCGGGTCGCCGACCGGTTCAGGGACAGCAGGATCGCGGCGCTGTCGACCGGCAACGTCTACCCGCTGGTCCCGGTGACCAGCGCGGGCGCCACCGAGGAGACGCCCACCGACCCGGTGGGCGAGTACGCGATGAGCTGCCTCGGCAGGGAACGGGTCATGTCGCACTTCAGCGTGAAGTACGGCACCCGCCTGGCCCTCATCCGCCTCAACTACGCCGTCGAGATGCGCTACGGCGTGCTCGTCGACCTGGCGCAGAAGGTCAACGCGGGTGAGCCCGTCGACCTGGCCACCGGCATGGCCAACGTCGTCTGGCAGGGCTACGCCAACGAGGTCACGCTCCGCTCGCTGCTGCACGCGTCCACGCCGCCGTTCGTCCTCAACCTGACCGGACCCGAGCTGATCTCGGTACGGCAGGCCGCGCTCGACCTCGGCAGGGCGCTCGGCAAGCAGCCCTCCTTCGTCGGCGAGGAGGCGCCCACCGCGCTGCTGTCCAACGCGGCCAGGTGCCACCGGCTGTTCGGCTACCCCGAGCTGACGCCAGCCGAGCTGATCGAGCTCACGGCCGCCTGGATCGCCGAGGGCGGCCCGCTGCTCGGCAAGCCGACCAAGTTCGAGCGCCGCGACGGCCGGTTCTGACCAGCATGATCATCGATCAAGGGGGAGGCGACGTGCTCAGCACGGCTCCGGAGGCTCACACGTCCGTGCGCGACCTGTTCAGGCGCGGGCTGGTCATTCCCGCGCACCCGCTCGCGCTCGACGCCGACCGCAGGCTGGACGAGCGCCGCCAGCGGGCGCTGACCCGCTACTACGTGGCGGCGGGCGCCGGCGGTCTCGCGGTGGGCGTGCACACCACGCAGTTCGCCATCCACGGCACCGCGCTGCTGCCGCCCGTGCTGGAGCTGGCGGTCGAGACCGCCCGCGAGGCGGGCCGCGAGACCGCCCGCGAGGGCCGCGAGATCGTCCTGGTGGCGGGCGCGACGGGCCCGACCGCGCAGGCGGTGGCGGAGGCGGAGCTGGCCAGGTCGCTCGGCTACCACATGGTGCTGCTCAGCCCCCACCGGGAACTGGACGAGGACGCCCTGATCGAGCGCGCCCGCGCCGTGGGCGAGGTACTGCCGGTCATCGGCTTCTACCTGCAGCCCGCGGTCGGCGGCCGTACGCTCTCGCGCGACTTCTGGACCAGGCTGGCCGCGATCGAGTCGGTCGTCGGCATCAAGGTGGCGCCGTTCGACCGCTACCGCACGCTGGACGTGCTGCACGGCGTGGTCAGGGCGGGCAGGGCCGAGCAGGTGGCGCTCTACACCGGCAACGACGACCACATCCTGGCCGACCTCATCACCACCCACCGCGTCGTCGTCGACGGCCGGCAGGTGGAGGTCGAGTTCGTCGGCGGGCTGCTCGGCCAGTGGGCGGTGTGGGTGAAGAAGGCGGTCGAGCTGCTCGACGAGGCGAAGCTGGCCCGCGCGGGCGACGACGCCGCCGTGCGCAGGCTGCTCGGCCTCGACGGTCACCTCACCGACGCCAACGCCGCCATCTTCGACTCGGCCAACGGCTTCCACGGCTGCATCCCCGGCATCCACGAGATCCTGCGCCGCCAGGGCCTGCTGGCGGGCCGCTGGTGCCTCGACCCGGCCGAGGACCTGTCTCCCGGGCAACTGGCCGAGATCGACCGCGTGTGGGCCGCCTACCCCTGGCTGCGCGACGACGACTTCGTGGCCGAGGGCCTGGACCGGTGGCTCGCCTAGAGCGTCAGCCGGTACAGGGTCAGCGGGCGGCCGCTGCTCCCGCTGGTCAGGTTCCCGGTGCGCTCGGCGAGCCCGGCCAGCTCCAGGCGGTGCAGCATGCGGCGGGCCGTCCGCTGCTGGACCGCGAGCCGTTCGGCGATCTCCCTGGTGGTCAGCGGTTCCCCGCCGGCCGCCGCGCGGGCCTCCAGCAGCTTCTCCAGCGTCGGCACCGACAGGCCGACCCGGCGGGCGATCACCGAGAGGTTCTGCTCGGCGGCGGGGGTCGCGCCGACCGACTCCAGCACGATGTCGGTGTCGGCGCGCAGCGACAGCACGGCGGCCACCTCGCCGATGCGCCGGGCGCGGGCCAGCGCCCTGCGCGCCAGGCTCTCGGCCTCGGCCGCGCTGCGGCCCAGCCCGAACCCCACCCTGACCACCTGGCCGGCCGTCGCCAGGCGCGACAGCATCGGCAGCCCGGTGAAATTGCCGGTCGCGTCGGCCAGCGGCCCGCGCGTGGTGACCAGCAGGTGGGTGCCGCCCCTGAAGGCGGCCAGCGTGCCGCCCAGCGCCGCCGCCTCCCGCAGCAGCCCCTCCTCGCTCTCGACCTCGATGAGGCCGAGGGCGATCTGCGCGTCCTCCTGCGCCTGGCCCTCCGCGGTCAGCAGCAGCTGGCGCAGCGCCACCCGCACCGAGTGGACCGACGGCGCCAGGCGCAGCACGTGCATGTCGTCGCGCAGCGCCTCGTGCACCGAGCTCAGGCAGGTGATCACCGCGTGCTCGCCGCCGCGCCGGTGGAAGGCCACGGCCTTCTTGGAGGTCATCTCCGGCCGGTAGGGGAGCGTGCGGACCTGCTCGGTCGGCAGCCCCGCCTCCTCGAACGTGGCGATGACGTCGGCGGCCGACAGGGTGTCGATGGACAGGCGCGTGATGTCCTGGCCCTCGTGCTGCAGCCGTACCAGAGCGGTCAGCAGCGTCGCCCCGGAGTAGTCGACGAACGCCGCGGGCCGGGTGAGCGCCTCGGCGTCGCGGGCCAGCATGTACGGCACGATGCCGGTGAACAGCCAGCCCTCCACCGTGGCGGCGTGCGCCTCGACGATCGCGGGTGCCTGCGACTCGTGGTCGTAGTCGAGCCGCAGCGCGGTCACGCCCGGCTGCTCCTCGCACGTGGCCGCGACGTCGTCGACCAGATCGTGCGGGCCGACGACCCCGATGACGATACCCACCCACGCCTCCCTCTGCCCTATTACGGTCAAGACCGAAAGGTTAGCTCGTGAACCCGAAGTTTCCAACCATGGCCGACCCCGAGGGCCGCACGCTCGGCGACGAGGAGGTGGCGGCCCTCGAACGGGTGATCCGTTCGGGCATGCTCAACTCCGTCTGGGGGACCGAGGGCCGAGCGCTCGAAGGCGAGATGGCGCAGCTGTACGGCTCCCGCCACGCGATCGCGTGCAGCTCCGGCACCGCGGCCCTCCATCTGTCGGTCGTGGCGGCGGCACCCGATCCCGGAGACGAGATCATCACGACGCCGATCACGGACTTCGGGACCGTGGCCCCCATCTTGGCCCAGAACGCCGTCCCTGTCTTCGCCGACGTGGACCCCGCCGACGGCAACCTCGACCCCGACGCGGTGGCCCGGCTGATCGGGCCGCGCACCAGGGCCATCATGGCCGTCCACCTGTTCGGGGCGCCCGCCAGGGTGGACGCGCTGCGGGCGCTGGCCGACGAGCACGGCCTGACGCTGATCGAGGACTGCGCCCAGGCCTGGCTCACCGAGCTCCCCGAACCTCCATCATCCCAGGTCATGCCGGGCAACGGCGACGAGCCCAGCAGTGGTTCCGGCGGTGATCTCAGCGGCGATCCCAGCGGTGATCCCATCGGCGAGCTCGGCGGTGCGCCCGTGCGGCTCGCGGGCACCGTGGGCCACGTCGCCACCTTCAGCCTCCAGCAGTGGAAGCACATCACCTGCGGCGACGGCGGCCTGACGATCACCCAGGACGACGTCCTGGCGCGCCGGATGCGGCTGTTCTCCGACAAGGGCTGGGACCGCGCCGCCGGCCGCTCGCACGCCGGCCTCGGCCTCAACTACCGCATGACCGAACTCCAGGCCGCCGTGGCGCGCGCCCAGCTGGCCAAGCTGCCGGGCGTCCTCGAGTCCAGGCGGCGCACCGCCGTACGGCTCATCGGGGCCCTGGAGGGCCTGCCGGGGATCCGGCTGCCGCGCCCCGAGGGGCACGCCTGGTGGTTGTTCCCCCTCGTCCTGCCCGACGGCAAGGCCGGGGCGCTGGCCGGTCACCTGCGGGAGGCCGGGATTCCGGCACGGGCCGGTTACCTCGGCGAGCCGCTGAACAGGGCGCCGGTGTGGAGCGGCCCCATCTACGGCGGCTCGACCTACCCGCTGGCAGGCTACGTGCCCAACGCCTGCCCCGAGGCGGAACGGCTGGTGGCCGAAACGCTGCTGGTCATCGACTGGAACGAGCACTACACCGACGAGCACGTCGACGCCGTCGCCGAGCGGGTCAGGAGCTGGTCGCAGTCACGTTCGTGTATCGGGCATTGACCGGCCGTCTCCCCGCTCATTAGGTTTCGGTCAGGACCGGTATTCATGAAAGGAAGCCGCCGATGAGGAAGGTAGCGGCAGCCGGAATCGCGGCCGCCATGAGCGTCGTGATCGCCGGGTGCGGGTCCGGTGGCTCAGGCTCGTCGGACAAGAGCACGGTGACCCTCTGGATGTACCCCGTGATCGCGGACTCCGCCAAGAACCAGGCGTTCTGGGGCAAGGTCGAGAAGGACTTCGAGGCCGCCAACCCCACGCTCGACGTCAAGATCGACCAGCAGCCCTGGGACGGCAGGCAGGAGAAGATCACCACGGCCCTGGCCTCGAAGACGGGCTTCGACCTGGTCCTGCTCGGACCCGACCAGATCCCGCAGTACGCCCAGCAGGGCACCCTCGAACCGCTGGACGACGTGATCGCCAAGGACAGGGCCGCCTACCTGCCCAACGCGCTCACCGCGCTGACGGTCGACGGCAAGCTCTACGGCGTCCCGATCTACCAGACGATCACCGCCCCCATCTACAACAAGAAGCTCTTCGCCGAGGCCGGCGTCACCGAGGTCCCCGACACCCTCGAGGAGCTGAAGGCGGCGGCGCCCAAGCTGGCCGCCAAGAAGGTCGCGGTTCTCGACTACCCCGGCAAGCCCGAGATCTCGCTCAACCAGAGCTTCTACCCCATCTTCTGGGCCAACGGCGGCAGCGTCTTCGCCCCCGACGGCAAGACGGTCGCCTTCAACGGCCCCGAGGGCGTGCAGAGCCTGCAGTTCCTGCTCGACCTGAAGGCCGCCGGCGGCCTGCCGGAGAACACCGCGAGCAAGGGCAACGACATCGAGGGCGGCTCGCTGGCCGGCGGCAAGACCGCGATGTACCACGCGGCCACCGCGGGCATGGCCGACCAGCTCGGCGCCGCGATCGGCCAGGAGAACGTGGGCATCGGCCTGCCGCTCGAGGGCAGCAAGCGGGTCGCCTTCGGCATCCCCGGCGGCCTCGTCGTCGCCAAGCACTCCAAGAACCAGGAGGCCGCCAAGAAGCTGGCGGCCTACATCGCCGGCCCCGTGGTGGGGGCCGAACTGGCCAAGGAGTCCGGCTTCTTCTCCGCGCGGACCGACGTGACGATCCCCGGCCAGAGCGAGGCCTCGAAGGAGTTCGCCAAGTCGCTGGAGTTCGCCTTCCCCGGTGACACGCACCCCAAGGCCCGCCAGGTGATGGCCATGGTCGCCGCGCACATCCAGGCGGCGCTGCTCGGCAAGGAGGATGCCAAGACCGCCCTCGACGCCGCGGCGAAGGAGGCCAACGAGCTGCTGTCCAGCGGCAGCTGACACGATCGGGGGCCTTCCCTCGGGAAGGCCCCCGCTTTTCTGGGCCCCCGCTTTTCTGGAAAGGTGTGAACCCCGGTGCGTCATCGCCTGCGCGACCCGGTCACTGGACTGCTGTTCGTCCTGCCCGTCCTCGTCCTCTTCCTGATCTTCCGGATCTTCC
Organism: Nonomuraea sp. NPDC004354; assembly: GCF_053602555.1. Taxonomy (NCBI): domain Bacteria; kingdom Bacillati; phylum Actinomycetota; class Actinomycetes; order Streptosporangiales; family Streptosporangiaceae; genus Nonomuraea; species Nonomuraea sp. NPDC004354. Next base: position 311,695 of record NZ_JBSGDV010000003.1, on the reverse strand, counting down.
CCACCCTGGGTGCGGCGGGCATGAGCCTCACCAACTGGAACATCGGCGGAGAATGGGACGTCGTCGGCGCCGACAACTACGTCCGGCTGTGGAACGACCCGAACTTCTGGGCCAGCCTGCGGGTCACCCTGGTCTACGCGGCGATCTTCGTGCCGCTGACGGTCGGCGTCTCGCTCGCCACCGCGCTGCTCCTCAACGCGGTGATCTTCATGCGGGGCCTGTTCCGCAGCATGCTCTTCCTCCCCTACGTGACCAGCTTCGTGTTCGCGGGCATCATCTGGCGCTGGATCTACGAGTTCGACGGGCTGCTCAACGGCCTGCTCGCCAAGCTCGACCTCGGCCCCCTCCAGGTGCTGGAGGACTCGGCGCTGGCGCTGCCCGCGCTGGCGATCGTCTCCTGCTGGAAGGGGTTCGGCTACTCGATGCTGATCCTGCTGGCCGGCCTGAAGGCCATCCCCGGCTCCTACATGGAGGCGGCCAGGGTCGACGGCGCCGGCGCGTGGCAGCGCTTCCGCCGTATCACGCTCCCGCTGCTCAAGCCCGTCCTGTTCTTCGTCCTGGTCATCGAGACGATCAGCTCCTTCCAGGTCTTCGACACCATCTACGTGATGACCGGCGGCGGCCCCGCCAAGGCCAGCTACACCCTCATCTACGGCATCTACGAGCGCGGCTTCAGGTTCTTCGAGTTCGGCTACGCGGCCACCTGGGGCATGGTGCTGTTCGTCATCGTGCTGGCCATCTCGCTGATCCAGCGCCGCTTCCTCGGCAGGGGGAACACATGACGCTGACCGCCACCCGTCCCGCCACCGCCACCACGGCCGCCAGGGTGAAGCGCCGGCGGCCCCGCGGCACGTGGGCGCTGTACACCCTGCTGGCGGTGCTGTCGCTGCTGACGCTCGCGCCGTTCGTCGCGATGGTCGTCGTGGCGCTCAGCCCCCGGGGCAAGCCCACCGTCCCGCTCCAGTGGCCCGAGTCGCTCACCTTCGACAACATCGCGCAGGTGCTGTCGGCCTCCGGGTTCGCGCAGTGGACGCTCAACTCGCTGATCTACTCGGCCGTCTCCGTCGTGATCATCCTGATCACCGCCTCGATGGCCGGCTACGCCTTCGCCAAGAAGCGCTTCCCCGGGCGCGACGCCATGCTCTGGACGTTCCTCGCCACCATGATGGTGCCTTTCCAGGCGACGCTGATCCCGGTGTTCGTGCTGATCTCCGACCTGGGCGGCGTCGACACCTTCTGGGGCCTGATCGTGCCGACACTGGCCAACTCGCAGGCCGTCTTCCTGATGCGCCAGTTCATCCTGGGGCTGCCCGACGAGCTGTTCGACGCGGCCAAGGTCGACGGCGCCTCCGAGCTGCGCGTCTACTGGACGATCGTGGTGCCGCTGACCAAGCCGATCATGGCCACGCTGGGCGTGTTCGTGTTCCTGTGGCACTGGAACGACTTCCTGTGGCCGCTGGTCATCGCGCAGAGCGACGCCACCAGGACGCTCACGGTCGGCCTGACGATCCTGCGCACCGAGGAGCTGCAGTGGTCGATGGTCATGTCCTCCGCGGCCATCTCGGCCGTGCCCTGCCTGCTGGTGTTCTTCCTGCTGCAGCGGTACCTGGTCAACAGCATCGCGATGACCGGCCTGAAGTAGCCGGCGCGCCGCCCGGCCGGGGACGCCCTACGCTTGACGCCCATGTCCGGTGAGGGAGCGATCATGAGCACGGCAATCGACACGCGGGCCGCCCGGCTGCGCGACCGCCTGCGCGGCGCGCTGGTGGCCGCCGCCGCGACCCCGATGACCCGCGCGGGCGAGGTGGACCTCGACATCGCCGAGCGCTACTTCCACCGGCTCGTCGCCACCGGTGCCGACGCCCTCGCCATCCTGGCCCACACCGGCCGGGGCCCGTTCCTGCCGCCCGAGCTCAGGCGGGAGCTGATCCTGCGCGCCCGCACCGCCGGCGTCCCCGTCATCGTGGGCGTCGGCGGCGCCCCGGCCCCGGCCGTCCCCTCCGGCGCGGCCCCGCACCCACGCGCTGCCCCGGAGTCGCGTCCCGGGCCCAGGGAAGGCACGGGCGGGGGACCGGACCCCGCCCCGCGCTCGGCCGCCGCTCAGGAGTCAGGTCTGACGCACACGGGCGGCCGACCACGGGAAGGCGCGGATCGCGCGGCATCTCCTGTGGAGGGCGAGGGGGCGGTCGAGAGGACCGTGGCGGATGCACGGATGGCCGCCGAACTCGGCGCGGACGGCGTCCTCGTGTTCCCCTCACCGGGCGACCGGCTGGCCGAGCACGAGGCCGTGTGGCAGGCCGCCGGGCTGCCGATGATCGCCTTCGACCTGTACACCGCTCCCTGTCCGCCCGCCGTCCTCGCCCAGATCCTGCGCCACCCGGGCGTCGCGGGCCTGAAGACGGCGCTGCTGTCGGACGCCATGGGCTGCCAGGAGACGATCGCCATGACGCGCGAGGCGGGAAGGCTGGCGATCACGGGGGAGGACCGCATGTTCGGCCCCTCCCTGCTGTGGGGCGCCGAGGCCGCGCTCGTCGGCATCGCGGCGGCCCGCGTGGCCGAGACCGCCGAGGTGATGCGCGCCTTCCAGGGCGACGACCTGCGCGCCTTCGAGAAGGCGTCGGCGCGGCTCGACCGGCTCGCTGCGGCCACCTTCACCGCGCCGATGGAGGGCTACGTCCAGCGCATGCTCTGGCTGGCCGCCGACGAGGGGCTGATCCCTGAATCTCACGCCCACGACCCGTTCGGCCCCGGGCTGCCCGACACCGAACGCCCCGCGGTCCTCGCCGCGTCCGCCTGACGCCCGTCGAAGACCTCCCCTGGCGAAGGGGGTATCGCGGGTAGCATAAGTGGCATGAGTGAGCCTACTCAGAAGTATTCGATCACCATGCCCCGTGACATCGCGGAAGCCGCACGTGCTCGTAGTGGCCACTCCGGGCTCTCCGCGTACGTCACCGCCGCAGTGGCCCGCCAGATCGAGCGTGACAACCTCAACGAGCTCATCGCTGTCGCAGAGGCCGAACACGGTCCGATCACAGACGAAGAGGTTCAGGCGCGGCGAGACCAGCTTCAACGTGCCCGCGGGCGGCTGGGCTCGGGAACGACCGCCGCGTGATGGCGCTCCAGGCCACCCCTGGAGGCACCCTCGTCCTGGACAGCGAGGCGCTCGCGAAGGCCGTTCTTCGGGATCGGGAGCTGACCGCGTGGCTCTCCCTGGCCAAGGCCGACGACCTGCGTGTCATCACGAGCGCGGCCACCCTCGTCGAGGTGGTTCATCCGCGAATCAGGCGACCCGCGCTCGAATGGACCTTGTCCCGTGTCGTCGTGGAGCCTGTCACGGAGCGCCTCGCGAGACAGGCGGCGGCGCTTCTGGCGGATGCGGGCCTGCACGGTCACAAGCACGCCATCGACGCCATGCTCTGTGCCACCGCTCTCGCCGCTCCAGGTCAGGCCGTCGTGCTCACTTCCGACCCTGACGACCTCTCAGCCCTCTGCGGCGACCGCGTCGTCGTCATCAAGATCTGACCCGTCGACGAACCCCGCGAGGGCGAGCCGGTCAGGACGGCAGGCCGTAGGGGGAGACGGCGATGCCGACCAGGTTGCTCGACGGTCAGCTTCGACGCGCCGCCGAAAGGTCGAGTCCGAACAGCCGTACGGCATTGCGCCACGCGATGGCCTCGGCGGCGGCGGGGGAGAGGTTCGCCGCCGCGACGGCACCGAAGGCCGAGGCCGGATCGATGAGCGTCGAGTCGGTGCCGAACAGCAGGCGGTCCTGGTCGACGGCCTCGACCACGGCTGCGATGCGGCCGGCGGGCGCGTGGGAGAAGCACGGTTCGAGGTAGAGCCGGTCGCAGGCGGCCGCGGCCTCAATCGCGTGGCGGTAGCCGTCGGCGCCCATGTGCCCGGCGATCGCCCGCAGGCCGGGGGTGTCGAGGCAGACCTGCGCCAGGTCGAGCACCGACGGGCCCCAGGTGTGGACGAGGGCCGGGACGTCGCGCGAGGCCACCAGGGCCAGGGCCGCGCGCAGCTGGGGCGAGGTGACCGGGGAGCCGGTGTAGTCGGTGTGGATCTTCACGCCGACGAAGCGCCCGGTCGGCAGGTACTCGTCGAGGTCCCGCTCGGCGTCGGCCAGCCGGCGGGGGTTGACGGTGACATAGCCGTAGTGGCGGTCGGTCCGGGCGAGCCAGGCGTCCAGGGCCCGGTTGCCGGAGGCGGCGTCGTAGATGACCGCCTCGGTGGCCGACACGATGGACACGTCGATCCCGTAGCGGTCCATGGTGGCCCGGTTGGCCTCGGCCACGTCCATGGTGAAGAACCACGGGCCCCAGTGCGCGTGCACGTCGACGATCATCCGAACAGCCTCCTCGCGTTGCCGCCCGCCACAGCGGCGATCTCGTCCGGCTTCAGGCCGCTGGTCGCCAGCCGTAGCAGCGGGACGAGCGGTTCGTAGTGGGGGGTGCGGGAGCCGTACAGCAGCCGGTCGGCGGGGACGCTCTCCAGCGCGTCGGGCGAGTTGAGCAGCCGCGTGGAGGTGTGGAAACCCGGCTCGTCGGCGGCCACCACCAGGAAGTCGCCCAGGTGGTAGAAGTGCGTGTCGAGGAAGACGACCTTCGCCTCGAGCCCGGAGAACGGCTGCCAGAACCGGCGCACGTCGCCGCCGGTCAGCACCACCAGGCCGAGCGCCGCCGCCCGCCTGGCGACGTGCCGTACCGACGGGAAGCCCGCCTCGACGCCCTGCTCGTCGGGGAAGAGCCGGACGGCCCGCACCCCGAGGGCGGCCAGCCGTTCCATCTCGCGCACCGAGCCGATGGGGTCGCGCAGGTCGAGCGCGCCCACCGGGACGGCTCCCTCCAGCGCGAGCACCTCGGCGTTGCCCGAGCGCATGTCGAACAGCGCCGCCCGCAGCGACGCCACGGCCCCGGCCTGGATCCGGTGCTCGGCCAGCCGGCCGAGCACCGCCGACGGCGTGCCGGGTGGCCCGTCCCTGTCGGCGTAGGCGCCGACCAGCACGTCCACATCGAGCGTCACCGTGAGTTCGCCGATCAACCCGCGCGCGTCGAACGCCGTCACAACCGCCTCCATTGACTATTCGCGCTCAGAACATTACGGTCTGGGCCAAAATCGAGCAACAGGTGGCGGCCCACGGTCGTGCCGGGACCACTCCCCACACTCCCCGCCCCCGCTCCCGCGTCACGACCCCCGGACCCCGGCCCCGACCCTCCGACCCCCCGACCCCGGAAGTGATGCCGTGAGAACACTCGTCGTGGCGCTGGCCGCCGCGCTGCTCACCGCCGCGCCCGCGCAGGCGGCCGACTGCCGGCCGCCCACTGTGGAGAAGTTCGGCCCCGCCTCGGTGACCGGCGCCATCGTGGGCGCCTCCGTCCACGAGGGCAAGGCCTACCTGGTGACCAGAGGCCAGAAACCGCCCGTGCTCGCCGAGTTCGACCTGGCCACTCGCAAGGTCGTCAGGACCGCCACCCTGCCCGACGGGCCCGCGACCGGCGAGCCCGAGGGCGCGTGGGCCACCGCGGTCTCCGGCGGCAAGGTCTACGCGGGCACCTACCCGGTGCCCGACCTCTACAGCTTCGACCTGGCCACCGGCGAGGTGAAGCATCTGCACTCCTTCGGCAGGAACGGCGGCTTCGTCTGGAGCCTGGCCGCCGCGCCCGACGGCACCCTCTACGCCGGCACCTACCCCGACGGCCGGGTGTGGGAGTACAGGCCCGGCACCGGCGCCGTCCGCAACTTCGGCGTGCTGGCGGCCGGCGAGCGCTACGTCCGGTCGGTCGCCGCCGACGCGCGGAACGTGTACGCGGGCCTGCTCGACAAGGGCAAGCTCGTCGCGATCGACCGGCAGAGCGGTGCCGTACGCGAGCTGGCCCAGGGTTCCACCGGCATCGCCGTGGTGGCCGACCACGGCGAGCGGATCCTGGCCGTCAGCGGCACGACGCTGATCGACGTCCGCAAGGACGGCGCCGACGCCAGGCGCGTCGACACCGGGGCCGGCCTCGACGCGCTCGTGTCCACGCCGGACGGCACCGTCTACGCCACCAGCAGGCCCGACGGCACCGTCTACCGGTACCGCACGGGCGAGACCGCGCTCACCAAGGTCGCCGACGCGCCCTCGCCGGGCGACGAGACCCGGCGTCTCGAGCTCACCTCGCCGGGCACGCTGGTCGGCTTCTCCGGCAGCGGCGGCATGTGGTCGCTCGACCTGGCCTCGGCCACCTCGCAGTTCGTCGAACTGATCGACGCGGGCCTGCCCGCGGGCGCCGAGCGGGTGCAGAGCATGCTCCTGGTGCCCAACAGGGCCGTCTACATCGGCGGCCACTTCTCGATGGACGTGCGCGACCTGCGCACCGGCGAGCACCGCCGCTTCCGCGTGCCGGGCGAGCCGAAGGACCTCGTACGGCGCGGCGACAAGATCTACGCCGCCATCTATCCCAGCGGCCAGATCGTCTCCATCGACATCAGGACCGACAAGGTGGAGAGCGTCGGCTTCCTCGGCCACGGCCAGCAGCGCCCGTGGGACATCGAGTACGACCCCCGCACCGACAAGCTCCTGGTCGCCTCGGCCCCGCTGGGCGCCAGGCTCGACGGCGCGCTGTCGATCGTCGACCCCGACACCGGGCAGATCGACGTCCACGAGGGCGTCATCCCCGGCCAGAGCCTGATGAGCCTGTCGCTCGACTCCGCCAACGGCATCGTCTACCTGGGCGGCGACGTGCTGGGCGGCGGCGGCACCCCGCCGACGAGGATCTCGGCCTCGGTCGCGGCCTTCGACCTGGCGACCCGCACGGTGCTCTGGCAGACCGACCCGGTCGCCGGCTACCGCACCTTCCAGGACATCAAGGTCCACGACGGCCTGCTCTACGGCGTCTACAAGCGCGACTCGGGCGCGTGGATCGCGCTGGACCTGGCCACCAGGACGGTCGTGCGCCAGGGCACGCTGTCGGGTTACGGCGAGCTGACCGTGCACAGGGGCAGGGTCTTCGCCGCCACCTTCTTCGGCGGCGGGAACGCCTACGTGCTCGACACGCGGGCCGGGCTGCTGGCCACCGGGCTGGGCGACGAGTGGTACACCAATCCTCAGCTGCACTTCGAGCCGGGTTCGTGGGAGGCGTGGGCGCTGTCGGGAAGGGAGCTGGCCAGGGTCAGGCTTGACCCCAGGTGCCCGCAGAGCTAGGTTCCGGTCTGTGCCGAAATTGATCGACGCGCACCGCCTCATCGGGCCCGTACCCTTCGACGACCTGCCGGAGGACCCGCGGCCCGAGATGGACCGCCTGGGCATCGAAGCGGCCTACGTGACACACACGCTGAGCCTCTACTCCGACGCCCAGGCGGGCAACCAGGCGCTCTTCGCGCTCGACGACCCCCGGCTGATCCCCGTCCCCGTGGTGGTCCCCGAGGCGTTCGCCGACATCCCCGACTGGCGGGTCCCGATGGTACGGCTCTGCCCCGAACGGCACAGGTTCGACCTGACCGGGCCCGTCGCGCTGCGCTGGCTGGCCGCGCTCGACACCATCGCCGCCGTCGACCTGGACGAGACCTCGCCCGCCCAGCTGCTCTCCCTGGCCAGGCAGCTTCCCGGTCAGCGGATCCTGCTGCTCAACCCCGGCTACCGCAGGCTGCGCGCGGTCGCCGAGCTGATGTCCGAGGCGCCCAACGTCTGGCTGGAGATGGGCACGGTCAACACCCAGCGCGCCGTCGAGTGGCTGGCCGCGCGCTTCGGCGCCCGCCGCCTGGTCTTCGGCACGGGCGCCCCCGTCCTCGACGACTGCGGGCCCCGCTTCCTGCTCGACCACCTCGAACTGCCCGACAAGGACATCGAGCTCATCGCGACGGGGGGCGACCTGCTGTGATCCTCGACGCGCACGGCCACGTCGGCACCTGGCCGGACTTCCTCATCCCCGACCCCACCGCCGAGGGCCTGGTCAGCCTCATGGACCGGCTCGGCATCGACGCCATGGGCATCAGCCACCTGCTCGGCGTCGGGCCCGACGCGGCGCAGGGCAACCGCCTGGCCTTCGAGATCGCCGGCCGCCATCCCGGCAGGTTCGGCGTCTGGCAGGTCTACAACCCCCACCACCGCACCCCGCTCGCCACCGAGGGCGTGTGGGGCGTCAAGATCCATCCTGACGTGCACCAGTGCCCGCTCGACGACCCGCGCTACGCGCCGGTCTGGGAGCTCGGCCTGCCGGTGCTGTCCCACGGGCAGACCGACTCGCCGTGGAGCGATCCTGCCCTGTTCGCCGTCGTGGCCGGCCGCCACCCCGACGTCCCGCTGCTGATGGGGCACACCGGGCTCTGGCCGTACGGCTTCGCCCGCGCCGCCCGCCTGGCGCCCGACCACCCGAACCTCTACCTGGAGACCTGCGGCTCGAAGATGACGGGCCGGTGGATCGCCCGCCTGGCCGAACTGGTGGGCGCCGACCGGGTCGTCTACGGCTCCGACTCCTGCTTCCTCGACCTGCGAGCCGGATACGGCCGCGTCGCCCTCGCGCCGCTCGGCGACGCCGACAGGGCGCTCATCCAGGGCGGCAACCTGGCCCGCCTACTCGCCCGATCATCAGGAGGACACCCGTGACCCTCGCCCTGCACGGCGGCACCCCGGTCCGCTCCACCCCCTGGCCCTCGTGGCCGCCGCCCCTGGACGACGCCCAGCGCAAACTGGTCACCGACGTGCTGGAGAGCGGGCTGTGGGGCGCCACCCAGGGCGGCGGCGCCGTCGCCGACCTGACCGCCGCCTTCGCCGCCCGCTCGGGCGTGCCGTACGGCGTGGCGGTGGGCAACGCCACCCTCGGCCTGTTCGCCGCGCTGCGCGGCCTCGGCGTCGGGCCCGGCGACGAGGTCATCGTGCCCGCCTACACTTTCGTCGCCTCGGCCACCTCGGTGCTGCTGACCGGCGCCACCCCGGTCGTCGTCGACGTCGACCCGGTGGACCTGCACCTGTCCGTGCCGGCCGCCGAGGCGGCGATCACCGCCAGGACCGTGGCCGTCATGCCGGTCCACCTGGCGGGCAGCCCCGCCGACATGGACGCGGTCAACGAGCTGGCCGCGCGCTACGGCCTGGTGGTGGTGGAGGACGCCGCCCAGGCGCACGGCGCCACCTACCGCGGCCGCCCGATCGGCGGCCTCGGCGACGCCGGCGTCTACAGCTTCCAGGCCGGCAAGGCGATGACCGCCGGCGAGGGCGGGCTGGTCGTCTGCCGCGACGAGTCGGCCTACGAGGCGATCTGGTCGGTGTGCAACGTCGGCCGCAAGCTCGGCGGCCAGTGGTACGGTCACCCGAGCGTCGGCTGGAACCTGCGACTCACCGAGATCCAGGCGGCCCTGCTGACGCCGTGGCTCGACCGGCTCGACGCCGAGATCGACCGCAGGGAGGCCTTCTGCGCCGCCCTCGACCTCGGCGACCTGCCGGTGCGCGCCGTACCCCGGCCGGAGGGCACCACCCGCGACTCCCGCCACCTGCTGATGCTCCGCTTCGAGCAGCCGGTCGACCGGTCCTTCGTGCTCGCGGCCATGGCCGCCGAAGGCGTGCCCCTGGAGGGCGGGTACCCGCCGCTGGGCACGATGGGCGCCCTCACCGAGGCGGGCGCCCGCGCCGAGGAGTGCCCCGCCACGCGAGCGGCCGCGGAGAGCGTCGTGTGGGTGCGCCAGGCGATGCTGATGGACGATCCCGCGCGCGCCGCCGACCTCGCCGAGGCCCTCGCCAAGGTCCTCGCCGCCTGACACTCAGCCACCTCTCGACATTTCGGTCTTTACCGGAATCAGCAAGCGATTTAGATTCCGGTCATGACCCTTATCCATAAACTGGTCGCCGCGGGACTGGCGCTGACCACCGCGCTGAGCGCCGCCCCGGCCGGCGCGGACGATCGCGTCCAGGGCCTGGGCGTCCCGCTCCAGGACGTCCTGCTCATCGGTGGCACCGTCACCCCCGGGCCCGGCGGCGGGACCGTGCTCTGGGGCGCCTCCTCCGGCGCGCCCGCCCACCTCAACGCCGTCGACCCCGCCACCGGCGCGGAGGTCGCCCGCCTCGACCTGCCGGGCGCGGCGGGCTCGTGGGCGGTCGACGCCACCCCCGACGGCAGCCTCTACGTCGGCACGTACGGCGACGGCCGGCTCTACCGCTGGACCGAACAGGGCGGCGTGAAGGACCTCGGCCGCCCGGTGCCCGCCGACGACTTCGTCTGGTCGGTGGCCGCCGGCGAGGGCGCGACCGTCTACGGCGGCACCTCCCCCGGCGGGCGGCTGTTCGGCTACGACCCCGCCACCGGCTTCCGCGACTACGGCAAGCTGTCGGCCGCCCACGCCTACGTCCGCAGCGTCTCCTACGCCGGCGGGAAGATCTACGCCGGCACCGAGGCGCCCGCCGCCGTCTTCGAGGTCGACGCCGCCACCGGGGCGCCCACCCGGCTGCCCACCCCGCCCGGGCTCGACCCGGCGGGCAGGTGGGCCTACGACGTCAACGCCGCCGGCGGATATCTCTACGTCCGCTACGGCGGCGCCGGCCCCGGCCCCCTGCACGTCTGGGACATCGCCGCCAGGACCTGGACCGACGCGCTCGACCAGGCCCACGGCCTCGACGTGTCCCCTCCCGACGACGAAGGCCGGATCTACTTTGTAAAGGCGGGCGAGCTGGTCCGCTACGATCCCCGCACGAAGACCCTCACGCCGACCGGCATGCCGTTCCTCGGCAGGGTCGCCAACACCCGCGGCATCGGCTGGGCCGAGCTCGGCCTGCCCGACTACCCGGGCAAGAGCGTGGTCGGCCTGCTGTGGCGCGGCCTGATGTTCCGCTACAACCCGCAGACCGGCGCGCGCTCGTTCGTGCAGACCGGCGTGCGCGGCGAGCCGATCGACATCACCGCGATCTCCGAGGGCCCCGACGGCCGCGTCTACATCGGCGGGTTCCTCAACGGCGGCTTCGCCGCGCTCGACCCCGTGACGGGGCGGCGGGAGGAGTTCCACACCTTCTCGCAGAGCGAGGACATGACCACGCACGCCGGCAAGCTGTACGTCGGCGCCTACCCCGAGGCCAGGGTCTACTCCTACGACCCGAAGCTGCCGTGGAACAGCACCGAGTACTCCCCGAGCCCCGAGCCGGGACCCGCGCCCAACCCCGCCAGGCTCTTCGACTTCGCCGCCGACAAGCAGATCCGCCCACGTGCCATGGTCTCGGCCGGCCGCTACCTCGCCGTCGGCACCATGCCCGACCTCGGCCACCTCGGCGGCGTGCTGGCCATCTGGGACCCGGTCGAGGGCGGGCTGAAGCACGCCCGGCGCAACGTGATCACCGACCAGTCGATCGTCTCGCTGGCCTACCGCGACGGCGTCGTCTACGGCGGCACCTCCATCTACGGCGGCCAGTCGGCGACCCCGCCGACCCAGCCCGAGGCCAGGCTGTTCGCCTGGTCGGTGGCCGACGACAGGCTGCTGTGGCAGATCACGCCCGCGCCCGGCAAGCCGGCCATCCCCGCGCTGACCTTCGACGACCGCGGCAGGCTGTGGGGCATCGCGGGCGGCACCGTGTTCGGCGTGGACACCGCCGAGCGCAAGGTCGTCAAGACCGTCACCCTGTCCGGCAGCAGGAGCGCCGGCGGGCAGCTCGCCTTCAACCCCGCCGACCGGCTGCTGTACGGCGCGCACGCCGGGGCCGAGGTGTTCTGGCTGGACCCGCGCACGCGGGCGCATGACGTGCTGAAGGAGGGCGCCGTGCACCAGCTGGCCGTCCACCGGTCGGGCGAGGTGTACTTCGCCGAGGGGTCGCGGCTGTTCAGGCTCAAGGCGCAGCGGGACCGCTGACGCTCGCACCCCGGACGCGCCGACGCCTCCTCTCCGGTCACGCTGGAGAGGAGGCGCGGAGGTCAGCAGAGGCGGTAGGTGTAGAAGTTCTCGTTCCTGGACAGGTACATGTGCCCGTCCGGTCCCTTCAGCAGGATCGAGATGGGCCGCGTGATGAGCGTCAGCCCCATCGTCGCCCGGTCGATCTTGTAGACCTTGCCCTGGACCTTGCCGTAGAGCTTGCCGTCCGAGCCGAGCTCGATGTTGGTGTCGAGCCAGACCTGGGTGGCGGTGGACCACGGGTAGGTCTGGTGCTTGGTGACGCGCAGGGTCCGGCCGGTGGCCGGGTCGAGCTCGTACAGCGCGTCGGGGCTCAGCCCCCACAGCTTGCCCTCGTCGTCGAAGGTGATCGAGCCGAGCGCCAGGTCGCCGGCGACGGGCTTGGTCTGCCACTTGAGCGTGTCGGTCGCCATGTCGTAGGCGAAGGCCACGGCCGCGTCGTCCTGCGGGGTGCTGATGCCGCCGAAGGCGCTGGTGGCGCCGTAGATGACGCCGTCGCGGTAGGCCAGGCCGATGATGCTGTGGCCGGGGATGAGGTTACGCTTGACGATCGTCTCGCCGGTCGCGGGGTCGAGGAGGCCGAGGGCGCCGCCGACGGTGCCGACCTTGGGGACGGTGCCGAAGGCCAGCCGGTCGCCGGCCGAGATCATCGCGAACGGCCGGTCCTGCTCCTGGTCGGCCAGGTTGAGCAGGAGCCTGGGCTCGCTGCCCGTCCACTCGTAGATCCGGGCCCACGGGTAGACGCCCAGGTAGAGCTTGCCCTTGTGGGTGACCATGCCTTCGCTCTGCCCGACGTTGGGCCAGAACCGGGTCTCGCCGGTGGCGGGGTCGAAGGCGGCCAGGCCACCGGTGAAGAAGCCGCCGCCGTAGACGCGGCCGTCGGGGCCGACGCCCATCGAGCGGATGCTGACCGGCTGGCCCGTGAGGGTGCCGTCGAGCAGCCGGCCCTGGCCGGTCTTGCGGTCGAAGTGCCAGATACGGCCGGTCGAGCCGGTGCCGACCAGGGTGTGGCCGACCCAGCCGAGCGGCCTGGCCGCGCCGCCGCCGAAGTCCGTGAAACCGGTCTTGGTGATCTTCTCGGTGTCGAGGTCGTAGGTGACCAGCTCGTCGCCCTGGAAGACGTAGAGCCGGTTGCCGTGCCTGCCGCCGCCGACGGTCAGGCTGTCGACGTCCTCGACGACGTCCTTCCAGGCGCGGCGTTCGAGGTCGTAGACGCCCATGGGGTTGCTGTTGGTGGAGGTGGCGAACCTGACCAGCAGGTAGCGGCCGGCCACGTCGATGTCGTAGGCGTAGCCGTGGCCCTCGATGGGCGGCTCGATGACCTCCTTGGTCACCCCGTCGCCGCCGACGACCGCGACCTTCATGCTCTGCGCGCCGACGCCCGCGTAGATCGTGCCGTCCTCGGCGACGGCCAGGTCCCTGACGAACTGCTCGCCGGGGACGGGGCTGCCGAGGTCGGTGATCTGCCCGCCGGCGGTGTCGTAGCGGACGAGCTTGCCGTGCGGGGAGGTTCCGCCGTAGACGGAGGCGCCGTCGGGGCTGGCGGCGACGGTCCACACGAAGGTCTCGGTGGGCGCGGCGATGCCCAGCTCGGTCACCTTGTCGGTGGCCGGCTCGTAGCGGAACAGCCTGCCCATGGCGCCCGGGGTGGCGTTGTAGCCGCCGACGTAGACGGAGTGGTCGGGGGCGACCGTGACCGCCCAGGAGCCGAGCGCGAGCGGCAGCGGGCGTTCGGCGATGAGCGTGCCGTCCTCGGCGTTCCTGATGCCGAGGATGGCGGGGCCCGAGGCGCTGGAGGTGACGGAGTAGACGCGGGGGCCGTCGGGATGGGAGGCGTCCATGGCGGTGCCCGCGGTGGTGGCCCCGGTCAGGGGGAGTGCGCCCAGGTTCTTGAACCCGCACCCGCTCGGGGGTGCCATGGATTCGGCCTGGACCGGAGATGCGGTGGGAAGGGCAAGGAGGAGGGCCATCGCCAGCGCCCGCCAAGATACGGTCATGGCCGTAATTTTGCAGGTTCGCTTGCCCCAACGGAAGGGACCAGGCGGAGGGCGTGGCCGCGGGGGCGTCGAGCCGGGAACTAGGAGAGGTCGAGGACGGCGTCGGCGCGCCGCCTGGTGCCGTCCTCGGCGAACCACCGTTCCTCGGCCGCGAACCACTCCACCCACCGCTGTTCGAGGCCGGGACCGTCGCGCTTCAACACCCTGGCCATGCGCACCTCCCGCGGCGCCTCCACCCACACCGTGAAGGACACCGGAGCGCCGCGGCGGGCCGTACCGACGCCCTCGATGACCAGCACGGGCGCGGCGGGCACGATCACCTCCTCGGCGTGGACGCCGCGGACCCAGTCGTAGCGGCGGAAGGAGCCCGGCCGTCCCTCGCTCAGCGGGCGCAGCACCCGCTCCTCCAGCGCGGCGAACCACGGCCCGGGCCCCTCCTCCCACGGCACGGGGAAGTCGTCGCTGTGCACCACCTGCGCACCGAGGGCGGGCCCCAGCAGGTCGGCGAACGTCGTCTTGCCCGAGCCGGCCGGTCCGTCGACCGCGACGACACGGGTGCGACCGCAGGACGGCGGCCTTGCCATGATGCGTCTCACCAGGTGATCCATCCGACCGATCCTGCCATGGTGGAACAGGGACCTGACTGTCGAGCGCTGCCTCTCGCCTGCGAGGCTGGTAAGGCCGTAAGCTCGGCGACCACCACTGGAGGTTGATCTTGCGCGGACTCCTCGGCGACATCGTCGTCCTCGATCTGTCGCGGGCCCTGGCGGGCCCGCACGCCGCCCAGATGCTCGGTGACCTCGGCGCCAAGGTGATCAAGGTCGAGCATCCCCGGGGCGGCGACGAGTCACGCGGCTGGGGGCCGCCCTTCGTCGGCCCCGAGCACGACATCTCCACCTACTTCCTGTCCGCCAACCGCAACAAGCAGTCCATCGCGGTCGACCTGAAGTCGGAGGAGGGCAGGCGGCTCATCGAGCGCCTGGTACGGCACAGCGACGTGCTGATCGAGAACTTCCGCACCGGAGTGCTCGACCGCCTCGGCTTCCCCGTCGAGCGCCTGCACGAGCTCAACCCCCGCCTGGTGGTGCTGTCCATCACCGGCTTCGGCCACGACGGCCCCGAAGGCGGCAGGCCAGGCTACGACCAGATCGCCCAGGGCGAGGCCGGCCTGATGTCGCTGACCGGGCCCTCGCCGGACGAGCCGTACCGGGTGGGCGCCTCCATCGCCGACCTGCTGGCGGGCATCCACGGCGCCTACGGCGTCGTCGCCGCCCTCTACGCGCGCGAGCGCACCGGCAGGGGCGAGGTGGTGCGCACCTCGCTGCTGGCCGCGGTGACCGGCGTGCACGCCTACCACGGCACCGCCTGGACGGTCGGCGGCCAGGTGCCCGTCGCGGGCGGCAACCACCACGCCTCCATCGCCCCCTACGGCGCCTTCCACTGCGCCGACGGGATGCTGCAGATCGCCGTCGCCAACGACGTGCAGTGGCGCAAGGTGGCCGCCTTGCTGGACATCGACCCCGATGACGCGAAGTATGCGACGAACAGGCAGAGGTTCGCGCACAGGGATGAGCTGATCGTCGAGATGGAGAAGGCCCTGGCCCGTCACGACCGGGCGCACTGGCTGGCCGCGCTCGCCGAGCTCGGCGTGCCCGCGGGCGCCATCCGCACGCTGGACGAGGTCTACGCGTGGGACCAGACCCGCTCCCAGGGGCTGGTCGTCGAGGTGGACCATCCCGTGCTGGGCCGCATCGAGCTGCCGGGGCCGCCGCTGCGTTTCGACGGCGCCGAGCCGGTCGAGCACACCGCGCCGCCGGCGCTCGATCAGGACGGCGAGAACGTACTTTCCTGGTTGGCGGAACGGGAACGGTGACCGGCGCGTCAATTCTGCAGCACTCGACGACAGCAGGGGAGCAGTGGTGAGCCGGCCGGACGCGCGCACTCTCATCGAGACGGTCCTGGACAAGGGATCGTGGAAGTCATGGGACACGCCGCCCGCCGACCCCTCACAGCCGGGCTCCTCCTATGCCGAAGAGCTGGCCGCCGCCCGCGCGAAGAGCGGCTACGACGAGTCGGTGATCACCGGTGAGGGGTTCCTCGGCGGGCACCGGGTGGCCGTCATGGCCTGCGAGTTCTCGTTCATGGCCGGCTCGATCGGCGTGGCGGCGGCCGAGCGGCTGGTGCTGGCGGTCGAGCGGGCCACCAGGGAGGGGCTGCCGCTGCTGGCCTCGCCCGCCTCCGGCGGCACCCGCATGCAGGAGGGCGCGCTCGCCTTCACCCAGATGATCAAGATCGCGGCGGCGGTGCAGCGGCATCGCGACGCGGGCCTGCCATACATCGTCTACCTGCGGCATCCGACCACCGGTGGCGTCTTCGCCAGCTGGGGCTCGCTCGGGCACGTGACGGCGGCCGAGCCGGGGGCGCTCATCGGGTTCCTCGGCCCGCGAGTGTTCGAGTCGCTGCACGGCTACGCCTTCCCCGAGGGCGTCCAGGTGGCCGAGAACCTGTTCACGCACGGCCTGGTGGACGCGGTCGTCTCGGCCGAGGACGCCCGCGCCATGGCCATCAGCGCGCTGACCGTGCTGACGGCCGGCAGGAGCGGGCTCGAGGCCGGGGCCGCCCCCGAGGAGGACCTGCGTCCGGTGGAGGCGTGGGAGGCCATCACCCGCTCGCGCCGCGACGACCGGCCGGGCATCCGCACGCTGCTCAAGCTCGCCGCCACCGACGTCACCCCGCTGAACGGCACCGGCGAGGGCGAGGCCGATCCGGGGCTGCTGCTGGCCCTGGCCAGGTTCGGCACGGCGCCGGCCGTCGTGCTCGGCCAGGACCGGCGCACGCAGCGGGCGACGGGACCGTTCGGGCCCGCCGGGCTGCGCGTGGCCAGGCGCGGCATGCGACTGGCCGCCGAGCTCGGCCTGCCCCTGGTCACCGTGATCGACACGGCGGGCGCCGCCCTGTCGAAGTCGGCAGAGGAGGGCGGCCTGGCCGCCGAGATCGCCCGCTCGCTGGCCGACCTGGTCATGCTCGACGCGCCGACGGTCTGCCTGCTGCTCGGTGAGGGGGCGGGCGGCGGCGCGCTGGCCCTGCTGCCCGCCGACAGGGTGCTGGCCGCCCAGCACGCCTGGCTGTCGCCGCTGCCGCCCGAGGGCGCCTCGGCCATCCTCTACCGCAGCGTCGACTTCGCCCCCGAGATCGCCCAGGCGCAGGGCGTGCGCGCCACCGACCTGCGCCGCGACGGGATCGTGGACCGCGTCATCCCCGAGCGGCCCGACGCCGCCTACGAGCCGCAGGCCTTCTGCGAGCGGGTGGCGCGGGCGCTGGAGTACGAGATCGCGCGGTTGCTGGCGACGCCGAAGGCGGACAGGTTGCCTGCCCGCCTGGCGCGTTACCGCTCGCTCGGGATCTAGCGCCGCCAGATCTCCTTGCCTGCCTGGTCGTAGCCGACCACGTGCACGTCCAGGTTGTCCTTCGTCGTGCGGGCGGAGAACAGGGTGAAACCGAGACCCCAGGGGTCGGACCGCAGCGTCGCGGTCAGGCGGGCGCCGTCCGGGTAGACGAGCTCGACCTTGGCCGTCTTCTTGACCGTCCATCCGGCGAGGACGTTCTGGCCGTGGCTGTAGGTGGCGTCCTCGATCCTTTGCGGTTCGACGGCGAAGCGCCCCCCGGCCCCCCAGATGATCATGCAGCCGTTCTGGTGGGTGATGCTCGCGCCGCCCTCCAGGACGGCGGCCGGGCCGACGGGCGGGGAGACCGTGCACGCGTCGGGCGCGTCGCCGCCGACCGAGGCCACCGTGTTTCCCCTGGCGTCGCTCAGCACGAACTGCTCGCTGCCGCCGGGGTAGGGGACGGCCCAGATCTTCAGCGGCGCGTCGGCGGGCGCGTACATGGTGCCGCGAGCACCGGACTTCACCGCCTCGACCTGGGTGGCCTCGGATCCGGCCACCCCGATCGCGCTCTTGCCGAGGTCGAGCAGGCGGCGGGCGTCACCCGGCCCGACCGGCTCGAAGGCGTCGCACGTGGTCTTGGTCCCCGGGGTGGAGCGGCACAGGCCGTCCCAGGTCCTGCCGTCGGCGAGCGTCACCTTGCTGAACCACACCTTCGCCTCGCCGATGGTGACCACCTCGCCGATCGGCGGGTGCGGGTCCCAGGCGGGCTTGTCGGCGGGATGGTCGTCGCGCCACAGCTGCCTGCCCGCCTCGTCGTAGCCCACCAGGGTGAAGCCTTCGAGGTAGAGGTCGCCGGTGACGGCCCGCTCACCCGCGAACAGGCTCACCCCCACCTTCCACGGGTCCGGCTTCACCGCCGCCGTCAGCGCCTTGCCGTCCTTGCGGACCAGCTCCACCTTCGCGGTGCCCCGGCGGGCGATGCCGAACCAGTGGCCGCTGTTGACCCGCAGCTGGACCGCCATGGGCTTGCCGCCCAGGTCGTCGAGCGTCAGGTTGTCGACCCTGACCAGGTGGAGCCCCACCTCGCGGCCCTCCAGGGTCCAGATGAGATTGCGGTCGGGGGTGTCGAAGGGCCGCACGCTGAGGTCGCCGAGCTTCACGGCGGCGCCCGCGGGCTTGCCCTGCGCGGACTCGGGGAGCATCGTGATGCCCCGCAGCCGCTGGGAGAGGACGCGGCCGCCGGCGTCGGCGAACTCGTAGGAGGTGACCTGATCCGTGCTGGGGTAGGCGACCGTCCAGATCTTCATCGGGGCCCCCGAGGGCTGGTGGAGGGTGCCGGTGAAACGGGCCCCCTTCGCGGTGACCGCCGTCACCGTCGCCACCTCCTGGCGCGCGCCACCGTAGTCGAGGATGGTCTCACGCAGCGGCACGGACTGGGTCGTCCCCTCGAACCAGCCGGCGTTCCGCATCGCCTTGGCGCCGGCGTTCTCGCCGCACATGCTCGAGGAGGCGCTCCCCGCGTACTGCACGTCCCGGCAGAGCGCGAGCAGGCCCGCGTCGTTCTTGCCGTACCACAGGCGCATCGGGCGGTCCTCGGTCGGGTTGTCGATGACGAGCGCCTCGCCCACCGGCTTCGGGTCCTTCGGCGGGCCCATGGTCGTCTGCCTGTCCTGGCCCCCGTTGAGCAGGAAAGGCACGAGCAGGGCCACCAGCGCGACCGGCAGGGCGGCCAGCAGGACCGGCCAGACCCACCGGCCCCGCCGGACCCGCCGCTGCACCTCGATCCAGGCCGTCGGGCCGGCCTCGAAGGTCATGGCGCGGGCGTCGAGCGCGGCACGCAGCCGCTCTTCCAGGTCGTTCACAGCTTCCCCCTCAGTGCCGCCAGGCCCCGGCTGGCGTGTGTCTTGACCGAACCGGGCGACACGCCCATGGCGTCGGCGATCTCTCGCTCGGACAGGTCGAGCCAGTAGCGCAGGATCAGCGCCTCCCGCTGGCGGCGCGGCAGCGTGTCGAGGGCGGCCAGCAGTTCCCGGTGCTCCTCGGCCACGATGACGGCGTGCTCGCTGCTGCGGGCCGGCTCGGGGGGTTCGGGACGGCGCAGCCGGCTGAGGCGCAGGTGCCGCAGCCGGTTACGGGTCAGGTTGCAGACGGTCGCGCGCAGGTATCCGAGTGCCGCCGCGTCGTCGCGCAGGCGGCGGCCGTGCAGCCTGGCGAACGCCTCCTGTGCGATGTCCTCGGGGTCGTCGGCGCCCAGCAGTCCCGCCAGCCGTACCAGGGACTGGTACTGCGCGGCGAACAGCTCCGCGAAGGTGGGGGCCGCGGGCGCCATGGTGGGTGTTTCCATCACGTACCAGAGACACCCGCCGTGGCGACCGGTTGACCGGAGGAGTCGAGGAAATCGAAACCGCGTACCCGCGCGCCGGGGACGGTCACCGTCCAGATGGAAAGCGGCGCCCCCGCGGGCCGGTGGACGGTGCCGCTGACCGTGGCGCCTTCCACGGTGCGCGCGCGCACGCCGGCCACGCCGGGCCGGGCGGCGCCGTAGTAGAGGTCGCCCTCGCGGTCCTCCGCCCACGCCGGCTCCGGCCGGTCGGACACGTCGTGGCCGCAGGAGCGGGGCCCGCACAGCCGCAGGTCGCCATCCTCGTCGGTGGTGCGGGCGAACCACAGCCGCACCGGCGGGTCCGAGACGGTCAGCACCTGGCCGACCGGCGCCTTGCCCTGCATGACCCGCTGGTAGATCTCGGACGTCTCCGGAGCCTCGCCGCACCCCACCAGGACGAAGGGCACGAGGGCGCATAACCATCGCATGCCAGGGGAGACGCTCGACCGGGCGACCGGTTGACCGGGGTCAGCCGACCGGCAGGCGTTCCACCCTGATCGAGAAGACCTCCTCGCGGGGGACGACCACCTCATAGGCCCCATGGTCGACCATCCAGTAGCCGAGCGCCTCCGCTTTCATGCCACTGTGGCCGGTGTAGGCGATGTGGAGGCCGTCGTCGTCCTCGTCGAGGACCACGCACGGCTCGCCGCCGAACGCGCCGACCGTGCGCACGAGCACCAGCCACTCCAGCTCGGAGCGGTCCACGGTGCGCCGCCAGTAGCCGGAGGCCGCCTCGAAGCCGTCCAGCTCCTCCTCGCTGAACAGCACGACCTCGTCGCTGTCGGGCCCGATCGCCGCCGGGTGGGTGCGGCCCCGGTGGCGGGCGACGAAACCCGACGCCACGGGCACGATCTCGTCGCTCATGACGACGGCCGCCAGGTGAGCCCGTCGTAGGCGGCGAACGGCCGCTCGCCCGCGCCGCTGACGTGCACGATCTCCGCTCCCGCCGGGATGGGCATCGGCGTGGTGTGGAACTGGGGCACCACGTGCTCGCGCGAGGTGGTGAACCCGTTGCCCGCGAACGGCGGCGCGTCGCTCCAGTCGCCGCCCATGTGCGGCCCGTACGGCACCGCGTAGGTGTCCACGTCGCGCGCGTACCACCGCATCAGGTAAAGCTCGGGCACGTGGGCGCTCAGCTCCGATCCCTCGAAGGACAGGTCGAGCCCCAGGAATAACGCCCGGGGCGTGGTCAGCCGCACGCAGTCCTGCACGCGGTAGACGTAGCCGGAGATGACCGTGCGCTTGCCCGAGAGGTAGGGCACGAGCAGCCGGGGCGGCACCACCTTCTGCATCTGCGTCCTACGCTCGTTCACGACACCACTTTACGATCTCTTGGCCGTCACGATCCAAGAACCCCGCCAATCGCGGCGGCCCCTGGTCAGGGCAGCCGGCCCACACCCAGCACCCGGTGCTCGAGGCACGGCAGCGTGGCGCGGGCGGAGGCGGTCAGCTCGGCGTCGAGCTCGACCACCTGCACGCCCGGTGCGCTACCCAGATCGGCGCGCACCACGCCCAGCGGGTCGACCAGCATGCTGCGCCCGACGCCGAACCCGTCGCTCGCCTCGGCGGGATTGGGCGCCTGGTCGACGGCGGCGGTCCACATCGTGTTCTCCAGCGCCCTCGCCCGCACGAGCGTGATCCAGTGGTCCTCCTTGAGGGGGCCCGAGCTCCAGGCCGCGATGACGGCGAACATGTCGGCGCCCCTGTCGACCAGCGCCCTGGCCAGCTCGGGGAAGCGCAGGTCGTAGCAGGTGATGAGCCCGATCCGCAGCCCGGCCAGCTCGACCACCGTGGGCTCGGAGCCGGGGGCCACCAGTTCCGACTCGCGCGAGCCGAAGGAGTCGAACAGGTGGATCTTCCGGTAGGTGGCCCTGACGGCGCCCGAGGCGTCGATCGCGACCGCGGTGTTGTGGACGCGGCCCTCGCCCGGCTCGAAGACGCCGGCGATCACCGCGACGCCGTGGTCGCGGGCCGCCTCGGCCAGGCCGGTCACGAAGGGGCCGTCCAGCGGCTCGGCCAGCTCGGCGATGCGCCTGCCGTACCTGGTCAGGGTGGCCTCGGGGAAGATCGCGAGGTCGGCGCCCTCGGCCCTGGCGATGGCCTCGGTGGCCCGCTTGAGGTTGGTGGCGGGGTCGGGGGAGACGGGCAGCTGGCAGAGGGCGATTCTGGTCACGTCTCGAGACTATGCCCGGCTGGAACCCGGCGGCCAGATCACCCTTACCGGCATCCCGGCCTGTCTGGCCATGGCCACCACGTCGGCGGTGCCGCCCGGGCCGCGCGGCGCGGTGCCGTCCCATACGGCGACCAGCTCGTCGGCCTCGGCCAGCATGGCCTGCGCCGCGGCCAGGTAGGCGGGCACGCCCGCCTCCTCGAAGGGCAGTTCGAGGACGTGGGTGGCCTTGCCGAGCAGCATGTCGTAGGTGTGGCGGGCGTCGGCGGGCAGGCTCTCCCGGTAGCGGCGGGCGGGCAGGACGGCGTGCAGCTCGCCGCCCGCCGCGATGGTCTCGGCCGCGAAGATCTGGTCGGACCCTTCCGCCAGGCACGACACGCCGACCAGGCCGGGACCCGCGCTGGCCAGCTCGTCGCGCAGGGCCTGGCCGACCAGCTCGACCGTGTGCGGCGTGAGCTCGCGGTGTCCCGTCACGGCGAACCTCGTCATCGCGTCCTCACCACCTGGAAGCCCGCCAGGGCCAGGATGCCCGGCAGGTTCCTGATCGTGTCGCGGTCCTTTTCCTTCGCCGATGCTGACAAAGTGGACCAGTCTCCTATATCGGGATGTGTCTTGTTCTCATCATCCCGCAAGGGGCCGTGGGACCAACCGCGGGTCACCATCATGCGTACCCAGCGCACGTGCTCCATCTCCGCCAGGAGCTCGATCTCCTCCTCGGCGAAGGCGAAGCCGAGGTCCGGGTCGACGCGCGGGCCGAGCGCGCACCCGACCTCCTTCAGCTTCCTGCCGATGTCCTCGGCCAGCAGCCGGTTGGACTCCCGCTTGTCCTCCTCGAGCTCCTCCCACGGCACCAGCGAGGAGTTGACCGCGAACCTGCCGCCCCTGCCGCGCTGGTCGGCCAGGTAGTGGTTGTGCGTCGCCTTGGCCAGGGTCTCCACCAGGTCCTCGGCGATCAGCCGCGGGTCGCCCGCCGCGTCGGTCACCGGGAAGACCCTGAGCGCGCCGTCCAGGCCCTCCAGCAGCGTGGAGTCGAAGGCCGCCGCGTGGTCGACGCGGACGACCAGCGAGCCGGGGCCGCCGCCCCACAGCCGCAGCGACGTGAGCGCGACCTTCAGCGCTTGGTCCTGGTCGGGGTAGCAGACGTAGACGCGGCGCGAGGCGTGCGGCAGCACCTCGGGCAGGCTCACCTGCTCCGGCTCCAGGTCGATCGCCTCGAGGTCGCAGGCGGTCAGCAGCAGGTCGTGCCGGGCGCACAGGGCCGCCGTCGCGCCGGTCGCGTCCGTGTCGACGACGGTGACCGGCAACGGCCCGGCCTCCCGCGCCCGCGGGCGCCAGTGCCTGGCCAGCTCCAGCAGCAGCGTCCGGCCGAACGTGCCGAGGCCGATGACCATGACCGGGTCCGGTGTGGTGATCGGGTCGTTGTCCAGCAGCACGCGGGCCGCGAGCGTGTCGGGGTTGAAGAAGTCCAGGTGCAGTCCCGTCGGCCGGGTGAGCCCGAGCCGCCGGGCGCGCAGCGCGGCGCACATGTCGGGGTCGGAGATGAGCCCGTAGGCGGCCAGCGGGCGGGCCTTCGGCCGCGGCAGGGCGTGCGCGGCCAGCGCGATCGCGGTGTTGGTCGCGCTGTCGGCCTCGCAGGCGTACAGGACAGCGGCGCGTTCGATGCCCGCCGCGCGCAGCACGGCGGGATCGCGCGGGTCGCCCTCCACGTGCAGCACCCCGCGGTCGGCGTGGGGCGTGGGGGAGATCCGCACCACGCGGCGGCCGGCCGCGCGCAGGCGCGTGGTCAGCACGCCCGCGATCGGCCCGGTGCCGCAGATGACCGCGTGGCCGCGCGAGCCGCGGGCGCGCAGGCGGCGGATCTCGGTGGAGAACAGCAGCAGCAGACCGGCGACCAGGGCGTAGATCGTCGCGGCGGGGGCGGTGAAGCGGGCCACCTCCAGCGCCCATCCCAGCGGCTTGTGATCGACGTCGAACGGAGCCGGATCGAGGACGAACAGCTGCAGCGAGTAATAGACCAGATCGAAGGCCGAGGCCCCGGGCTCGAGATACGCGGCGAATCCCACCAGGCCGAGAACGAAAGACGCGAGCACCAGTACGGCGAATGACAGCCGCAAAGCCATTACGTCACGATATTTTGTGTCGCCTTTGAAAGTCCAGTTGCTCGTCGTGTATTCATGTCTGCATGGACCCCGTCAATGCGTTTCTCGCCTGGTCCACCGAGGCTGAGGGCTCCGAGTCGGTCATCAGGGCGGTCCAGTCGGTGAAGAGCCAGCTGGCCGAACGTCATTTCGACGTCTACGACTGGAGCGAGCAACCCCATAGCCGCAACATCGGCATCGAGATCCAGGAGCAGATCCGCAGGTCGGACATTCTCATCCTGGAAGGAAGTACGGTTCGCCCCAATTTGGCATTTGAAGTCGGTTTTGCGCGAGCGTTGGATTTGCCTGTCGTCGTCATCAAGCAGGAGGGCACCAGCGAGCTGCCCGAAGACTTCGGCGCGCCGCGATACCTCAACTATCCGAGTGCCAGCAACGACGCCGGGTTCAGCAAATTCGAGACCGATTTCGGCAGGTTGCTCGACCGTCTGGAGCTGGAGTCGCTCAGCCCCGGCCACCGGGCGCTGCGCCGCAAGCTGACCCAGCTGCACGGCGGCCTGCAGTCGGTGCTCAGCAACCACGACAGCGACCACCCGCAGCTGCACCTGCGCAGTGGCTGGCTGGAGGCGCTCGCCTCCGAGGTGCGCAACTCCGGCCCGTCCAACCTCGTCACCGACGCCGACTACTACTCCCACTGCTTCGCCGAGCTGCGCGACTGGAACGACGGCCCGATCAGGGCCATCGCCGACCTGACCGACAACACCGAGACCTTCTGGCAGACCGACCTCGAGCACCCCGAGCTGATGAGCTCCCAGGTCACCGAGCGGATCTTCCTCATCGACTGGAAGCTGTTCTTCCAGGGCGAGGCGGAGCTGTCACGGCACATGTCCATGTGGCGCGACCACATCGGCAGCCTGGCCGACAGCAGCTACGAGATCTACGTGGCCGCCGTCGACGACGTGGGGCTCGGCGTGCGCCACCCCTTCGGCGACACCGCCGTCGGCGCCCACCTGCTGCTGCTCAACCCCGACTGCATCGGCGGCTACCGGAGCAGGCTCGACAGCGACTTCGGCGAGCGGCGCATGCTCCACATCGAGCGCGACCGCCACCGTTTCAACCTGGCCAACCGCTACTACGACGCGGTCAAGGCGCGGGCGGTGCGGTTCGACCCCAACCACGACTTCCACACCCTCAAGCGCGAGTGGCTGCGCAAGCTGGAGATCGGCAGGTGGGACGAGCACTGGACGCTGCGCACCGAGCACCGCTCCCCGGCCTACTTCGACCGCTACGACCAGCACATCCGCACCTGGATCCCGATGTACGACGACCTGATCCAGGACTGCTCGGCCACCGTCGCCAGCGAGATCCTGCGCATCTTCCAGGAGATCGACATGTCGGTCTCGGTCCTGGAGATCGGGTACGGCACCGGCAGCCTCACCTCCGCGATCGTCCCGTGGATCCGCACCCTGTGCGAGCCGTTCGAGCAGCTCGGCCAGCTCTACCCGGTCGACCGGTACCGCGCGATGGACCGCGCAGTGCAGATGCGCAAGCTCGCCCACAAGAAGATCGGCGACGACCTGAACCGCTGGGTGCGCCTGCTCAACAAGACCGCGTGGGACGACGTCGAGGACAACATCACCTACAACGTCATCTTCGGCTCGCTCGTCACCCACTTCCTGTTCGGCCAGAACCCCACCGACGAGTCGATCGACTCCTTCTTCGCCGAGTGCGCCAGGCGCCTCGAACCCGGCGGTAGCCTCGTCTTCTCCGACTGCTTCGCCCCCGACGACGACCACGAGCGCACGTCGGCGGTGGCCGCCTGGCGGACCTGGATGATCGACAACGGTCTCTCGGAGGACTACGCGGAGGCCTACCTGGCCGGCAACCAGGACATGGTCAACGCCGTGTCCGTGCCCCGCGTCGCGGCGGGCGCCGAGCGTCACGGCCTGCGCCTGGTCAAGGAGAAGCTGGTCGGCTCCACGCAGATGTTCCGCCTGCTGGTGTTCCGCTCCGCGCGCTGAGCGCCGCGGCGTAGGCCAGCGCCTGCGCCCGCGCGCAGGCGCCCACGGCCTCGTCGGGCGGCAGGAACCGCGGATCGTGCAGGCCGGCGTGGACGAACCCGGGCGCGCCGCCCAGCCCGACGAAGGCCATCAGCGTCGGCCACGCGGTGCCGTAGTGGGCGAAGTCGTCGCCGCCGCACGAGTGCCAGGCCGGGGCCGGCGCGAACCCGGCCGTCGCCGCCCCGCGCCTGGCCGCCTCGGCCAGCGCGGGGTCGTTGACCAGCGGCGGCTCGCTCTTGGTGACGGTCAGCCTCGCGGCGCACCCGTGGGCGGCGGCCACGTGCTCGGCGCACTCCCTGACGGCCGACAGCAGCGCGCGCTGGTCGGCGGTGTCCAGCGCGCGGAGCGTGACCAGCGCGTGGCCGGCGCCGGGGATCACGTTCTCCGCGGTGCCCGCGTGGACGGCCCCCACGGTGAGCGTGGCGCCGTGGACCGGGTCGATCCGCCGCCCCACCAGCCCGTGCAGCGCCACCACCAGGTGCGAGAGCGCCAGCACCGGGTCCCTCGTGCGGTGCGGGTAGGCGGCGTGCCCGCCGAGCCCCTCGACGTCGATCCTGATCGCGTCGGCCGCCGCGTTGACCGTGCCGGGGTCGGCGCCGATCGTGCCCCACGGCAGGTCGGGGTGGACGTGCACGGCGACCACCGACTCCACCCCCTCCGCCGCCAGCTCGCCCTCGCGCAGCAGCGCCACGGCGCCCGACGGGTGCCGCTCCTCGCACGGCTGGAAGACGGCCACCAGCGGCGCGGGCAGTTCCGTCCTGCTCGCCGCCCGCACCAGCGCGACCAGCGCGGCCAGGTGCACGTCGTGGCCGCAGGCGTGCATGTGCCCGTTGGCCGAGGCGAAGGCCGCGCCGGTCAGCTCGGCCAGCGGCAGCCCGTCGAGCTCGGCGCGGACGCCGATCGCGGGCTCGCCCTCCGGCCCCACCCTGACGATCATCCCGGTGCCCGCCACGACCCGGTGGGGCAGCGGCAGGTGCTCGGCGATGACGCCGCAGGTCTCCACCTCCGCGCCCCCCGGTTCGGGTACGGCATGCAGCCGGTGACGCAGGCGGATCGCGTCAGGCAACTCGTCGTCCAGCAGGCGAAGGAGAGCGCTCAGCGTCACGAACGGAGTATGAGCCGGTTCGGCACCGGTTTCCACCAGGTGAGCATCCGCCACACCCATTCGAGCGGGCCGTATCTGAACACCGACAGCCACCACCAGCTGAACAGCAGCTGCGCGAGCACCGTCACGCCCGCCACGGCGAGCACCGGCCAGCGCATCGGCGCGGTCAGCACGATGACCACGGTGCCCGAGACGTAGTTGGTCAGCGCCATCCTGCCCATCGGCTCCAGCCAGCGTGGCCGCAGGAACAGCACGAGCGTGGAGTAGGCGGCGGCGCCCGCGAGCGCCGCCGTCACGTAGACCCACCACTCGTCGGTCCGCAGGTAGAGCGAGCCGAGCGCCGCCGAGACGACCGCCGACACGCCGAACCCCGGCAGCAGCCACCCGCGGCCCGGCCGCAGGTCCATCAGCGCCATGCCGATCAGGAACAGCCCGGGGATGATCAGGATGCCGCCGCCCACCCACACGCCCCACGCGGTGGCCGCCACCCCGAGCACCAGGACGGGCCAGCCGCCCGACAGGAACGAGGCCGGCAGCAGCACGCCGATGCCGAACAGCGCGTAGTCGGTCAGCACCTCACCCTCGTACCAGGTGTGCTGGATCAGCCCGAACACCAGCAGCCACAGCAGCCTGCGCAGCAGCACCCACCGGCCGGCGCCGCGCAGCACCAGCGCGAAGCTGACGCCGAACAGCAGCGAGAAGATCGGGTAGAAGCGGCCCTGGAGGAACGTCTCGACCCACCACTCGCTGTCCGGCGCCTGGGCGTGCTGCCAGGTGTTGACCAGCATGATGCCGCACACCGCGAAGCCGCGGAGCGCGTCGAGCTCTCTGATGCGCGTCACAGGAACCAGGACCACCACCATACGGGGAAACCGGCCGCGATCACGGGGGCGGGATGTTCGGAAGTGTACGAGCCTCGGGGCGGACACGCGCGGTCGATCGAGGGCGACCCGGGTGATCACGCCTCGAGACCAATAGTGTGGTCTCGTGAGCGATCCCCTTGTTTCCCGCATGCGACGGTTCGGCACCACGATCTTCGCCGAGATGAGCGCGCTGGCCGTACGGACCGGGGCGATCAACCTGGGGCAGGGATTCCCCGACACCGACGGCCCGCCCGCGATGCTCGACCGCGCGGTGGAGGCGATCAGGTCGGGTGCCAACCAGTACCCGCCGGGTCCGGGCCTGCCCGAGCTGCGGCAGGCGGTGGCCGAGCATCGGCGGCGGCACTACGACCTGGCCTACGATCCCGACGGCGAGGTGCTGGTCACCGTGGGCGCCACCGAGGCGATCGCCGCCGCCGTGCTGGCGCTGTGCGAGCCGGGCGACGAGGTCATCGCCTTCGAGCCCTACTACGACTCCTACGCCGCCTCCATCGCGCTGGCCGGGGCCCGGCTGGTCGCCGTCACCCTGCGCCCGGTGGCGGGGCGCTTCACCTTCGACCCCGACGAGCTGCGCGCCGCCGTGACGCCGCGCACCAGGGCGATCCTGGTCAACTCACCGCACAATCCGACGGGCACCGTGTTCGATCGCGAGGAGCTGGAGATCATCGCCGAGCTGTGCGCCGAACGCGACCTGCTGGCGATCACCGACGAGGTGTACGAGCACCTGACCTTCGACGGCGTCGAGCACGTGCCCATGGCCACGCTGCCCGGCATGCGCGAGCGCACCGTGATGATCTCCTCGGCGGGCAAGACGTTCTCGGTGACCGGGTGGAAGACCGGCTGGGTCTGCGCGCCGCCCGAGCTGGTGCGGGCCGTCCAGACCGTCAAGCAGTTCCTGACCTTCACCGCCAACGGGCCCTGGCAGCTCGCCGTGGCCCACGGCCTGCGCGAGGAGCTCGACTGGGTCGCCGGGCTGCGCGCCGGCCTGGAGGGCAAACGTGACCGGCTGCTGAGCGGGCTGGCGGCGGCCGGGTTCGAGGTGCTCAGACCGGCCGGCACCTACTTCGTGCAGACCGACATCAGGCCGCTCGGCTTCACCGACGGCCTGGAGCTGACCAGGCGGCTGCCCGAGCTGGCGGGGGTGGTGGCGATCCCCACCCAGGTCTTCTACGACCACCCCGACCGGGGCCGCCACTTCGTCAGGTTCGCCTTCTGCAAGAAGGACGAGGTCATCGACGAGGCGGTGACCAGGCTCAAGCGGCTCGGCGGGTAGGGGCGGTCAGGAGATCACCTTCACCGGCAGCTTGCGCTGCCTGACCGCGCCACGCACCGCCTTGGCCAACTGCGCGTACTCCGCGGCCCTGGCCGAGCTCGCCCGGTAGGCCATGCCGATCGTCCTGCCGGGCGCCGGAGGGGCGAACCTGCGCAGCGCCAGCCGTACCCGCTTGCCGGTCTCCACCGGCACCGCCGACTCCGGCAGCAGGGTCACCCCGAGGCCGCCCGCCACCAGCTGGACCAGGGTCGGCAGGCTGGTGGCGTAGGTGGTCGCGGTGGCCCGCGCGCCCACCTCCCTGCACACGTCGATCGCCTGCTCGCGCAGGCAGTGGCCCTGGTTGAGCAGCACGATGTCGAGCCCCTTCAGCGCCGACCTGCGCAGTGGCCCCTCCTCGGCGGCCAGCGGATGGCCCTCCGGTACGGCCAGCAGGAAGTCCTCGTCGTAGAGCGGCTCCTCCACCAGCCCGCTCGTCTCGGTCGGCAGCGCCAGCAGCACCAGGTCGAGCCTGCCCTCCCGGACCTCCTCGACGATCGTCTCGGTCTTGGCCTCGTGGACGGTCAGCTTCAGCAGCGGGAAGCGCTTGGCGAACATCGGCAGCAGGGCGGGCAGCACGTACGGTGCGACCGTCGGGATCACGCCCAGGTGCGCGGGACCGCTGAACGGCTCGCGGTTCCTGGCCACCTCCCCGACCAGGTCGTCGACCGCGGCCAGCACCCGCGTCGCGTGCACCGCCACCCGCTCGCCGGCCGGGGTCAGCAGCACCTTGCGGGTGGTCCGCTCCAGCAGCTGGGTGTCGAGGATCTCCTCCAGCGCGGACACCGACCCCGACAGCGCGGGCTGGCTCATCCTGAGCGCGGTGGCGGCCTCCCGGAAGTGCAGATGGTCGGCCACGGCAAGGAATGCCCGCAGCTGAGCGAGGGTGGGTATGGGCTCACTGATAGGAATCACCTCTCAGATTGGTCCGACTGCTCGATTTCTCGGATCAATGTTAGATGCGGCAACCTGGAGGCACTGACAACGACGTCCTGCAAGGAGACATAGACGTGCTCACCGTTGGTGACAAGTTCCCCGAGTACGAGCTCACCGCCTGCGTCGACCTCGACCCCGAGAAGGCGTTCGCGGAGATCAACCACAAGACCTACGAGGGCAAGTGGCGCGTGGTGTTCTTCTGGCCCAAGGACTTCACCTTCGTGTGCCCCACCGAGATCGCCGAGTTCGGCCGGCTCAACGAGGACTTCGCCGACCGCGACGCCCAGGTGCTCGGCGTCTCCGTCGACTCGGAGTTCGTCCACCACGCCTGGCGCAAGGACCACGAGGACCTGCGCGACCTGCCCTTCCCGATGCTGAGCGACATCAAGCGCGAGCTGTCGTCGGCGCTCGGCGTCCTCGGCGAGGACGGCGTCGCCCAGCGCGCCACCTTCATCGTCGACCCCAACAACGAGATCCAGTTCTCGATGGTGACCGCGGGCTCGGTCGGCCGCAACGTCAAGGAGGTCCTGCGGGTCCTCGACGCCCTGCAGTCCGACGAGCTGTGCCCCTGTAACTGGAACAAGGGCGACAAGGGCCTCGACGCCAAGGCGCTGCTCGGCGCATGAGTATCGACAACCTGAAGTCGGCGCTGCCCGACTACGCCAAGGACACCAAGCTCAACCTGGGCTCGGTCACGACGACGTCGTCGCTGACCGACCAGCAGCTGTGGGGCGCGGTCCTGGCGTGCGCGCTGGCCACCAGGTCCGCGCGGGTCATCGCCGAGGTCGCCGAGGAGGCCTCGGCCATCCTGTCGGCCGAGGCGTTCAAGGCGGCCAAGGCCGCCGCCTCGATCATGGCGATGAACAACGTCTACTACCGCGCCACCCACCTGATCGGCGACGAGCAGTACAGCACCATGCCGGCCAAGCTGCGCATGACCGTCATCGGCAACCCCGGCGTCGACAAGGTCGACTTCGAGCTGTGGTGCCTGGCGGTCTCCGCGGTCAACGGCTGCGGGCGCTGCCTGGAGTCGCACGAGCAGGTGCTGCGCGGCTCGGGCATGCCGCGCGAGCAGATCCAGGAGGCGCTGCGGATCGCCGCCGTCGTCAACGCGACGGCCGCGACCCTGGAGGCCGAGGCCGCCCTCGTGACGGTCTGACCCGCCTGGACGAAGGGCGTCCCCCATTCCGGGGGGCGCCCTTCGTGCTGTCCTGAGGCCGGTCAGCTGTCCAGGAACTCCTCCACGGCCGCCGCGAACTCCCCGGGCGCCGCCGAGTGGATCAGGTGCCCCACGTCGATGGTGACGAGCTTGGCGCCCGGGATGAGGCCGGCCAGCGGCGTGGCGTCGACATGGCTGGACGGCCCGCCCGACAGCACCAGCGTGGGAGCGGTGATGCGGGCCAGCCCCTCAGCCCACGCCGGGTCGGGCGAGACGAACTGGTGCTCGGTCTCGACCATCATGGGGGAGTCGTCCTCCAGCGGCGGCCGGTCCAGCGGCAGCGGCGCCGGCGGATCCTCCAGCACCAGGACCGAGACCAGGTCGGGGTACCTCATGGCCAGGTGGTAGGCGACCGCGCCGCCCAGCGAGTGCCCGATCAGCGCCGCCCGCTCCACGCCGAGCATCCTGAGCAGCGCCGCCACGTCCTCGGCCATCTCGGGAAGCGCGTAGCCGTCCGGCCGCTCGCTGGCGCCGTGGCCGCGCAGGTCGGGCGCGATCACGTGGAAGCGCTCGGCGAAGCGGCGGGTGTGCGGGTTCCAGTGGTTGTGGTCGGCGGTACGGCCGTGCAGCAGGACCAGGGCGGGCGCGGTCGGATCGCCTTCCTCCCGGTAGGCGAGCTCGACGCCGTTGACGTGTGCGGTGCGAATCACGTCCGTGAGGCTACCTTCGTGAGAAACGACCGTCAGGCGGCGCCCCCGGTCCTCGTCCCGGGCGCGTCCGCCATGCCACCCGCCCCATCATGGGCAAAGGTTGCCAATGAACGCCCTCCCCGGCGTGGGTAGCGTCGCGACCGTGGGTGAACGGGTACTCGTCGCGCTCGGCGGCAACGCCATGACCGGCCCGGACGGCAGCGCCGCGCCGGGCGAGCAGCGGGCCGCGGTCGAGGCGGCCATGCTCCAGGTCAGGGCGCTCATCGACGCGGGACACCAGGTGGTGCTGACCCACGGCAACGGCCCGCAGGTCGGCAACCTGCTGCTGAAGAACCAGCTGGCCGCCTCCGTCGTGCCGCCCGTGCCGCTCGACTGGTGCGGCGCCCAGACCCAGGCCACCATCGGCACGCTCATCATGAACGCGCTCGGCGGCCGCAGCGCCACCGTCGTCACCCGCACCCTGGTCGACGCGCGTGACCCCGCCTTCGAGGAGCCGGTCAAACCGATCGGGCGCTACTTCAGCGAGGCGGAGGCGCGCAGGTTCGAGAAGCTCGGCCAGAGCTGGCGGCGCTTCGAGCGCGGCTGGCGGCGCGTGGTCGCCTCGCCCGAGCCGCTGGAGATCCTCGACGCGGGCGCCGCGACCGCGCTGATCGCCGCGGGGTTCACCGTCGTGGCCGCCGGCGGCGGGGGAGTGCCCGTCGTGCGGCAGGCCGACGGGCGGCTGACCGGCGTGGAGGCCGTCGTCGACAAGGATCTGGCGGCCGCGCTGCTGGCGCGTGCCGTACAGGCCGAGGTGCTGATCATCGCGACCGACGTGCCGAACGCCGTCGTCGGGTACGGCGGGCCTGACCCGCGGCCCGTCGGCCGGATCTCCGCCGGCGAGCTGCGTGTCCTGCACGCCGCCGGGCACTTCGCCGGAGGGAGCATGGGACCGAAGGTGGAGGCGGCCCTGCGTTTCGTCGCAGGCGGGGGCAGGCAGGCCGTGATCACCTCCTTGGAGCACATCGCGAACGCCGATGTCGGTACGAGAGTGGAGAGATAGATGCCGGAACCGATCGAAGTGCGCAAGGTCGCCATCGAGAGCGTGACCGACGCCTCAGGGCTGGAGAAGCTCATCGACGACGGGGTCATCGAGGCGCACAGGGTGCTCGCGGTGATCGGCAAGACCGAGGGCAACGGCGGTGTGAACGACTACACCCGCATCCTGGCCGACACGGCCTTCCGCGAGGTGCTGGCCAGGAAGGGGCATCCCGCGCCCGAGAGCGTGCCGCTGGTCTGGTCGGGCGGCACCGACGGGGTGCTGAGCCCGCACGCCACCATCTTCGCCACCACCGCGAACGCGCCCGCCACCGACGAGCCCAGAGTGTCGGTCGGCGTCGCGATGAGCGAGGTCATCCTGCCGGAGGACATCGGCCGCCCGGCCATGGTGGAGAAGGTCGCCGCCGGCGTGCGCGAGGCCATGAAGGTGGCCGGCATCGACGACCCGCGCGACGTCCACTACGTCCAGACCAAGACGCCGCTGCTCACGCTGGCCACCATCACCGACGCCAAGAACCGCGGCAAGGACACCGCCATCGAGGAGACGGGGCCGTCCATGGACCTGTCGAACTCCACCACCGCGCTCGGCATCGCCGTCGCGCTCGGCGAGATCGAGATGCCCGGCGCCGACCAGATCCACCGCGACCTGTCGCTCTACAGCAGCGTCGCCTCCTGTTCCAGCGGCGTCGAGCTGGACCGGGCGCAGATCGTCGTCGTCGGCAACGTGCGCGGGATCGGCGGCCGCTACCGCATCGGGCACAGCGTCATGAAGGACGCCCTCGACGCCGACGGCATCTGGGCGGCCATCCGCGACTCCGGCATCCCGCTGCCCGAGCGGCCGCACCCCTCCGACCTGGGCAGCCGTCTCGTCAACGTGTTCATGAAGTGCGAGGCCGACCCGTCGGGCCGGGTGCGCGGGCGGCGCAACATCATGCTCGACGACTCCGACGTGCACTGGCACCGCCAGATCAAGGCCACGGTCGGCGGCGTCGCCGCCTCGGTCACCGGCGATCCGGCGGTGTTCGTCTCCGTCGCCGCCGTCCACCAGGGACCCTCGGGCGGCGGCCCGGTCGCCGCGATCGCCGACCTGTCCTGACCCCGTACGGCGCGGCGGCCGACGCCCTCCACCACCGGCAGGGCGCGGTGGCCGCGCCGCTATCGCGCCTCGAGGTGCTCGACGTTGGCCCTGTCGGCGGGATCGGCGCTGGGCTCGCCCGCGAACCACGCGTCGAGGATCTCCACCAGCAGCGGCTCGGAGACCGCGCGCAGGCTCAGCGCCAGCACGTTGGCGTCGTTCCACCTGCGCGCGCCGTCTGCGGTGTAGGCGTCGGCGCACAGCGCCGCCCGCACCCCGCGCACCTTGTTGGCCGCGATCGAGGCGCCGGTGCCCGTCCAGCAGCACACCACCGCCTGGTCGGCCCTTCCCTCGGCCACGTCGCGCGCCGCCGCCTCGCTGGCCCACGCCCAGTCGTCACGCTCGGCGGGGTCGAGCGCCCCGTGGGCGATCACCTCGTGGCCCCGCTCGCGCAGCTCCCGCACCAGCTTCGCGGCCACTCCGTCGAGGCTGTCGGCCGCCACCGCGATCCGCATGGCTCAGTCCACTTCCGCGCTGCCGTTGACCCGGAGCTTACGGCGGGCGCGCTCGTAGAAGGTCGTCGTGCCCAGCCGTACCACCCGGGCGGCGCCCGAGACGGCGGTCGCGGTCACGCGGTCGCCGGGGGACAGCCGGCCCATCACCATGCCGTCGACCTCCACGGCCAGCGTGCCGCTGGAGGGCAGCAGCTCCAGGGTGACCCGCTCGTTGGCCGACAGCATCACCGCCCTGTTGAACGTCGAGTGCGCCGCGGCGGGCACCACGAGGAACCCTTCGACCAGCGGCGAGACGATCGGCCCTCCCGCCGAGAAGCTGTAGGCGGTCGAGCCGGTCGAGGTGGCGAGGATGACCGCGTCGGCCGCGTAGCGCACGAACGGGTGTCCCTGCACGGCGACGGCGACCGCGGCGATCCCGTCGCCAGGCACCCGCACCAGCGCGATGTCGTTGAAGGCGGTGACCTCGTGCCCGTCGGTCAGCGTCGTCCGCACCGCCATGCGCGGCTCCACCGTGTAGCGGTGCTCGTCGATGGCCGACAGGGCCTCGGGCAGCTCGTCGACGTCGATCTCGGCGAGGAAGCCGAGCTTGCCGAGGTTCACGCCGAGGACGGGCGTCTCCAGGCCCGCGATCAGCCGCATCGTGCGCAGCATCGTGCCGTCGCCGCCCAGGCTGACCAGCAGGTCGGCGCGCTTGCACAGCTCCTCGGGTTCGACCGCGATCGCGCTGCAGTGGATGCGGTCCACCTCGTCGGGCAGGCCGAGCACCGTGACGCCCCTGGAGACCGCCCACGAGATGATCGTCTGGATCGCCGTCTCGGAGTCACGCCTGGGGTGCAGGACCAGGCCAACCGTTCCGATCATGCCCATGTGCTTCACTGTACGCGGCGCCGCCGGGTGACCGTCCACCGCGACCACACGTGATGCGCCGGTAGTCTGGTCGTTTGTGCCGAGCATTCCGCAACCCCTGGTGCCCAGCGACGACGGCGGCGCCGACGCCTCCGTCGCCGCCGCGCTGACCGCCTTCTCCTCCGGCACGGCCGACGCCACCGCCGTCCTGTCGGCCCTCAGCGGCACCAGGCTGCTGGTGCCCGTCGTGGCGCTGCTGACCTCGTCCGAGGTCGGCGAGCACGGGCTCAAGCAGGAGAAGGAGAGCGAGATGGCGCTCCCCAAGCTGATCGGCAAGGACGGCAGGGAGGCGGTGCTCGCCTTCACCGGCGTCGAGGCGCTCACCAGGTGGCGGCCCGACGCGCGGCCCATCCAGGCCACGACGCCGCAGGTCTGCCAGGCGGCCGTCCACGAGGGGGCGGCGGCCGTGGTGGTCGACGTGGCGGGGCCGGTGCCGTTCGTCATCGAGGGCGGCGTGCTGGAGGCGATGGCCGCGGTCGAGTCCGGCAGGCTCGACGACGTGGGCCCGTCGGTGACGGTGGCCCGCTTCGCCCCCGCGCCCGCTCCCAGGCGCCGCCGCTTTCCCTGGTCCCGCCGGTCCTGACCGCGCGCGCGGGACAGCAGGGGTGACCGCGGCCGGCGTTCCGCGCGACGGCCGTGACCGCGGGCGTCCGCGACGGGCGAGTCCAACGCCATCGTGACAGCGGGGGGCGTTCCGCGCGACGGCCGTGACGGAAGGACCTGACAGCCGCCGCCGCACCCGCGAGGATGAGCGGGTGGTGGTCTGGGCGGCGGTGGCCGGCTTCGTCGTGGGGTACGTCGTGCGCGCGCTGGCCGAGGGCTTCGAGGCCGACCCCGTGGACACCCGCGCCGAGGCGCGGCGGGTGCTGCGCGGCCTGCGCCGCCGGCCGTCCCTGCGGTTCCCGACCGTCGAACTGGCCACGGCGGCGGTGTTCGCGCTGCTCACCTGGCGGATGCCGGCGGCGTACCTGCCCGCGCTGCTCTACGCGGCAGCGGCGGGCGTCCTGCTCGCCCTGATCGACTGGCGCACCCAGCGGCTGCCCGACCTGATCACCCTGCCGTCCTACCCGATCCTCGCCCTCCTCCTGCTGCCCACCGGGCGGCTCCCCGAGGCGCTGCTCGGCGGCCTCGCCCTGCTGGTCCTGTACGGCGTGCTGTGGTTCGTCCGGCCCACCGCCATGGGCCTCGGCGACGTGAAGCTGGCCGGCCTCATCGGCATGGCCGCCGGCGCGGTGGGCTGGAACGCCTGGGTCGCCGCGGCGCTCGCGGGCCAGTTGCTCGGCGCGCTCTACGCCCTCACCCTCCTTGTCACGAAAAAGGCGGATAAGTCGACCGAATTTCCATTCGGGCCCTTCATGATCGTCGGGGCGCTCTGTCTCGCCTGGTGAGCCATGGCGATCCCACCGCTCCGTACATGGAAGACTTGTCAGCATGTTGCGCTGGTTGACCGCCGGAGAGTCCCACGGCCCCGAACTCGTCGCCATCCTCGAAGGCCTGCCCGCGGGCGTGGAGGTGACCACGGCCGCCATCGACGAGGCGCTGCGCCGGCGCCGTCTCGGCTACGGCCGCGGTGCGCGGATGAAGTTCGAGGAGGACAAGGTCTCCATCGTCGGCGGCCTGCGCCACGGTCGCACGCTCGGCAGCCCCGTCGCCGTCCGCGTCGGCAACACCGAGTGGCCCAAGTGGGAGAAGGTCATGGCGGCCGACCCCGTCGACCCCGCCGAGTTGGAGGGCCTGGCCCGCAACGCGCCCCGCTCGCGCCCCAGGCCCGGCCACGCCGACCTGGCCGGCATGCAGAAGTACGGCTTCGACGACGCCCGCCCGGTGCTCGACAGGGCCAGCGCCCGCGAGACCGCGGCCAGGGTGGCGCTCGGCGAGGTCGCCAGGCGCTTCCTCAAGCAGGCGCTCGGCGTCGAGATCCTCAGCCACGTGGTCTCGATCGGCGCCGCCCAGTCGCCAGGCAACGTCTTCCCGGTCCCCGGCGACCTCGAGGCCATCGACGGCGACCCGGTGCGCTGCATCGACCCCGAGGGCAGCGCCGCCATGGTCGCCGAGATCGACAAGGCGCACAAGGACGGCGACACCCTCGGCGGCGTCGTCGAGGTCCTCGCCTACGGCCTGCCGCCGGGCCTCGGCAGCTACACCCACTGGGACCGCCGCCTCGACTCCCGCCTGGCCGCCGCGCTCATGGGCATCCAGGCCATCAAGGGCGTGGCGGTCGGCGACGGCTTCGAGACCGCCAGGCGTCCCGGCTCGCAGGCCCACGACGAGATCGAGTACACCACCGACGACGGCGTCAGGCGCATCACCAACCGGGCCGGCGGCGTCGAGGGCGGCATGACCAACGGCGAGGTGCTGCGGGTCAGCGCCGCGATGAAGCCGATCTCCACCGTCCCGAGGGCGCTGGCCACCATCGACGTCAAGACCGGCGAGGCGGCCAAGGCCCACCACGAACGCTCCGACGTGTGCGCGGTGCCCGCCGCCGGCATCGTGGCCGAGGCCATGGTGGCGCTGGTGCTGGCCGACGCGGCCCTGGAGAAGTTCGGCGGCGACTCCGTCGAGGAAGTCGCCCGCAACCTGTCCGGCTACCTCTCATCCATGGTGATCAAATGACCAAGGCCGTGCTGATCGGCCCTCCCGGGTCGGGCAAGACGACGGTCGGCCGCCTGCTGGCGGAGCGGCTCGGCGTCGCCTTCCGTGACACCGACGCCGACGTCGAGTCGGTCGCGGGCAAGCCCGTCAGCGACATCTTCATCGAGGACGGCGAGGCGCGCTTCCGCGAGCTCGAGCACGAGGCCGTCCGCACGGCCCTGGCCGAGCACGACGGCGTCCTCGCCCTCGGCGGCGGCGCGATCCTGCACGAAGGCACCCAGGCGTTGCTCGACGGGCACACCGTCGTCTACCTCCAGGTGGGGCTCGCCGACGCGGTCCAGCGGGTCGGCCTCGGCTCGGCCCGTCCGCTGCTGGTGCTCAACCCGCGCAGCCAGCTGAAGAAGCTGATGGACGAGCGCCGTCCTGTCTACGAACGGCTCGCCGTGCTCACCGTGGCCACCGACAAGCGCGATCCGGGCGACCTGGTCGAGGAGATCGTGAAGGGGCTGCCCGCATGAGCGCCACGCGCATCACCGTGCGCGGCGACAGCCCCTACGACGTCGTCGTCGGCACCGGCGTGCTGGGCGAGCTGCCCGGCCTGCTCGGCGAGGGCGTGCGCACCGTCGCCGTCGTCCACCCCGCCACGCTGCCCGAGATCTCCCGTCCCGTGTGCGGGGCCCTGGAGGCGGCCGGCTACGACGTGGTCGCGCTGCCCGTCCCCGACGGCGAGTCGGCCAAGACCGTCGAGGTCGCCGCCCAGCTGTGGTCGGCTTTCGGCCGCTACGGCATCAGCCGCTCCGACGCCGTCGTCGGCGTGGGCGGCGGCGCCACCACCGACCTGGCGGGCTTCGTCGCCGGCACCTGGCTGCGCGGCGTCAAGGTCGTCATGGTTCCCACCACGCTCCTGGCCATGGTCGACGCCGCCGTCGGCGGCAAGAACGGCATCGACACCCCCGAGGGCAAGAACCTGGTCGGCACCTTCCTGCCGCCGGCCGGCGTGCTGTGCGACCTGGCGACGCTGCCCTCGATGCCGCGCGCCGACTACGTCGCCGGCCTCGCCGAGATCATCAAGGGCGGCTTCATCGCCGACCCGACGATCCTCATGCTGGTCGAGGACGATCCCGAAGGGGCCACCAGGCCGGAGGGCGAGCACACCCGCCAGCTCATCGAGCGCAAGATCCAGGTCAAGGCCGACGTCGTCGGCGCCGACCTGCGCGAGGCGGGCCTGCGCGAGATCCTCAACTACGGCCACACCCTCGCCCACGCCATCGAGCGTGCCGAGCACTACCAGATCCGCCACGGCGAGGCCGTCGCGATCGGCATGGTCTACGCCGCCGAGCTGTCCCGCCTGGCGGGCCGCGCCGACCTGGTGGAGCGCACCCGCTCCATCCTCACCTCGGTGGGTCTGCCCACCGCCTACCGCAAGGACGCCTGGCCCGAGCTGCGCGACCACATGCGGCTCGACAAGAAGAACCGCGGCGCCAAGCAGCGCTTCGTCGTCCTCGACGGCCTGGCCAGGCCCGGCCGGCTCGAGGACCCGCCGGAGGAGCTGCTGGAGGCCGCCTACCGCGAGGTGGCTCGATGATCTACGTGCTCAACGGCCCCAACCTGTCGCGCCTCGGCACCCGCGAGCCCGACGTCTACGGCGCCGCCACCTTCGAGGACCTGCGCGCGCTGTGCGTCGCGACCGGACGCGAGCTCGGCCTCCACGTCGAGGTGCGGCAGACCGACGACGAGGCCGAGCTGATCGGCTGGATCCACGAGGCGGCCGACGGCAAGATCCCCGTCGTCCTCAACCCCGCTGCCTTCACCCACTACTCCTACGCCCTGCGCGACGCCATCGCCCAGCGCACCGCGCCGCTGATCGAGGTGCACATCTCCAACCCCGCCGCGCGTGAGGAGTTCCGCCACACCTCGGTCGTGGCGGCCGTCGCCACCGGCACCATCGCCGGCTTCGGGCTCCAGTCCTACGTGCTGGCCCTGCGGGCCATCGCGGACCTGGTGCGATGACCCGCTACCGCTCCTTCGTCGCGCTGGGCGACAGCTTCACCGAGGGGCTGAACGACCCCGGCGCGAACGGCCGCTTCCGCGGCTGGGCCGACCGGGTCGCCGAACGGCTGGCCCAACTCGAGCCCGACTTCCACTACGCGAACCTCGCCGTGCGGGGCAAGCTCCTCGACCAGATCGTCGCCGAGCAGGTCCCGGCGGCCGTCGCGATGCGGCCCGACCTGGTCAGCTTCTGCGCGGGCGGCAACGACCTGCTCCGGCCCGGCAGCGACCCCGACAGGATGGCCAAGAAGCTCGCCGGCGCCGTCGCCGAGCTGCGCGCGACGGGCGCCGAGGTGCTGTTGTTCACCGGCGTCGACCCGCGCGACACGCCGCTCATGCGGCGCATGCGCGGCAAGTTCGCCATCTTCTACCTGCACGTGCGCTCCATCGCCGACCGGTACGGCTGCCGCGTCGTCGACCAGTGGTCCCTGCAGTCGATCCGCGACTGGCGGGCGTGGAGCGACGACCGGCTCCACATGAACGAGGAGGGCCACCGCCTGGTCGCCGCCAGGGTGCTCGACGTGCTCGAGGTACCGTGCGACGACTCCTGGCTCAGGCAGTGGCCGGCCCGCACCGTCGACCCCAGGGTCAAGCGGCGGGAGGACGCCCGCTGGGTGCGGGAGTTCCTGGTGCCGTGGATGAGCCGGCGCCTGCGCGGCACCTCCTCGGGCGACGGCCTCGACCCCAAGCGCCCCACCCTGGAGCGGTGGAAGCTCCCCTAGTGCCGTTGTCGGTGTGGTGGGTCCCGCCGACGGGGCGGATATATCAGACTTGAGCGATGGCGGAACGGGTCCAGGTTCGGCAGATCGATGACGACGAGGGTCGTCGGCTGCTGCGGATGGTGCGGCGGGCACGGGGTCGGGGTGACCACGCTACGTGCGGATCGCGATCGTCTGCGACGACTACTCCCCGCATCTGACCATCAAGCGATGCCGCCGGGTGGCGGACTGGGCCGAGGCCGACAACGTCGAGATCGCCTACACCCCGACCGACTCCTCGTGGCTCAACCGCATCCAGGCGCAGTTCACCGCCTTGCGCTACTTCGCGCTGGACGGGACCGACCATGCCAGCCATAAGGAGCAGGGCGGGCATGATCCGCCGCCACATCACCTGGCGGAACCGGCATGCAGACAACATCTGCCTCCGTCAGATCGTCACCAGGGCGAACGCCGCCTGAGGCGGCACTAGACGAGGATGACGCGGCGGCCGCGTGTGTGGCCGGCGCGGCTGTCGATGTGCGCCTTCGCGGCTTCGGCCAACGTGTAGGTCTTGTCGATCGGGATGTGGAGCTTCCCCCGCGCGATGAGTGCGGTGGCCTCGGCGAGTGCTTCCGGCACGCTTCCGGCCTCGCCGGAGAACCGGACACCGAACTGCGGCGCGCTGAGGTCGGCGATGGAGACGACCTTCTGCGGGTCCCGGGTCAGCTCCACGAGTTCGGGAATCACGCCGGAGCCGGCCAGATCGAGGGCTGCGTCGACGGGACCGAGCCGGCGCACTCTGTCGACCCAGCCGGGGCCGTATGTCGTGGCGAGGGCACCGAGGCTGCGCAGATAGTCCTGGTTCGCCGCACCGGCCGTGCCGATCACCGTGATGCCACGGTCGCGGGCGATCTGCAGCACCGCGGACCCGACTCCGCCGGAGGCGCCACTGACAAGGAGCGTCTGCCCGGGCTGGACGCCGACCTGGCCGATGATGCGCAGCGCGGTCTCGACCACGGAGGGATACCCGGCCGCCTCCGCGAAGGACAGGCCGTCGGGCATCCGAGCCCAGGCCGAGAGCACGGCGAACTCGGCGTAGGTGTCAGCGCCTTCGCCGAACACGCGGTCGCCGATGTCGAACCCTTCGACGCCCTCCCCGATCTCGTCGACCACTCCTGAGGCGTCCAGTCCGACTCCGGCGGGCAGCCGGATCGGATGGGCCTTCAGGATCTGGCCTTCACGGATTCTCCAGTCGACGGGGTTCACGCCTGCTGCCCGCACCGCTATGCGTACCTGGCCGGGGCCCGCGTGGGGTTCCTCAGCCTCAATGATGTGCAGGACGTCCGGACCGCCGAACTCGGTGAAGTTCACTTTCTTCATGCGGCAGACCGTAGCACTAACGGTTAGCTTTTTGAAACGGTTGTGTTTTCGCATCTGGTAGTGTTACCGCATGACCGAGCAGCCAGGACGCCGCGAGCGAAAGAAGGCCGCGACCCGCCAGAAGATCGCCGACACCGCCCTGCACCTGTTCGCCGAGCGCGGCTACGACGCGGTGGGCATCCGCGAGGTGGCCGCCGCGGCCGACGTGGCCGTGACCACGCTGTTCTCCCACTTCAGCTCGAAGGAAGCCCTGGTCTTCGAGCAGGACGAGGACTTCGAGCAGCGCCTCGTGCGGGCGGTCACCGACCGCCGGCCGCACGAGGCGCTCATCCCCGCCCTGCGCCGCGAGATCCACGCCATGGTGCAGCACTGCACGGCGGACGGCGCCGCCCCGCTGTGGCGCATGATCGAGGAATCACCGGCGCTGCGGCAGTACGAGGAGTCGATGAGACAGCGCCACGCCCGGTCGCTGGCAACGGCCATCGCCGCCGACCTGGACTTGCCGCAGACCACGCCGACCTGCAGCGCGATCGCACGCTTCGTGGTCGACGCCTTCTCGGTCGCCCGCGAAACGGACGACCCGCGAACCGCGGTGGACGAGATCTTCCGCATGATCGAGGCGGCGTGGGCGGTCGCTGGTGCCACTCCACCTACGCGGGAGAGCGTTGCGGTGTGAGGAGCGGGGGATGGAGAACGCGCCAGCCGGGAACGGATCCCGACCGGCGTGTCG
This sequence comes from Nonomuraea sp. NPDC004354, assembly GCF_053602555.1. Classification (NCBI taxonomy): domain Bacteria; kingdom Bacillati; phylum Actinomycetota; class Actinomycetes; order Streptosporangiales; family Streptosporangiaceae; genus Nonomuraea; species Nonomuraea sp. NPDC004354. The sequence continues at coordinate 268,679 of NZ_JBSGDV010000003.1, read as the reverse complement.
CAAGCTACCGGGCAATCGGTGCCTGACAAGGCACTAGCTCGCGACCGGCGGCAACGCACCTCCTACCGCCGCGTACCGCCTCGCCCCGCGCCCGATGCGCCCGGCTGGCAACCCGGATCCGACAGACCCCGCATACCCCGCCGGCCTCGCGCGCTCGCGTGCGTGGCATGCCTCCCTCGCCCTGCCGTCGCCTCGATCACCCGGCGCCCCGGCCGGCCTGCTCCGTCGGGTCGGTCGTCGCCCGCGCCCTGGTTCGCCCGCTCCAACGGTTCGGCCGTCGCCGCGCCCCGGCCCCTGTTGGCCTGCTCCGTCGGGTCGGTCGTCGCCCGCGCCCTGGTTCACCCCCTCCAGCGGGTCGGCCATCGCCGCGCCCCGGCCCGCCCTGCTCCGCGGGATGACCAGCGGCCTGGCCAGGCGGCTCCGCTAGATCCCATCTAGCGACGATCTAGCGCCTCCTTCCTGAAGGGAGGTGCGGGATGAAGGCGACGGACCCGCTGCGGCTGGCTGTGATCATCGGCAGCACACGCGAGGGCAGAGTCGGTGACGGGATCGGCCGCTGGTTCGCCGCCCGCGCCGCGCTCCGCGACGACCTCGAGGTCTCGCTCCTCGACCTGGCCGGCTACGCCTTCCCCTCAGCCGTCCCCGCCGTGCCGACCCCCGCCATGCGGGCCTTCTCGGCCGCGGTGGCTGCGGCGGAGGCGTTCGCCGTGGTCACGCCCGAGTACAACCGCAGCTTCCCCGCCTCGCTCAAGCAGGCGATCGACTTCGCCTACGACGAGTGGCAGGCCAAACCGGTCGGGTTCGTCTCCTACGGCTCGGGGTCCTGCGGGCTGTACGCCATGGAGCAGCTCCGGACCGTCTTCATCGGCCTGCACGCCGTCACCGTGCGTGACGGCGTGGGGATCGACCTGCTCGGCGACGGCGTGGACGATCGCGGCAGGCCGTACGGCAGCGACGCACGCGAGCAGGCCGTCGCCACCTTGCTCGACCAGCTCCTGTGGTGGGGGCTCGCGTTGCGCGAGGCCCGCGCCATCCGGCCCTTCGCCTCCTGAACTCCCGACAGAAAGCGACACATCATGACACAGCTAGCCATTGAAACCTCCGGTCTGGTCAAGACCTTCGGCGACAACCGCGCCGTCGACGGTCTCGACCTGGCCGTGCCCGCGGGCATCGTGTACGGCGTGCTCGGCCCCAACGGAGCCGGCAAGACCACCGCCGTTCGCATGCTCGCCACGCTGCTGCGTCCCGACGGCGGCCAGGCCAGGGTCTTCGGCCACGACGTCAGGCGCGAGGCCGACGCCGTCCGCGCCAGGGTGAGCCTGACCGGCCAGTACGCCTCCGTCGACGAGGACCTCACCGGCATGGAGAACCTCGTCCTGCTCGCCCGGCTGCTCGGCCACCGCAAGCCCGCCGCCGACGACCGGGCGCGCGAGCTGCTGGAGGCGTTCGGCCTCACCGAGGCCGCCGACCGCCTGGTCAAGAACTACTCGGGCGGCATGCGCCGCAGGCTCGACATCGCCGCCAGCATCCTCAACACTCCCGACCTGCTCTTCCTCGACGAGCCCACGACCGGGCTCGACCCGCGCAGCCGCAACCAGGTCTGGGACATCATCCGCGTCGTCGTCGCCCACGGCACCACGGTGTTGCTGACCACCCAGTACCTCGAGGAGGCCGACAGGCTCGCCGGCCGTATCGCGGTGATCGACCACGGCAAGGTCATCGCCGAGGGCACCCCCGGCCGGCTGAAGTCCTCCGTCGGCGCAGGCGCGATCCACGTACGGCTGCGCGACGCCGCCCAGCGCGCCGAGGCCGAGCGGCTGCTGTCGGCGGCGCTCGCCACGCACGTCTATCGCGAGGCCGACCCCGTGGCGCTGACCGCGCGGGTCGCCGGCGACGACGGCGAGCGTGCGGCCGCCGAGCAGGCCTCGCTGGCACTGGGCGAGCTGGCGCGCGCCGGCATCGTCGTCGACGACTTCTCCCTCGGCCAGCCCAGCCTGGACGAGGTCTTCCTCGCCCTCACCGACCGCCCCGCCACCGAGAAGGAGACCGCCGCGTGACCACCGACACCCCCTGTCACCGGCAAGGGGACTGCGGCGTGACCACCGACACCTCCATCACCGACAAGGAGATCGCAGCGTGACCACCGACACCTCCACCAGCACCACCTACGTCCCCGTGGCCGAGACGCTCAGGGCCGTGCTCGCCCCGGCCGCCCGCCCCGACCGGCCGAGCGCGCTGTCGGCGTCGATGACGTTCGGCTGGCGGTCGCTGCTGAAGATCAAGCACGTGCCCGAGCAGCTCTTCGACGTCACCGCGTTCCCGATCATGATGACGTTGATGTTCACGTTCCTGTTCGGTGGCGCGCTCGCCGGCTCGCCAGGGGAGTACCTGCAGTTCCTGCTGCCCGGCATCATGGTGCAGAGCGTGGTGATGATCACGATGTACACCGGCGTCGAGGTCAACAAGGACATCGAGCGAGGCGTTTTCGACCGCTTCAGAACTCTGCCCATGTGGCGGCCCGCCCCCATGGTCGGCTACCTCATGGGCGACATGCTCCGCTACGTACTGGCCTCGACCGTCATCCTCGTCGTCGGCCTGATCCTCGGGTTCCGGCCGGATGGCGGCGTGGCCGGCACCGTCGCGGCGATAGCGGTGCTGGTCGGTTTCTCGTTCGCGTTCTCGTGGTTGTGGACGATGCTCGGCCTGCTCCTACGCAGCGAGAAGTCGGTGATGGGGTGGAGCATGCTGGTCCTGTTCCCGCTCACCTTCCTCAGCAACGTCTTCGTCGACCCTGCCACGATGCCGGGCTGGCTGCAGGTGTTCGTCGTCCACATCAACCCGATCAGCCACCTGGTGGCGGCGGTCCGCTCCCTGATGGACGGCTCGGCGAACGTCTCCGAGCTGGGCTGGGTGCTGGTGGCGAGCATCCTGCTCGTCGCCGTGTTCGGCACGCTCACCATGCGCCTGTACAACCGCAAGTAGCGGACCTTCCATCACGGCGCGACCCTGCCCCGCACGCGGACCGGACGGGGGAAGGCAGCGACCGCCTTCCCCCGCCCGGTCCACCCACATGCCACCGGCCGCGACAAAGGCGCCCACCGCCCTCCCGCATCCGGTCCGCTTCCGTGCCGGGTCCGTTGCCCTCCCGCATCCGGTCCGCTTCCGTGCCGGGTCCGTTGCCCTCCCGCATCCGGTCCGCTTCCGCACCCGGTTCGCCGCCCTCCCGCATCCGGCCCACTACCGCACCCGGTCCACCGGCCCGCCTCGCGATCGGTCAGCGCGCGGTCTTCCGCGCCACTCGAGTGCTGCGTGTCGGCGAGGAGCGAGGTCCACGTCGTGCGCGCACGACGTGGACCCGTTGGGTCTCGTTGATCACGGCGGGGCGCTTGTCTCCGTGAGCTTGACGGCGCGCCGGCCCGAACGACACGTGCGATGGCATCGATCCCATCCGGTCTGGCGCGGCGAGGTGGACGGCAACCAACCGTCTCACAGAGCTCTCGGCCGATGATCGTGGAATGCCTGCTGCCAGGTGGCTCGGATCGCATACGCGAGGTCCATCGCGCTGATCTGGCGGGTCAGGATCAGCGACCACGCATGAGTGCCCCGCTCAACGACGGCTCGTGGGCGCGTTCGAGGATGCCGTTTCGGCCGGCAGGCCGCTGCTCGGCGGATCGAGCGGGGAGCCGACCGGCGGGCTCACGTAGTGGTGAAGCAGGGCCGGCTCACCGGCCGCGTTGAGCCAGGCGGCACGGGTGCTGCCCACCCTGCGCCAACCCGACCGTTCGTAGAACCTGATGGCGGCTGTGCCCTCGGAGGAAACCCGCAGCGTGAGTGGAGCCCGGACGGCGGTGCGCACGAAGTCGAGGAGCTGGGCGGCCACGCCACGGCCGCGGGCGGTCGGGGCGACGAACAGCCGGGTGACCTCCATGTCCCGGCTGAGAGCGACATGGCCGAGCACCGCTTCCGCCTCGACCGCTATCCATGCTCTGAGCAGGCGTTCTGGCGTCAACCAGGCGCCAGGATCGGTGGGCCAGTCCACCGGGTAGCGATCTGCGGCCTGGACCTCGGAGAGGGTCTGTATGCAGGCGTCCATATCTGCGGCGGTTCGGTCGCGGATCTCCACGCGTACAAGAGTAGGAGGTCACGACCTCCCTGAAGCCCGCGCCCGTTCTCGTGAGATCGGACAGCGCCGGCCGCCGCCGGCGTCCGGCCCGTAACTGCCTGCACCGTTCGCGACGAAGCCCGCCGCCGTCTTCCCCGCCGGTCCGCCGCGTGGGGGCACGGCCTGACGAAGCCGCGCACGGCCGGCTGCGTGCGCGTGCCGGGTCACCCGATCCACCGTGGGGTGTACTCGACGTGGAGCTCACGCGCTCTGCCCAGCACGCCGTCCCCTGTGAGCTCGGTGCAGTAATGCGAGTCCCACGGCGCCGCACTGCGATGTCCCGGGCCGTGGCGGACGAGGTCGAAGAAGAGGTCCGCGGTCCCACGGAACGCCTTCGCGCTGCCGACCATGAACAGCGTTTCGGCCTGCACACGCTGGTGGAACACATCGCGGTACTCCCGGTGACGCCGGGCGGCGGCATCGATCCCATCGTCGTCCGCCGGGTCCGGCGGAAGGATGCCCACCCTGCCGACCGCGCCTCGCCCGAGACGTGCGCGCAGCCGTTTCCAAAGATGCGGCTTGAACCGCAGCGAATGGTGGAGCAGCACCAGGTCCAGTGGGCCCTCCCCGGTCAACGGCCCGCCCGAAGGAATCGCGCCGCCGCGGAGTGGCAGGTAGACGATCGAACGTCGCGAGCGCGCGGCCAGCAGCCACAGCATGCCGACGTACCGGGCGGCGCCCGCGTCCATGTTCATCTGCAGATAGTGGTCCTGGTCGACCAGCAGCGCGTGGGTGAGCGGATCGCCCGCGCGGACGATCCGGAACTCCGCCGCTCCCAGCCGGACGTGATGGATGCTGATCCTTATACCGGGATTCTCCGCGACCCTTGACGACCGTCGGGCGACCGCGACACCTCACAACCGCCACACCTCACAACCGCCAGGCGACCGTGACACCTCACAACCGCCAGCCGACCGCGACACGTCACAACCGCCAGGCGACCGTGACACCTCACAGCCGCCAGGGGATGTCGCCGCCCGGGTCGTAACGGCAGAGGGTTCCCGTGGAGACGGCGGCGCGCAGGTGGGCGGCGAGCTCCGGATGGAGCGTGTCGAGCTTCCGCAGCACGTCGCGGATCCTGGCGCTGACGGTCTTGCGCGCCCGTTCCGCCTCGTCCCCGAGCCTGCGCGAACGCCCGCCGAGCCCCACCGCGGCCCGTAGCTCGGCCAGCAGCCCCTCGCGTTCCCTGTCGAGGTCCGCCGCCCGCGCGTCGTCGCCCATCCGCAGGGCACGCTCGGTCTCCTCGTCGAGCCTGGACAGATGGCGTCGGTAGCGAGCCTTGGCTTCCTCGTCGAGGATCGCGTCGCCGCCCATCCGGCGCGCGGCCACCACCGCCTCGCCGGCCTCAGGGGCGAGCAGCTGTACGGCGGGCAGGTCCGTGCCCGGTCGGCTCAGCAGGTGGTGGAGATCCCGAAGGCCCTTCGCGTCAGGAACGTGCACCCTGCGCCCGCCGAACGACAGGGACCACACCGACCCCTGCCTCCGGAACTCGTACCCGGAATCGGCCTGACCCGCCCTCGCGGACACCCCTGGCCCGTCCGCCGAGGGAGCCGCCGCCCGTGACGGCATTCTGGATGCCTCGTCGCCATCCGGCCCGATCGGCCGGGAAGCCTGCGGGTCGCCTGGCCGAGCCACCCGCGTCTCGGCCACCTGTGCCACCCCGGCGGCTGGGGCGGGGGCGCGCGTGTTGTGCGCCTGCCGTATGCGTTCGACCTCGGCCGGGATGTGGCGCATGCCCAGCGTGGCCGCCTCGGCTGTCACCTCGCCGAGCAGCCGCTCGGCGGTCTCCGCGTCGCCGGGGCCGGCGCGGCCGAGCAGTGCGGCGCCGAGCCGCAGGCCGGCCTCCACCGACCAGGGGCGTGCGCGCAGCAGCTCGGCCGCGCTCCGGGCGGCGGTGAAGGCGGCGATCGCCTCGTCCCAGCGCTGTTCGGCCGCCTCCACCAGGCCGTGCCACAGGGTCATGGGCCCGCTGACGTCCCAGCCGTAGAGGGAGACCGCCCACTCGCCCAGATGCGGCCGCAGGAGTCGCCTGGCCCTGGCGCACAGGTAGGGATCACGGGAGGCAGCCGCCACCTCTGCCAGGTGCCGCAGCCACAGCGGGCGGATGAACCCGTCGGCAGGCTCGTCGCCAACCTGTGGCGACGGTGTATGGGCTCGCCCGCGCCGCAGGTCGGTGAGCGTCTCCAGCATGGCCGCGTGGTGGTGATGGTGGCCGGAGCGCAGCCGTTCGAGCACGGGCGCCAGTTCCTCGAACCGGCCCTGGGCCAGCAGCAACGCCCAGCGATGGTGGTCGATCATGTAGCCGTAGTGGGTGTGACCGTGGTCGTCGCCTATCGCGACGACTTCCTCCAGCAGCGACTCGGCCTCGGCGAAGTCGCCGAAGAGGAGCTTGATGATGCTCATGTCGATCGATGTGGACAGGTCGACGTGGGCGTGCTGGCTACGTCTGCCCATCGTGACGTAGCGATCGAACTCGTCGAGGAAGCGGGGATCGCCGAGCTCCAGCAGCGCCACCCAGTGGAGGGAGGAGGTGAAGTGCTCCATGTCGGCGTCGCCGCCGCGGCGGGCGAGCTCGCGCAGCTCGGCGGTCAGCTCCACCCGCTGGCCGGCGGTGCCAGGGCCCCAGATCGTGTCGTGCAGCGCCCACAGGCCGAACGTCAGCGCCTCGTCGTCGTCGCTGTTTCTCGCCAGGAAGGTGATGCGCACCGCCAGATCCTGCGCGAGCCGATCGGCCGAGCGCGGATCCACGGGGAGCGGACCGCCCGACGGCGCGGCACCGGATGGCGGCGAGGGCGGTTCCGGCCAGGACGCGTCGCCGGACGGCAGCGCGGCGGACGGCAGAAGGGGGGAGGGCAGCTCTGGAGCGGACAGATCACGGGACGGCGCATCGGCTGACGGCGGACGGGAGACGGGCCGGCCGGCAGCGGGCCTGCCTGCGGAGGGTCGGGTTGCCGAGAACCGATCCGAGGAGGGCTCGGCTGCCGAGGACAGCCCGGCGGCGGCGTCGGCGGCGACGAAAGCGGGGTCGGTGGTGGTGGGCGCGGCGGCGTCGGGCATGAGTTTGCGGTGGGCGTCGCGCAGCAGTTCCACGCTCGTGCAGAGGTCGTGGGGACCGCAGGTGCCGTGGTAGGCCAGCGCGGTGCGGGCCAGCAGGCCGGGATCGTCGAGCCGGCGGGCGGCGGTGATCGTCCGGTCGAAGACCCTCGCGGCCTCCTCCTGCTCGCCGTTGTGGTGAAGGTGGCGGCCGTACTCCAGCCCTGTCTTGATCAGCGACTCGGGCGGCCCCGCCTCGGCCCGCTCCATGGCCCTGCGCCAGTGGGTCATCGACTCGTCCCTGGCCAGGCGGTGCAGCGCCTGCCTTGCCGCGGACACCAGCAGCTCGCACGCCGCCACCGGGTCGAGGGCGTCGCCCGCGAGGTAGGCGTGGCGGGCCAGGTCGCCCGGCAGTGCCTCGTGCGCGTCGCGCAGCGCGTGGACGGTGGCGGCATGCCTGGCCCGCAGGTCCGCCTCGTCGAGCGAGTCGTAGAGCGTCTCCCTGACCAGGTCGTGGGCGAAGGCGAACATGCCGCCCCCCTGGGAGACCACCAGCCGGGCGGCGGCGGCCTGGGTGAGCAGCCGGTCGACGTGGGCGACGGGCTCGGCGGCGACGGCCGCGAGCACCCGCCGGTGGAACGCCCGCCCGAGCACCGCCGCGTCGGTCAGCAACCTGACCACGGTGGCGGGAAGCAACGACAGGCGGCGCCACAGCGTGTCGCGCACGCCCGGCGGGATCGCCGTCACCGAGCCGTTGGTGCGCCACAGCCGGGCGGTCTGCTCGACGAAGAACGGATTGCCGCCCGTGCGCAGGTGGATCTCCTCCACCACGTCGGCGCCGGGCGCGCTGCCGATCGTGCGGGCGACGAGCGCGGCCACCTGCGCCCGGTCGAGGCCGGTGAGCGTGATCACCGTGGCGCGTGACGACAGCGAGCTCAGCTGCGGCCGCAGTGGGTGCTCACCCTGCTCGACCTCGACGTCGCGATAGGTGCCGACCAGCAGGAGCCGTTCGAACCAGGTATGCTGCGCGGCGAACTCCAGCAGCCGCAACGACGCCCCGTCGGCCCAGTGGAGATCGTCGAGCACGACCACGACGGGACGCGTCTGCGACACCGCGACCAGCGCGGTGGTCACCGCGTCGTAGACCCGGAACGCGTCGCCGCCCTCGCTCGCGCCGCCGTCGCTCGCGCCGCCGTCGCCGAGCAGCGCCGCCAGGCTCCCGTCCGCCGCCTCCTCGACGACGGGCCATTCCGTGGTACGGCGCAGCCCGCGGATGACCTGCACCCACGGCCAGTAGCCGGGCGCGGCCTCGGAGTCCCAGCAGGAACCGCTCAGCACCAGCGCGCCCTCATACCTGGCGCGCTCGGCCGCGCTGGTCACCAGCGTGGTCTTGCCGATGCCCGCCTCGCCCGTCACCAGCACGAGCCCGCCGTGGCTGGCGGTCGTCCTGCTGATCTCGGCACGCAGCAACGCGGCAGGGTGCTCCCTGCCGATGAGTGCCTGGGCGTCGTGCGTTCGCATGGTGTTCAGACGGTAGCGGTTGGTGCCGACAAAACCGCGTCGCGGACCGGCGGAGCGCCAGCTGAGAGAGCGCTCTCTCGCGAGCTACAGTGAGCTGGTGCTGATCACGCAGATCTGTATATATCCCATCAAATCCAGCACGGGGCAGGCGGTTGACGCGGCGTATGTCCACCCGTGGGGACTGGACGGCGATCGCCGATGGGCTGTGGTCGACCACCAGGGCGACAACCTGTGGCTCGGCGAGTACCCGCGCATGCTGGCCGTCACCGCGCAGGAGCGACCCGGCGGCGGCCTGCTGCTGTCCGCGGACGGCATGCCCGACCTGCCGGTACCGCCCGCGTCCGGGCCGAGTGTCCGCGTGGGCTTCTCGGGGCTCGACAGCGCCGTGCTCGCCGCCGACGCCGCCCACTCCTGGTTCACCGATCTGCTCGGCGTGCCCGCCAGGCTGGTGTGGCTCGACGACCCCGCCCGCCGTTCCGTCGACCCCGCCCACGGCGGGCTGCCCGGCGAGGTGGTGAGCTTCGCGTGGGACGCGCCGCTCCTGCTCACGTCCGCCGCCTCCGCGCGCAGGCTGGACGAATGGATCGAGGACGGCGCGCGCGTGCGGGGCGAGCCGCCACCGGGCCCGCTGTCGCCGCTGCGCTTCAGGCCGAGTGTGATCATCGACGGCGGGGAGCCGTTCGAGGAGGACGGCTGGCGCGAGGTGCGGATCGGCGCGGTCGACTTCCGGGTATCGGAGCTGTGCGACCGGTGCGCGGTGACGGTCATCGATCCGGTCACCCGCGTCAAGGGCAAGGAGCCGCTGCGGACGCTCGCCCGGCACCGCCGGTGGGACGGCAAGACCTGGTTCGGCATCCGCCTGGTCCCGCGCACCAGGGGCGAGATCCACGTCGGCGACCCGGTCACGGCGACCCGGTGATGGCGACCCGATGACGGCGACCCGCGCCGGAGCCACGTGACGGCGGCCCGGGCCCCGGGAGCTCACGTGCCGTCCAGGGGGTCGACATCCCGGTGACCTGCCTCGGTCCAGGCATACCTGGACCGAGGCCGTACGTCGCCACGTAGCGACCGAATCGGCGCCCCGCGCGCCGGAACTCCGGGGAGCGGGCCTCAGCCGGTCAGCCGCTTGAGGGCGGTCCGCACCACCGCCGGGTCGCTGGTCCGCCAGAACGGCGGCAGCGAGTTGAGCAGGAACCCGCTGTAGCGCGCCGTCGCCAGCCGCGGGTCGAGGACCGCCACCACGCCCTTGTCGTCCTGCGCCCGCAGCAACCGCCCCGCCCCCTGCGCCAGCAGCAGCGCCGCGTGGGTGGCCGCCACCGCCATGAACCCGTTGCCGCCCTTGGCCATCACGTGCCGCTGCCGCGCCGACGTCAGCGGATCGTCGGGCCGGGGGAACGGCACCCTGTCGATGATCACCAGCCGCAGCGAGGGGCCGGGCACGTCGACGCCCTGCCACAGCGACAGCGTGCCGAACAGGCACGTCGCCTCGTCCTCGGCGAACTGCTTGACCAGCAGCATCGTCGAGTCGTCACCCTGGCACAGCAGCGGCACGTCGAGCCGGTCGCGCAGCGCCTCGGTGGCCGCCTTCGCCGCCCGCATCGAGGAGAACAGCCCGAGCGTGCGCCCACCCGCCGCCTCGATCAGCTCGGCGATCTCGTCGACGTAGGCCTGGGGCAGCCCGTCACGCCCCGGCTGGGGCAGGTGCTTGGCGACGTAGAGGATGCCGGAACGCGGATGGTCGAACGGCGAGCCGACGTCGATGCCCGTCCACCCCTTGTCGCCGAGCCCCCACTGCGCGGCCAGCCCGTCGAAGGTGCCGCCGAGCGCCAGCGTGGCCGAGGTCAGCACCACCGTCCGCTCGCCGAACAGTTTCTCGCGCAGCATCCCGCCCACGCTCAGCGGCGCCACGCGCAGGGTCGCCGGACGCCGGTCGGTGGCGCCGTCGAGCCACACCACCTCGGCCCTGTCGACCTCCGAGGCGTGCCCGTAGGCCTCCAGCATGCGCACGGCCGTGTCGTGCACCTCGTCGAGCGCGGACAAGGCGGCCTTGCGCTGGCCCGCCTTGTCCGGATCGTCCTTGTCGGCCCCGCGCGGCCCCAACGCCGTGATGCACCTGGCCGCGCTGTCGCGCACCAGCGCGAGCGTCAGCCCCAGCACCTCGGGCAGGTCATCGACACGGCCCGGCGGCGCGGCCTCCAGCAGCGCCTTGAGGTCCTCACCCGCCTCCATCAGCTGGTCGGCGATCGGCTGCTCGATGAGCCGCCCCACCCGTCGTACGGCCAGCGACACCGAGGCCTCCGACAGCTCGTCGGTCACCACCGACGTCACCCTGTCGACCAGCTCGTGCGCCTCGTCGACGACGACGACCTCGTGCTCGGGCAGGATCGACATGCTCTCCATCGCGTCGATGGCCAGCAGCGCGTGGTTGGTCACGACCACGTCGACCTCGCCGGCGCGCGCCTTGGCCAGCTCGGCGAAGCACTCGGCGCCGCTCGGGCAGCGCTGCGCGCCCAGGCACTCCTTGGCGCTGACCGAGAACTGCCGCCACGCCTGCTCGTTCACGCCGGGCACCAGCTCGTCGCGGTCGCCGGTCGTGGTCTCCTCGGCCCACTCCTGGATGCGCTGGACCATCCGCCCCGTCGCGCTCACCTCGCGCGGGTCGAACAGCTGGTCCTGCTCCTCCTCCGGCCAGCCCGCCGTCGCCTTGTAGCGGCACAGGTAGTTGCGCCGGCCCTTGAGGATGGCGAACGTCGGCTCGTGCGGCAGCTCCTTGCCGAGCGTCTCGGCCAGGCGGGGCAGGTCGCGGTCGACCAGCTGCCGCTGGAGGGCGATCGTGGCGGTGGAGACGACGACGGGGGAGTCGGACTCCATGGCGTGCCTGATCGACGGCACCAGGTAGGCCAGGGACTTGCCGGTGCCCGTGCCGGCCTGGACGGCGAGGTGCTCCTCGTTGTCGACGGCCTGCTGCACGGCCTTGACCATGGTGATCTGCCCTGGCCTGTCGCTCCCTCCCAGGGCGCCTACGGCGATCGAGAGCAGCTCTTCGACGGGTGGGAGTGTGGAGTCCGGCACGGCAGAACCGTACCTGGTCGCGGCGACAGAAATGGCAGCCTTCCGGCGGGGGCACGCCGCGCCACCCCGAAGCCGCGCCCGGGGCGGTGCCGCCCGAAGCCGGTCCCGCCGGCCCGCTCGGTGCCGCTCGCGCGCTCGTACTGCCCGCCCGCCCCGCCCGCCCGTCGCGGCGCTGCCCGACCCGTCGCGGCGCTGCCCGACCCGTCGCCACGCCGTCCGAAGTCCCGTCTCGCAGCCGCGTCGGCAGGCCGTGCCGCCGGGCCGTTCCGGGGATCACGGCCAGGCGCACGGCCCCGCCGGAGATCGTCTGAAGATCCGCCCAAGCGCCACCTGATCCGCGGCAAAAGGATGGTCACCTCTCCGTACGGAGGTGAACACATCCCGGCGTTCCAGACGCCCGTCCCCTTCGGGCGTGGCACACTTGCGGGCGTAACCCGCCAGGTCAAAGAAGATCTTCTCGCTGTGGCGCCCGGGCTTCACGGCGGGCTGTGGAAAGCCCGGTTCGCTAGGGTTTCGCAAGGTTGAGTGGACGAATAAAGGCTGGTTAAAGCAGTATGTCTGCCATGTCGGAAGTTGTCCCGTTGCCGTCATTCGGTGAAGTCTTCTTCGATGCCCGAGGTCAGGAGCGGTGTCTCCGGGTCACGTGGCACGAGGGCACCCTGGTGCTCAGCCTGTGGCGAGGAGAGATGTGCACCGGCAGTTTCCGGATGCCGATGGACGACGTCGGGCGGCTGCTCGACACCCTCGACGACGGCTACGCCGAGGCCACGGGCGAGCAGCCCGCCGCGGTCGCCCAGCCCGTCGACGAGCCCGCCGAGTACCCGGGGACGGGCCAGTACCACCGCCCGCCGCCGTTCGAGCACGAGCCGCAGCGCCCCCACGACGACCGGCCGACGGCGACCCTGTCGCCCAACGACGTCCTCGTGGCCCGCGGCGCGCCCGCCCAGCCGGACAAGCTCGTCGCCTCCTACGCCGACCACCGCGAGCCCTCCCAGACCCCCCTCCCCTCCGACGGCAGGCCCCGCCTGGCCGAGCAGCCCCCGGTGAGCGCCGAACCGATGGCCGCGCAGGGCGGCTACCCGCTGCCCGACTACCAGATGCCCGCCGAGCGCGAAGGCGCCAGGAGTCCGCACTCCACCGACCCGCTGGGTTTCCCGAGGCAGCAGGGCTCGCCGTACTCCCCGCACTCCGAGCCGTTCGCGGCGCAGACCACGCAGCCGGACCCCTTCGGCGCCCGCGGAGCGGCGCACAGCACCCAGCAGGACCCGTACGGTTCCCAGGGAGCGGCGCCGCAGCCGGACCCGTACGGTGCGCAGGGTGCGGGGCCGGGCTCCCAGCAGGACCCGTTCGGCGCCCCGGCGGCGCAGGGCGGCCAGGCGTACGCGTCCGACCCCTACGCGCCGGACCCGTACGCGCAGGCCGCGCGCCAGCCCGCCCAGCCGTCCTACACCGACCCCTTCGCGCCGCCGCCGCGGCGGACGCAGAGCACGCCGGGCGCGGTCGGCCTCGGCACGCCCATGCACGGCATCCCCGGCGCGGGCCGCAGCCGGCCCGCCCCCGCCCCCGAGCCCTACCCGCAGCCCGAGCAGCAGTACGGCCAGCAGGACCAGTACGGCCAGCAGGACCAGTACGGCCAGCCCGACCAGTACGGCCAGCCCGACCAGTACGGCCAGCCCGACCAGTACGGCCAGCCCGACCAGTACGGCCAGCCGACCTACCAGCAGGGCCCGATGGACCCCGCCGACCCGCTGGGCCTCGGCCCTGACGCCTACCAGAACCAGCAGCCCGACCCGGCCATCCACCGCCCGTACGTGAACGACCCGATGTACGTCACGGGCGAACGGCTCCGCCCCGAGCAGCAGTACCGCGACGACAGGACCGATCACAGGGAGTGGTGACCGGCGGCTCCCGATGTCCCCGGGCTCCGGACGTGTGAGAAACTAGCGGGCGGGTCAGACCCGGTCTGATACGCCCGTTTCTCGGCAACAGGGGGGCTCGTGGACGCGTCAACGGGTCTGTACTGGCTGCTGTTGGCCAGCGGCTCGATCATGGTCGCGTGGGTGGCCAGGCGGCGCGGCTGGCCGGCGCCGCTGCTACTGGTGCTGGTGGGCCTGGCGGTCTCCCCGCTGGTGCCCTCCTACGGGCTGGACGCCGATCTCATCCTCTACGTGTTCCTGCCGCCGCTGCTCTACTCGGCCGCGCTGGACAGCTCGTATCTCAGCCTGCGCGAGAACACGCGGGCGATCGGCCTGCTGTCGGTCGGCCTGGTGCTGTTCACCACGCTGGCCGTCGGCGGTGTCGTCCATCTGATGCTGCCCGACCTGCCGCTGGCCGCCGCCTTCGCGCTGGGGGCGATCGTGGCGCCGCCCGACGCCGTCGCCGCGGTCGCGGTGGGACGGCGGCTCGGCCTGCCGCGCCGGGCCCTGACGATCCTCATCGGCGAGAGCCTGTTCAACGACGCCACCGCGCTGACGGTCTACCGGGTGGCGATCGGCGCCGCGGTGGGTCACGGCCTCAGCCTGCTGGAGGGCTTCGGCGAGTTCCTCTACACGGCGGTCGGCGGCGTGCTGATCGGTCTGGCCGTCGCCGTGGTGTCCGGATGGTTCCTGGAACGGGCGCGCGACCCGCTGGTCGAGAACACGGTGATGCTGCTGATCCCGTTCGGCATCTACCTGGGCGCGGAGTCGGTGCACACGTCGGGCGTGATCGCGGTGGTGATCGTCGGCCTCTACCTCGGCCACCGGATGCACCGCACGGGCGCGGGTACCCGCCTGGTGCTCGACGCGGTGTGGAAGGTCGTCGACTTCATGCTGGAGTCGATCGTCTTCGCGCTGATCGGCCTGCAGCTGGTGCCGGTGCTGAGCGGTCTGGCCGGACGCGGCGTCTGGGAGGTCGCCGGCTACGTCGTGGCCGTCTTCGCGGTGACCGTGCTGGCCAGGTTCGTCTGGGTGTTCCCGGCCACCTATCTGCCGTTGCTGCGGAGCAGGAGCACGCCCAAACCGCCGTGGCAGAACCTCACGGTGGTCGGCTGGGCGGGCATGCGCGGCGTGGTGTCGCTGGCCGCGGCCTTCGCCATCCCCGCCGACTTCCCCGAGCGCGACCTGCTGCTGTTCCTCACTTTCAGCACGGTGATCCTCACCCTGCTCGTGCAGGGGCTGACCTTCCCCGCGCTGATCAAGAAGCTGCGCGTCTCCAGCGAGCGCGAGGCGTACGAGGACAACCTGTCGGAGGCCGCGGCCCAGCAGGCTGCGGTCGAGGCGGGCCTGGCCAGGCTGGAGGAGATCCTCAGGGACGAGGAGACCAACGAGATCCACGCCGAGGTCATCGACATGCTGCGCGCCAAGTCCGAGCGCCGGGCGCTCAACGCGTGGGAGCGGCTGGGCGGCGGCACCGGCTACGGCGGCAGCGAGACGCCGAGCCGCCTCTACCGGCGGCTGCGCAGGGAGATGCTCGCCGCGGAGCGAGAGGTGTTCGTACGGCTCCGCGACGAGCGGCGGCTCGACGACGAGGTGCTCCGGCGCGTGACGGCCGAGCTCGACTTCGAAGAGGCGATTCTGGAGCGCTAGCCCATCTTGTTGTCGAGGAAGCACCACCGCCAGTCCTCGCCCGGCTCGAAGGACTGCATCACCGGGTGACCGGACTGCCGGAAGTGGGCGCTGGCGTGCTTGTTGGGCGAGGAGTCGCAGCAGCCGATGTGGCCGCACTCCAGGCAGCGCCGCAGGTGCACCCACGGTGATCCGATGGTCAGGCACTCCTCGCAGCCCTCCGGGGTGCGCGGCTGCGGGTCGTCGGCGCTGAGAAGATGGTCGCAAATTGCCATGGCAAGAAGCTTATGACCAGTGCATGCGGCCAATTCGGCCGCACCTGTTGATCGCGGGTGGCGGTCGTCGCCGGGCAGGCCGTTCGGCGCCGACACCCCGGTGGCCAGGCCATGCGGGACGCGCTGCCGGACCACGTGACGGACGGCCTCTGCTTCGACACTGTGGTGATCACCGCAAGGGGCACGACCGTTGGCTAGGGTCGAGGTATGCGACTCGTGTCCAGCAGGTTCCTGCCCCTTGCCGCTTTCGCCGCGGTCGTCTTCGCCAGCGGGTGCAGCGAGATCAACGCGACGGTCGACAAGGCCCAGGCCTGCCTGGAGGCCCCCAAGATCGTCTCCGAGACCGTCGCCAAGATCAGCGGCCTGGTCAACGATCCCGCCGCGATGGAGAAGGAGCTCGACAACGCCGCGCAGAAGCTCGGCGACGTGGCCGACAAGGCCGCCAACACCACCCTCAAGCAGGCCACCGACGACCTGGCCGCCTCCCTGCGCCGGCTCGACGTCAACAACGTCAACGAGGCGGTCGACGCCGTCCAGAAGGTCGGCAACGACACCGCCGCCTACCTCACCAAGCTGAAGGAAGCCTGCAGTTAGTGCTCGCCGGCCAGGTGGGCGGCCAGCAGTTCGGCGCCGAAGTCGGCGCCGGGCCGCCGGATGACGGTGTGCGCGTGGTTGGCGGCGTTCTGCGTGTTGTCGTACTCGATCAGCAGGCCAGGACCCTGCAGCCGGTAGTAGTGGCCGGCGCCCGGCGACAGCGGTCCCGCCCAGGCGAAGGAGAAGGCGGCCGGATCGTGCGTGCCGCGCAGCGAGGGCGCCAGGCGGTCCAGGTAGACGTCGAGCAGGCGGGCCAGCAGGTCGCGGGGGGCGGTGGCGAGCGCGCCGCCCGGCACGCCCAGCGGCTCCAGCGCCGAGGTCACCGCCGACGTGCCGGTCAGGATGTCGGACGGCGCGACGTCCGCGACGACCGCCTGCTCGCGCAACGCGGCGGGCAGCGCCGTCACCAACGCCCTGGCCAGGTCCTCCTCCAGCGGCAGCGGCCGGACCACGGCCGCGTCGCCGTACCGGACGGCATGGGGGTTGGCGCCGAGGAACAGCGGCGCGACCTCCACCCGGCCGCCCGCGACCGTCGCCGTGACCGACACGTGGTGCCCCTCGAAGCGCCAGCCCCAGTGGTCGGCGCCGGGGCTGCCGAAGACGGCCAGATGGTAGTCGTCGCTGTGGCGGCCCCGCCGTCCCTGCTCGTCGAGGTCGAGCACCTCCTCCAGCGCCATGATCGTCACGGCCTGCGCGAAGGCGTGCCGCGACAGCGCCGTGGCCAGCAGCCGGTGCGCCGCCTTGCGCGCCTCGCCGTTCAACCCGAGCAGCGAGACCCCTGGCCTGGGCGCGGGCACGTAGGTCCAGCGCAGGCGTAGCGGGTCGCCGAACGCGTAGGTGGCCGCCTGCCACTGCTCGGTGGTGAGGCAGCCGAGGAACCGGGTCGCGATCTCCGCCATGAGCATGACAACAGGATCGCCTATCCCGGCTTGTCGAGGGGAAATGGGGCCGATTTAGCGTGGTCCCATGAACGGCACCGAGCCCGACCCCCGCTTCACCCTCGCCAACGAGAGGACCTTCCTGACCTGGCTGAGCACGTCGCTCGCGCTGTGCGCGGGCGGTGTGGCGATGGCCGCGGTCTCCGACGACGTCTTCGTGCCGTGGGCGCGTACCGCGCTGTCCGTCCTGCTGGTCCTGCTGGCGGCGCTGGCCGCCGGCATGGCCTACCCGCGCTGGCGCAACATCCAGCGCGCGCTGCGCAACCAGTCGCCGCTGCCGCCACCCGCCCTGGCCGCCGTCTTCGGGTACGGCGTGGCCGCGGTCGCCGTCGTCGCGCTCGTCCTCATCCTGATGGCCTGAGCATGTCGGCCGAGATCTGGGATCCCGGGCTGCAGAGCGAGCGGACCCGCCTGGCCTGGGTGCGCACCGCCGTCGCCCTGTCCACGGGCGGCCTCGGCGCGGCTGGCCTGGCCGCCCGCGTCGGGCTCGGGCCGCTGTTCGTGGCGGGCTTCGCGCTGGCCGCGCTGTGCGGCGGCATCCTGCTGGCGCGCACCGGCGCCCGCTTCCGCCAGGTCCAGCGCGCCCTGCACAACGGCGACCCGCTCGACGGCCGCGCCGACGCGCTGGTCGCCTGGATCGGCACCCTCTGCGTGGTGGCCGGCTCGGTGTGCTTCGTCGTCACCATGGGCCTGGCCCACCTCTAGATCGCCCAGCGCGGCGTAGGCGGGCACGGCCGGCTCGTCGACGTCCTCCTCGCCTCGGAACCCTTCGGGGCCCTGCCGGCCTCGTCAACGGGTTGCGAGGACGGCAGGAGGAGGCGGACACTCGAAGAAGACCAGCTCGGAGGTGATCCGCGTGCGCGAAGACTATGACGCGCGGGAGACGTGGCCGTTCGAGTGCCAGTGCTGCTGGCATGTCTGGCAGGAGGAGTACACCGTCAGACACGTCACCGACGACCACGGCAACGAAGTCGAGGTGTGGCTGCGAGCGGGCGTGCCCGTCCAGCCCGCCAACTCCGACAAGAGCTGCCCCAAGTGCGGGGCGGTGCAGATCACGACCTTCCCCGCCGGGTACCTGGCCAGACACCCGGAAGCGCCGGTGCCTACCCCGCGTGAGGGCGCCGCGGAGACGCCGCTGAAGTTCACCTGGCGCGCGGCGATCATGTAGGACCCGCTCCCCGGGCGCGGCGCCGGCGGGCGCCGCGCCCGGGGAGGTCTCAGGCCAGGCTGTCGAGCCAGGCCTGGTGCAGGCCGGCGAAACGGCCCGCGGAGGCGATGAGCGCCTCGGGCGGGCCGTCCTCGACGATCCTGCCGCGCTCCATCACCAGCACCCTGTCGGCGATCTCCACCGTCGACAGGCGGTGCGCGATGATGAGCGCGGTCCGGTCGGCCAGGATGGTGCGCAGGGCCCGCTGCACCATCCGCTCGCTGGGCACGTCCAGCGACGAGGTGGCCTCGTCGAGGATGAGCACCGCCGGGTCGGCGAGGAAGGCACGGGCGAAGGCCACCAGCTGGCGCTGGCCCGCCGACATCCGGCCGCCGCGCTTGCCGACCTCGGTGTCGTAGCCGTCGGGCAGCCCCGAGACGAACTCGTGCGCGCCGATGGCCTTGGCCGCGTCGACGACCTCCTTGATGGAGGCCTCGGGCCGGCCGAACCGGATGTTGTCCGCGACCGTGCCGGAGAACAGGAAGTTCTCCTGCGTCACCATCACCACGGCCTTGCGCAGGGTGGTCTCGTCCAGCTCGCGCAGGTCGACCCCGTCCAGCAGCACCCGCCCCGCCGTCGGGTCGTAGAAGCGGGAGATCAGCTTGGCCAGGGTCGTCTTGCCCGCGCCCGTCGCGCCGACCAGCGCCACGGTCTGACCGGCGGGAACCGTCAGATCGAGGGACGGCATGACGGGCATCTCCGGCACGTACGAGAACGCGGCGGCCTCGAAGCGGACCTGCCCGCGCGCCGCCGCCAGCGGTGCGCCCTTCGGCGGCTCGGGAACCGACGGTTCCTCCTCCAGCACGCCCGACAGCTTCTCCAGCGCCGCGCCCGCCGACTGCAGGGTGTTGTAGAACTGGCTGATCTCCTGCATGGGCTCGTAGAACTGGCGCAGGTAGAGCAGGAAGGCGGCCAGCACGCCGACGGTGACCTCCTCGTGGAACGCCAGCCAGCCGCCGTAGATCAGCACACCGGCGATCGTGAGGTTGCCGATGAGCTTGATGCCCGGCATGAACACCGCGATCAGCTGCATCGCACGGGCGTTGGCGTCACGGTAGTCGGCGTTGAGCCGGCCGAAGATCTCCTGGTTGCGCGGCTCGCGGCGGAAGGCCTGGACGGCCTTGATGCCGGTCATCGACTCCACGAAGTGCACGATGACCAGCGCCACCGTCTCCCTGGTGCGCCGGTAGGTGATCGCCGACTGGCGGCGGAACCACCGGGTGAACAGCAGCAGGAGCGGCAGCGGCACCAGCGCCACCAGGCCCAGGTGCACGTCGAGGATCAGCAGCAGCGCCGCCGTGCCGAACATCGTCAGCACCGCGGTGACCAGGCCGTCGAAGCCGGACTGCAGCAGCTCGGCGATCGCCTCGATGTCGGAGGTGAGCCGGGAGATGACTCGGCCGGAGGTGTACTTCTCGTGGAAGGAGAGCGACAGCCGCTGGAAGTGGTCGAAGACCCTGCGGCGCAGCTCCAGCAGGATGTCCTGGCCGATCCGGCCGGACAGGTTGAGGAAGACCTGCCTGGTCAGCGCCTGGGTGACGGCGGCGGCCAGGATGACCCCGACCACCGTCAGCAGCGTGACCGGACCCTCTCCGCGCAGCATCGGCGGGATGCCCGAGTCGATGCCGACCTTCACCAGGTAGGGGATGGCCAGGCCCGCGCCGCTGGAGCAGATGATGATCGCGGTCAGCAGCGCGATCGCCCTGCGGTGCGGCCTCAGCAGGTCGCCCAGCAGGGCGCGCGAGCGGGTGCGCAGCAGCAGGGAGACCTTCTCCGGCAGGTCGTCCTTGTTCTCCGAGGCGACGCCCCGCCAGTCGGTGGTGGCCGTCAACGCAGGGCTCCTTCCTCGGACAGGTCGGCGTCCTGGGCCAGCAGCGAGCGGTACTCGGGCACCTCGGCCAGCAGGTCCTGGTGCCTGCCGACGTGGGTGATCGTGCCGTCACGCAGCAGCGCCACCTTGTCGGCCAGCAGCACCGTCGAGGCGCGGTGCGCGATCACGATGCCGGTCGCCTCGCGCAGCACGTGACGCAGCGCCTCCTCCACCAGCGCCTCGGTCTCCACGTCGAGCGCCGACAGCGTGTCGTCGAGGACGAGGATCTTCGGCTTGGACAGCACGGCTCTGGCCAGGGCCAGGCGCTGCCGCTGCCCGCCCGACAGCGACATGCCCTGCTCGCCGATACGGGTGTCGAGGCCCCACGGCAGGTCGTGGACGAACGTCGCCTGCGCCACCTCGAGCGCCTCGCGCACCTCCTCGTCGGAGGCGTCGCGGTTGCCGAGCGTGAGGTTCTCGCGCACGCTCATCGAGAACAGCGTGGGCTCCTCGAACGCGGTGGCCACCACCTCCCTCAGCGAGCTCAGCTTCAGGTCGCGCACGTCGTGGCCGTCGATGGTGACCCGTCCCGAGGTGACGTCGATCAGCCGGGGGACCAGCGCGGTGAGCGTCGTCTTGCCCGAACCCGTGGCGCCCACGACGGCCACCGTCTCGCCCGGCCGTACGTCGAGCCGGACGTCGTGGAGCACCGGGCGGTCGGCGCCGGGGAAGCGGAAGCCGACGCCCTCCAGCCGCAGGTGGCCGCGCGGGTGCTCGATCGTCTCGGTGCCGTCCTGGATCGCGGGGACGGTGTCCATGACCTCAAGGACGCGGTCGGCCGAGGTCATCGACTCCTGCGCCATCGCCAGGATGTAGCCGAGGCTCGCGATCGGCCAGACCAGCTGCAGCACCAGCGTGGTGAACGCCACCAGCGAGCCCTGCGAGAGCGAGCCGGACCCCACCGCGAGCGCGCCCAATAACAGGACCAGGGCCAGCGTGAGGTTGGGGATCACCTCGAGGAAGGTGAAGAAGCGCGCCGACAGGCCGACCTTCTCGAGCGAGGTCGCGTGGACCTTGCGCGCGGACTCGTCGAAGGTGTCGAAGACGTGGTGGCGGCGGCCGAATGCCTTGATCGTGCGGATTCCGATCGCCGACTCCTCGACGAGCGTGGCGAGGTCGCCCTGCTCGTCCTGGACCTGGCGGGAGATCGTGATGTACTTCTTCTCGAAGCGCAGCGACACCCAGACGATGGGCACGGCCGAGGCGGCCACCAGCAGCCCGAGCGGCCAGTACATGTTCAGCAGCACGATCGTCACCGTGGTGAGCTGGATGACGTTCATGACCAGGAAGAGCATGCCGAAGCCGAGGAAGCGGCGGATGGTCGACAGGTCCGTCGTGGCGCGCGAGAGCAGCTGGCCCGACTGCCACTCGTTGTGGAAGGCCATCGGCAGGCGCTGCAGATGCTGGTAGAGGTCGTCGCGGATCCTGGTCTCGAGGCCGAGCACGGGACCGGTCTGCGTCCAGCGGCGCAGGAAGATCATCAGAGCCTCGGCGACGCCGACGCCGACCGCCAGCAGGCCCAGCGGGAGCAGGTCCGCGGTCTGGCCGGCGTCGATCACCTCCTTGCCCACCAGGGGGAAGGTGATGCTGGCGGCTATGCCGAGGATGGCGACGAGCCAGATGAAGACCAGCTTGCCGACGTAGGGGCGCAGGTAGGAGCGCATGCGCCACAGGGAGTTGGAAGAGAGCAGGGGACGGCTGGGAATCTTCGTATCGGGAGGCATCTCCTCTAGGTTAAGCCCCGGGATCAAGCCGTTTTCGTGAGTTGGGGCTCCAGCATCGCGCGCACGAGGCAGGCCGTCGCGGCGGTCGACAGGACGGCCCTGACCAGGTTCCACGCCACCCACGGGCCCTCGAACTGCGCTCTCGTGAGGGTTCCCGCGGCGAGGCCGTCGTTGAGCGGGACGTTGACGGCCGAGGTCGTCACGAAACCGACCAGGTAGAGGACCAGCCCCGCCAGTATCCAGAGCGCGGCAGGTCTGGCGCGGCGGTGACGGATCAGTGCCCAGATGGGCAGGACCAGGCCGGCCAGGAAGGGCACGAGGAAGGCGGGGTTGATGATGGCGGCGTTGACGTGGTTCATGACGGCGACGAAGGTACGGTCGCCGGCGGCCGCGAGGCCGGGCATGACCGCGATCGAGAAACCGTAGTACGTGCCGGCGACCAGGCCGGTCGCCAGCGCGGAGAGACCCAGGACGATTCGCATGCCGGTATTCAAGCGGGCCGCCCGTCCGTCTCTCCATCGCTGAGACTCTCACCCGCATGCGCGCCCGTATCACCCGGTGGCCACCCGGGGCGCGGCGACGCCCGCGGCCCTCCAGGTGGTGCCTGGAGGGCCGCGGGCGTCCGGCCCCTTCGTCAGAGGGCGGTGAGCTTGCCCAGCCAGGCCCAGCCGCCGCTGTCCAGGTGCAGCCAGTTGCCCGCCTTCGTGCCCGTGGCGACGCCACCGGCGGGGATCCAGTCGACCGCCGCGCAGGTCTTGGCGGGACAGGAGCGGATCGGCGCCCCGCCGGCGCTGGTGACGACGTAGCCGCCGCCGACGTGGCGTCCGCCGTCGACGGCGGCGCCGGCGGCCCCCGCGAGCACGGTTCCAGCCACAGCGGCGGCGGTGATCGTCAGGGCCACGGTCGAAGCAGCGATGAAGGTACGCATATCAACATTCCCCCGAATGTCTCGTTATTGCTGACATCTCAGAGAATGCGGGGAACGGTCATAGGGCGGTGTCATGGCGACGTTAAGGCGCCGCTAAGGCGTCACGGCCCCTCGGGCGGCACCAGCTTCACCCCCACGCCGCGCACGGTGTGCAGGTAGCGCGGGCGCTCGGCGCTCTCGCCGAGCTTGCGGCGCAGCCACGACAGGTGGACGTCGACGGTCCTGTCCGCCCCGCCGTACGGCACCTGCCACACCTCCACCATCAGCTCCCGCTTGGTGACGACCCGGCCGCGCCGGGCGGCCAGGTAGTGCAGCAGGTCGAACTCCCTCGGGCTCAGCTCCAGCGGCACGCCGTCGAGCGTCGCCTCGCGCGCCCTCACGTCCACCCGGAGGCCGCCCACCTCGATGCCCTGATCCTCCTCGGCGGGAGCGCCCCCTCGGCGCAGCACCGCCCTGATCCTCGCCTCCAGCTGCTCGGCGCCGAACGGTTTGATCACGTAGTCGTCGGCGCCCGCGTTGAGCGCCTTGACGATCTCCGACTCGGCGTCCCTGGCCGAGGCCACCACGACGGGGGTGGCGCTGACCGCCCGCAGCATCCGCAGCAGCTCGCAGCCGTCGACGTCGGGCAGGCCCAGATCGAGGACCACGACGTCGGGGCGGCTGTCCATCACCTGGTGCAGCCCGCCCATGGCCGTGGGGCTGGAGGAGACCGCGTGGCCGCGCTCGGTCAGCGCCCTGCTCAGCGCCGTCCTGATCGCCGCGTCGTCCTCGATGAGGAGAACATGCACCACGAGGTCACGCTATCCGTGCTTTCGTGGCTTTGACCCGCGCGCGACGGTCTCCATGCCACACCGAGACCCGCACCTGATGGCTGGTCGGTGACCGTGGAAGTGTGCACCTCGGCAGTTTGCGCCCGCGCTCGATCAGGGCCCGCATGACGGCCGCCACCGTGGTCGGCTTCGGCGTCGTCCTGCTCGCCGGAGTCGTGGCACTCTGCCTGGCCCTTCCCGGCCGGGTGCGCGCCCAGCTGGTCGACCGCGCCGACCAGGCCAGCAGGCAGGTCACCCTGCTGGTCGACGACGAGCCCGTCCACGGCCCGATCCCGCCGCAGCACGGCGTGGCGCTCCTGCAGGTCGTGGACGCGGACGGCAAGGTGGTGGCGGCCGGCGAAGCGCTGCGGGGACGGCCGCCGCTGACCACCGCGCGTCCCGCGGCGGGCGACTCCCGGGTGCAGACGCGGGTGTGCGGTGGCGAGCAGCGGTGCCTCATCGTCGTCGGCACCTCCAACCGGTCCACCCCCTACGGCCCGGTCATCGCCTACGCGGCGGTCAGGGAGCCGATCGCCCTGGACGTCCCGCTGATCGCCGGGCTCCTCTCGCTTGCCGCCGCCGTCCTGCTCACGCTCATGGCCTGGGCCACCTGGGTCGGCGTCGGCAGGGTCCTGGCGCCCGTCGAGCGCATCAGGTCGGGTCTGGAGCAGATCAGCGCCACCGACCTGAGCGACCGCATCGCGGTGCCCGGCACCGGCGACGAGGTGGCCGAGCTGGCCATCACCGTCAACGACACGCTGCAGCGGCTGGAGGACGCGGTCGGCCGGCACCGCCGCTTCGTCTCCGACGCCTCCCACGAGCTGCGCACGCCGCTGACGGCGATGCTGGTCCGGCTGGAGGGCAGGCCCGAGGGAGAGGACGCCGACAGGACCCTGGGCGAGGCGCTCGGTGACGCCCGGCGGCTGTCGGCGATCGTGCAGGACCTGCTGCTCCTGGCGCGCCTCGACGCGGGCGTGCGCCCGCCCGACGAGCTGCTCGACCTGGGCAAGCTGGTGGCCGACGAGGTCGGCAGGCGGCCCTCCCGCCTGCCGTTCACCACCTCCGTCGAGCCGGGCCTGATGGTGCGCGGCAACCGGCTGCGGCTGGACAGGCTGCTGACCAACCTGCTGTCGAACGCCGACAGGTACGGCGAGAGCGCCGTCCACGTCACCGTGGCCCGCGACGGCCGCGACGCCGTCGTCGAGGTGAGCGACGACGGCCCCGGCATCCCCGCCGACCAGCGCGAGGCCGTCTTCCGGCGCTTCACCAGGCTGGACAGCGCCCGCTCGCGCGACATCGGCGGCACCGGCCTCGGCCTGCCCATCGCCCGCGACATCGCCGTCGCCCACGGCGGCAGCCTGGTGGTCGCCGACAGCGGCCGCGGGGGCGCACGGCTCGTCCTGCGCCTGCCGCTGAGGTGATCCGTCATGCAGAATCCGGCTATGCATGATCCACTGTTCGAGCGGGACGCCGCTCCCGCGGCCCTGGACCTCGTCGCCCGCGCCGCCGGCCCCTTCCTCGGCACCTTGACCGACCGCCCGGTCCACGACCACGCCGCCGACCACCTCATGGACCTCCTCGACGGTCCCCTCCCCGACAGGGGCGAGGGGACGCTGGCGGCCGTCGAGGAACTGCTCGCCGTGGGCACCAGGGCGTCGACACAGACCTCGGGCCCGCGTTTCTTCCACTTCGTCGTCGGCGGCGCCACCCCCGCGGCGCAGGCGGGCGACTGGGTGACCTCGCTGCTCGACCAGGCCGGCGGGCTGCACCTGACCTCGCCGCTGGCGGCGCGGGCGGAGAAGGTGGTGCTGGCGTGGTTGAAGGACCTGTGCGGGCTGCCGGAGCCGTACGGGGGAGTGCTGACGCCGAGCGCGACGTTCGCCAACCTGACCGGGCTGGCCTGCGCGCGGCAGTGGTGGGGCGAACGGCACGGCGCCGACATCGTCTCGCAAGGGCTGGCCGGGCTGCCGCGGATGCCGGTGCTGGCCGGCGGCTACATCCATCCCAGCAGCCGCAAAGCGCTGCAGATCCTCGGCGTGGGCCGCGACGGCGTGACGGTGTGCGCGCGCGACGACGCCGGTCGCGTCGACCTGGCCGCCATGGAACGGGAGCTGGCCGCGCTCGACGGGCCCGCGGTGATCGTCGGCAACGCGGGCGAGGTCAACACCGGCGACTTCGACCCCATCGCCGACCTGGCCGACCTCGCCGAGCGGTACGGCGCGTGGCTGCACGTGGACGGCGCGTTCGGGCTGTTCGCCGCGGCCTCACCGCGCCTGCGCCACCTCGTGGCGGGCGTCGAACGCGCCCACTCCGTCGCCGCCGACGGCCACAAGTGGCTGAACGTCCCCTACGAGAGCGGCTTCGCCTTCGTCCACGACCAGGACCTGATGTTCAGGGCGTTCGGCGCGTGGGGCGCCCACTACCTGCCCTCCGACGTCAACTACAACAACCTCGGCCCGGAGTCCTCCCGCAGGGCGCGGGCCTTCCCGATCTGGGCGACCCTGCGGGCCTACGGCAGGCAGGGCTACCGGCAGCTCGTCGAGCGCCATCACGACCTGGCCCTGCGCCTGGGAGAGGCCGTGGAGAAGGCGCCCGACCTGGAGCTGCTGGCCCCCGTGACGCTCTGCGTGGTCTGCTTCCGCTACGCGCCGCCGGGCGTGCCAGAGGGCGAGCTGAACGACCTCAACCACCGCATCGGCGAGGAGCTGATCGCCGACGGCCGCTTCTACGCGGGCACGACGACCTACCGGGGGATGACCGCCCTCCGCCCCGCGATCGTGAACTGGCGCACGACGGAGGATGACATCGACGGCCTGGTGCGGGTGCTGAGGGAGGTCATCGCCCGCGTCCACCCGGCCGGATAGGCGTCAGGAGGTCGTGCCCAGGGCGATGGTCTCGGCGACCTCGGCGTGGCGCTCGGCCTCCTCGGCGGCGAAGCGTTCGGCGTCGAGCCTGTCGGCGATGTCCTCGTCCTGCTTCATGAGCGCCTCGAGCGACTGCCCCGCCATCTCCAGCACGCCCATGTCGGCGTAGGCCTGCTGCAGGCGCGGCGACCACAGGCCGATGTCCTTCACGCACGGCACGATCCTGCTGAACAGCAGTGACCTGAACAGCCGCAGGTACTCCGACTCGTCGACGGCCCGCATCGCCTCGGCGACCTCCGCCTGCGACAGGCCGAGCGTCTCCCACGTCTCCCTGCCGCGCAGCCGGTCGCGCATGAGGTAGCAGCCCTCGATGACGAAGTCCTCGCGCTCGCGCAGCTCGCTCTCCGACAGGTTCTTGTAGTAGTCGCGCAGCGCCATCCGGCCGAAGGCCACGTGCCTGGCCTCGTCCTGCATGACGTAGGCGAGGATCTGCTTGGGCAGCGGCTTGGTGGTGATGTCGCGCATGACGCCGAACGCGGCCAGCGCCAGCCCCTCGATCAGCACCTGCATCCCCAGGTACGGCATGTCCCACCGCGAGTCGGTCAGGGTGGAGTCCAGCAGCGACTTGAGGTGCTCGTTGATCGGGTAGGCCAGGCCCACCTTCTCCTGCAGGAATCGCGCGTAGGTCTCGGCGTGCCTGGCCTCGTCCATCGTCTGGGTGGCGGCGTAGAACTTGGAGTCGAGGTCGGGCACCGACTCCACGATGCGCGCCGAGCAGATCATCGCGCCCTGCTCGCCGTGCAGGAACTGGGAGAACTGCCAGGCGGCGCCGTGCCTGCGCACCTCGGCGCGGGTCCTGTCGTCCATCCGCTCCCACAGTGGCGTGCCGTGGATGGCGATGGTGGTGTCCGGGATGCCGAGCACGTCGTACGGATCGACCTCCAGGTCCCAGTCGATCCTCTTCACCGAGTCCCACTGTTTGTCCTTGCCCTTCTGGTACAGGGCGAGCATGCGGTCCCTGCCGTCGTCGTACTCCCAGGTGAAACGGCTGGACCCGGCCATGTCCACGTTCCACGTGGAGAGCTCTGCGGGGATCGTGTAGAGATCGTGCGTCGACATGCGGCCTCCAGGGGGACGTACACCGTACGTATACCTCGAGCGTGGCACGTACGGTGTACGTGCGTCAATAGAATGAGCTATGCCCACCGAGCCGCTCTCCCGCGTGCGTATCGTCGCGGCCGCGATCGACCTCATCGAGCGTGAGGGCGCGGACGCGGTGTCCATGCGCAGGATCGCCGCCGACCTGAACGTCGGCGTCATGTCGCTCTACAACCACGTGCCGAACAAGGCCTCGCTGCTCGACGGCGTCGCCGAGTCGGTGCTGTCACAGATCGAGTTCACCGACGACCCCGGCGCCCACTGGACCGACAGGGTGCGCATGCAGGCCAGGGCCTTCCGGCAGATCGCCCACCACTACCCGCGCTCCACCATGCTGGTGGTCAGCCGGCAGCTCCACTCCAACGCCGGGCTGTTCCCCGTGGAGCGGGCGCTGACCACGCTGCGCCAGGCGGGTTTCGACGGCGCCGACGCGGTGCGCATGCTGCGCCTGTTCATCGCCTACGTGATCGGCTCGCTGCTGCGCGAGGTGGGGGTCACGCCGACCTTCGCGCCCGTCCCCGGCGCCCCTCCGGTCAGCGACGTGGACCCCGAACTGTTCCCCCAGGTCAGCGAGCTGTCCTCGCTGCTGGGCTCGTGCGACCACGAGGAGGAGTTCGACTTCGGCCTCGACCTGCTCATCCAGGCCATCGCCGTCCACCTGGAAAGGAAGGGCACCCGGGGCTGAGCCCGGATGCCCTTCCACGGCAGGCGCCACTTCCCCTCGGCGGCTGCCCCTAGTACCAGTTGTGCGACCTGAAGTGGCCCCAGGCGCCGCACGGCTTGCCGTAACGGCCCTTGATGTACTGCAGGCCCCAGCGGATCTGGGTGGCGGGATTGTGCCGCCAGTCGCTTCCGGCGCCCGACATCTTCACCGCCGGCAGTGCCTGCGGAATGCCGTAAGCACCTGAGCTGGGGTTCTGCGCCCGGTGGTTCCAGTTGCTCTCCCTGGTCCACAAGCTGTCCAGGCACTGGAACTCCCGCAGCGACCACGACCTCCGTACCACGAGGTCGAGCGCGATCCGCTTGTTGGTGTTCCTGCCGGGCAGCGCGGGCCGCGCCTTCGGCTCGGCCTTGGTCGTCCACGTGGCGTGATGGATCACGTGGGGCTGGACCGCGACCGTCCAGGTCCGCTGGTGGACCGTCCCGGGCGACTCGGCGTCGGCCAGGGCGATCGTGGATGTCCCGCCGGTGAACGCCGCGGAGGCGACCACCATGGCGAGAACGCGTTTGCTGTCCAACTTGATCCTTGCAGTCGGGTCGCGTGCGGGCGGACCTTCGTGAAGCAAGGGTCCTGCCGATCCGCGCCCGTGGCTCGGGCGAGAACGGGCCCGCGCGGCCTCCGAGATCCTTTCCCGTCCGATCGACCTGGACGGCCCGGAAGGCACCGCGACGATGTCTCTAGGCGGTTTCTAATACGCCATGTCGCCACTGGTGCGTGATCTCAGACGCCGGAAGAAGAGGACTTTGCCGCTGAACGGTCTCGCCTTGGATCGGCCCGGCGGCCCGATGACCATGCGTATTCGAACAGCGGGTGCGGAGATCAGTACCAGCCCCGCCCCTGGAAGTGGGACCAGGCGGCGCACGGCGAGCCGTACCTCTTCTTGATGTAGGACAGGCCCCAGGTGATCTGCGTCCTGGGGTTGGTGCGCCAGTCCCGGCCGGCGCTGACCATCTTCCTTCCGGGCAGCGCCTGCGGGATGCCGTAGGCGCCCGAGCCGCTGCCGGCCCGGTGGTTCCATCCGCTCTCCCTGGCCCACAGCCGCTCCAGGCAGCCGAACTGGGCCCGGGTCCATCCCTTGGCCGCGACCATGGGCCTGGCGATGGCCTTGTTCCTCGCGCCGGTGGTGGCGCTGCCGGTCGCGGCGGCGTCCGCGGACGCCGCCGTCGCTGTTCCCGCTCCCGACACCACGACCGTGGCGGTCAGGAGCAAGGCTCTGGTACGGCGGAGCGTAGGCATGCGGTCTTCCCTTCGAAGGGGTCGGGGGACTGCGTCACCCTGCCGCACTCGCGCCATTTGTCGCTAATTGACCATGAAAAGGTAGATCGTCAGTAAAGAACATGATCTATGGCTGTACAGGGGGTTTAGCGAGAAAAAGTGGACTCTGT
Source organism: Nonomuraea sp. NPDC004354 (assembly GCF_053602555.1). Taxonomy (NCBI): domain Bacteria; kingdom Bacillati; phylum Actinomycetota; class Actinomycetes; order Streptosporangiales; family Streptosporangiaceae; genus Nonomuraea; species Nonomuraea sp. NPDC004354. Next base: position 238,873 of record NZ_JBSGDV010000003.1, on the reverse strand, counting down.
CACATTTCTTGGGAAGGTAGAGTCGGATCATGAATCTCCGCGACATCCCGGTCCGCACCCTCGCGGACGCCCCGACCACGCTCGCCGAGCTGGCCGGCGACAAGGCCCTGCTCATCGTCAACGTGGCCTCCAGGTGCGGCCTGACCCCGCAGTACACCGGCCTGGTGAAGCTCCAGCAGGAGTACGGGCCGCGAGGCTTCAGCGTGGTCGGCGTGCCGTGCAACCAGTTCATGGGCCAGGAGCCCGGCACGGCCGAGGAGATCCAGGAGTTCTGCTCCACCACCTACGGCGTCGACTTCCCGCTGCTGGAGAAGGCCGACGTCAACGGCGCCGACCGGCACCCGCTCTACGGCCCGCTCACCGCCACGCCCGACGCCGACGGCGAGGCCGGCGACATCCAGTGGAACTTCGAGAAGTTCCTCGTCGACCGCGAGGGGACGGTGGTGGCCAGGTTCAGGCCGCGCACCGAGCCGTCCGACCCCGCCGTCACCGCCGCGATCGAGAAGCTCCTGTGAGTGGGCGGACCTGCCCGTGCGGGCTGCCCGCGGCCTACGAGGACTGCTGCGGGCGGCTGCACCGCGGGGCGGCGGCGGCCGAGACCGCCGAGCAGCTCATGCGCTCCCGTTTCAGCGCCTTCGCGGTGGGCGACGCCGCCTACCTGCTCAGCAGCTGGCACCCGTCGACCAGGCCCGCCGAGATCACCTTCGAGCCGTACCTGCGGTGGAAGCGGCTGTCGATCGTGAGCACGAGCGGCGGCGGGGCCGGCGACACCGAGGGGACGGTCGAGTTCCGGGCCCGCTACAGCCAGGCCGGCAGGGCGGGGGAGATGCGCGAGGTCAGCAGGTTCACCCGGCACGAGGGCGCCTGGGTGTACCTCACCGGCGAGGCCCGCAGCTCCCACGCACGATGAGCTCGGTGGGCAGCAGCACGCTGCGCGGGCGCCTGGCGCCCGACCTGAGCACCAGCTCGGCCGCCCGGTAGCCGAGATCCTGGCCCGGCTGGGCGATCACCGTCAGCGGGGGCGAGCACAGCTCGGCCCACGGCACGTCGTCGTACATCACCAGCGACAGGTCGCCCGGGATGCGCAGGCCGAGCTCCCGCGCGGTCAGCACGGCCGCCTCGCCCAGCGCGCTGCCGCCGGCCACCAGCGCGGTGACGTCGCCCCGGCTCTGCAGCAGCCCCGAGGCGGCGGCGTAGGCCGAGTCGCGGCTGCCGCCGGCGGAGACGATCAGCTCCTCGTCCGCCAGCGTGCCCATCGCCTCCCGGAAGGCGGCCACCCGGCGGGCGCGCCCAGGGCCGCCGAGGTAGGCGATGCGGCGATGGCCGAGGCCCTTGAGGTACTGCACCGCCGTACGCACACCGGAGCGGTCGTCGGCCAGGACGGCGGGGATGGCGCTGTCGGGACGGGGCGGTGTCCGCAGGCCGTCGAGCATCAGCAGGTCGTCGAGCGGCTCGTCGGACGGCTCGTCCTCCTGGGGCTGCTCGCCGACGAACACCACCGTCATGCCCGCCCTGATCGCCGGGCCCCACGCCTCGGCGTCTCCCGAGGGCACGGCGATCACCCGGTCGACGCTCTGCTCCAGCAGCATGCCGATGAGCTCGGCCTCCTGCTCGGGGTCGTCGCCCGTCGAGCCGACCACGACGGGCTCGCCCGCCGAGCGGGCGCAGGCGAGCACGCCCTCGGCGAGCCTGCCGTACAGGGTGTCGGTCAGGTCGGGAACCAGCAGGCCGATGCCGCCGGCGCGCTGCTGGCGCAGGTTGCGGCCCACCGCGCTGGGGCGGTAGTCGAGATGCGCGGCCACCGCGAGCACCCGCTCGCGGGTCTCCTGGCTGGCCGATCCACCGGACAGCACCCGGGAGACCGTGGCCACGCCGACGCCGGCGGCCTCCGCCACGTCCTTGATGGTGGTGCGCTTCATGGAAACGATTCCACCACTCATTCCGGAAGCTTTCCAGCTCGAATGGGTAACATCGCCTGGTCTCTTGACAGGGTTCCCCCTTTCGGGTGAGATGCATGAAAACGTATCCACGGTGAGTGGTGTCCCCCACATACGTCCGGGTTCCGGCCCGCTGCGCGAAGGACTGTCATGGCATCCATCGTTCTGACAAACGTCGACAAGATCTACGCCGGTGGCGTGAAGGCCGTGAACGCACTCAACCTTGAGATCAAGGATGGGGAGTTCATGGTTCTGGTCGGCCCCTCCGGCTGCGGCAAGTCGACCGCGCTGCGGATGATCGCCGGACTCGAGGACATCAGCGGCGGCGAGATCGCCATCGGCGACAAGGTGGTCAACCACCTGCCGCCGAAGGACCGCGACATCGCGATGGTCTTCCAGAACTACGCGCTCTACCCCCACATGACCGTCGAGGAGAACCTCGCCTTCGGTCTGAAGCTCCGCAAGATGCCCAAGCCGGAGATCCAGAAGCGCGTCAACGAGGCCGCCAAGATGCTGGGCCTCGAGACCTACCTCAAGCGCAAGCCGGCCGCCCTGTCCGGTGGTCAGCGCCAGCGTGTCGCGATGGGCCGCGCCATCGTCCGCGAGCCGCAGGCCTTCCTCATGGACGAGCCGCTGTCCAACCTCGACGCCAAGCTCCGCGTCTCCATGCGCGCCTCGCTCAACCAGATGCACGAGCGCCTCGGCGTCACCACCGTCTACGTCACGCACGACCAGGTCGAGGCCATGACCCTCGGCGACCGCGTCTGCGTCCTGCGCGACGGCCTGCTCCAGCAGGTCGACACCCCGCAGAACCTGTTCGACAAGCCCGTCAACCTGTTCGTCGCCGGCTTCATGGGCTCGCCCTCGATGAACTTCGTCACCGCCGAGCTGGTCCGCGACGGCGGCGCCGCGGTGGCCTTCGCCGGCTACAAGCTGGCCATCCCCGAGTCGACCTTCTCCGACAAGCCGGGCCTCGACCAGTACATCGGCAAGAAGGTCATCCTCGGCATCCGGCCCTCCGACTTCGAGGACTCCAGCGCCGCCGGCAGCCACGCCAACGGCTGGGCCACCCTGCCCGTCAAGGCGGAGGTCACCGAGGAGCTCGGCTCCGAGATCAACGTCCTGTTCCTGATCGACGCCCCGCCGGTCGAGCACAAGGACACCGTGGCCGCCCAGGACACCGGTGACGACGAGGAAGCCACGCTGCCGCTGTCCGGCGACAAGTCGCTGTGGACTGCCCGCGTCAACGCCCGCAGCCACGTGCGTCCCGGCCAGTCGATCGAGCTGGTCGTCGACACCCACAACCTGCACTTCTTCGACGCCGCGAGCGGCCTGGCGATCGGCCACGAGGCCAACCGCTAGAGCACGCCTCTTCCGAGCATCCCCCCGCCGCGACCCCCTCCCGCGGCGGGGGGATCGTCTTCGCGGGGTCCGCTCCCCGTGTTCCGGAGGCGGGGGGAGCGCCGGGCTACTTGCGGCCGATCATGGCGGAGATCCGGTGGGTCAGCCCGCGCGGGATGAGCCTGCCCACCGCCACGATCGCCTTGTAGCGAAGGTCGGGGATGGAGACCGTCCTGCCGAGCGCCAGGTCGCGCATCGCCTCGTTCACCACGGCGTCGGCCTGCAGCCAGAGGAAGCCGGGGATGCCGGAGACGTCCATCGAGGCCCGCTGGTGGAACTCGGTGCGCACGAAGCCGGGGCACAACGCCATGATCCGGATCTTCGGGTCGCCCACCTCGGCGGCCGTCGACTCGCTGAAGTTGACCACCCACGCCTTGGAGGCGCTGTAGGTGCCCCGGGTGAAGAAGGCCGCCACCGAGGCGACGTTGATCACGGCGCCCCTGCCGCGCGCCCGCATGCCCGGCAGGGCCGCGAGCGTGAACCTGAGCACGGCCTCGCAGTGCACCTTCAGCATGCGCACCTCGTCCTCGAGCGGCACCTCGAGGAAGTGGCCGGGGTGGCCGAAGCCCGCGTTGTTGACCAGGCAGTCGACGCCTTCGCGCAGGCGGGCCTCGACGCGCTCCAGCCCGTCGTCGGTGGCCAGGTCGGCGGGCAGGACGTCGACGGCGACGCCGTACTTCTGCTTGAGCCGTTCGGCGGCCTCGGCGAGCCGGGTCTCGTCGCGGGAGACCAGGACCAGCGAGAAGCCGTCGGCGGCAAGGCGGCGGGCGAAGGCCGCGCCGATGCCGGCGGTCGCGCCCGTGATCAGTGCGGTAGGCATACGGCCAGCGTAACGCCCGCCCCGCCCGCTCCCGGCGGCGCGCCGACGATCACGATCACACGGCCGGGCACGCGCGCCAGGGCAGGGCCGCCGCCTGCGCCGAACCTTTCCCGGCCCCGGCGCGTACAGGCACCGTGACGAGATCGCATGAGAGGATCGGCAGCGTGCGCCCCGCGCTTGCCGCCATCGCCCTGGTCGCGGTGCTGACCGCCTGCTCGGCCACCCAGCCGGCAGGGCGGGAGCCTGCCCGCCCCGAGGCGGGACAGCCCGTCCGGCCCTCGGCGGGGGCGGTGACCACGGCGCCGGACCGGGCGGCGTCTGGGCGGCCGGTGCCCGCGAGGCTGGAGTTCGCCGAGATCGCCCGGTTCGACAAGCCCGTGGCCTTCGCCGTGCGCGAGGGCGACGAGGCGCTCTACGTCGCCGAGCAGAGCGGCCGGCTGCGCGCGCTCGTCGACGGCCGCCAGCAGGTGATCGTCGACCTGTCCGGCGAGGTCAGCGACGGCAACGAGCAGGGCCTGCTCGGCGTGGCCTTCCATCCGACCGGCAGGTGGCTCTACCTCGACTGGACCGACGCCGCGGGCCGTACCCACGTCACCGAGTGGGCCTTCGACGGCCGCAGGGCCGGCGGGCGGCGCGACGTGCTCACCCAGGACCAGCCGTACGCCAACCACAACGGCGGGCAGCTCGCCTTCGGCCCCGACGGCTACCTCTACATCGGCCTCGGCGACGGCGGCGGCGGGGGAGACCCGCAGGGCAACGGCCAGAACCTGGGCACCTGGCTGGGCAAGATCCTGCGCATCGACCCGCGCGGCACGCCCTACCGGGTTCCCCCGGACAACCCGTTCACCGGCCGCGGCGGGGCCAGGCCGGAGATCTGGGCGTACGGCCTGCGCAACCCGTGGCGCTTCAGCTTCGACAGCAGGACCGGCGACCTGTGGATCGGCGACGTCGGCCAGAACGCCTGGGAGGAGGTCGACCACGAGCCGAGCGGCAAGGGCGGCCGCAACTACGGCTGGAACGCCTTCGAGGGCGGGCATCCCTTCGACACCGGCGTGCGGGCCGCCGGAGCCGTCAAGCCGGTCATCACCTATCCCCTCGGGCAGGACGGGACCTGCTCGGTCATCGCGGGCCACGTCTACCGGGGTGCCCGGATCCCCGGGCTGGCCGGCCACTTCCTGTACGGCGACTTCTGCGCCGGATGGGTCAAGGCCGCGCCCGTGAGCGACCCGGCGCACGGCATCGAGGTCGGCAGGGTCGAGCAGCTGTCGTCGTTCGGGCAGGGCCACGACGGCGAGCTCTACGCCCTCAGCCTCCAGGGCGGGCTCTACCAGGTGCGGGCGGCGTCGTGAGCCGGCTGCTGATCGTCCACCACACCGCCTCACCGGCCACGCACGAGCTGCTGGAGAAGGTGCGCGAGGGCGCGACGACCGACGAGATCCAGGGTGTCGAAGTGGTCACCAGGGCCGCACTCAACGCCACCGCCGCCGACGTGTTCGCCGCCGACGCGCTCATCCTCGGCACCCCCGCCAACATCGGCTACATGAGCGGGGCGCTCAAGCACTTCTTCGACACGATCTACTACCCGTGCCTGGAGGAGACGCGGCGCCTGCCGTACGGGCTGTACGTGCACGGCAACAACGACGCCACGGGGGCGGTGCGCGGCGTGGAGTCGATCACGCGTGGTCTCGGCTGGGAGCCGGTCGCGGCGCCCGTCGTGGTGATCGGCGCGGTCACCAAGGCGGACCTGGAGGCGTGCTGGGAGCTGGGCGCGACGGCCGCGGCGACGATCAGCCCATGACCACGCGCTCGATCAGGTCCTCCACCTGGGCGTTGAGCCGCGCCCCGCGCGCCCATCCCGCGTAGTGGGTCAGGAAGACGACCGTCTCCCTCAGCTCCTCCGCGCTCAGGTCGCCGGTGCGCAACGCGGTCTCCAGCTGGATCTCGACCGCCTGGTCGAGCCCCTGTCCGACGAGCAGGCCGATGAGCAGCAGCCGGCGGTCGCGGTCGCTGATCGCCTCGCGCGCCCACACCTCGGCGAACAGGTGCTCCACGGTCATGGCGAAGTTGATCGGTTCGTTCATGTCGCGCTCCGAGCGAGGCGGGAGGGGGGTCCGAAGCTCCTTATCCTTCGCCAGTCCGGCGCGAAGAGATAGGCCCTTCGGCAAGACATCTTGGCCGTTCCCTGGTTGCGCAAACGTTGCAGCAGGGTAGAGATGGGCGAGTAGGTCTTGATCCGGACTTTCTCCGCGCGTCTCAGCGATCTATAACAAACACAGCCAATAGTCGGCTGCGCTTTGGTCAAGACTTCTGGGGCCGGAAGAGGAGATTAGCCGCCAAAAACGGGCACAACCAAGGCGTTGGCGGGTAACGCGGAGGTAAGCCCTGGTGAAAAAGACACGGGCTTGGATGAAAGCGGCCGTCAGCACGGCCACGGTCACGGCCGTGCTGACGGCCGGAGTCGCCGCCTGCGGTCAGGCGGAGTACACCTACGTGCGCGACAGGGAAGGCACCACCTACTTCAAGGTGCCCTCCTCGTTCTCGAAGATCGACTCCACGAAGATCGATCTCCTGCTCAGCGGCGACCATCCCGAGTCCGAGACGGCGAAACTGCGCAAGCAGCTGGTCTGGTCGACCGCCTTCGACCAGGCCCCCGAACCGGCCGTGGACCACCTGCTGGGTTCCCAGGACCCGTTCGTCTACTCCACCGTCCACCGGCTGACCGAACCGCAGCGGAACGTGGTCTCGCTCAACACGATGCGCGACTTCATCCTGCCCGTGACGGAGGAGATGCGGCAGGCCTACACCCAGCGCCTCATGGAGGCGGGCCAGCAGCCCACCCTCGCGCGGTTCGAGCTGCTCACCGACCAGCCGATCGTGCTCAGCGACGGCGCGAGAGGCGTGCGCGTGCGGTTCAACTACCTGATCGGCGACACCGTCCAGACCTTCGACCAGACCGCCTACCTCGACCGGACGGGCGGGACCGTCTCGGTGCTGCTGATCCGCTGCACGGCCGCGTGCTTCAGCAAGAGGGTCGCCGAGTTCGACAACATCGCCGAGTCCTTCAAGCTGCTCAAGATGCCAGGATGAGGGAGCGACCGTGACCACGACCCACCCTGAGGGACTGCGCGCTCCCGGCAGCGGCCCCAACGATCCCGACTCCGTGACCCGCAAGCGGATGGCCTTCTGGGATCGCAGCAAGTTCATGCTCGGCCTGGGCCTGGCCTTCCTCGTGCTCGCCTGGAAGGAGATGGCCGACTACGAGGGCATCATGCCCTTCACCGACGCATTACAGCGTATCCGGGACAACCATCCGTGGATCTTCTACCTGCTGGCCGCCGAACTCGTCCGGCAGGTGCACTTCTTCGTCAGCGAGCGCTCGCCCGGCTACCACCGCTTCTGGAGCAAGGGCGTCTTCGGCGGCTTCGAACGGTGGACGCACCGCCGGTTCAGCGACTGGACGAGGTTCAGGCTCGCCAGGATCATCAAGATCCTGTTCTGGGTCACCGTGCTGGCTCTGGTCCTGGGCGCGGTGCTCGACCGCAGCCCCTTCCTGGCCCTGTTCCAGGCTCCGGCGCTGGCCTTCCAGGCGCTGCCGTACGTCGCCCAGCTGGCCTTCGCGTTCTTCTTCGTCATCTTCCAGTTCGTCGGACTGTTCTGGTTCCTGTCGCGCGGCGGCGTCGAGACCTACTACCCCGACGACATCAAGACCAGGTTCAGGGACGTGTGGGGCCAGGACCACGTGGTCGAGCGCGTCAAGGAGAACATCGTCTTCCTGGAGCAGCCGGACGCCATCGAGGCGCGCGGCGGCTACGTGCCCAGCGGTCTGTTGCTGTGGGGGCCGCCCGGAACCGGTAAGACGCTGATGGCCGAGGCCGTGGCCGGCGAGACGGGCAAGCCGTACGTCTTCGTCGACCCGGGCGCGTTCATCAACATGTTCATGGGCATCGGCGTGCTGAAGGTCAAGTCGCTGTTCAGGAAGCTGCGCAAGCTCGCCCTGCGCTACGGCGGCGTCATCGTCTTCTTCGACGAGGCCGACTCCCTCGGCCGCCGCGGCCGCCTGGCCGGGCAGGCCCCGCCCGGGCAGGGCTTCAGCGCCGACGGCTGCCACGGATTCGGCTACCTGTCGGAGTCGTCCAGATCCATCCTGTCCACCAGGGTCACGCCGCCGGACACCGAGAACAGCAGGTTCTTCATGGGCGGCGGCATGAACGGCGGCGGCGACATGGGCACGCTGCAGGCGCTGCTCACCGAGCTGTCCGGCCTGAAGAAGCCGCGCGGCCTGTTCAACCGGCTCGTACGGCGCGCCCTCGGCATGCGCCCCAAGCCGCCGCCGAAGTACCGCATCCTGGTCATGATGGCGACCAACATGCCGGACGCCCTCGACGACGCGCTGCTGCGGCCGGGCCGTATCGACCGCATCTACAAGGTCGGCTACCCGTCCAAGGCGGGCAGGGTCCGCACCTACCAGGGCTACTTCGCCAAGGTCCAGCACGAGCTGACCGACGAGCAGATCGACAAGCTGGCCACGATCACCCCGTACGCCACCGGCGCCACGATCAAGGACCTGGTCAACGAGGCGCTCATCACCACCATCCGCGACGGCCGCGAGACCATCACCTGGTCGGACGTGCTGCGCGCCAAGCGGCTCAAGCAGCTCGGCCCGCCCGAGGACGTCGAGTACATCGAGCGGGAACGGCACGCGGTCGCCGTCCACGAGGCCTGCCACGCGGTGATCGCCTACCGCACCCGCTACCACCTCGAGATCGACATCGCCACCATCGAGAAGGGCGCCGACTACCTGGGCATGGTCGCCTCGATCAAGCCCGAGGACCAGTTCACCCGGTGGAAGTCCGAGCACGAGGCCGACATCATGGTCTCGCTCGCCTCGCTGGCCGGCGAGCGGATGTTCTTCGGCGACGACAACTCCTCCGGCGTCTCCGGCGACCTCATGTCGGCGACCTATCTCGTCGGGCTCATGGAGTCGCACTGGGGCATGGGCACCGGCATCGCCTCCCTGCCCGCGCTGCAGGAGCTCGGCATCCACGCCGGCAAGGCCCTGCGCGGCCAGCCGGGGGCGCAGGAGCAGAGTCCCGCGCCGCGCGAGGGCGTCGTCCCCGAGCATCTCAGCGAGCGCGTCGAGTTCAACCTGGTCAGGTTGCTGGAGAAGACCGAGGAACTGCTGCGCGAGCACCGGCGCGAGGTGCTGTGCCTGGCCCACGCGCTGGAGACGCACAAGACGCTCAACGGCGAGGACGTCGTCGCGGTGCTCGAAGGGCGGCAGGGCCCGCTGGTGGACGGCGGCGTCTACCGGTCGGAGACGCTCATCGAGGAGATCGAGGAGTACCACCGCGACGCGGCCAGGGCGCACCGCGAGCACAGCGGCGTCGAGCGCGACCTGCCCGGCGTCGTGGAGGTCACGGCCGGGATCGCCGAGCCGTCCTACGACGTGCAGGTGCTCGACCCGGCCGACGCCGCCGCCCCCTCGCCCGGCAACGCGCTGGTGCCGGACGACCGGCGGCCCCAGTTCGTCCCGTGGGAGCCCCCGCAACCCGGCGCGCCCGCCACACCGGGTCACCAGGCGGCGCCGTTCGGGACCGCCCCGCAGATGCCCGCTCCCTTCCTGGCCGCTTCGTCCGGTACGGCCGAGCCGCCGCCCGCGCGCCGCTCGGGCGCGACCGCGTGGGTGGTCGTGGGCAGCCTGTTCACGCTCGCCGGCCTCGCGCTGTTCGGCGCGCTGGCGGCGACCGGCGCCACCGGCAGCGCGGTCGGCGCGATGTCCCCCGGCCTGCTGCTCGTGCTGTTCGTCGTCGTGGTGGCGGTGGTCGTCGGCATCGGGGTGGCGCTCATCGCGCTGAAGGCGGTGCGCGCGGGACAGAAGCGGGCCGAGCAGGAACGTGACAGGGCCAACGCCCGCGCCCAGCTGCTGGCCGCGGCCATGGACCCGGAGACAGCGATGCGCCTGCTCGGCTACGACGGCCGCCGCGGGCCCGACGAACGCCTCTGAGCACCCACCGCGCCGGTGGGTGCTCAGCCGAGCCGGTCGACCAGGCCGGGGGTGAGATCGCCGAGAGCGGGCACGACCGCGGCGGCCAGTTCGAGGGCGTCGGGCGCGGGCGGGTACCTCGGATGGGGGACGGCGATCACCCGCATCCCGGCCGCGGCCGCCGAGCGCAGCCCGTTGCTGGAGTCCTCGACAGCCACGCAGCCGCGCGGGTCGGCGCCCAGCCGCCGCGCCGCCTCCAGGTAGCCGTCGGGCGCGGGCTTGCCGTACGCGACCTCCTCGGTGGAGACGGTCGCGGAGAAGAACGCGCCGAGCCCCGTGGCGTCCAGGACGACGTCGATGAGCGCGCGGGGCGACGAGCTGGCCAGGCCCAGCGACCGGTGCTCGGCCAGGCGGGCGACCGCCTCCTTCGCGCCGGGCATGAGGGGGACGCCGTGGCGGTACCGCTCGGCCATCAGCCCGACCACGCCCGCCGCGATCTCGTCCGGCGACCGCCGCACGCCGAGCTCGGCCAGGTAGGCGGCCCATTCGCCGGTGCTCATGCCCATGAGCCTCGACTGGGTCTCTGGCAGCCACGTGCCGCCGTGCGCGGCGACGTAGGCCCTGCGGACCTCCTCCCACACCGGCTCGGAGTCGACGAGCACGCCGTCCAGGTCGAAGACGACAGGCCGGCTCATGCGGGCTGCTCCATCCAGTACTCGACGAACTCCGTGCACCGGCCCCCGGCGTCCAGCCTGACCAGCCACAGGTTGCTGAAGGCGGTGTCGGGATAGGTGGTGACGCCTTTGACCACGGCCACCTCCTCGGTGACGGCGACGGGCTCGTACTCGAAGGCCGCGGGGCCGTCGGTGTCCTTGCGCTCGAGCCATCGCGTGACGATCGCGTCCTTGCCGCGCCACGGCTCGGCGTAGGGCTCGGTGAAGTAGACGGCGTCGTCGGCGAACAGCGCGCCGATGTCGTCGGGGTCGTTGGTGTGCCAGGCCCGGATGTAGGCGTCCATCCAGCTCGCGAGGTGGGTCATGGACACCTTTCTACCCGGGCCCGGCGAGGCGGCCGCCGCCGAGGGTGCGCTCCGCCGCCCGGCGCCGAACCGCAGGGCGACGGCCTCCGAACGGTCTCCGAACGGCCTCCGAACGGCCCGCGGCAGGCCGGCCGGGCCGGACGGAACCGGCGGCCTGGCGCGGTCGCGTCCATACCCGCCGATTCTTCCGTCAGAATGGGGCGTCACACTTCGATGGAAGGGCTGTTCCATGACCGACTGGGTCTCCCAACTCGCGGACGACGTCATCGCCGAGTCGGAGCGGCGCGCGCCCGGCAAAACGATCGTCTGCGCCTCGGGGCTCAGCCCGTCCGGACCGATCCACCTGGGCAACCTGCGCGAGGTCATGACCCCGCACCTGGTGGCCGACGAGATCAGGCGGCGCGGCCTCGACTGCGTCCACCTGCTGTCCTGGGACGACTACGACCGCTTCAGGAAGGTGCCCGCGGGCATCGACCCGTCGTGGGCCGAGCACATCGGCAAGCCGCTCACCTCGGTGCCCGCCCCGCCTGGCAGCGCCTACCCCAACTGGGCCGAGCACTTCAAGACCCCGATGATCTCCGCGTTGGCCAGGCTGGGCGTCACCTACCGCGGCATCAGCCAGACCAAGCAGTACACCTCGGGCGCCTACCGCGAGCAGATCCTCCACGCGATGCGCGAGCGTGACCGCATCGACGCCGTCCTGGCCCGCTACCGCACCAAGGCCAAGCCGAAGGCCAAGGACGCCGACGAGGCCGCCGCGCTCGAAGGCTCCGGCGCGGCCGAGGAGGAGGCGGGCTACTACCCGTACAAGCCCTACTGCACGCTGTGCGGGCGCGACCTGACCACCGTCACCGGCTACGACGACGAGACGACCGAGCTGGCCTACACCTGCGAGTGCGGCTTCGGCGAGACCGTACGGCTGGCCACCCACGACCGCGGCAAGCTGGTGTGGAAGGTCGACTGGCCGATGCGCTGGGCCTACGAGGGCGTCGTCTTCGAGCCCTCGGGCGTCGACCACACCTCGCCCGGCTCGTCCTTCGAGGTCGGCGGCCACCTGGTCGGCGAGATCTTCGACGGCGTGCAGCCCATCGGCCCGCGCTACGCCTTCGTCGGCATCAGCGGCATGGCGAAGATGAGCAGCTCCAAGGGCGGCGTGCCGACCGCGGCCGACGCGCTGGAGATCATGGAGGCGCCGCTGCTGCGCTGGATGTACGCCCGCCGCAAGCCCGCCCAGTCCTTCAAGGTCGCCTTCGACCAGGAGATCCAGCGCCTCTACGACGAGTGGGACGCCCTGGAGCGCAAGGTGAGCGAGGGGCAGGCGCTGCCCGCCGACCAGCTCGCCCACGCCAGGGCGGTGCGGACGGCCGAGCAGCCGCTGGCGGCCACCGAGCGGCGCGTGCCGTACCGGATGCTGGCCTCCATCGTCGACGTGACCACCGGCGACGAGGAGCAGACGCTGCGCATCCTGCGCGAGCTCGACCCGGCCGCGCCGATCACCGACCTCGCCCAGGTGCGGCCGCGCCTGGACAAGGCCCAGCGCTGGGTCACCACCCAGGTGCCCGCCGAGCAGCGCACCACCGTCAGGCCGGAGCCCGACGAGGAGCTGCTGTCCTCGCTGGGTGCGGAACAGCGCGAGTCGCTGCGGCTGCTGCTCGACGGGCTCGACGCGCACTGGTCGCTCGACGGGCTGACCGACCTGGTCTACGGCGTGCCCAAGCGGCAGGCGGGGCTGCCCGCCGACGCGAAGGCCACCCCCGAGCTGAAGGCCGCGCAGCGGGAGTTCTTCGTCCTGGTCTACACCCTGCTCGTCGGCCGCGACACCGGGCCGCGCCTGCCGACGCTGCTGCTGGCCGTGGGGGCCGACCGGGTTCGCAAGCTGCTGGGAGCGTAGAGTCTGGATCATGAGATCCCTGCTCGTCTTCGACGGCGACTGCGCCTTCTGCACCACCTGCGTGAGGTTCGTCGAACGGCTGCTGCCGACGAAGGCGGAGATCATCCCGTGGCAGTTCGCGGACCTGCGGGCGCTGGGTGTGAGCCAGGCGCGGGCCGAGTACGAGCTGCTGTGGGTGGACGAGCGGGGCGCCGTCTTCGGCGGCGCCCAGGCCGTGGCCAAGCTGCTCATCGACGCGGGACTGCCGTGGAGCCCGCTCGGCCTGCTGCTGCGGGTGCCGCCGGTGCGCTGGCTAGCCCACGGGCTCTACCGTGCCGTCGCCAACAACCGGCACCGGCTTCCTGGTGGCAGCCCCGCGTGCGCGCTTCCGGCCGATCGTCGCCCGCTCCAGCGGTAGGAAGGCCGCCAGGCAGATGACGTGCGGCAGGAAGTGGATCGTGATCGCCGCCCAGGTGAGCAGGTGGAACAGCCCCCAGAAGGCGACAGCCGCGTGGAGCGCCCTGCCGCGCAGCGCCAGCATGACCGGCGACGCCGTCTCGGCCAGCAGCACGATCCACTGCCCGATCAGCAGCGCGCCTGGCAGGGCCGCGACGAACTCGCCGAAGAACGTGCCGCGCCTGGAGATCGCCCACTGGAAGGTGGCGCCGTTCGGCCACTCCCAGCCGCCGTGCCTGATCTTGGCGTAGGCGGACAGGAAGTAGGTGGCCGCGACCGCGATCTGGACGCACCGCATCGCCCACCCGGCCGCCTCCTCACCCGCCCGTGCGGCCGTCGGCAGCACGAACAGGGCCACGACCAGCGCGAGGTGGTCGTGGTCGACCTTGCCGTACGACATGGCCAGCAGCGCCCAGTACAGGTAGCCGGCCGCCACGACGTATCCGGCCGCGCGCGGCAGCCTTCCCCACGCCGCCACCAGCGCCGCCACCACCACGACGGCGAACAGCGTGTAGACCAGCACGGGGGAGGCGCCCGGCAGGTGCAGCAGACGGGCCACCAGCACGGGCCGGTACCCGGCGGGGTTCTCGGCGTGGCCCCAGACGCTGCCGGTGAACAGCATCATGTCCAGCGGGAGGAACAGGTAGACGATCAGCGACATGATCCGCACCCGCCGCGCCGGGACGGGAGCGAACCACCACCGCTCTAGCGCACCACCCATGACACCCTCTCCACGTCCTTGGTCCCCGCGGGACGGCGGTCTTCGAGCGTGACGACCCTGGTGATCACGATGAGCCGGGTGAGCCGGGGATCGTTGGGGCGGATGCGCTCGTGGGCGTCCGCCAGGCTCTGTAACAGCGAGGGCTGGGCGAGGTAGCGGCTGAGCTGGCCTTCGAGCTCGGCCCGGCGGATGCCGACGTAGTAGGGCTCGATGGGGATCTCGACCCGCGCGCCGGTGACGGTCTCGGCCTGCAGGTGCAGCGACTTGATCTCGCCGTCCGGCGGGATGCTGAACGCGAACTGCACCATGGGCCCGAAGGGGAACAGGTCGTCGTCCCCCAGCACCGTGCCGTATCCCAGCGCGGCGATCACGGCCCCCGCCGCGAACAGCCGCCACGCTTTACCCCGTTGTGTCAAGCCGCCCCGCATGCGAGCAAGCTAGCAGATCATGATCCAATTGATCATGATATTTCCGACATCTGCGGTTTCAGGGGAGTTCGGCGAAGCGCTCCACGTTCTCGGTCCTGCCCGAGACGAGGATGACGTCCCCGTAGGCGAGTTCGGTCTCCGCCGTGGCGTAGGTGAACTCCTCGCCGGGGCTCTTGACCGCCACCACGGTCACCCCGAACTTCTTGCGCAGCCCCGACGAGCCGAGCCGTATCCCGACGTACTCCTTCGGCGGCCGCGTCTTGGCCAGCGCGAAGCCCGCGTCCACCTGCATGTAGTCGAGCATCCGCCCGCTGACCAGGTGTGCCACCCGCTCGCCCATGTCGTGTTCGGGCAGCACCACGCGGTGGGCGCCGATCCGGCTGAGGATCTGGCCGTGCTGCCTGCTCACCGCCTTGGCCCAGATGTCCTCGATCTCCATGTCGACCAGCACCGAGGTGGTCAGGATGCTGGCCTCCAGGTCGCCGCCGATGGCCACCACCGCGCGGTAGAAGTCGGGCACGCCGAGCTGGGCGAGCGCCTCCGGGTCGGTGGCGTCGGCGGCGGCGATCTGGGTGATCTGGCCCGCCAGGGCCTGCACCACCTTGGGGCGGCTGTCGATGGCCAGCACCTCGGTGCCTCGTCTGGTGAGCTCGAGCGCGAGCGCGGTCCCGAACCTGCCGAGACCGATGACGACCACGGGGTCGTTTCTCATGTCAACCAACTATGACCCGTTCCTCAGGTAGTTCGTACCGGCTCGAGCGTTCCTTCAGGGCCAGCGCCGAGCCGAGCGTGAGCGGCCCGATCCGGCCCACGAACATCAGCAGCACGAGCAGCAGGTGCGCCGCGGGCGGCAGGTCGGCGGTGATGCCGGTGGACAGGCCCGCCGTGCCGAAGGCGGCGATCACCTCGAACAGCACCCTGTCCAGGCTGTGCGGGGTGATCACCAGCAGGATGTAGGTGGAGACGGTCACGAACGCCACCGCCATCAGGCTGATCGCCACGGCCTGCCGTTGCGCGGACTCCGGCAGCCGGCGGTGCCCGATGTTCACCCTCGACTCCCCTCGCAACTCGGCCCAGATGACGAAGGCCAGCAGGCCGAAGGTGGTCACCTTGATGCCGCCCGCCGTGCCCGCGCTGCCGCCGCCGATGAACATCAGGACTTCGGTCACCAGCCAGCTCGACGGGTGCATCTGGGAGATGTCGAGCGTGTTGAAGCCCGCCGAGCGCGGCATGACGCCGGCGAAGAAGGCGGCCAGCAGCTTGCCCGGCTCGTCGAGCGGGCCGAGCGTGCGCGGGTTGGTCCACTCGGTCAGCAGGAAGGCCAGCGTGCCGGCGGCCAGCAGGACGACCGTCATCCAGACGGTGATCCTGGTGAGCACGGTCCACCGGCCCGGGTGCCGCCACGCGCGGAACAGCTCGAAGACGACCGGGTAGCCGAGCCCGCCGACGATGACCGCGGCGGCGATCGTCAGGCAGATCCACGGGTCGCCGACGAAGCGCGTCAGGCCGTCGCTCCACAGGGCGAACCCGGCGTCGTTGAAGGAGGAGATCGCGTGGAAGACACCCAGGTAGACGGCCCTGCCCAGCGGCTCGCCGTACCCGAGGAGGAAGCGCAGGGTGAGGATGACGGCGATGACCGCCTCACAGCCGAGGCTGAAGAAGAGCACCTTGCGGGCGACTCTGCGCATGTCGGCGGTGCCGAGCGCCTTGGACTCGGCCTGGGCCAGCATGCGGGCGCGCAGGCCGAGGCGTCCCGAGACCAGGACGGTGAACATGGTGGCGAGCGTCATGATGCCCAGGCCGCCGACCTGGATCAGACCGGCGATCACCACCTCGCCGAACACCGACCAGTGCCCCTCGGTGTCGACGGTCGCCATGCCGGTCACGGTCACCGCCGAGGCGGCGGTGAACACCGCGATGACCCAGCCGGCCGGCTCGCCCGTGGTCGTGGCCGCGGGCAGCATCAGTAACAGCGTGCCCGCCAGGACGGCGAGCCCGAACGCGGTGGCGATCACCTGGGTGGGGCGCTGGAACCGTTCGAGCGCGGTCGACCTCCTCATCGCCCCCGCCGCGGACCGTTGGCCAGGATCGTCGCTGACATCACGACCCAGAACCGTATCGGGTTCCGCTCGGGCCACGAGGCCGGGGTGAACCACACGGCCGCGGCGCACGTGAGTGGGTGCATGAGGAGACTTGTCGCGGCCGTGGGCATCCTGACGGCGCTGCCGGGTTGCGCCGCCGAGCGGGCGTGCACGCTGGTCGGCGCACCCGCCGGGATCTCGATACGCGTCGACGCCCCGCTCGCCGGCCGGGTGTCGGCGGCCGAGCTGACGGCATGCTGGAACGGCTCCTGCCGCCGGACGAGGGTGGAGCTCCACCCGGCCGGCGGCATCGTGCGGCAGAGCTGCGAGGGCACGGACTGCACGGCCGAGCTGGGGCCCAAGGGCGGCAAGCAGGGTTTCGGCGACCTGGCGGAGCTGCCGAAGGCGCGGGTGGACGCGGTGCTACGGCTGGAGGGGCGGGCCGGAGCGACCGTCGTGGAGCGGCGCCTGACCCTCACGCCGAAGGCCGTCTTCCCCAACGGCCCTGACTGCGGCGAGGCGGGTCCGCAGGCCGTGATCACCGTGTCCGGCACCGGCTCGGTCAGCGAAGGGACGTGACCTCGGTGCGGTCACCGGTCGCGCCGGCGGAGAGCGGGGGAGCGGTGACGATGCCGGCGAGGACACCTGGCCGCGTCCTGACCGTCGGCGGCGGGGACGGGCGGGACGGTCAGGAGGGCTCCTCCCGCAGCGCGCCGTAGAGGAAGATCTGGACGAGATCGGCGGTGGCGGGGCCGTCGCCCGTGCGCGCCCCGGTGAACAGCAGGCCGAGGAAGACGGTGGCGACCTGGTCGGCGCTCGCCCGCAGGGCGCCCGCCTCCGGCTCGAACAGCTCGGCGATCGCTGCCCTGACGAGGTCCATGGAGCGCTCGCGGTCGCCGGGCCGGCCGGCGGTCGCGTCGCCGCGACGGTGGCCCGAGGACATCAGCGCCCCGGCGACGGCGCCGATGCGGGCGAGGTGGGCGCCGAGCGCGTCGGCGGCCTCGGTGAGGCGGTCGGCGAGCGGCTGGTCCATCGGGATCGAGGCGATCTGCTCGACGGCGTGGTCGGGGCGGAGCGCCTCGGCCATGCAGGCGTCGAGCAGCTCCTCCTTGTCGGCGAACACGCGGAAGATCGTCGCCTCGCCGATGCCGGCGGCCCGGGCTATCTGGCTGGTCGTCACGGCGGTGCCGTGCTCGGCGACGAGGGGGAGCGCGGCGGCGACGATCATCGCGCGACGGCGCTCGGGGGTCATGCCGGGGGCGCGGCGCCGGGGTGTGTCTGTCGTCATATCGCCCACGGTACGGAGTGAGCGCTCACTCCGTCAAGGGAAGCCGATAGGGTGATCGGCATGATGTTGCGTTGGACCGTGATCGTGCCTGTCGCCGCCTTCCTCGTTCTCGCCTTCGCCTGGGGCCGCCCGGCCGTCGGCCTGCTCATGGCGCTGGTCGCACTGGCCCTGGTCGGCGCCGTGATCGCCGCCGTGCACCACGCGGAGATCGTCGCCCACCGGGTGGGGGAGCCGTTCGGCACGCTGATTCTGGCCATCGCCGTCACCGTCATCGAGGTGGGGCTCATCGTCATCCTGATGAGCGCGGGCGGCGCGGGTGCTGAGTCCCTGGCGCGCGACACCGTGTTCTCCGCCTTCATGATCGTCTGCAACGGCGTGATGGGCCTGTGCCTGCTGGTGGGTGCGCTGAAGCACCACGTGCTGGAGTTCAGGGTCGACGGCGTCACCGCCGCGCTGGCGACGCTGAGCGCCGTGGCCACGCTCGCGCTGGTCCTGCCGAACTTCACGCTCGCCACGCCGGGACCGACGTACTCGGCCGCGCAGCTGGCCTTCGCGGGCATCGCCTCGCTGGTCCTCTACGGCGTGTTCGTCTTCATGCAGACCGTGCGCCACCGCGACTACTTCCTGCCGGTCCAGGCCGGCGGCGGGGTGCGCCCGTCCGAGGAGCACGCCGACCCGCCCACCGGGCGCACCGCCCTGATCAGCCTCGGCCTGATGCTGATCTGCCTGGTCAGCGTCGTGGGACTGGCCAAGACCGTCTCTCCGGCCATCGAGGAGAGCATCGCGGCGATCGGCGCGCCGCGCACCACGGTCGGCGTGGCGATCGCCTTGCTGGTCCTGCTGCCAGAGACGGTGGCGGCGGTGCGCGCCGCGGCCCGCAACAGGGTGCAGAACAGCTTCAACCTCGCGCTCGGCTCCGCTCTGGCGAGCATCGGGCTGACCATTCCGGCGATCGCAGTCGTCTCGCTGCTGACCGGCGACAGTCTCGCCCTCGGCCTTGGACCGCTCCAGATGGTGCTGCTGGCACTGACGGTGGTGATAACAACTCTGACCGTCGCCCCGGGAA
The DNA here is from genome assembly GCF_053602555.1 of Nonomuraea sp. NPDC004354. NCBI lineage: Bacteria > Bacillati > Actinomycetota > Actinomycetes > Streptosporangiales > Streptosporangiaceae > Nonomuraea > Nonomuraea sp. NPDC004354. Next base: position 219,783 of record NZ_JBSGDV010000003.1, on the reverse strand, counting down.
GAGCGACACTCATGCAGGGAACCGTCCACCTGGTGCTTTTCGGGGCCTTTCTCTTCCTTGCCGTCAGCCCCTGATCTCCCCTTTAATCGGAACCTGCGATTTCGGACGGAGACCATTGACCCCGCTACCTGCCGCCCAGGTCGTCATCCAGACCATCCTGCGGCGCACGAACCTCCTCATGGCGGGCAAGCGCGTATCGATCGTGGGCGACGTGCCAGGACTGGCCTCCCGCCTGCGCGCCATGGGCGCCCACCCCGGCGCCGCGCTCGCCGAGGCCGACCTCGTGATCGGCGACGACGTCGACCGGGCCGCACTGCGGCCCGGCGCGATCCTGGCGACCACCCGGCCGGGCGACGGCGAGCGGATGCGTGACGGGGTCCTGGCGCAGGGCCGCCTGTTCGTGGTGGACCTGACGTGTTAACCGACATCAGGCACCCCGAGCGGTGGTCCGAGGGGCTGGAGAAGATCGCGTGGGCACGCCGGTTCATGCCGGTCATGGCCGCGCTGCGCTCGGGGCTGTCCCTCCACGGCGTTCGGATCGGCCTGGTCCTGGTCCTGGAGCCCAAGACCGCCAACCTGGCCCTGACGCTGAGGGACGCCGGGGCCGACGTCATCGTCACCTGTCCCGGCAGGGAGACCATGGACGACGTGGCCGCCGCGCTCGTCCACGAGGGCGTCGCCGTGCTGGCCCGCTCCGACGCCCGCCGCGCCGAGGACGACGAGCTGGCCAGGAGGATGCTCGACCAGCGGCTCGACGTGCTGGTGGACGACGGCGCCCGGGTCATCACGCTGGCCCACGCCGAGAACCGGCTCGCCACGCTGAAGGGCGCGGCCGAGGAGACCACCAGCGGGCTGCGCGCCCTGCGGCGCACCCCCTTGCGCATCCCGGTCATCGCCGTCAACGACGCCCGCTCCAAGTACCTGTTCGACAACGTCCACGGCACGGGACAGTCGTGCGTGATGGCCGCCCTCGACCTGACCGGCCTCGACCTCGACGGAGCGACCGTCGCCGTCGCCGGCTACGGCCACGTCGGCCAGGGCGTCGCCCGCTACGCGGCCGCGCTCGGCGCCCGGGTGATCGTGAGCGAGGTCGACGCGCTCGCCGCGCTGCGCGCCTTCCACGACGGCTACGAGGTGCGCCGGCTCCTCGCCGCGTGCGCCGAGGCCGACCTGGTGTTCTCCGCGACCGGCGAGCCGTACACGATCAGGCGGCAGCACCTGGAGGCGCTCAGGGCCGGCGCGGTCGTGGCGGTCGCCGGCGGAGTGCGCGACGAGGTCGAGCCCGGCGTCGCGGGCGCCTACCGGCTGCTGGCCGACGGCGAATGCGTCAACTGCGCGGCCGCCGAGGGCAACCCGATCGAGATCATGGACCTGTCCCTGTCGCTGCAGGCCCTCGCCGTCGGCCACCTGCTCACCCACGACCTGACACCCGGACTGCACCCGCTGCCCGACGAGCTCGACGAGCGGGTGGCCAGGCTGAAGCTCGACGCGCTCGGACTGGAGCTCGACCAGTGATCATCGACATCCGCGACGCCGCCGTCCGCTACCGCGCGACCGGCCTGCAGGTGCTCAGCGACGTCTCGCTCCAGGTGGCCGCGGGCGACTTCGCCCTGGTCAGCGGCCCCTCGGGAGGCGGCAAGAGCACGCTGCTGCGCATGGTCAACGGCCTGGTCCCGCACTCCTACCGGGCCGAGGTGACCGGGCAGGTCAACGTCGGCGGCGCGCCCGTCGCCGACCAGACGATCCGGCAGCTGTCCACCGTCGTGGGCACGCTCCTGCAGGACCCCCACAAGCAGATCGTCGGCGCGACCGTCTTCTCCGAGCTCGCCTTCGGCCCCGAGAACCTCGGGCTGCCCCGAGCCGAGATCCGCGCCCGCATCGAGGAGGTCACCGCCAGGGTCGGCATCACCCACCTGCTCGGCCGCGCCACCCACGAGCTGAGCGGCGGCGAGCTGCAGATGGTGGCCTTCGCGGGCGTGCTGGTCATGCGGCCACGGGTGGTCGTGGTCGACGAGCCCCTGGCCAACCTCGACCCCGCCGCCAGCCGCCACCTGCTGACCGAGCTGCGCCGGTTCGTCGACGACGGCGGCGCGGCCGTGGTGGTCGAGCACCGGGTCGAGGAACTGCTGGAGTTCGGCCCCACCCAGGTGCTCTACCTGGAGGGCGGTCGGCCCCGCTACACCGGCGACGTGACCGGCTTCCTGCGCGAAGCCCCCGTCGCGCACGTCAAGCTCCCCTTCGAGGCGCTGGTCGCCAGGGCGGACGAGCTGCCCGAGGTGCCCGCCCTGCCACGCGCCGCGCCCCCCGGCGGCCCGGCCAGGCTGCACTACCAGCGGGTCACCCTCGGGTACGGCCCGCGGCCCGTCCTGCGCGAGGTCGACCTGGCGCTCGGGGCGGCCGAACGGATCGCGGTGCTGGGCCGCAACGGCGCGGGCAAGTCCACGCTGCTGCGCGCCGCCGTCCGGCTGATCGAGCCCTCCGCCGGCCGGGTGCTGGTCGACGGCGAACCGGTCGACCGGCGCTCGACGCTGAGCCTGGCCACCACCTTCGGCTACGTCTTCCAGAACCCCAGCCAGGCGCTGTTCTCCGCCACCGTCGCCGAGGAGCTCGCCTTCGGCCCCCGCAACCTGGGGTGGAGCGCCGACCAGATCGCCGAGACCGCCGAGGCGGCGCTGACCGCCATGCTGCTGCACCACGAGCCCGACATCATGCGACGCTCGCCGCACACCCTGTCCTACGGCCAGCAGCGCCGCCTCACCGTCGCCCTCGCCCTGGCCATGCGGCCCGAGACGCTCATCCTCGACGAGCCGACCGCCGGGCAGGACCTGCACACCACCACGACGTTCATGGAGCGCGTGCTCGGCGGCATGCGCAGCGTCTACTTCATCACCCACGACGTCGATCTGGCGATCACCTCGGCCGACCGGATCGTGATCGTCGACGGGGGGCGGATCGTCGCGGACGCGCCCCCCGCCGAGCTGGCCCACCGCGAGGAGCTGTGGGCCGAATCGGGCCTGCGCGCGACCAGCCTGGTCCGAGCCGTCCGCGACCGCCTCCCCGGAACGGGAACCATCCCGCACCCCTTCCAATTAGCGCGCCTGACCCCCCAGTGAGGAAGGACTCGACCCCCCATGAGTACAGAGGCAGTATCACCACGCCCACCCCTGTGGGAGATCAACTCCAGGGTCGTGGTGTTCGCGGCCGTCGGCGCAGCGCTCTACGCGGTGCTCGGCCTCATCAGCTTCACCATCCCCGGCACCCAGAACGTCGACATCAGACCCGCCTTCGCGCTCGTCCCGTTCTTCGGCATGCGGTTCGGCCCGGTCGCCGGTTTCTTCGTCGGCCTGGTCGGCAACATCGTCATCGACCAGATCAAGGGCTACGGCGCGTTCACCTACTGGAACTGGAGCCTGGCCAACGCCCTGACCGGTCTGCTGGCGGGCGTGCTGTTCGCCCTCGTCGCCTCCCGGCTCCGCAAGGAGGCCGTCCGCCTGGTCGCCGTCGGCGTCGTCACCTGGATCGCCATGCTCATCGCCTTCGCCACTACCTTCACCGACATGTGGCTGCAGGACATGAACTTCGCGACCTGGGCGAGCGTCGCCTTCGGCCCGCTGCTGCTGAGCAACACGCTGGTCGCGCTGATTCTCACACCCGCGCTCGACGCGGTCTGGGAACCGATCTCCAAGCGCATCGGCAGGTAGCCGATGGACGTCACGCCACGTTACCTGGGAGGCGACTCCTTCCTCGGACGCCGTGATCCGCGCGTGCTCCTGCTGGTCCCGGTGTTCTACCTCGTGGCAGTGGCGCGCCTCGACGACCTGCGGGTCATCCTGCTGTGCGGCCTGGTGGCCCTGGCCTACTACCTGAGCGCGGGCATCCCGTGGCGGGCGGTCAGGGCCAACTGGGCGTTCGTCCTCACGCTGATGACGATCACCGTGCTGGTCAACAGCGTGTTCACCGACGCCCTGCAGATCGAGACGACGACCGGGGCGCCGACGCTGTTCACGATGCCGATCACCGGCAACGCGGTCACCGCCGCCACGCTGTCGTACTCGGCGACGCTGCTGGTGCGCTTCGTGTCGCTGGCGATGATGGGCTTTCCGGTCGCCTTCTGCGTCGCGCCCGGAGATCTCGGGGTCACCTTCGCCAGGTTGAAGGTGTCGCAGCGGCTGGCCTTCGGCGTCGACCTCACCTTCCGCTTCCTGCCGTCCACGGCGGCCGGCATGCAGGAGATCATCGACGCCCAGCGCGTGCGCGGCTACGACCATCCGCGCACCAGCAACCCCGTCAAACGCCTCCGGTCCCTCAAACCCATCGTCATCCCGCTCACCGTCAACGCGCTCATCGACGCCGAGGACACCTCCAACGCCATGGACCTGCGCGGGTTCGGCGCCAAGCACCGCACCTGGATGCGCGAGCTGGCCTTCGACAGGACCGACTACCTGGTGCTGGGCTCCTTCGCCGCGCTCACCGTGGCGCTGCTCAGCTACAAGATCTTCGGGAGTGACGTCGTATGGGTGCCGTGACCACGTTCAGCGCCCCGCTCGTGCTGCCCATGGACGGCCCGCCGGTGCGCGACGGCAGGATCGCGGTGCGCGACGGCAGGATCGAGGCGATCGACACCGGCGGGGGCGCGGTCCACTACCCGGGGATCATCGTCGCCGGGCTGGTCAACGCGCACACCCACCTGCAGTACACCTGCATGGCCGAGGTCGGCCGCCGCGTCTACGCCTCCTTCGAGGAGTGGGCCGAGGTCTTCGACCGGGTCTACTTCGGCGGCGAGGACGGCAGCTGGAACCCCGCCCTCCGGCACGGCGTGTGGGACTGGGCGGCCGGGGCGACCGACGGGGCCTGGCAGTGCCTGCGCACCGGCACCACCGCCGTCGCCGACATCGTCACCGACCAGGAGGCGCTCGTCGACACCCCGCTCGGCGGCCTGCGCTACCTGGAGGCGCTCGGCGACAACGACACCTCCTGGCGCGACGGCGGCCGCGAGCGCTACCTCGACCTGCTCGCCAAGGCCGACGCCGTCTCGCCGCACGCCCCCTACTCCCTCGACACCGGCGTGCTGGCCGACCTGGCGGCGCTGGCGTGGCAGCGGGACCTGCGGATCCACATCCACCTGGCCGAGTCCGCCCACGAGCGCGAGTTCACCGTCCACGGCACGGGCGCGCTCGAGCGGTACATCACCAAGCTCGGACTCGACTTCGCCCTCCTGCGCGAGGGCGGCTCGGGGCTGGCGCCCGTCGCCTACGTCGACTCCACCGGACTGCTCGGCCCCACCTGCCACATCGCGCACGGCGTGGACCTCACCGCCGAGGACCGCGCGCTGCTGCGCGAACGCGAGACCTCCGTCGCGCTCTGCCCCCGCTCCAACCACGTGCTCGGCCTGCCGGGCCCCGACGTGGCAGCGCTGCTGCGCGAAGGCAACCCCATCGCCGTCGGCACCGACTCGCTGTCGTCCTCGCCCTCGCTCGACCTGCTCGCCGACGTCGCCGCCCTCCGCGAGCTCGCCGTACGGCAGGGCTACCGCGACGGCGACCTCGACCAGCGGCTGATCGAGGCGGCCACCGTCGGGGGCGCCCGCGCGATGGGCCTGGAGCACGATATCGGCAGCCTCACCCCGGGACACCGCGCCGACTTCGCGGTGTTCGACCTCGACCCTTCGACCGCGAACCCCTACCGGACCCTCGCCGAGCACGGCGCGGGCCGCTGCGTCGCGACCGTGGTAGGCGGCTCGCCCCTGACCGGAATGACCTGACCCATGGCCTCCCAAAGTCTGCGTTTCAAGCTGTACTCGCTGCTCAGCGTGCCGATCGTGGCCCTCGTCGGCCTGTGGACCTTCGTGGCGGGGCACGTGCTCGGCGACTTCTTCGAACTGTCGGCCGCGACGGCCGTCTTCGAGGAGATCGGCGACCCCGCCGCCACGCTCGTCACCTCGCTCCAGCAGGAACGCAGGGATTCGGCCGTCTACCTGAGCGCGGGACAGCCGGACGCGCTCAGGCTCGCCGACGCGCGGCGCCGTACCGACCAGGCGGTCGAGCAGTTCCGGGGGACGGCCACCGGCGAGCGCGCCTCGACCGTGACCACGCCGGAGGTGCGCGCCGCCATCGACGCCGTCGTGGAGCGCACCCAGGGCCTGGCCAGGCTCCGCGAGAAGGTCGACGGCAGGCAGTCGGACCGGCTCGACACCGTCCAGGCCTACGGCGCCATCACCGATACCGTCTTCCGCCTCTTCGACCAGCTCATCACCGTGCCCCGGGTGCAGCTCTACCAGCAGGCGATCGGCCTGCAGCGCATCGCCCACGCCCGCGACCTGATGTCGCGCGAGGACGCGATGATCTCCGGCGCGGTGATGTCGGGCACGCTCGAACACGACGAGTACGAGGCCATGGAGGTCTTCGCGCCGAACCGGCAGCTGCTCATGAACGAGGGCGTGGCCATGCTCGACACCGAGCTGCGCGGCCCCTTCGAGCGGCTGCTCGAGGGCGCCGACAGCAAGCGGCTGGCCGTACTCGAACACGAGATCGTCGAGGACGCCAGGCTGCCGCGCGACACGACCGCGTGGCAGCAGACCGTCACCCGCCTCGGCCCGGGGCTCGACCAGCTGCTCGAATCCCGCGTCCTGCTGCTCACCAACAGGTCCGACGACGCCGCGGGCGGCATCATCCTCAGGATCGGCATCGTCGGCGTGCTCGGCATCGCCGCCATCCTGGTCGCCGTCATCTGGTCGGTACGGCTGGGCCGCGGCCTGGTCGAGGAGCTCGACGGCCTGCGCGGCGCCGCCACCGACGTGGCCGAGGTACGGCTGCCGCAGCTCGTCGAACGGCTGCGCAGCGGGCAGACCGCCGAGGCCGACACCTCCTCGCCCATCTCCGTCTCGACCCCCACCCAGGAGGTGCGCGACCTGGCCAACGCCTTCGAAAGCGTCCGCCGCACCGCCGTCAGGGCCGCCGTCGGGCAGGCCGAGCTGCGCCAGGGCCTCAACCGCGTCTTTCGCAACCTGGCCAGGCGCAACCAGTCGCTCGTCCACCGCCAGCTCGGCCAGCTCGACGCCATGCAGCGCAAGACCGCCGAGCCCGACCAGCTCAGTGACCTGTTCCGGCTCGACCACCTCACCACCCGCATGCGCCGCCAGGCCGAGGGTCTGGTGATCCTGTCCGGCGCGCCCGCGGGACGCCAGTGGCGCCGCCCCGTCCAGATGCTCGACGTCGTGCGCGGTGCGGTGGCCGAGGTCGAGGACTACCTGCGCGTCACCATCCACCCCATCTCCGAGGGCACCCTCACCGGCAGCGCCGCGGCCGACGTCATCCACCTGCTGGCCGAGCTGGTCGAGAACGCGACCGTCTTCTCCCCGCCCAACACCCAGGTCAACGTGACGGGCGAGCTCGTGGCCCGCGGCTTCGCCGTCGAGATCGAGGACCGCGGCCTCGGCATGCCCGACGCCGAACGCGACGAGCTCAACCGGCGCCTGGCCGACCCGCCCGAGTTCGACCTGGCCGACAGCGACAGGCTCGGGCTGTTCGTCGTCGGACGGCTGGCCGTACGTCATGGCATCAAGGTCACCCTGCAGCGCTCCGCCTACGGCGGCACCACCGCCATCGTCCTCATTCCGCCGTCGTTGATGACCGATCCGTCCACGGGTGACCTTGCTCACACTCGCCCCGATTAACATGCCGTTCACATACGGGCAAAAACCGCGAAACGGCGCACTGCGAATCTCGGCGTGGCTGAGAAACACCCCGAAAGGACCGCCGTGAGCATCAAGGCTGAGTACATCTGGATCGACGGCACCGAGCCCACGGCTCTGCTCCGCTCGAAGACGAAGATCCTTGCCGACGGCGCCACCCCGCCGCTGTGGGGCTTCGACGGCTCCAGCACGAACCAGGCCGTGGGCCACTCCTCCGACCGTGTGCTCCGCCCCGTCTTCACCTGCCCCGACCCGATCCGCGGCGGTGACAACATCCTGGTCCTGTGCGAGGTCGAGGAGACCGACGGCGAATCGCACGCCAGCAACACCCGTGCGCGACTCCGCCCGATCGCCGAGCGTTTCGCCGAGCAGGAGTCGTGGTTCGGCATCGAGCAGGAGTACACCTTCTTCAAGGGCTCGCGCCCGCTCGGCTTCCCCGAGGGTGGCTTCCCCGCCCCGCAGGGCCCCTACTACTGTGGCGTCGGCGCTGACGTGATCTTCGGACGCGAGATCGTCGAGCTGCACCTCGACCGCTGCCTGGCCGCCGGCCTGCTCATCTCCGGCATCAACGCCGAGGTCATGCCCGGCCAGTGGGAGTTCCAGGTAGGCCCGGCCGGCCCGCTCGAGGTCTCCGACCACCTGTGGATCGCCCGCTGGCTGCTCTACCGCACCGCCGAGGAGTTCGGCGTGGAGGCCACGCTCGACGCCAAGCCCGCCCGCGGCGACTGGAACGGCGCCGGCGCCCACACCAACTTCTCCACCAAGGCGATGCGCGAAGGCTACGACGCCATCATCACCGCCTGCGAGGCGCTCGGCGAGGGCGACAAGCCGATGGAGCACGTCACCCAGTACGGCTCCGGCATCGAGTCCCGCCTGACCGGCCACCACGAGACCGCGCCGTGGAACAAGTACACCTACGGCGTCTCGCACCGCGGCGCCTCGGTGCGCATTCCGTGGCAGGTCGAGGTGGACAAGAAGGGCTACATCGAGGACCGTCGCCCGAACGCCAACGTCGACCCGTACGTGGTGACCCGCCTGCTGGTGGACACCTGCTGCACCGCCCTGGAGAAGGCCGGCCAGGTCTGACGGCAGACCGGCCGGGTCCGACGGCAGACCGGCCGGGTCTGACGGCCCGGCGGGTCCCCGGATTCCGGCTCGGACCGGCCGCGCGCATCGGTGCGCCGGTTCGTCGAGCATGAAGAAGCCCACCGCTGTTCCGGCAGCGGTGGGCTTTCCTCATGCCCAGCCCCAGCCCCAGCCCATCCCAGCCCCGGCCTCGGCCCGTCCCGGCCCCAGCCCCGGCCTAGCCTCAGCCCCAGCCCCGGCCCGTCCCAGCTACGGCCCATCCCAGCCCCGGCCTCGGCCCGTCCCGGCCTAGCCTCAGCCCCAGCCCCGGCCCGTCCCAGCTACGGCCCATCCCAGCCCCGGCCTCGGCCCGTCCCGGCCGGTTCGGCCCGGGCCCGCCCGGCTCGGCCCGGCCTGGCGGGGGCCGAGCATGGACCCGTGCGCGCCGCACCATGACGGCGTCCGGCGAGTCAGCCGGCGTCCGGAACGTAGCCCAGGTTGAGCACGCCGGTCGTGAACGTCTCCGACCTGGTGAGCTTCAGCCGGTGGGTCGGGGTGTCCTCGAACAGCCGCCGGCCATGGCCGACGGCGATCGGGTGGACCAGCAGGTTCAGCTCGTCGAGCAACCCGTTGGCCAGCAGCCACCGCACGGTCGTCGCCGAGCCGGACATCTGGATGTCGCCGTCCGTCCGCTCCTTGACCTCGCGCAGCGCGGCCACCACGTCACCGGAGACGACGGTGGTGTTGTTCCAGTCCGCCTTCTCCAGGGTGTTCGACACGACGTACTTGCGCACGTTGTTGAAGAACGCGGCGGCGTCCTGGTCGTTGTCCGTCGTCGTCCAGTACGCGGACCACTCTTCGTACAGCCTGCGGCCCATCAGGAACGCCGCCGCGCGCTGCATGCCCGCTTCGACCGCGGCGCCCATCTCGTCGTTCCAGTACGGGAAGTGCCACTGGTCCGGCGACTCGACCACGCCGTCCAGGGAAATGAAGAAGTTCGAAACGATCCTGCCCATATGCTCTGCTCCTCGGTCGTCGTGGGTGACGAGGAGGGCGCCACGGCAGGCACCGCCGCACATGTCGCGGCAGGCACCTACGCCGCATGTACGGCAGGCACGCTCGCCGCACGTGTCGCGGCTGCAGACGCCGGCCGCGCGATCCTCCTCTGACGGTGGCCCGCGACCGGCAGACTAGGCGGAAGCGGCGCTCACGTCTTGTACAGAAGCGACAGCGGCTCCGGCGCGTCCCGGTCGCGCAACTGCGTGGCGGTCCGCCCGACATAGCGGGCCAGCGACCGCGCCAGGTGCGGTTGGTCGAAGTACCCGAGCCGGTGGATCACATCATGGGCCGGCACGCCCTCCTGGATGAGGACCGCCGCCCGCCTGGCCCGATCGATCTGCCGGACGGCGCCGCGCGTGAGCCCGGTCGCCGCCACGAAGCGCCGCTGGACGGTGCGCTCGGACACCTCCGGCGACCCGTCACGAAGCACTGCGGCGACGATCGGGTCACGGTCCAGGACCCCCTCACGTGCCATCCGCCCGACGAACTCCTCGGCGTTGTCGTAGTCGGGAAGGCGCCAGGCGGAACCCTTCAGCCGGAACGACCTACGCGTCGCATCGGGGAGCTCCACCGAACCGTCGACGAGTCCGCCGACCGGAAGATGGGGCATCGACGTGCCGAGCGAGAAGATGATCCCGAAGAACGTGGCGTCCTCGGGAACGGGGGCCGTGCTCGCCTTCGACTCCGGGCCCTGAACCGCGACGTGGATCTGGCCGCGGTGGTCCCAGAAGACCAGATCCAAGCGCGCCGTCGCGACCGACGTCATGCGGCCGACGTCGTCGCTGCTGCTCCGCCACACCCGCTCGATGTACGGCGAGTCGGACGATCGGCTCTCGACCGCCAAGCCCATCCGCGTCACTCCCCCTCGCCCCTTGATGCTGTCGGCGCCGCGCAGGCAGTGTGGCACGAAACCCGCCAAGCCGTCGCCCGTCACGAGGTGGATCTGCTCGCCGTTCGTTCGGGCGCGCGTCGAGGTGGATCTGCTCGCCGTTCGTCCGGGCGCGCGTCGAGGTGGATCTGCTCCCCGTTCGTCCGGGTGCGCATCGAGGTGGAGGCCGACCCTGTGGAGTGCGGTCGGCTACGGCTCCGCGCGGGCGCGCAGCGCCTGGATGCACCAGCCGAACACCGGCGCCAGGCTTTCCGGCGCCGGCCAGCCGTTGACGACCGCGAGAAGCCGCGAGTATCGCTCCCGGCGAGGATCGTTCATGCTCTCCAGCCGCGCCAGCAGCAGCCGCCCGACCTCGGCCCCGTCCGGCCGGCCGAGGAGGCGCGCGTAGCGGGCCGTGAGCGATCCGACGATCGGCTCGGCGCCGGGGGAGGCCGGGTCGACGCCGCTCGCCACGGCCGGCGCGATGTGGTCCCGGACGACAGCGGCGAGATCGCGGCGCGGTCCCGGCCCGCCGGCGTTGGCGCGCTCGGCCGCATGTTCCTCGGCCATCCGGCGCATGCCGGCGCGGAAACCCGGGTCCTGGGACAGCTCGGCCAACTCCACCCACGCCTCCACCTGCTCGGCCTCGGGGTTGTCGGGCAGTTCGGGAGTCATCGAGCGCCGGACACCCGCCAACTCCGGCGCGGCGGCCTCCAGACCGCCGAAGACGGTGTCGAGGAAGTCGTCGATCAGGACGTGGCGTTCGTCCTCGGACAGCTTGGCCAGCTTGTGCATGAGATCCATCTCCTCCGGGGTGGAGCCGCGCCTGGCCACCGCCGTCAGCACCGCCCGCCGCAGCCGTAGCGTGCGGATCTGCACCGCCAGCGCCTCGGCGTGCATGGCGGCGACCTCGGGAAGCGAGACCTCCCGGTCGACGACCCTGCGGATCGTGGGCAGATCCAACCCCAGGTCGCGCAGCGTGCGCACGAGGTCCAGGCGGGCGACGGCGTCGATGCCGTACAGACGGTGACCGGCAGGGCTGCGGTCAGTGGGCGGCACGATTCCCCGGTCGGAGTAGAACCGGACGGTCTTGACCGTCAGCCCGGTGCGCCGGGCCAGGTCGCCGATCGAGTAGAGCGTGTCGTCGTGCATGCCCTCACCTTCGCGCCTCCCCCTGCTGGAGGTTCAAGTCCGCCGTCTCGTCCACCCATACTGGCGGCATGCCACGGGCGCCTATAGTGAGTCAGGTGACTGACTCGAAGGGTTCCCGGGTGCGGGCCGCGAGCGCCAAGCGGCAGCGGCTGATGGCGGCCGCCGCGCGGGTCGTGCATCAGCAGGGCGCCGAGCGGACCACCATCGCCGACATCGCCCGAGCCGCCGACGTCCCGGTCGGCAACGTGTACTACTACTTCAAGACCAAGGACGAACTCGTCGCGGCCGCGCTCGGCGAGCACGCCCGGCAGCTGGGGATCCTCATCGGACGGCTGGACGAGCTTCCCGATCCCATGGAACGGCTCAAGGGCCTGGTGGCGGCATGGGTCAGCCAGCGCGATCTCGCCGCCCGCTACGGCTGCCCGACCGGAACGCTGGCCGTCGAGCTGGACAAGCGCGCCGAGGGCGGCCTGGACGTCGAGGCCGGGCGGGTCATCCGGCTCCTCCTGGACTGGGTGGAACGCCAGTTCCGCGACCTGGGGCTGCCCGAACCCGACGGCCTCGCCCTGACGATGGTGGGCGCCTACCAGGGCATGTCCCTGCTGGCCAACGCCCTGCGCGACCCCGGCATCATGGAACGGCAGGGCGCCTCCCTCATCGGATGGCTCGACTCCCTCCCCGGAGAAATACACATCCTTCCAGGGAGCTGAACAAATCGACACTGCCGGAAAGCAAAGAGCCCAACGCCGGAAACAGCGATGGGCTCTGTGGAAGGTGGTTGGAGGTGATTAGCCGAAGAGCTCGTCAGTCGTGGTGACGGCGCCCGCGCGCAGGACCCATTGCGCGAGCTGTTCCAGGTCGTTACAGCTGAGGATGCGCTGACGGACCTCCTCGGAAACGGCTACGCCATGGTGCTCGAGGAGCATGAGCACACAATGCGCTTCCCCCCGCGCCATGCCTTCCTCGCGGCCCACTTCCCGGCCCTCTTCGCGGCCTTCTTCCCGGCCTTCCTCTCGGCCCTGTGCCCTGCCCTCCTCCATGCCTACTTCCTTGCCTCGGTAGAAGTGCTCCTTGGCGAACGGGCTGTAGACGGGCCAGGTGGTGGACGTCATGATCTCCTCCAGGAGGCGCTTGGTCGCCGGCGAGGCCAGACGATATGCGTATTCATAGTACTGCGGAGCGTGTTCGGGATCGACCTTCTCCAGTGCTGCGAGGAAGACTTCGACCACGTCCGGTCTGTCTCCGTGGACCATCACTGACATGGCTGCCAGCTCTGGTCGTTCGATCGCGCAGGACAGGTCGGTGACCGCCGGGATGGCCTCCGGCCCGAGAACGCGCGGCGTGAGGGTGAACCCGGGAAGGCCGGTGGCGATGGGCTTGGCCGCCCAGGCGGCCACCTTGGGGTCGGGGCAGACGGCCAGGACGGTGACCGGTCGGCGCAGCCGCAGCCACAGGGCGGCGGCGTAGCGCGGCCAGGTTTCCCGCTTGTCCTCGTTGATCGCCTGCTGGATCTCGATCACGATCCCGTGCTCAGGGTCGTGCTGCGGCCCTGCGATGATCACCGAGTCGGCCTGGAAGTCGACCGAGAGCCTGTCGTTGAAATCCGCGGGTGCGACGTGCGCCATGGCGCCGTCGAGGGATTCCATTCCGAAAAGGTCCGCCAGGATTTCCACCGCGAAAGCCGGACGGGACCGAAAAAGCAGATTGAGTGTGTCGTGTTCCGGAGAGGGCATGCACGGAACGTTATCGGATGCATGCGCAGAGTGTTGTTGCGTTATGCCGAAAAGCTATATGGCCAGCCGGGCCCGATAAATGCGGCGCGCCTCTTCTATCGCCTTCAGGTAATCGTCCATCTGCCATTGCTCGTCGAATCTGGCCGCCGTTCTCACGAGTTCTTCGAGCAGCTCGATCCACCGCAGGCAGAACATGACGTCGTCCTCCCTGGCCACCCGCCGATGTTCCACGTCGAGGTACACCGGACTCGTGTGCGCGTAGACGTGCGTGAAGAGCGAGCGGGGATGCGCGCCTCCTTCCGCCACGGCCACCACGTACGTCGGCCACTGCACGGCCAGCTCCGCGCTCACCTCCGAGCCCGACGTCGAGGCCAGCTCCCCGTCGGCGGTCAGCACGGTCAGCCGTTCCACCTCAGGGCCGATCACCCGGGCCGTCACCCGCACCGTCCGGCCCGGCGTGAGGTTCAGCGTCTCGCCCGGCCCCTGTCCGTCGACCAGCAGTTCCAGGAAGGGCCCCGTGGTGGCGAACGTGCGGCCCCGCCGTACGGCGTCGGCGTAGGAGTCCGCGGTCAGCGGCCCCTCGACCCGCGCGTAGGTGCGCTCCCAGCCGACGGGGCTGGCCACCATCTCCATGCGCTGCCTGGTGTAGGTCAGCATCGAGTCGGTGCCGGCGACGGCCGCCAGCCGGTTGCCCGCGCCGATCAGCCGCCGGTAGGCCCGCGCGGACCCCGTGGCGCAGGAGAAGTGGAGCAGCTCGAACCCGTCGACCAGGCCGAGCGCCGCGTCGACGACCGCCATCCTGGCCGTGCAGCCGGGCGTGCCGACCAGCTGCTCGGGGGTCTCGGTCGGCCCGCGGAAGGCGTGCGCGTAGCCGACGAGCGCGCCCAGCTCGCGCAGCTCTCTCAGCGCCTCCGTCGTCGGCGGCCAGTCGGGCGCGCCGGCGAACCCGGTGGCGTAGAGCGACGGCGGGGCCGCCGGCGCGAAGGCGTGCAGGTGGCCGAACAGGTCGTTGCGGTGCTCGACCCCCATCCTGGCCACGTGGGTGGCGTCCGACCACGGCAGGTCCTGGCCCGCCCAGTGCTCCAGCGCCTCCTTGTCCAGCACCCGCTCGCCGGAGACGTTCGCGGCCAGCAGGCTCAGCACGTGGAGGTCCTCGCCGTGCTGGGAGTCGGCCGCCCACTGCGGCGGCGCCACCAGGTCGCCGACGTAGTTGAGGTGGACGTGCAGGTCGCCGCCGTACCAGCCTCTGGCCGCGGCGTCGTAGATGCGCTTGGGGGTCAGCTCGACCAGCGTCTCGATGTGCTCGGGAGGGGTGAGCGAGGTCTCCGCCCAGCCGTACTCCATGCCCCGCGTCACCCTGACCGTCAGCGGCTCGGCCGGGACGAAGAGCATCAGATCGTCGCCGTGGAAGTACGGCACGCCGTTGAAGTCGCGCTTGGGCGGCACCCCTGGCGGGTACCAGCCCTGGCCGTCGGCGTTCCACACGCTCCACCGGCACGGGAAGCCGGCCCGCAGCCGCAGCGCCGCCCTGGGCGCGCTCCTGGTCAGGCCGGACAGGTCGAGGCCGCGGCCGTCGACGCGCACGTCGGCCGCCGTGTCGAGCTCGATCAGGCGCGCGCCCTTGGCGGGCACCTCGTACTCCTGGTCGCCGACCGTCACCCACGCCGCGTGGTCGCAGGCGCTGTCGATCAGTAGCGTGAGCGGCAGCGGCGTGCCGCCCACCACCGCCCGGGTACGGCCGCGCAGGTCGTGGCCGTCGGGTGTGAGGCGCAGCACGGCCAGCCCCTCCGGCGGGACGGGGCCGAGCGCGCCGCGCAGCACCTCGTCGTAGTCGAGCTCGCACTCCAGGCGCTGCAGCTCGGCGGGGCCGGCCCCGGGGGCCTGCTGCCTGGCCTGGCGCCGGGCCTCCCGCCAGAAGGGGCCGACGTCCACGAACCGCGACTGGCTCATGACCCTGACATAGGCGATGGGGGGTTCGCCCCATGTCATTCCGTGATCGGCGAGCAGCTGGCGGTACTCCTCCAGCATGCGGGCCACAGGCGCGGGCAGCATCGGATCGTCACGCATCGGTTTCTCCCCGTAATCGCAGGCGTCGTCATCGTGACACAGCCCGGCACCGACCTGCGGAGGAGCGGATGTGGTTTTTCCACACCCGGGTTGACGCAGCTTCGACCCAGATCAACTCAGATACGGAACTCCAGGTCCGGGGTGATCTCGGCGACGTCCATCTGGGCCTTCTGCAGCCGTCCCGAGTGGTCCCAGTTCATCGCCTGCCAGCGGGTGAACTGGTCGAGCACCCACATCCCGGACTGGCGGCTGCCGTTGCCGGACTTGCCGTTGCCGCCGAACGGCAGGTGCGCCTCGGCGCCGCTGGTGGAGTTGTTGACGCTGACCATGCCCGCCGAGATGCCCTCGCGGAAGCGGAAGGCGCTGCGCGGGTCGGTGGTGTAGATCGAGGAGGACAGGCCGTAACCGGGCAGGTTGGCCAGCTCGATCGCCTCGTCGAGGGTGCTGAAGGTGGTGACGCCGACGATCGGGCCGAAGGTCTCCTCCATGAACAGCCGGTCGCCCGGCCTGACCCCGTCGACGATCGTCGGGTGGTAGTAGATGCCGCCGTCGCCGGTGAAGGAGCCGCGCGGGTTGGCGGCGCTGATCCTGCCCTGCGGGGTGAGCACCGTGTGGTGCGGCTGCACCCAGGTCAGGAACTCCTCGAACCGGTCGGCGAACTTGCCGTCCAGCAGCGGCCCGGCGAGCACCTCGCCCTTCGGGTCGCCGATCTCGGCCGTCGCCAGCGCCCTGGCGAAGCGCTCGACGAACTCGTCGTGCACCGACTCGTGCACGATGGCGGTGCCGAGGCTGGTGCAGCGCTGGCCCGCCGTACCGAAGCCGGCGAACAGCGCGCCCTCGACGGCCAGGTCGAGGTCGGCGTCCGGCATGATCACCATGGGGTTCTTGCCGCCGAGCTCCAGGCAGGGCGACTGCAGGTGACGGCCGCACAGCTCGCCGATCTTCCTGCCGACCTCGGAGGAGCCGGTGAAGCCGACCTTCTGCACCGTGCCTTCGCCCAGAGCCGTCTCCAGCCCCTCGAAGGTCTCCCGGCCGTCGGCGAAGACCACGTTGAGCACGCCGTCGGGCAGGCCCGAGGCGGCGAACAGCTGGTACATCGCGTGCGCCGACGCCGCGGCGTACTCGGCGGGCTTCCACACCACGGCGTTGCCGCACAGCAGCGCGGGCACCAGGTACCAGCTCGGCACCGCCACCGGGAAGTTGCCGGCGGTGATCACCGCGGCCACGCCGACGGGGTTGCGGAAGGTGAACAGGTTCTTGTCCGGCATCTCCGACGGCACGGTCTGGCCGTACAGCCTGCGGCCCTCGCCGAGGAAGAAGTCGCAGGTGTCGACGATCTCGCGCACCTCGCCGAGAGACTCCGCGTACGGCTTGCCGATCTCCTCGGTCACCAGCCTGGCCAGCGCCTCGGCGTTCGCCTCGACCAGCCGGCCGATCGAGGCGATCACCCTGCCGCGGACCGGCGCCGGCGTGCGCGCCCACTCCCGCTGCGCCTCCTTGGCGGTACGGCAGGCCGCGGCGAAGGCGGCCGCGTCCGCGAGGCCCACGCGCGCGACGACCTGGGCGGTGTCGGCGGGGTTCGTCGAGTCGTAGGTGGTGGTGGCGGCGGCTTCCTTGCCGCCGACGACGGAGACGATCTGACGGGTCACCGGTGACCTCCTTGTGGTTCTTCCTGCCGCAAGCCAATCATTCCGCACGACTTGCGGGAAACACCGCCTTCAGGCGGTGAAATCCGCGAACTCGAATCCGGGGGAGACGACGCAGCTCACCAGCACCTCCTCGTCACCCGCGGGACGCGCGGCCTGCCACACCCCGGCGGGCACCCTGGCCTGCGGGACTTGTCCCTCCTCGACGGCCGGGCCGAGCAGGACCTGCTCGTCGCCGATGGTCAGGGCGAGCGGGCCGCCCCGGTGCCACAGCCAGATCTCGTCGGACCTGACCATGTGCGGCACCGACTCCTCGCCCGGCTGGAGGAGGAAGTAGATGCCGGTCGCGCTGGCCCGCGGCCCGTCGTAGCCCTCGGGTTCGAAGGTGACGGCGCTCTTCCAGGTCTGCCGGTACCAGCCGCCCTCGGGGTGGGGGAGCAGGTCGAGCGCCGCGGCGATCGGCGGGCGCTGGACGAAGGCGACGGCGTCGCCCCTGACGTCGCGGCGCAGGAAGCGCGTGCGGTCGAGGACGAGCTGGCCTTCCAGGCCGCTGGCCAGCGCCTCCGCCTCGTCGGCGACCTCGGTGACGGGGCCGTCCGGATAGATCATCAGCTCCATGGGGCGAGTCTAGGTCCGGTGCACGGTCAGGTGGTCCAGGCCGGCCAGCGGCGCGAGGTCGAGGGTGTCGGGCATGTCGCGCAGGTGGAGGGTCTCCAGCCCGGTCAGCCGCGCGAGCGGGCTGAGGTCCTTCACCTGGTCGCAGCGTTCGAGGTAGAGGAGCGTCAGCCGGTCCGTCCCGGCCAGTGGCCTCAGGTCGGCCACGGCGGTGCCGATGAGCCGCAGGACCGTGAGGTCGCTGGGTCCGTCCGGGAGCCAGTCCAGGTCGGTGACCCAGGGGCCGCCCAGTTCCAGCCACGACAGCGGCAGCCGCTCCAGCGCGTCGAGGCCGGCGGGTCCCGCGGTGCCCGTCAGGCCGAGCTGCTGCAGGCCGGGGAAGAGCGCGGCGATCTCGGCCACGCTGCCGGCGATGTCCGCGGCGCCCTCGATCAGCAGGGTGGTCAGCCCGGTGACCCCGGCCAGTGACCGCGGGTCGAACGCCTGGCCGCGGCAGTCGAGCGCCAGGGCCTCCAGCGCTCTGCTCAGCGACGACAGGCCGCCGTCCGGCACCTCGAGCCCGAGCTTGCGCAACCCGGCGAAACGGTCGAGGAATCCGAGGCCGTCGGCGCTCACCGTCCCCCACAGCGACAGCTCCCGCAGCGAGCCCAGCTCGGGGAAGGCGCCGAAGTCGACGGCCGGCAGGCCCTCGAAGAAGAGGAAGAGGGACTCCAGCAGCGGCAGCCGGCGCAACGGGTCGAGCTCGGCCGTGCCCAGCTCGTAGAGCTGCAGGCTCCGCAGCTCCCGCAGGCCGTCGAGGAAGCCCAGATCCGTGACCGGCGCCGTGATCAGCAGGCTGTCCTGCACGTCCAGATGTCTCAGGCCGGGCAACAGCCACGGATCGCCGATGACCCCCAGCCACAACCGGGGGGCCAGCGCCAGTACCCTGCGCGCGTACTCCTCGGGGTCGTAGAACCGCCAGCCTTCCTGGAGGGCCTCGTTGACGCAGTCGCGGCCGTCGGGCGCGTAGGCGGCCAGCAGGTCCAGCGACGCCGGGCCGTTGACCAGCCACGCCGTCCTGACCGCCATCGCGGCGGCCCGGTCCGGCACGCCCTCCAGGGGCCGGGGCAGGCGCCGGAGGATCTCCTCGCCCGCCGCGGCGAGCATCCGCGCCTCGTCCTCGTTCCGCGGCGGGATCACCGCGGCCAGGCACTCCTCGACCCTGTCACGCAGCTCCACCGGGATCTCCTGGATGGTCTCCAGGCACGAGGCGACCAGCAGCCGCAGCCGCCTGGCGTGCCGGGGCTCGCGCGCCGCCCGGTCGAGCAACCCGGCCAGCAGCTCGTGGCGCAGCCGGCCGGTCGCGTGCCCGGCCGCCATGATCACGACCTCGCGCCACTGGTCGAGGTGGGCGCGCTCGACCGCCGCCTCCACGTCCTCGTCGTCGGCGAGCTGGCCGGCCGCCAGGTACTCCTGGACCGTCTTGTGCGCGAAGTCGATCCGTCCCGGCACCGGCTCGCGCAGCACGCCGCTCCTGCGCAGCAGATGCTCGACCACCTCCTCGGCCCGGTACGGCATCCGCGTCATGGAGCCCAGCCGCTGCCCCACCCGCTTCAGCGCCGTGGCCTTCGACAGCTCCGAACGCCCCATCGACACCAGCCGCCAGGCCAGGTCCCGCAGGATCCACACCTTCTGCTCAGGGTCGAGCACGATGTCGTCGGTGATGCCGCGCTCGGCGTCACGGCGTTCGAGCAGCATCCCGAGCACCGCGTCGTACAGGCCCATCCGGCTGCGCGGCAGCTGCTTGCGCCGGTCCAGGTTGAGCGCGCACAGCATGCCGGCCAGCAGCGGGGTGGTGGCCAGCACGCGCAGGTGGGCGTTGCTCTCCAGACGGGCCAGCAGCGCGCCCTCGTACCCGTCGAGCTCGTCGGGCTCGCACGGCAGGCTCGGGCAGTCGCGCATCGCCAGATGCCACTGCCGGACCAGCTCCCGCAGGTCGCCGGGCGTCATCGGTTCGAGCTGGCAGGCGGCGAAGCCCTCGTCGGCCAGCCACCTGCCCTCCGCGGCGGCCGGCCTGGAGGTCACCACGACCCTGGTGCCCGGGTAGGCGGCCAGCATCCTCGACAGCCACTGCCGTACGGCGGGGCGGTGCCGTACCAGCAGCTCGTCGACCCCGTCGACCAGCAGCAGGCCCCGCCCCGACAGCAGCACCCGCTCGGCCCAGGCGCGCGGCGCGAGACCCGCGATCTCCTGGGCGACGTCGTCGAGGACGGCGTCCGGGCCGGGCAGGCGGCCGTCGGCGTGGCTGCGCAGCTTGACCATCAGCGGGACGCAGCCGTTCCACCCGGCCAGCTCGCCGGAGAAGGCGCCGCGCGCCGCCGTCACCGCCAGCCAGCGCAGCAGCGTGCTCTTGCCCGAACCCGCCTCCCCGCGCAGCAGCGTCAGCCGCGACCTGCCGAGCGCCGCCTCGATCCGGAGCGTCGCGGGGTCGGGCTCGTGCCGTCCGGTCAGCGAGGCGAGCGGCGGCGGGGCCGCGGCCTTCCCCGGCTCGGCCGTGGAGACGCTGAGGCTGATGTAGGCGACGCTGAGCGAGGTGCGCGGCCGGAAGCTCTCCACGCGCACCCCGAACAGCTCCACCTGGTCCAGCACCCGGCTGACGTGGTCGAGGTAGCGGCGCTCGAACGCGGCGTCGTCCTGGCGCCCCTCGGGCGCTTCGAGCGTGCGGACCGGCATGCGCGCCAGCAGCCGCTCCACCTGCTCGGCCAGGCCCGACAGCCGGGACAGGGTCTCGGCCGCGGCCCTGGGCAGGAACTGCGGCAGCTGCTGGATCATCCTGACCAGGCACTCCAGCGACTCGGCCAGCAGCACCTCGTACAGCCGGTCCTGCGCCTCGCCGAGCCTCGGCGGAGGCAGCGCGGCGCGCACCCGCTCCGCCAGCCGTACGGCGTCGCCGTCCGCGCCGAGCACGGCCGCGTCGGACAGGTCGGCCCGGCGCAACCCGTCCACGACCTCCATCAGCACCGCGGCGCGGTCGTGGTCCTCCAGGCCGCGGAACTCCTGCTCGACCAGAGCCCTCAGCCGGTCCTCGACCGCGAGGGCGATGCCCTCCACCTGGTTGTCGAACCGCCTGCGCAGGATCCGGTCCCTGAACGCGCTCTGCACGAGCTCCTTCAGCTCCGAGGCACGCTGCTCCCTGGCGCCACGGGCGGACAGCCACTCGCGCACCGCCCGCTCCGCGATGGCCTTTCCCGCGGCGATCACCGCCGACTCGACGCCTGACATGGCGATCATCATCGCATCCGTGGCGGAATTGTCGGAGGGGGTCGCTAGGGTGCGGCAGGTGAACGAACGGTCGAGCCACGCCGCCACCGGCGCGCGCCACACGCGGGTGGCGGCCGGGCTGTCGGAGCTGGAGCGGTGGCTGGCCGACCAGGTGCGCCACGGTCTGGCCGGCGCGGGCGAGCGTGAGTGGGCGGAGCTGGCCAGGCGGCTGGTCGACGCCCAGGCGCCGGGCGTGGCGGGCGCCGTGGGGAGGCTTGGCGGGATCAGGGCCGCGGCCGGCTGGCCGGAGCGGCTGCTGGAGGAGTACGCGCTGCTCCACCTGCTGGCCGTCGGCTATCGCAGGTCCGGCGAGCTGCCCGGCGACCTGGCCAGGACGGTCCGCACCAGGGTGGGCTTCCCGATCCCGCGCGAGGAGGTGCTGGCCGGGCCGGGCGTACGCGACCTGTGGCACGTGGTCGGCAGGCGCGACGAGACGCGCGACCGGCTGGTGGCGCGGCGGGTCTGGCTGAAGGGCCGGGCCACGGGGCGGGCGGCGCTGGTGCTGACGTTCGCGCCGGTGGGTCACGCGCTCGACGACTCCCTGGCCACCGGCGACGTGGTCGACGCCTGCCTGGCCTTCTACCCGGGCGCCGCCCCGCTGCGGGCGCTGGTGTCGGCCCGGCACGACGGCCCCCGCCCGCCGTCGCCCCCGCCCGGCACGACCGAGCGGGAGGCGCTCGAGCAGGTGGCGGCGGCGCTGGCCGGCGATCCGTGGACCGAGTCGTGGCCGCTGGTCCTGGCGGGCGTCGTCCCTTCGGCGGGCCGGCTCGGCGGGCTGCGCCTGCACCCCAGGCTGGAGACGCCGTGGCGGCTGATCGCCGTGTCGGGCGGCCGGCCGCTGACCGTGGCCGCCGAATGGACCCCGCGCGGCCTGGTGCCGCTGACCGCCTGGGACGAGCAGGGGCAGGCGGTGATCCTGTGAGCGAGGCGTGGGAGGAGCTGGTGTCGGCCGCGCTGGTCGGCACCGACCGCCGGCCGTACCCCGGCGACCTGCTGGCCGACGCCGCCGCCGAGCTGGTCCGGCGCAGGGCGGGCCGGCTGCCGGAACCTCCGGAGGGCCCCGCGTCCGTGCCCGCGCCCGAGGAGGACCAGGAACAGGTCGGCGCGGCGGCCGCCGCGCGCCTGGCCAGGATCCTGGCCGGCGAGCAGCCGCGCCTGCTGCCCGAGTGGCTGGCCGTGGCGGCGGCGACCGGGCGCAGGGTGCCGCCCCGGCTGCTGCCCGAACTCCTCGACAAGGGCGCGCGAGACCGGTCGATCAGGCCGTCGCTGGGGGTCCTGGCGGGACGGCGCGGCAGGTGGCTGGCCGGGCTCAACCCCGCGTGGTCCTACCTGCTGGCCGAGCCGACGGGCGAGAGCTGGGAGCTCGGCGGTCACGGCGACCGCATGGCCTACCTCGGGGAGCTGCGCGCACGCGATCCCGCGGCGGCCAGGCGGCTGCTGGAGGAGGCGTGGGAGAAGGAGACGCCCGACGACCGGGCTGAGTTCCTGACCGTGCTGGGCGAGGGGCTGTCGATGGCCGACGAGCCGTTCCTCGAGAGCGTGCTCGACGACCGGCGCAGGGAGGTGCGCCAGCAGGCCGCCGACCTGCTCACCAGGCTGCCCGGCTCCCGGCTCGCGGCCAGGATGGCCGAGCGCGCCGCCCGCTGCCTGGCCGTACGGGAGGGCAGGATCGTCGTAGAGCCGCCCGCCGCGTGCGACCCGGGCATGGAGCGCGACGGCGTCAGGGCCAGACCGCCCCGGGGCACCGGCGAGCGGGCCTGGTGGCTGCAGCAGGTCGTCTCCAGGGCGCCGCTGCGGATGTGGGACCCGGCGATGCTCAGGATGACCATCCCCGCGTGGGACCGGGAGGTGCGCTCCGGCTGGGTGCGGGCCACCGTGCTGCAACGGGACCCGGTGTGGGCCAGGGCGCTGTTCGCGTGGGATCCGCTGGCCGACCTGCTGGCCGTGCTGCCGCCCGGCGACCAGGACGAGGTGGCCGCCGACTTCGTGCGGCGGCACGGCGTCGACGGCCAGATGATCATGGTGTTGGGCGGCGCCTCGGCGCCCTGGGGGCGTGGGCTGACGCACGCCGTCCTCACCAAGATCAGAAAGGTGGCCGCCACCCAGCCGTGGAACCTCGACGAGCTGGCCAGGATGGCAGGCGAGCGGATCGACCCCGCCGACCGCTTCCTGGCCGACGGGTTGAGCGAGGTCTCCGGCCTGCTGGGATTCCGCGCCGCGATGATGAAGGAGCTCACGTGACGACCGTTCTGCGACCGCACGCCGAAGACCACTACGCCGAGGAGCTGGCGCTGCTGGCCAAGGAGGACGACAGGGCCAGGCCGCCCGGCTGGCGGCTGTCGCCGTGGGCGGTCACCACCTACCTGCTGGGCGACGGCGACCGCATCACGCCCAAGTACATCGGCCGGCGCCGCATCGTCGAGGTCGCCGTCGCCACCCTGGCCACCGACCGGGCGCTGCTGCTGCTCGGCGTGCCCGGCACCGCCAAGACGTGGCTATCCGAGCACCTGGCCGCCGCCATCAGCGGCGACTCCACGCTCCTCGTGCAGGGCACGGCCGGCACCGCCGAAGAGGCGATCCGCTACGGCTGGAACTACGCCAGGCTGCTGGCCGAGGGCCCCTCGCGCGACGCGCTCACCCCCTCACCGATCATGCGAGCGATGGCCGAGGGCAGGATCGCCAGGGTCGAGGAGCTCACCCGGATGCCGTCCGACGTCCAGGACGCGCTGATCACCGTGCTGTCGGAGAAGACGCTGCCCATTCCCGAGCTCAACCAGGAGATCCAGGCCAGGCGCGGCTTCAACCTCATCGCCACCGCCAACGACCGCGACCGGGGCGTCAACGAGCTGTCCAGCGCGCTGCGGCGGCGCTTCAACACCGTCGTCCTGCCCGTGCCCGCCAGCGCGGAGGAGGAGGTCGCCATCGTCACCCGCCGCGTCGCCGAGCTCGGCCGCTCGCTCGAACTCCCGGAGACCGCCGCCGACCTCACCGAGATCCGCCGGGTCGTGACCATCTTCCGCGAGCTGCGCGAAGGCGTCACCCACGACGGGCGCACCAAGCTCAAGTCGCCCAGCGGCACCCTGTCCACCGCCGAGGCCATCTCGGTGCTGACCAGCGGCATCGCGCTGGCCGCCCACTTCGGCGACGGCGTCGTGCGCGCCGCCGACGTGGCGGCGGGCATCGTCGGCGCGGTCGTGCGCGAGCCGGTGTCCGACCAGGTGGTGTGGCGCGAATACCTCGAGACCGTGGTCCGCGAACGCGACGACTGGCGAGACTTCTACCGCGCCTGCCGGGAGGTGCCGTGACCGTCTCCGCGACCGTCTCGGTGCTCGGGATCCGCCACCACGGCCCCGGCTCGGCGCGTGCCGTACGAGAGGAGCTGCGCAGGCTCGAGCCCGATGCGATCCTCATCGAGGGCCCGCCGGAGGCCGACGCCCTGGTCTCCCTGGCGCCCGAGATGGAGCCGCCCGTGGCGCTGCTCGCGCACGCGGGCGACAGGGCCGTCTTCTGGCCCTTCGCGGTGTTCTCCCCCGAATGGCAGGCCATCCTGTACGGCACGGCGGCCGGGATCCCGGTCCGCTTCATCGACCTGCCGGCCGCCCACACCCTGGCCGCGCCCGGCACCGACGCGCACACCGACCCGCTCGGCGAGCTGGCCGCCGCCGCCGGCTACGACGATCCCGAACGCTGGTGGGAGGACGCCGTCGAGCATCGCGGCGACACGCCCTTCCAAGCGATCGCCGAGGCCATGACCGCCGTCCGCGAGGGACACCGGCCCGGCGAGCGGGAGGCCCGCCGCGAGGCCCACATGCGCCGATCCCTGCGCGCGGCGATCAAGGAGGGCTTCGAGCGCGTCGCGGTCGTCTGCGGCGCCTGGCACGTCCCCGCCCTGACCGGCCGGCTGCCGTCCGCGACCGCCGACAACGCGCTGCTGCGCGGGCTGCCGAAGGTGAAGGCCGAACTGACCTGGGTCCCGTGGACGTACGGCAGGCTCGCCTCGTGGAGCGGCTACGGCGCGGGCATCACCTCGCCCGGCTGGTACCACCACCTGTTCACCGTCCCCGACCGGCCCGTCGAACGCTGGCTCACCGCCGCGGCGGACGTCCTGCGCGAAGAGGGCAGGACCGTCTCCTCCGCCCACGTCATCGAGGCGGTACGGCTGGCCGAAGGGCTCGCCGCGCTGCGCGGCCGGCCGCTCGCCGGGCTCGGCGAGGTGACGGACGCGGTGCGGGCCGTGCTGTGCGACGGCGACGAACTCCTGGTCGAGCTGGTCCAGCGACGCATGGTGGTCAGCGACCGCCTCGGGACGGTGAGCGAGCGCACCCCGATGGTGCCGCTCCAGCGCGACCTGCGCGAACAGCGCAGGAAGGTGCGGCTCAATGCCGAGCCGGGGGAGCGGGAGCTCGACCTCGACCTGCGCAGGCCGCTCGACCTCGCGCGCAGCCACCTGCTGCACCGGCTGCGGCTGCTCGGCGTGGAGTGGGGCCGGCCGGCCGAGACACGGGGGAAGGGGACGTTCAGAGAGGTGTGGCGGCTGGCCTGGCGCCCGGAGTTCGACCTGACGCTCATCGAGGCGGCCGCGCTCGGCACCAGCGTGGAGTCGGCCGCCACCCGCCACGCCCGCGACCTCGCCGCCGAGGCGGGCGACGGGGGACGGGACGGTGCGGGGCTGGATGGTTCCGCAACCGTGACCATCCCGCCGCACGCGGCCGGTCCGGCGTCTCCGGGAGGCGTCTCTCCGGGTGGATCGGCGTCTCCGGGTGGACGGGTCTCTCCGGCAGGGCCGGCGTCTCCGGGAGGACGGGTCTCTCCGGCAGGGCCGGCGTCTCCGGGAGGACGGGTCTCTCCGGGCGGGAGGGCGGGGCTCACCAGGCAGGCGGATCCGGCCGGGTTGGCCGGACTGACGCTGCTGGTGGAGCGGTGCCTGCTGGCGGACCTGTGGGAGGCGCTGCCCGACGTGCTGGCGGCGCTGTCGGCGAAGGCGGCGCTGGACGCCGACCTCACCCACCTCATGGCCGCCCTGCCCGCGATGGCCCGCGCCCACCGGTACGGCGACGTGCGCGGAACCTCGGCGGCTGGGCTGGCGGCGGTGGCCGAGTCGATGCTGGACCGGATCTGCGCGGGACTGCCGGCGGCGGTGACGGGACTGAGCGACGAGTCGGCGGCGGCCCTGGTCACCCACATCGACGCCGTCCACACCGCCGCCACCCTCCTCACCCCCGCCCCCTCCCCGGCCTCCGCCCCCTCCCCGACCTCTTTCGCCCCGGCCTCCGGCCCTTCCATGACCCCGCCGCCCTCCGCGACCCCCGGATTCTCCACGGTCCCCGGGTTCTCCAAGGCCCCCGACCCCTCCAGGCCCCCCGACCCAACCCTCGCCCCCTCCACGACCCCCGCCCGCCCGACCGCTGCCGCACCTGCTCCCGAGACAGCCGTGCCTGCAGGACCCGCCGATGAGCAACCCCGCGGCACCCGACCTGCCCCCCATCGGGCGCTCGACGACAGGCTCACCCCTCCCGAACCCACGGCTGCCCTGCCCGGCGGAGCTCCACCTGCCCCCCGCGGGGCGTTCGACGACAGACCCACCCCTGTCGAGCCCGCAGCTGCCCTGCCCGGCCGAGAACAGCCGGTTTCAGATCGGCCGGCGTCGGCGTCGCCTTCATCCGGTTCACCGGTGCCCGAGCGATCCGCACGCGAGCATCTCGGGTCTGACAGGCCCTCACCTGACCGGCTCTCATCCGACCGATCCGCAGGCGAGCATTTCCGGTCTGACCGGCTCTCATCTGACCGGCCCTCACCCGATCGATCCGCAGGCGAGCATTTCGGGTCTGACAGGCCCTCACCTGACCGGCTCTCATCCGACCGATCCGCAGGCGAGCATTTCCGGTCTGACCGGCTCTCATCTGACCGGCCCTCAC